>JADJEE010000002.1:1200000-1800000 GCA_016709225.1 Deltaproteobacteria bacterium | reverse complement strand
CCATGAATCCCGCGCTCGAGCGCGCATTGGCGGCGTACCGTGCCGGTGACTTCGCGTCGTGTGCGGCGGCGTACGCCGAGATCACCGAACCGACGCCGGTCGACGCGTACAACCATGCGTGCTGCCACGCGCGCGCAGGCGCGGTCGAGGCCGCGTTCGAACGACTGCAGTTCGCGCTCGACCATGGGCTCGACGATCTCGCGACCATGCAGGCGGACGAAGACCTGGCGGTGCTGCGTGCCGATCCGCGTTGGCCCCCCCGTCCGCGGGGCGCCGGGCGCTGACCCGCGTCGAGCTGCCCCCGCGCGGCTTCAATCGCCCACCACGTCGGTGCGGCGGCGGTACTCGACGTAGCGCTGCAGCAGCGCGACGTAGATCATGTGCCCGATCACCTTCTGTCCCGCGTCGGTGAGGTGGGCGAGGTCGCCCGAGATGAGCGGCGGGTTGGTGCGACGCCAGCGGGCCACGGCCCCCTCGCCGCCCATCGCGGCCTGGCTGTCGAAGAAGGCGCAGCCCTCCTCGACGGCGACCTCGCGCTGGATGGCGGTGATCTTCGCGACCATCGGGTTGCTGATGATGCGCTGGGCCTCGCGGATGCCGTGGTCGACCGGCGAGATCACCAGGCACGCCGGCGGATCGTCCTGGGCGCGTAGCCGCTGCAGCACGGTGCGGAAGTCGTTGCGGTAGCCGTCGAGCCGGTGCTCGGGCAGCAGCAGGTCGTTGCCGCCGAACATCAACACCACCAGCTGCGCGCCGCGGTGGGCGACCTGATCGCGCAGGTGGGTGGGCTCGAAGTTCAGCATGCGGCTGGTGAACGCGCCGAGCTGCTCCATACCGTCCCACACCACGCCGGGACCGTCGCGTTCGATCACCACACCGTAGAGGCGGACCTTGCCACCACCGGCGGCGCGCACCTCGAACTCGTGGGCGTCGTCGGGTACTTCGATCGTGTGCCACGCGTCGGCGGCGGTCTCGGACGCCGTCGAGACGATGGTCGGCTCGCCCTTGTCGACCCGCACGCGCACGTCGCCGCCCTTGGGCTCGGCGCGGTACCACAGCTCGAGCTTGCTGGCCTTGCGGCCGTTGGGCGTGCTGTCGGAGGTCTCGAACCGCGAGGTCGCACCGCCGGCCGACCACACCGTGGTGCCGCCGAGGCCGTAGAGGCCGTCGCCCTTGCAGTTGTTGATGATGTAGCAGCGCGACCAGTCCTCGCCGCCCTTGAACGACACGCCCTTGTGGATGTAGCTGGTGTTGGCCTTGGCCAGCAGGTGGAAGCCGTGGCCGGCGTCGCCGAAGCGTTGCTGCAGCTTTGCGCGCAGCGTCGAGGTCACGTGGTCGGCCGCGATCGCCGAGTCGCCCCACTGCACAGCGCGCGTCACCGCACCGGCGTAGCCGGCATCGGTGCGCGCGAGCGCGGCGAAGTAGCGATCGAGCGCCTCCGGGTTCGGCAGCTCGAGCGGCTGCTCGGGCGTCTCGGCGTCGTCCGGGTGGGGGCGGTACGGCGGTAGGCGATCGCCGGCCGGCGTGACGACCTCGCGATCGGCGATCGGTGCCAGATCGGCGTCGTCGACCGCCAGCTCGGCCTCGGCAATCGCGACCGCCTCGTCGGTGTGCTCCTGCGCGGCGGCCTCGGCCGCGGCCTCGCCCATGAACTCGCGCCCGAGCAGGTTCCAGAACGGCACCGCATCGTCGCGCTCGCCGGCGAGGAACTCGAGGCCCGCCGGTGGCGTCGGCGAGGTCCACGGCCGTGCGAACGAGAGATCGGGCACCACGTAGGTCGCCGCGATCGCGAGCACGACGGTGGCCATCCCGCTGCCGACCTTGGTGAAGGTGCCACGCGGTGCGTTGCGCCCGCCATCGTCGTCACCCGTCAACACCACGTCGACGCGGCGATCGTCGCCATCGAGCAACCCGGCGGGGCCCTGGTCGTGCACGGAGGTGGGATCGTTCGGCATCGGCGTCGTGTCAGAAGTTGAAGTAGATGAAGGCCCGCGGCTCGCCTTCCATGAGCAGCATCAGCCCCAGGCACAGCGCCGCGAACGCGAGCCCCAGCACCACGCCGGGCGTGCGCCGCACGATCAGGAAGCCGTAGGTGTCGACCCAGCGCTTGGGCGTGAAGTGGTATGCGCAGCCGAACAACAGCAGGGCCCCGAGCTGCGGCGTGATGAGGCCCGGGCGGATGCCGTGGCCGTCGAACGCCAGCAGGCCCTGACACATGCGCTTGGCGACGTCGAAGCTCTCGGCGCGGAAGAACACGCGCGAGAGCACGGTGAAGTGGAAGGTCAGCAGCACGTGCAGCGCGGCGTTGCCCAGCGTGCTGCGCTCGGGCAGCCACGCGACCACCAGGAACATCGCGATCGCAAAGCCACCGACGCCGGCCGCCATCGGCCACGGGATGTCGAGCACGGCGTGGGTGAGCCCCGCGATCAGCCCACCCAGCGCGAGCACGGCAGGGCTCCAGCGCGCGAGATCGGCGACCGGCGAGCCGGTGCGCACGCGGATGCGGTTCCAGCGGTTGAAGAGGATCGCGCCGGCGTGGAGGTTGGCGTAGATGACGAAGTTCCAGCTGGTGCCCTGGCTGTAGTGCCACATCCCGACCAGGAACATCGTCAGCCACAGGTTGAAGTAGGTGCGCGCCGCCGAGCCCTTGCTGCCGCCGAGCGGGAAGAACAGATAGTCGCGCAGCCAGGTCGACAGCGTCATGTGCCATCGTCGCCAGAACTCGCCGAGGTTCTTGGCCTGGTACGGACGATCGAAGTTCTCCGGCATGTCGTAGCCGAGCAGCCGTGCCACGCCGATCGCGATGTCCGAGTAGCCCGAGAAGTCGGCGTACAGCTGCAGCGTGAAGGCGTAGAGCGCCAGCATCAGCTCGGCCGAGGTGTAGTGCTCGGGCGAGGCGAAGATCGCATCGGTCAGCTGTGCAGCGATCCAGTCGCCGAGGATGACCTTCTTGATGAGGCCCTTGCCGATGCGGAAGAGGCCCTCCTCCATGCGCGCGGCCGTGAGGTGGGGCGCGCGGTGGAGCTGGGGCAGGAACTCGTCGGCGCGCACGATCGGCCCTGCGACCAGCTGCGGGAAGAAGGTCACGAACATCGCGAACTTCACCAGCGAGCGCTCGGGCGTCAGCCGACCGCGCCACACGTCGATGGTGTAGCTGAGGCTCTGGAACGTATAGAAGGAGATGCCGACCGGCAGCAACAGGCGCAGCGAAGGCGCGGCCCACTCGATGCCCAGCGCACCCGCGACGTCGGTCGCGGTGCGTAGGAAGAAGTCGGTGTACTTGAAGTACCCGAGCAGGCCCAGGTTGCCGACCAGCGAGATGCCGAGGATGATGTTCTTGCCGCGTCGGGTGCGGGCCTCGTCCTGGTCGCCGCGACCGCGGCGCGCATCTTGGGCGGCGATGCCGAGCCCGCACGCGTAGTCGAGCAGGGTCGAGAAGACCAGCAGCCCGACGTAGTACCAGGGCGTCGGCGGGGGATCGGTCTTGGGTCCGCCGACATAGAAGAACAAGCTCGCCGCCAGCAGCAGCAGGGTGCGTGCCTTCGGCCGATGCGACAGCGCCCACGCTGCGAGCAGCACGGGCATCGCGAAGATCAGGAAGTCGAAGGTCGGGAACAGCATCGCGGGCCGCTGAAGCCGTCGCGTCGGGGGGGTGGCGGCCAAACCTAACCGCGACCGATCGCCGACGCGAGAAAAGCCGCCCTTTGGCCGCTGCCGACGTGCGAGCGCCCGCCCTGGCTTCCCGCGGGCCCGGCGTGCCGAGGGCGCGCGTGCGGGCGAACTCACGGGCTTCGCGCCGCGGGATCGCGGGGCTCCAGCTCGGGTCCGTGATCGAATCGTCCCCCGGGCTGTCTCCGAGATCGTCGCACGCGTTGCTCCCGCGTCGCGGCGGAAGCCCTCCGATGCCCCACGCCGTGCCCGTGCTCCCCGCTCGGATCCGCCTTCGGATCCGCCCTCGGATCCGCCCCCAAATCCACCCTCGGATCCACCCTCGGATCCGGCCCCGGATCTGGCCCCGGCTCCGCGCCGCCGCGCTCGGTCTCGTGCTCGCCAGCGCCGCGTGCTTCGATCCCGGCCGCGCGATCGTGGTGACCGACGACGACGCGACCACGGCTGGGCCCGACGGCTCGTCGGGGACCGGCGATCCCGTGGCCGACGACAGCGGCGCACCCGCGACGACCACCGGCGCCGAGGGCAGCGACGGCTCCGAGAGCACCGGCGTGCCGAGCGGAGCGGTGTGCGGCAACGACGTGATGGAGGGCGAGGAAGCGTGCGACGGCGACGACCTCGGCGGCCAGGACTGCACCGCAATGGGCTTCGGCGGCGGTGTGCTGGCGTGCGCGGCGGACTGCAGCGTGGACGTCGGTGCGTGCATCACGTGCGGCAACGGGGTCATCGACGGCGACGAACCCTGCGACGGTGAGGTCTTCGCCGCCGCCGACAGCTGCGACGAGGTCGGGCTCGGTGACGCGTCCGAGCCGCTGCACTGCACGGCATGGTGCACCCTCGACTTCGCCGCGTGCTCGGCTTGCGGCGACGGCATCGTCACCGCGCCCGAGTCGTGCGAGCCCGGCATCCTCGGGACCGCGAGCTGTGCCTCGCTCGGCTACGACGGTGGCACGCTCGCGTGCGGCGACGGCTGCAGCTTCGACCTCGCCGGCTGCACGCAGTGTGGCAACGGCGTGCTCGAGGCCGGTGAGGCCTGCGACGGCAGCGAAAGCAACGCGACCTGCGACAGCCTGGGTTGGAACGGTGGCGAGCTCGGCTGCACCGCTGCATGCACCTACGACACCTCGAGCTGCGGCAGCTGTGGCGATGGCGAGATCGCGGGCAACGAGGCCTGCGAGGGCGCCGATCTGGGCGGGGCCACATGCGCGTCGCAGGGCTTCTTCGGCGGCGCGCTGTCGTGCGGGGCCGACTGCAGCTTCGACACCAGCGGCTGCAGCGGCTCGGGCTGCGGCGACGGGGTCGTCGATGCCGGCGAGGACTGCGACGGCAACGCGTTCGGCCACACCTGCCTGGGCGAGGTCGGCCTGCCCGATGGCCTGGTGGTTTGCTCGCCGACGTGCACACTCGACACCAGCGGCTGCTCGGGCACGCCGCCGCTGCGGGTGTTCGTGAGCTCCGGCCACTTCGCGGCCAACTTCGGCGGTGTCGACGGCGGTGACGCGCTGTGCCAGGACGCCGCCGACGATGCTGGCCTCGGCGGCAGCTGGCGCGCATGGCTGAGCGACGGCAGCAGCACCGCAGCCGCGCGTCTGAGCCACTCCGACGGCCCGTACACCCTCGTCGACGGCACGTTGGTGGCGAACGACTGGAACGATCTCGTCGACGGGCACCTCGCGCACGCGATCGACACCACCGAGCTCGGCGTGCTCGCCGACGTGCCCTCGACGTGGGTCGCGACCGCCACCACCGCCGCCGGCGCGCTGCAGATGTTCAACGGCACCTGCGCCAACTGGACCACCACCGCCGCCGGCTCGGCCGGGGTCGGCAACGTGCAGAACACCAGCACGTGGTCCGACTCGGGTGCGATCGGCTGCGGCACGGCGGTCTCGCTGTACTGCTTCGAGCAGTGACGGCCCACGCGCCGCGGGATCGTGCGATGGTGCGGCCTCGCATGAGCAACGACGCGCACGCCTCACCGCCCAGCACCCGACTCGCGCCGCTGTACGACGAGTCGGTGCCGACGCCCAGCCACGCCGAGCGCGCGCGCACCCTCGCGGCGCAGTGCAAGACCGGCACGCTGTGCACGCTCGCGCAGGATCCCGCCGGGCACCCCTACGGCTCGTTCGTGACGGTCGCGTTCGATCGCGGCCACCCGGTGTTCCTCATCAGCGAGCTCGCCGAGCACACCAAGAACCTCCGCGGCGATCCGCGGGCCTCGCTGCTCGTGAGCGCCGGCGAGGCCGTCGATCCGCTCGCCAACGGTCGCGTCACGCTGCTCGGCGAGTGCCGCCCGGCCAGCGATCGGGCCGCGGCTGCGGCGGCCTACCTCGAGCAACACCCCAACGCGTCCTACTACGCCGACTTCGCGGACTTCGGCTACTGGCGACTCGAGGTCACCGGCGTGCGCTACATCGGCGGCTACGGCCGCATGTCGTGGGTTGACGCCGGCGACTGGCTTGCCGCCGTGCCCGACCCGCTCGGGCCCCACGCCGTCGGCATCGTCCGGCACATGAACGACGACCACGCCGACGCGCTGCCGCTGTACTGCCGCGCGTTCTCGAAGGGCACCGCGGTCACGGTCGCCACCATGACCGGCATCGATCGCTACGGCTTCGAACTCTCGGCGCAGACCCCCGAGGGGCCGCGGCCGATCCGCATCGGCTTCGCCGCGCCCATCGCCACGCCCGCCGATGCGCGGCGCGTGCTGGTGGCGATGTTGCACGAAGCCCGCGCCGCGCTGGCGTGAGCGACGACGGACCTCAGACCGCGAGCCCCAGCGCCGCCGCGACGCCGGCGCCGTAGGCCGGATCGGCCTTGGTGCAGTTGGCCACGTGACGGCGCTTGATCGGCTCGGGCGCGTCGCCGAGTGCCCGCGCGGTGTTGTCGAACAGCAGCTGCCGCTGCGCCGGACTCATGCGCTCGAACAGCGCGCGCGGCTGTGAGTAGAAGTCGTCGTCGTCGTCACGATGATCGAAGTGGCCGGCGGCGCCGTGCAGCGGCAGCGGCGGCTCGCGGAAGTCGGGCTGCTCGCGCCACTGCCCCTGCGAGTTCGGCTCGTAGCCCAGGGTCGCACCGGCGTTGCCATCGACCCGCATCGCGCCGTCGCGGTGGTAGCTGTGGAACGGACAGCGCGGGGCGTTGACGGGGATCTGTCCGTGGTTCACGCCGAGCCGGTAGCGCTGCGCGTCGCCGTACGAGAACAGCCGCCCCTGCAGCATCTTGTCGGGTGAGAAGCCGATGCCCGGCACCACGTTGGCGGGGTTGAACGCGGCTTGCTCGACCTCGGCGAAGTAGTTGGCAGGGTTGCGATCGAGCTCGAGCACGCCGACCTCGTGCAGCGGGTAGTCGGCATGCGGCCACACCTTCGTGAGGTCGAACGGGTTGTAGGGGGTCTTGGCGGCGTCGGCCTCGGACATGATCTGCACGTACATGGTCCAGCGCGGGTGCTCACCGCGGTCGATGGCGTCGAAGAGATCGCGCTGATGGCTCTCGCGGTCCTTGCCGATGATGGCCTCGGCCTCGGCGTCGGTGAGGTTGCGGATGCCCTGCTGCGTGTGGAAGTGGAACTTCACCCAGTGACGCTCCATCTGCGCGTTGATGAAGCTGAAGGTGTGGCTGCCGAACAGGTGCATGTGGCGATAGCTGGCCGGGATGCCGCGATCGCTCATCGTGATCGTGATCTGGTGCAGCGCCTCGGGCAGCAGCGTCCAGTAGTCCCAGTTGTTCTTCGCGCTGCGGAGGTTGGTCCGAGGGTCGCGCTTCACCGCGTGGTTCAGGTCGGGGAACTTCAGCGGGTCGCGCAGGAAGAACACCGGGGTGTTGTTGCCGACCAGGTCCCAGTTGCCCTCCTCGGTGTAGAACTTGATCGCGGCGCCGCGGATGTCTCGCTCGGCGTCGGCGGCCCCGCGCTCACCCGCCACGGTCGAGAAGCGCACGAACACCTCGGTGCGCTTGCCGACCTCGGCGAACAGCTTGGCGCGGGTGTAGCGGGTGATGTCCTTGGTGACGGTGAAGCTGCCGTAGGCACCCGAGCCCTTGGCGTGCATGCGGCGCTCGGGGATGACCTCGCGGTCGAAGTGCGCCAGCTTCTCGAGCAGCCACACGTCCTGCAACAGCACCGGGCCGCGCGGTCCGGCCGTCATCGAGTGTTGGTTGTCGGCCACGGGGGCGCCCGCGGCGGTCGTGAGGGTCTTGCGGTCGGTCTTGCCGTCGGTCATGGGGCTAGCCTGCCGCCGTGGTCGTGATTGGTCCAAGACAACGAAACGACATCTGTGATAGGCATTGACTATGAGTGGGAGCCGGGGTCGATGCTCGAGGCGCGCCGTGGTGATGCGCGTGGGAGGGCGCTCGTCGTGACGGGGGCGCCGCTGCCGTTCACGCTGCGGCAGCTGCAGTACGCGGTCGCGGTCGCCGACGCGCTCAGCTTCCGGGCGGCGGCGCAGCTCTGTCGCGTGGCGCAGCCCAGCCTCAGCGCACAGATCGCGCAGCTCGAGGATGCGCTGGGTGTGCGGTTGTTCGAGCGCGACCGCCGACGCGTGCTGGTGACCCCCGCGGGCGCAGAGCTGTTGACGCGCGCACGCGCGCTGCTGGCCGCGAGCGACGATCTCGCCGTGCTCGCGCGTCAGGCCGGCGATCCGCTGGCGGCGACCTTGCGGCTCGGCGTGATCCCGACCGTCTCGCCGTACCTGCTGCCGCCGCTGTCGACCCGGCTTCGACGTCGGCATCCGCGGCTCAGGGCGCTGTGGGTCGAGGACAAGACCGACGTGCTGGTGTCGTTGCTGCAGGCCGGCAAGCTCGATGCGGCCGTGCTCGCGCTCGAGGCCGACGTCGGCGAGCTCGATCACGAGGTCATCGCCCGTGATCCGTTCGTGCTCGCGATGCCGAGCGGGCACGTGCTCGCGCGACGCAGCGCGCCGGTCAAGGCGACCCAGCTGCGCGACGCCGACGTACTGCTACTCGACGAGGGCCACTGCTTCCGCACCCAAGCGCTCGCGTTCTGCGCGCGGGCGCGGGCCCACGAGCTCGAGTTTCGTGCGACCAGCCTCGGCACGCTGGCGCAGATGGTCGCCGGTGGCGCGGGGGTCACCCTGCTGCCGATGCTCGCGGTGGCGACCGAACGTCGCCGCGCTGCGCTCGAGATCCGTAGCTTCGAGGCGCCGGTCCCCAAGCGGACGCTGGCGCTGGTGTGGCGCCCGCGATCTCCGCTGGCCGCAGCGCTGCGGAGCCTGGCGGCGACGATGCGTGACGCATACCCCGCCGATGCCCGCGCGCCGACGGCGTGAACCGTGGCGTGCGCGCCACACCGCAACGCGTCGACGCGATCAGTCGGGCATGGCGACGTGCCGATCGATACCGCGGTTGCAGCGATGATGCGTCGAGTACGTAAACGCGACGCTTGGTCGTGCTGGATCGTCAACCGAAGTGCATGAAGCGGAACGACAGGGGGCGGCGGGCCATCGCCCGTCGCTACGGCAGGAGAACACACGACATGAGACATGCACTTCGCAACCTATGCCTTGGCGCCGGACTCGTCGCTGGCTGCACCAGCGATGGTGGCGGCGACGGAACCGACACCGATCCCTCGAGCTCGACCGGCAACGACAGCGACTCGAGCGCGACCACGGTCTCGGCCAGCAGCGCCGAGACCTCGACCGGCAACCCCACCTCGGACTCGAGCAGCTCGCAGGGCCCGACCAGCGGCACCAGCACCGACACCGATGCCGACACCAGCGCGGGCTCGAGCTCGACGGGCGTCATCGATCTGCCGCCGCCCAGCGAGGACTGGACGCGCGACATCCTCACCACCGACCTGCAGCTCGACCTCGGGGCGCTGTCGGGCGTCGCGACCATCACCATCGCCGGCTCGGCCGACTCCACCGGCGCGTCGCTCGAGATCGGCGGCCTCACCATCGACAGCGTCACCAGCGATCTGGGCGACGTGATGTTCGACGTCCACGACGGCCAGCTCGATCTCGGCATCCCCAGCGGTGGCGACTTCACCTTCGTCGTCAGCTACACGTTCGCATCGGTCGACGGCAGCTTCGATGGCTGGGACCCGACCTCGCAGGTGACGTTCCTGTGGCCGTACTTCTGCGGCAACCTCTTCCCGTGCAAGTCGGATCCGTCCGACGGCGTGCAGTTCACGATGAACGTCACCGGCTTCGCAGGCGATCAGACTGCGATCTATCCCGCGTCGATCCCCGGCGATGCGCCGTCGTATCAGCCTGCGGTCGCGGTCGCGGCATTCACCGAGCTGGTGCTCGATCCGACCACCAACGGCACCGCGGTCTCGACCTGGTACCTACCCGGCGGCCAAGCCGACGCGACCATCGGCTCGCAGCACCTGAGCGCCGTGTTCGACTTCTACGAGCAGACCTACGGCGACTACAGCTTTGGTGATCACGTCGGCACGGTGTCGGCCGACTGGGGTGGCGGCGACTACGGTGGCATGGAGCACCATCCGTACTGGCATGTCTCGAGCGGCTCGATGGACCGCGAGGACGTGCACGCCCACGAGGCCGCGCACGGCTGGTACGGCGACGGCGTGCGCATCGCCTGCTGGGAGGACTTCGTGTTGTCCGAGGGCACTGCGACCTACCTGGCCGCGCGCGGCCTCGCCGAGTCGGGCGTGGATCTGTGGCCCGACTACGAGTGCGGCCTCGTCAGCGTGTGCGACGGTGGCGTGAACCCGGTCGTGCTGCCCGACTCGACCTGCAACGGCATCGACATCCTCAACGACGACCTGTGGTCGTACGCGCCGTACATGAAGGGCGCGTGGTTCTACCGCGGCGTGGCCGAGCTCATCGGCGAGGACCAGCTCGACACCGCGCTCGCGGAGTTCTACGCCGACCACGTCGGCCAGGCCGCGCGCATGCAGGACATGATCGATCACCTGCATGACTACGGCGACGCCGCGGCGATCGACGCCCTGGCGGACGCATGGCTGCGGCAGGTCGAGTGCCCGGTCGACGTCGGCAGCCTCTGCGCGGGCTGAAGACGTCGCCGACTGGAGCGTCGTCACCCCGCATCGGGTGGCGGCGCGTCGCGGTGGGCTCACGGCAGCGCGGTGCTCGACGAGCGTCAGCCCCCGGACAGCAGCAGCGTGATCGACTCGTCGTCGTAGGTCGCGGCGATGATGTCGTGCTGGCCGTCCTCGTCGAGGTCGGCGGTGTGGACACGGATCGCCGGCGACGGCAGGCTGCGTTGCGCCGGCGCGCCGAAGCCACCCGCACCATCGCCCGGCCACCAGTGCACCGACGCGACCGCGTCGTCGACGGTGACGAGGTCGAGCGAGCCATCGCCGTCGACGTCGCCGAGCGTCGCGGCGTAGGGCGATGCACCGCCGAGATCGAGCACCGCGTCGCCCTCGAAGTTGCCGCCACCGACGGCGTGCTGCACCTGCGCTGCACCCTCGTCGTTGCTGGTGACGACGATCTCGTCGAGGCCGTCGTCGTCGAGATCGCCCACCAGTGCGGCCCACGGCGAGAGTGCGACCCCGAGCTCGAGCGGGAACGCGAACGCCGAGGGCGGCGGACCACCGATCAACCGCACGACGTCGTGGCCCTGATCGACCAGCGCGACGTCGAGCACGACGTCGTCGTCGAAGTGGCCGGCCACGAGCGCGTTCGGATCGAAGCCGCTCTGTGCCACGTTGCCGAGCGAGATGGTGCCGCCGGCCCAGAAGCCGGTGCCACCATTGGACTCGAACAGGTCGATCGCGAGCACGTGCTCGATGAAGTCGTCATTGACGCGAACCGACATCACGTCGCCATCGCCGTCACCCTCGAGGTCGGCGATCACGCTCGAGCGCACGCCGATGGCGTCGACGTCGGGCCAGATCGACCACGGCGACAGCGTTGCATTGGCCGCAGCGACCAGCGCGGTGACGGGATGACCGTTGCAGCCGGCCACCAACACGTCGTCGCGGGCATCGTCGGAGAGGCGACCGACCACCGGGTACGCGCTGCAGCCGACCAGGCCGTTGTCGAGCGGTGCCGCGAAGGTGCCGTCGCCGAAGCCGAGCAGCGTCGCCGAGCGCACGACGGTGGACTGCACGCCGGTCACGAGGAGATCGACGTGACCGTCGCCGTCGAAGTCGCCGAGCTCGAGCGACAGCGGCGTGAAGTCGAGGTCGAGCGGGATGACCGTCGCGTCCCCCGGGCTCACGCCGCCGCTGCCACCTCCGCCGGCGGGCTCGCCCGAGCTGCTACCGGCGTCCTCGGTCTCGACGTCGGGCGACGTCGATGGGCCCGAGCCGTCGGTGTCGCTCGTCGCCGCAGTGGCCGACGGATCGTCGCCACCGTTGCCGCCGCCGGGCAGCTGGCAGCCCCACACCGAACCAACGAGCAGCAGACCCGAGCCAGCGATCCTACGCATGCCCCCCGCCATGGTCGCCGCGATGGCGATCCGTGTCGTGCGACTCGCTAGAACCTCGCCACGCCGATCTGGAACGACACCGACTGCAGCGGTCGGGTCTGGGCCAGGATCGCGAGGTCGTAGCCGATGCCGACGGTGAGCGTGAGCTCCTGGGGCAGCGGGATCAGGCCCATCAGCTTGAGCGGCACCGCGAGGCCGGTCTCGCGCAGCGCACCGTCACCGGGGCCACGACGGCCCGCGACCGCGAGGCCGATGCCGGGGATGAACGCGATGTACTTGCGTCGCGCGAGGAAGCTCAGCGCGAAGTGGCCGTAGTGCCCCTTCACGGTCTTCGACGCGAGGTTCGCACCGACGGCACCGCCGACCAGCGCGTATACGCCGAAGCGCTCGCTGAAGTTGAAGCCGACCGCGGCATCGAGGTTGTACGAGGCACCACCGTCGCGCAGCGTCGGCGTGCGCCAGCGGGTGTAGCCGATGCCGTGCAGGGTGAAGAGCCCGAGCTTGTGGTACTTCCACGTCGGTTTGGCGGGCTGCTTGGCCGGTGGCGTCGCGTCGGCCGGAGCCGGCGTCGCCGCCTTGGGTTCGTCGGACGCGAGCGAGGCGACGTCGGCCTTGGCGATCGATACCACCTTGCCGTCTTGCTGCTGCACGACCGCATGCGTGCCCTCGTGCGCGATCAGCTTGCCGCGGACGGGCTCGCCGTCGCGGCGCTCGAGCACCACCGGCTTGTCGCGCATCGCCGCCCATGCGGCGTCGTCGATCGGTGCGGCCGGTGCCGTCGCCGTCTCGGGCGCGGCCATCATCGGCGCGACCTCCGACGCCGGAGGCGTGGCGGCCGGAGGCGTGGTCGCGGGCGGCGTGGCGGCCGGAGGCGTGGTCGCGGGCGGCGTGGCGGCCGGAGGCGTGGTCGCGGGCGGCGTGGTCGCGGGCGGCGTGGCGGCCGGTGGTGTGGTGGCCGGAGGCGTGGTGGCCGGAGGCGGCGTGGTGGCCGGAGGCGTGGTCGCCGGAGGCGTGGTCGCCGGAGGCGTGGTCGCGGGTGGCGTGGCGGTCGGAGGCGTCGCGGTCGGCGGTGGATCGGCCGGTGGTGGCGCGGCGGCGGGCGGCGTCGCGACGGGTGGCGTCGCGGAGGGCGGCGTCGTGACGGGTGGTGGCTGTGGCGTCGGAGCGACCGCGCTCGGTGGTGCGGCCGCAGCGGGTGGGCTCGCACTCGGTGCGGTCGGGCTCGCGATCGCATGGGGCTCGGCCTGGGCCGAGCTCGGCCACGCCAGCAGCCCCAGCGACGCGATGATCACCAGCCGTTGCACCCCATGAGTGTGGCCCGAGCGTGGGTGACCGGGCAACCCGACAGGGACGCTTTGGCGAGCTACATCACAGTGCAACAGGCCCTTGGTGACACGATGGACCGCATCCGGACAGCGTGCTCGCGTCGCGCCGCCGTGGTCGCGCTTCGCTGCGCGCGCGTCAGAGGCAGTTCGCGATCGCGCCGTCGCAGTCGAGCCCTGCGCCGCCCGGGTCGTAGTACGAGCCGAAGCACGCGACCACGGGGTCGGTCTCCTGGTAGCACCACTGGTAGTACTCTTCGCTCTGGTCGTCGGTGCACGGGGTGCCGACGAGGTCGTCGAAATAGCAGTAGCAGAGCACCTGCATGTCGAGCTCGCAGTCGGCATCGGCGAACCCATCGCAGGTGCAGCGCTGTTGGTCGGGCGCGCAGTCGGTGCCGGTGTGCCCGGTGGTCAGGCACGACTCGGCGCAGGTCGATGGAAGCCACTCGCCATCGATGCACTCCTGGAACGTCTGCGTGCCTGCGGCGCAGTAGGTGTCGCCTTCGAAGCAGGACGGCTCGCCGCCGGAGCTCGACTCGCCGGCCCCACCCGAGGAGTCGCCCGGTGCATCACCCGACGAGCTCTCGGCGGCGGCGGTGGTGCCTTCGCCGCTGCTGTCGTCGCCGCTGTCGGTGGGCACGAGGACGCAGAGGCCCGAGTAGCAGGTCAAGCCGTCGAGGCAGACCTCACCGTCGACACACGGGCACGTCTCGTAGCCGGGGATGCACAGAACGTCGCCCGTGGTGGTTTCGACCGCGACCGTGGTGTCGGCGGTGGTCGGGCTCGACGGCGAGGTCGAGCCCGAGTCGCCGTCTGCCGACGTGTTGCCGCCGGTGTTGCAGGCGAGCGTGACGAGGAACCCGAGAAGAAAGGGGGCCAGCAGGGGCGAGTGGTGCACGGGTCATTTCCCCCACGGGCGGGGGGCTCCGACTCCCAGTGTCGTGTCGCGGGATTTCGATCCGTCGGCGCAGCGCTGCGCGTGCGACCCCTGCGGATCGATGCCGCGCTAGTAGCGGATCTCGGTGCGGAACCACACCGCGCCCGAGGGCTTGTCCGGGTTGCCGGCCGCGTTCGCCAGGCCCGGGCCCGGCAACAGCACGCCACCCTGCAGGCCCGCCATCAGCCACAGCTTGCGGATGTCCACGCGCCCGCGGATGCCGACGTCGAGCTCGGTGCCGTAGTAACGCTTACCGCCGTCGCCACCGGAGCTGTTGGTCGGCACGCCGCCGTTCAGGCGTGTGGTGTACGGGTCGATGATCGGCACCGGTGCGACCGCCAAAAGCGGGCCGCCCCAGATCTCGAGGCGCTCGCGGAAGGCCCAGCGCGCCTTGGGCTGGATGTACAGCGCGTTGCTGACTCCGCCGCGCGTGGGCAGGTACTGCGTGCCGTTGAGCGGCACGCCGGTGAGCTGCCCATCGGTGGCGAGCATCTCGGTCTGCGCGCTGCGCCAGGCGTTGACCTGGTTGAACAGCACCAGCCCGACGGTGTGGCCCGGGTCCATCGTGAAGTTGTTGATGAAGCGATCGCTGGGGTTGGGATCGCCGCTGGCGTAGCCGGCATCGAAGCCGACCAACCAGCTGTCGTGCTTGCCGATGTAGCCGCGCGCGACGCCGCCGCCCTGGACGATCTTGTGGGGGCCGTTCTCGTCGCGCGCGATGGTCGAGCGCCCGAAGATGATCGCGGTCTCGAATGCACCGATGAGCTGCAGCTTGTCCGACAACCAGCGCGTGCCTTGGCCCTCGATGTCGACCACACCGACCTCGGTGGTGTCGTCGTGGGGGTACACGTCGCCATCGTCGGCCTTCTTCTGCTTGCGGTAGACCGCGTAGGCACCGATCTGGTTGCCAGGGTTCTTCTCGGGGGCGTAGCGCAGCAGCAGCAGCGCCTGGCCAGCGAGGTCGCCCTTGGTGAGCTCGACCAGCTGGTCGCGGAACACGAGGTCGCCGCCGACGCCGATCACGAGGTCACGAACCTTGCCGCCGCGGTACTGGAACGGCTTGGTCGCGAACAGCAAGCGCTCGTAGATGCCGCCGCGCCCGTCGTCGCCGAAGCGCAGGTCGCCGAATCGATCGACGTAGTTGCCGCTGTTGGCCAGCATGCCCTGGCCCCACGTGAACGCCTGCTGGCCCAGGCGCAGCAGACCAAAGCTCAGGCGGTACTCGAGGTACAGCTCGCGGGGGTCGACGATGCGGAGCTTCGTGCGCTCGGGCGGCTGACCGTCTTGGATGATGCGATCGACGACCGGGTCGTCGCTGCCATCGGGCGCCCAGCGTCCGTTGGCGAGGTCGAGCATGCCGACCAGCTTGAACTTCTTGCCGATCGCCAGCGTGGGGTTCCAGCGGATGCGACCGGTGGTCATGCCGTGATCGCGGTAGCGGTGGCCGAAGCGATCGAGGGTGAACGGCGTGACGGTGCCGACCTGGTTGCGGACCTGGAAGCCGGGCGTGAACTTGACGCGCCGCTTGCCGACCACCGCGATCTCGTCTTCGGGGTAGCCGTAGCCCTCGATGGTCGCGAGTGCCCGCGGCACTGGGCGCTTCTTCTTGGGTACGTAGCCGGGCTCGGTCGGCGGCATGAGGCCGCCCGCGTCGGCACCGGTCGTGGTGCCCGCATCGGCACCGGTGGTGGTGCCCGCGTCGGCGCCGGTCGTGGTACCCGCGTCGGCGCCGGTCGTGGTGCCCGCGTCGGCACCGGTCGTGGTGCCTGCGTCGGCGCCGGTCGTGGTGCCCGCGTCGCCCGCCGGCGCCACGACCTCCGGCATTGCGACGCCGCCTTCGGGCACGACCTGTCGTGGACCCTCGTAGTCGCGGCCAGCCGGGGCTGCCGCGGTCGCAGGCGCGGGGGCTGCAATCGCGAGTGCAAGGCAGACGCTGACGAGCATGCGCGCGGGAGGCTATCCCGCTTTGGGTGCGAGGCTCAAGCGCGGGGGCGTGCACAAGCAGGCGCCCGTGTTCCAACACACGCACGCGGGGCCCCTTGCGTTCAGTGTTCGTGGCGCGACCCGAGTCCGAACCACGCGACCAGCTCGAGTCCCAGCACCACCTCGAGTCCACCCATGCGCAGAACCGACGCGGTCCCGTTGGTCGACGCCACTGCGACGTCGACCGTGCGTGCGCCGTGCTCCGGCACGAACGAGCCGGCCAGCTCGATGCGCGGCCCGATTCGCAGCCAGCTGTCGCCCTGCCGATCGGCCGCGATGCGCAGACCGGGTGAAATCTGCAGCGCACCGCCGACGAGCGGCCGTCGACGCGCCGTGGCGTCGCCGAGCTGCAGGGGTGCTCGCGCACCGTCGCGTCGCAACGCCCACGGCTCGACCGTGAGCGCGCCACCCAGCGCGAGCTCGAAGGCCCGCGCCCGCCACACCCAACCTGCGCCGACCTCGACGCGCGCGCGTAGCAACGACAGCCCCGAGGGCCCGTGTCGCCGCCCGGCCATGCGGACGCCGGCGGTCACCGCTGCCCCGGATCGATGTCGCGCCACGATCGCGACCCGACCGGCGCCGGCGGCCAGCGCATCGGCCTGCACCCGTGGGGCCGCGCCGATCACCACCGCGGCGTCGAGGCTCGGCCCGAGCTCCCAGATCGGCACGAACGCCGGCCGCGGCGGTGGGTCGGCGGGCGGCGGCGCAGCGGCGGGCGGCGGCGTCGCGGGTGGCGTGGGGGCGGGCGCGGGCGCGGGCTCCGGTGGCGGCGGCTGCTCGACATCGACGCGATCGGGCTGCACCTCGCCGGCCTCGATCGCAAACGTCAGGTTGGCGAGCGTGGTCGCGGTCGGCCGCAGCGGATCGTCGCCGGGCGCGAGCGTGATGCGGCGATCGAACGCCGCACCTTCGGCGGTGATCAGCGTGAACACGACCGCATCGTCGTGCCGCTCGACCACGACGTAGTCGGCCACCGGCGGCCGCTCGGCTTGCATCGCGAGCAGCGGCCGCAGCGGCAGGCGCAGCGCCAGCGAGGTTCGCAGGGGCGTCAGCTCGATGCCGTGCACATCGAGCACGAGCGGCCGCGTGCGCATGTCGTTGCTCGGCGGGTCCGCGGCGGTGGCCGGAGGGTCCGCGCTCGGTGCGTCGCCGTCGGTGATCGTCGGCGGACTCGCCGGCGCCGCTGCCAGGTGCAGCGCGAGCACGGTGCCGAGCGCATTCATGCCGGGGTCCTGCACTGCCCGCCGTCGCAGACCTGCGCGGGGTGACACTCGTAGTCGCAGGCGCCACAGTTGCGAGGGTCCGAGCTCACGTCGGTGCAGGCCTTGTCGCACGCGTCGGGGAAGCCATCGCAGCTGGTGATGCACTCGCCGCCACCGCAGAGATCTCCGCCGCAGCCACGGTCGCACTCTCCGCAGTGATTCGGGTCGATCTGCAGGTCCACGCAGGTCGAGCCGCACGGCGCGAGGCCGACGCCACAGGTGCAGCTACCGTCCACGCACAGCATCACGTCGTCGTCGCAGGACTCGTCGCACGTGCGCACGCACGAGCCGGCCTCGCACACCTCGTCGCCGTCGCACCAGCGGTCGCACGCACCGCAGTTGGCGGGGTCGTCGTCGAGCGAGACACAGCTGTTGCCACACACCGTCGTGCCGGTCGTGCACGCAGCCACGCACTCGCCCTCGACGCACAGCTGATCGTCGCTGCAGGCCACTCCGCAGGCGCCGCAATGGTTGCGATCCTGCTCGAGGTCCACGCACCGCTCGCCGCACACGACCTCGAGTCGCTCGCAGATCGCGTCGTCGTCGAGCGGCACGACGTACTGCAGCGCGCATCCCAACGACAGCGAGAGCGCGAGTGAGGCGAGGCGAGCCGAGTCGAACGTCATGGTGGGGTCGCGCGCCAGCGCTCCGCCTCCGAGACGTGTGCGCCGCGGGGATGATGCACGAGATAGTCGGCCCAACACGCGCTCACAGCGTTGGTGTCGCTGGCGCGGTGACAGATGCCGGCGCGCGCGTCATCGGCGAACTCGCCGCGAGGAAAGCGTGCGAGGTAGGCCTTCCACATTGCGACCTGGCCGGCGCTCCCACGGCGCTGGCGCGCGAGCGCGAACAGATCGGCGTAGGCCAGCTCGGCCCGCCGCGAGCGTCCGGCCTTGCGGGCGATTCGCTGCAGGGTCCGCTCGGCGAGCTCGAGCTCACCGGCCTGCCATGCGCGCTCGGCCTCGGCCTCGAGCGCATCGAGATCGTCGGCGGGCCGGCGAGCCGTGGGCATCGGGGTCGGCGCGGGCGTCGTGAGCTGTTCGGTCGGTGGCGGCACGACGATGGGCGTCGGTCGCTTCGGCGTCGGCGCAGCCGCGCGGCGTGCCGTCCACTCTGCGCGGGCCCGGTCGCGCTGCAGTGTGCGACTGGCGGTGTCGCCGTCGATGCGCGAGCGCAGCTGCGGCGATTGCAGGACCGCGGGGCTGGCGAGCCACAGCACCAGCGCGGCCGCCATCGCGAGCACGGTCGCGCCTGCGGCGGCCCACACCGCTGGTCGTCGTCGTCGCAGCGCGGGTGCCTGGGGAATCGCGGCCAAGTCGCGCTCGTGGAGGTCGCGTTCGACCACGCCGCGCAGCGCCGCGGCGAAGCTCGCCACGCCCGGATCGCCGCCCGCCTGCATCGCACGCATGCGCGACAGCGGCATCACGTCGTCGTCGTCGACCTCGTCCGCGAAGGCGTCCCAGCCCGGTGGCACCGCTGCGGGATCCTGCGCGCGGGCGCGTGCGAACACGTCGGCGAGGTCGGGCACCGGCGCGAAGCGGGCGATGTCTCGCTCGGTCGCATTGGCCAGCGCGCGCGCCCACGGCTGCAGCCGCTGCTCGTCGTGGTCGAGCGTGCTCACGACGCACCCGCGGGGCTGGGGTCGAGCCAACCGAGCCGCTCGAGCTCGGCACGGATGATCGTGCGCGCCCGGCTCGCGCGCACGCGGACGTTGCCGACGCTGACGCCAAGTCGCCCGGCGGCGTCGGCGGCCGAAAGCCCCTGCACGTCGATCAACAGGAACGCCTCGCGCAGCGAGACCGGCACCTCCTCGAGCACCGCGCGCAGCACCTGTGCACGGCGGTCCTGCAGGTGGTGCTGCTCGGGATCGTCGGGGGCGTGCCCGAGCGCGCTCGGGGTGACGTGCTCGAGTCGTTCGTACGCGCGCCCGCGTCGGCCCTGTGTGCGCCAGTGCCTGCGCACGAGGTTGTGGGCGATGCCGCGCAGCCACGTCTCGACGCTCGCGCGGCCGTCGAAGCCCTGCAGGCCGGTCAGCGCCGCTGCGAAGGTCTCCTGCACGATCTCCTCGGCGAGCGCCGAGGCCCCGACCATGTACGCGACGTCGCGGAAGACGCGATCGAAGCTCTGTTGGTACAGCCGCGCCCACGCGCGCCCATCGCCCGCCTTTGCCCGCTGCACCAGCTCGGCGGCGCCGTCGGCCGGGCGCACGCCGGTCGATGTGCCCGCTGCGTTCGGCGCGCCCGGCAGGGGCGTGATGGTGTGCGGGCCGCTCATGGGTCTCGTACGCAGGGTGCCCGCACGGCTCCGATCATTACAAGCGCACCCGTGGCGCAGCTGCGGCGGCGGCGGCCGGCCGAGGATGGGCCGTAACGTCGGCCCGGCAGCGGGCACGAGGGGGTCGAAGCGAGCCCACCGGCCGCCGACCCGGAGCCCCACCATGAACCGACGCATCCTTGCCTTCGCGATCCTCTCGACCCTCGCCGCCTGCGACGCCGCCAGCGACGACGCGACCGCGCTTCGCGAGAAGTTCGCGGCCGAGATCGAGAGCTCGTCCGTCGCGTTGACCGACGCAATCGCGACCGCCGAGGCGGCCAGCGGCGGCGTCGCCGTCGAGGCCAAGCTCGAGCTCGAGCACGGCGCGTTCGTCTATCGCGTCGAGGTGGTCGCCGACGCCGGCCAGCGTCGTATCGAGATCTCGAGCGACAGCGGCGAGATCGTCCGCGATCGCGCGTCGAGCTCTGGCAACGCCGACGAGGCCGCCGCCAACGCCGAGCTCGCGACGGGGGCCGACTGGGCCGCGCTCGCGGCCGCGGCCGAGGCCCACGTCGGCGGCGAGGTCTTCGAGCTCGAGGCCGACGACGGTGTGTTCGAGGCCAAGGTCATGGTCGACACGACCGTGATGGAGCTCGAGCTGGCCGCCGATGGCACCGTGCTGAAGTCGCAGGAGGACGACGACTTCAGCGGCGAGTCGGAGGACGAGAGCGAGCACGAGAGCGAAGACAGCGACGACGATCACCACGGCGGCAACGACGACGGCACCTGATCGCCGTCCTCGCCCCGACGCCGCGCGCCGTCACTGCCGCGCGGCCGAGAGCTTCAGCGTGCAGGCCACCAGCGCCACGTAGCAGCCCGCACCGATCGCCAGCGTCGCGGGGATGCCCCACGCCATCGAGCTGGTCAGCGCGAGCCCGCTGGCGACCACGCCGCAGGCCCCGTTCAGGCCCCACATCCACGGGCCCAGCGGCGGCTTGTCGCCGCCGCCGATGCGCTCGCACAGCCGCAGGCCCAGCGGGAAGCACAGCCCCATGCCGAGTGCCGCGACCGCGACCAGCGACACGCCGGTGAGCACGCGCACCGGCGTCGCCGAGGCCGACAGCGCGTGCATCACCGGATCGAGCGCGAAGCCGACGACCGCGATGCCGACCGCCGGCAGCAGTGGGAACCACTTCGCGCCGGCACCTGCGCCCAGTCGCACACGCGAGCTGAGCAGGCTGCCCATGCCGGTGAAGAAGATGATGCCGCCCAGCAGCACCGCGAGCGCCAGCGTCGGGTGGCCGAGGAATACGTTGAGCCGCGACAACAGGCCCATCTCGACGAACATGAAGCCGAGCCCGATGAGCGAGAAGTACGCGCACGCGGTCAGCAGATCGCCGCGGCGGTAGCCCGCCAGTGCGCGCCGCCGCCACGCCAGCGGCACCACCACCGCCAGCAACGTGAGCAGCGCGCTGGCGAGCGTCGCGTAGACCAGGGTCTGGGTCGCGTGCAGGTTGCCGAGGAAGCCGAGATCGAGCTCGTCGATCTCCGGCGGCGGTGCGAACCACGTCGCCGGCCGCAGCATGTTGAAGAAGAACGGACGCGCGTCGGTCGGTGCGCTCAGGTCGAGCAGCTGCGTCGCCGACCAACGCTCGAGGGTCGCCGAGTCGGGCAACTCGGCAACCTCGCGCAGCAGCGGGTTGGACGGCAGCTTGCGCGGCGTCAGCATCATGTTGAAGCCGCGGGTGACCGCGACCTTCTGCATGTGATCGAGATCGGCGCCCGTGAACGGCGTCGGCGACATCAGCAGCGTCGCGATGTGCTGGTTCTGCAGCAGGATCACGTGGCCGCGCGGCTTCTCGACGCCGAGCTGCCACAGCGTCTCGTAGGCGAGCGCGAGCATGCGCGCGGTCTCGCCGGGGGAATCGGGCTTGTACCAGCGCGAGACCGTGAAGATGCCGTCTTGCTGCAGCCGGCGCATGAAGATCTTCCAGCCCTCGACGGTGTACAGCCCGTTCTCGCTGAGCGCGTAGGCGCCGGCGCCGGTCGCCGCCCAGGTGTCGATGAGCGACATCGTGATGACGGCGTAGCTGCGTCGATCGCGGGCGAGGAACGAGCGCGCCTCGTCCTCGACCAGCTCGACCCCGGGCAGATCGGCGAGCCCGGAGAACTCGCGCATGACGTTGCGATGCAGCGCGACGATGAGGCCGTTGAGCTCGATGCCGACCACCGGCTCGTGGCCGACGCGGGCGGCCTCCAGCACGTCGCGGCCACCGCCCACGCCGATCACCGCGGCGGGACCACGCGGTCGCATCGCGTGGGCGAAGGCGGTGACGTCCCACGACAGGTACTCGTGCTCGGCGGGCGAGCCGGGCTGGCCGTCGTCGGGGGTGGTGTCGAGGCCGGCCATCGAGGTGCCCGCGGCCCCGTCGATGAGCAACCACCGCTGCGGGATCGCTCGCATCATCTCCGGCGGGATCGTGCGACCGGCGGCCCAGAACGTCGGCGGGAACTCGACCTGCTGATCCACCGTGACGCGCGAGTAGGTGTTCCAGCCGATGAACGAGTAGCGCGACGGCACCTCCGGGAAGCCCTTGATCCACTGCGGACGCAGCAGCGCGCCGTCGGCCGCGACGTTGACCACCGCCGACAGTGAGAGCGCGATCGCGGCCAGCCAGCCGGCCCGCTGCAGCTTGGGCGAGACCCCGGCGCCGCGGGCAAAGCCCCAGCCCGCCAGCGCGGCCACGGCTGCGGCGACGAACACGGCGCTCGGCGCATCGATCCACGCCAGCAACGGCACCACCGCCGCGCAACCGAACGCGGCGCCGCACAGATCGACGCCGTAGACCACGCCCTCGGGCAGGCCCGCGCGGGTGAGCGCCAGCGTGAGCACGACGCCACCGACCGCGAACGGCAACGCCAGCAGGCAGCCGTACGAGAGCATCGCGACGAAGCCGGCGAGGTCGGCGATCGGTGACAGCGCGATCGACAGCGCCAGGCGCATCGCCAGCGGCATCGCCAGCGAGAAGCCGATCGAGGCCTGGGCCATGCGCTCGCCGACCCGCTCGTCGGGGAACCACTGCGGGCGCATGAAGACGAGCACCGCGCCCGCAGTCATGCCCAGCATCGCCAGCGAGATGACGAAGAACGCCAGGTGGTACCAGGCCACCACCGAGGTGATGCGGGTCAGCAGGATCTCGAGCACCAGCGTGGCGGCGGCCACGAGGAACACGGCGACGTAGGTGTGGCGGCGCGACATCGTGATGTGGCTACGGTGCGCGCGACGTCGAGGGGCCGGTCGCGGGCGGCGCCAGCATACGTCAGCGGCCGCAGGGCTGGCCACGTGGTCGGCCCTTCGAACCGCCGAACCGGTCGACGACCGTGATCCCGCGCGGGAGCGCGCCGCACGAAGGGCACGAGCGGGTGATTGTGCTTGCCCTCGCGCCGCCCCAAGCCCGAGCATGGTGATGGGGCATGGCGATCGTGGGCGACATGTGGCGGAGACTGATGGCGCTCGCGCTGGCGACCTCTGCGTGCGCCGGGGGCCTCGGCAGCGAGGGCAGCGGGGGCGCGTCGATCACCTTCGGCCCGATCACGTTCGGTGACGGCAGCGGCAGCGACAGCAGTGGCGGCGGCAGCGATGGCACCGTGAGCAACACCGGTAACGTCAGCATCACGACCAGCGATGTCACCACCGACACCGCGGGCACCAGTGGCGGCGACGACAGCAGCGACTCGGACACCGACACCGGGGTCCCGCCGGGTTGTGGCGATGGCGTCGTCGATCCCGGTGAGGAGTGCGATCTCGGCCCGGCCAACGCCGACTACGGGCCGTGCAAGAGCGACTGCACCAACGCGTACTGCGGCGACGGCATCCCCGGTCCCGGTGAGGCCTGCGACGACGCGAACATGATCAACGACGACGCGTGCACCAACACGTGCATGCTGACCAGCTGTGGCGACGGCCTGGTCACCGGCGGCGAGCTCTGCGACGACGGCAACACCAACGACGACGATGCCTGCCCCTCGAACTGCCAGCCCGCCAGCTGCGGCGACGGCTTCGTGCAGGCGGGCGTCGAGCAGTGTGACGAGGGCGCCGCGACCGGGACCTGTGACGGCGACTGTACGCTCGTGAGCTGCGGTGACGGCACGCCCAACGGCAACGCCGGCGAGCAGTGCGACGACGGCAACGGCAACGACGGCGACGACTGTCCTGGGAACTGTCACGTCGCGGCCTGCGGCGACGGCTACCTGCATGCGGGCGTCGAGCAGTGCGACGACGGCAACGTCGCGTCGGGCGACGGCTGCTCGGGGAGCTGCGCCGCGGAGTTCCCCAACGTCTGCGACGGCGGCGTGGATCCGGGCAGCGGCGCCGCGTGGGTGGTCTGCGCGGCGGATGCGAACAGCGCGTGGATCTCGGCCAACAGCGCGGGGAACTACCACCCGGTGCAGATCTGCCAGAGCCTCGGCTACGACAACGTCGGCCAGTGGGGTGGCACGTGCGGCAACGTTTGCGGCTACTGCGAGGGTCCGACCTCGTGCGGCGCGACCGGTCAGCAGTACTTCGACAACGGTGCGTGGGGTGGCGTCGGCAACTGCGGTGCCGATGGCATCGGGCAGATCCTCTGCATCACCGTGATGTGGACCTGCGTGTAGTCCCCCCCTTGTGTGGTGCCGCGCGGGCAAGCACGCGCACGCGTTCGGCATCCTCGGGCCCGCGTCGCGTCTGAGCGAGGGGAATCGCGGGCGACGCTCGGTCGCACGCGTTGACCGGCTTCCATCGGCCGCTCTACGCTGCTCGGCTCTGGAGGTCTTCGACATGAACCTACGACTCGATCTCGTGTTCACCCTCGCGCTCGTGGTCGGCTGCGGACCCGGCGAGTCGAACGATGGCGGCAGCAGCGGCAGCGACTCCTCGGGCAGCACCGGCGCCTCGGCGACGATGACCGGCTCGACGGTTTCGGCCACGACCGACACCACCACCGCGAGCACCAGCGCCAGCACGACCGACACCACCGGCATGATGACGAGCTCGCAGGACACCGGCTCGTCGGAGACCACGGCGGCGGACTCGGGCTCGACCGGGCAGGCCGACAGCGGCGGCTCGAGCAGCGGCGGCGGCTCGAGCAGCGGCGGCGCCGAGGGCCTCTACGGCATGTGCGACCAGAACGAGCCCCAGTGCCCCGGCGACCAGCTCTGCGCCGAACTCATGATGGGCAACCTCAACTTCTGCACCGTGCCGTGCATGAACGACGACGAGTGCCCGGCGCCCACCAGCGGCGATGCGGTGGCCACGTGCGGCGGCCCGCCGATGGGCGACACCCGCTGCGAGCTCGACTGCACCGGTGGCGCCACGTGCCCCGACGGCATGATGTGCCAGATGTTCGGTGGCGGGAACTTCGGCCTCTGCGTCTGGCAGGCGTGATGCGATCGCGGCGCGGGTGAACCAGTGTCATTCGCTGGTACGATCGCGCCGCCCTCGCGATGTACAAGCCGCCCGAACGCATCAAGCACGTCCACCCCGACGGCGGCTGGCCCACCGCCGGGGTCGCCGCGACCTCGCGATGGTTCTCGCCGGTCGAGATCGGCGCGCTGACGCTGCGCACGCGGACGTGGGTTCCGGCGATGGTGCCGTGGCGCGCCAGTGACGAGGGCTTCGTGACGCCCGAAGTGTTGTCGTGGTACGGCCGCTTCGCGCAGGGGCGGCCCGGTGCGATCGTGGTCGAGGCCACCGGCATCCGCGATGTCCCCAGCGGTCCGCTGCTGCGCATCGGCCACGATCGCTTCGTGCCCGGCCTGCGATCGCTGGTCGAGACCGTGCGCCGCGAGAGCGACGGGCACACGCGCTTGTTCGTGCAGCTGATCGACTTCCTGACCATCCGTCGTCGCCCCGAGCCGGCGACCTACTTCCGACGTCACCTCGTGCTCGGGGATCACCACCGTCGCGCGGTGCCCCAGGCGCAAGGCGACGCGGCCGTGCGCGAGGCGTTGCTCGCGATGCCCGACGACGAGCTCGCGTCGGTACTGACGGCCCGCGAGCTCGAGTCGCTACGCATGGGCTTCCGCGAGCGCGTCACGGACCTGCACCTGCCGCACATCCGCGCGCTGCCGCAGCAGCTGCCCCTCGACTTCGCGGCCGCGGCCGTGCGCGCGCAGGCGGCCGGCTTCGACGGCGTCGAGCTGCACTACGCCCACGCGTACACCATGGCCTCGCTGCTCTCGCGGCGAAACGATCGCGACGATGGCCACGGCGGCTCGCGCGAGGGCCGATTGCGGGCCCCGCTCGAGGTCTTCGCCGCGGTGCGGACCGCGACTGCGCCGTCGTTCGCGGTCGGCTGTCGCTTCCTCGCCGACGAGTGCATCGAGGGCGGCAGCGACGTCGACGATGCGACCGCCTACGCGCTGGCGTTCGCGCGCGCGGGCATGGACTTCCTGTCGCTCTCCCGCGGTGGCAAGTTCGAGGACGCGCAGCAACCCAAGCCCGGCGCCGCCGCGTATCCGTACACCGGCCGCAGCGGCTACGAGTGCATGCCGACGGTGTTGTCCGACGCCCAGGGTCCGTTCGGTCGCAACCTCGCAGCCGCCGCGACCATCAAGGCCGCGCTGGTGGCCGCGGGCGAGCGCGTGCCGCTGGTGGTCACCGGCGGCATCTGCAGCTTCGCGCAGGCCGAGTCGATCCTCGCGGCCGGCCACGCCGATGTCGTCGGTGCCGCGCGGCAATCCCTGGCCGACCCGGACTGGTTCCTCAAGGTGGAGCTCGGTCGCGGCGATGCCGTGCGCCGCTGCAAGTTCACCAACTACTGCGAGGCGCTCGACCAGCAGCACAAGCCGGTTACCTGCCAGCTGTGGGATCGCTCGTCGCAGGACGACGGCCCCGACGTGCCGATGACCGCCGATGGTCGTCGGCGGCTCATCGCCCCGCGCTGGCAGCGGTAGCCATCGCGCGCGTGTTGGGTCAGCGACGTCGACGTCGACGTCGCGCGAGCAGGGCGAGGCCGAGCACCGCCCAGGCGGGCGACTCGCCGTCGTCGCGCAGCTGGCAGCCGCAGCCGCGGCCCAGCAGGCCGCCGCCGTCGAGGCTCGGATCGCCATCGGTGTCGCCGTCCGTTTCGCCGTCGGTATCGGTGTCGCCGCCACTGGGATCGGTGGTGCCGCCGCTGGGGTCGGTGGTGCCGCCTTCGATCACGCACGCGCTGCTGCAGCCGTCGCCGTCGACGAGGTTGGCGTCGTCGCACTGCTCGCCGGCATCGAGCAGGCCGTCGCCACAGCTGATGAGCGGGGGCTCGCCGACCGAGACCACGCACAACGCGTCGAGGTTCCAGCCGCCGAACTGGAGCCCACCGTCGGCTGCGAGGTCGAACTCGAGATCGATGATGCCGTCGGCCGCGGCCGCGCTGAGATCGAGGTCGTGGAAGCGCCACTCGCGATCGACGTGGTGCAGCGTGGCGAGGAAATCCTCCGACGAGGCGTGGTTCTGCCAGATGTCGGTGCCGTCGACCTTGATGCTCGCGCGGTCGAAGAAGCCATCCTCGACCGTCAACCATCGCCAGTACTGCAGGCGCACGTTGGTCGCGCCCAAGGTCGCGATCTTCGGCGCGAGCGCGGCCGAGAACGACGATGGCAGGTAGAGCCCGGACGCGTTGACGTTGGTGCCGGCGATGACGTCGTCACCGTCGAAGCTGCTGACCGGGTCGCGGTTGCCCGCGTTGCCGGCGGGGTTGCCCACGTTCCAGTCACCGAGGAAGCTCCACTGGCCGGAGATGTCGGTGAAGCCGGTGCAGTACAGCGGCGTGACCTCGCCGACCCACGCCTGGTAGAACGGATCAGCGGCGTTGTCTGGCAGCGTCCGCTCCGCGCCGTTGTCGTAGTTCATGCGGACCTGGTACTCGAGGTGCGAGTTCGCGGGGATGTTCGAGATCGTCGTGCTCCACGCCCCCGAGGCTCCGTCGAGCTGCACGCCGCCGCCCTCGCCGGTGGTGACGTTGTTCCACTCGAGCGTGGGCGTCGCGGACACCGGGCACTGGGGGAAGTTGGGCAGCGCCGCCTGCACCGTGATGGTGAGGCTATCGGTGCCCGCCTCGGCGACGACCTGCTCGCCGGCCTCGCCGATGCTGAACAGGCCGTGGGGCCCGTAGGCGTCGTTGATCTCGCAGACGTTGGGCGTGCCGTTGGCGAGGTTGCCGTCGTCGTCGTCGACCAACAACGCCTCGACGTACATCGACGGGATGTCGACCGCGCGCCGGGTCGACTCGTACCAGATGCGATCGGTCGCGAAGACCCCTGCGCTCTGGCCGTACTTGGCGATCATCGCCTTGCGGAGGTCCCACAGCGCGCCCGCGATGATGCGACCTTCGTCGTGGACCTCGCCGCGATCCTCGGGCCAGCGGAACTCGTAGCCCTGCGGGTCGGCGTCGCGCAGCGGCGTGTCGTCGTAGAAGAAACCACGGGCCATCGGCGACTCGCCCACGATCGTCATCGCGAGGTAGTCCGAGATGCCCTCCGACAGCGCAGTGTCGAAGAACCCGACCCCGGGGATCAGCGATTGCTGGTGCACCGAGTGACCGAACTCGTGGTACATCACATCGGCGATGCGCCCGGTGTTCTCGCACGAGTCGCTCGCGAGATAGAAGTACACCGAGTCGCCGTCCGACATCGCGTTGCACTGGTCGTTGACGTTGACGTGGGCCTGCAGCTGGTTGTCCAGCCACGCCAGTCCCGGCGCGATGCCGCGAACGTAGGCCTTGACCAGCGACAGGTGCACGAACGCGGTGAGCTGGGCGTCGAGCTCGGAGTCGTCGCCGGCGGCCCACACCCAGCCGCTGCCCGGCGAGGCCTGGAACTGCTGGCTCGCGACCGCGCCGGCCTCGTTCACGATGCGCACGAACGGGCCGACCGGCGCGTTGGAGCCGGCGAAGCCGGCGGTCTGGTACTGGTACACCCCGACCGCATCCGTCTGCAGATCGACGCCGTCGAGCTGCAGATCGACGAACGCCGCGCCGTAGTCGGCCGGGGCGGTCTGCGGTGAGCGGACCGGCACGCGGTAGACCAAGCCCGCGGTCTCGAACACGAGGTCCTGCTTGCGCGCGACCGGCTCGCCGCTGGTCGCGTCGGTGAACACGGTCCAGCGACTGCGCGGCGACTCGACCTCGATCGTGACCGGCACGACCTCGCGGTACTCGAATCCGCCGCCCGTGCGTGGGACCGGCAGGATCTCGATCGGCGCGGTCGAGGCCACGACATGCTTGCCGCCATCGACGTCGCCACGGACCCAGTCGCGGGCGCGCGTGCCTGCGAGCGCGGCGGCGGCGGTCGTCGAACGCGTCGCGACCTCGACGTCGGGCAACGCGTCGGAGCCGATCATCACCAAGCGGTCGTGGGCGTAGCGGAACTGGATGGTGCCGCCGCGCACCGGCACGCCGCGATGGTGCTGGGCGAACGCGATCGATCGCTGGCCGCCGGAGAGGTCATCGGTGACGAGCACGAAGTCGTCGGCGCTCGCGCCCGGGGCCAGCAGGGCCACGTGCCGTCGCAGCAGCGCGCGGGCGTGGGCCTGCGCGATCGTGGGGTCGAGCATCGCGCCCGGCACGTCGATGCCTTCGAGCAGGATGCGGTGCGGCGTGCCGGCGTGCTGGTCCCAGGCGATCCACGCCGGTCCCAGCTCGCGTCGCAGCGCGTCGACGCGGCGCGCGGGTGCAGCCGAGGGATCGGCGCGCCACTGCACGTCGCGATCGCGGGCCACCGCGCGGCCATCGGGCGCGCGCAGGACCTGGCCCGCGTGCAGCGTCGCGGCGCGATCGGCCGCCGCTGCAACAGTCGGGACGACGAGGGGGACGAGCGCGAGCGCGGAGAGCAGCCGGATCACAAAACGACGATAACCCACATCCATCGCCGCCGCATCGCGCCTGGGACGCGCGCCGCCGACGCCGGTGCGTGCGCGACGGAGCCGTGCGATCCATGCCGTCGCCATGTTCGACCCGCTGCCCGCCGACGCCGACGATCTCGCCCGCGCCCGACGACACGCCGAGGTGCGCGCGACGATCGAGGCCCTGCTGGACGGCGAGGACGACTGGGTGGCGGCGATGGCGACGGTCGTGTGCGAGCTCCACCACGCCTTCGCGCATCACCACTGGACCGGCTTCTACCGCGTGATCGCACCCGAGCTGCTCGCGGTGGGGCCGTATCAAGGGGGCCACGGCTGCCTGCGCATTCCGTTCTCCCGTGGGGTCTGTGGCGCCGTGGCGCGGACCCGCGCCACCGCGCTGGTCGCCGACGTCGAGGCCTTCGCCGATCACATCGCGTGCTCGTCGACCACGCGATCGGAGCTCGTGGTGCCGGTGCTCGGCCGCGACGGTGCGTGCATCGCCGTGCTCGATCTCGACTCCGATCTGCCCGCGGCGTTCCGCGAGGTCGACAGCGCCGCACTCGAGTCGCTGTGCGCGATGCTCGGGCAGCGGTTCGGGTGAGCGCTGCGCCTCAGCCGTCGAGCGGATCGCAGGCGAGACCGCTCGGCGAGGTGTCCTCGCAGGCGTTGGCGCCGTCGTCGAACGCGGGCTCGGGCATCGTCATCATCGCGATCGCACCCTCGAGCTCGAAGCCGGTCTCGGCGCACTGCGGGCCGCCGAAGCCATCGGGCACGTCGCACGCGGGCGCCTCTTGGGCCACCGACATCGCATGGGTCGCGGCCGAGGCGATGCCGCTGGGCTCGCCGGCATCGAGGGCGATCCACCGCGACGGTAGGCCGAGCCCGAGCACCAGCGAAGCCGCCAGCGCGAGGCCGGCACTCGGTTGCGCCGGCTTGCGCCGCGGCTGCAGCCGCACCGGCTCGGGCGTGGTCGCGACCCCGCCGGCGGCTTCGGTCATGGCGACCTCGAGCCAGGCGTGCTGGCGCAGTCGCTCGGCACACAGCGCGCACGCCATCACGTGGGCCTCGAGCGGCAGCGCGTCGGCATCGGCCATCGCGCCTTGCACGTAGGCCACCAGGCTCGACTCGTCGGGGTGACGCTCAGTCATCGCTCGGCCCCCCGAGGACGCCGCGGATCCGCTTGCGCAGCTCGCAGGTGATCTGGCGGACGCGCTGCAGCGAGATGCCGATCTCCTCGGCGACCTCGCCGGCGCTCTTCTGCGGATCGCCGTAGGACAGCTCGAACACCCGGCGCGCCGTCGGCGACGCAGCCTCGACCACCTTCGCGACCTTGCGTAGCTGCGCCCGCGCGAGCAGCTGGTGCTCGACGTCGGGCGGCTCGCCATGCATGCCCCAGTCGCCGGCGATGCGGGTCTCGACGTTGGCGCGGCGCATCGCGATGCGCTGGGCGTCGCGGGCGAGGAAGAGCGCCTGCATGATCACGATGCCGGGGATCTTGAGCTCGGGCAGGCGGCCGGCGCGGTGCTGCTGGATGATCCGAACCCACGCGTCGTCGGCGAGGTCCTTGGCGCGCTCGAGCGGGAGCCCGCGGGCGAGCAGCGCGACCACCACGCGACGGCCGTGCTGCTCGATGAGCCGATCCCACGGCACGCTGGCGGGGCTCGACTCGGCGGCGGCGCGCTCGAGCGCGCCTTCGGCGAGGTCGGCGAGCCAGGGGACGGCGTCGAGGGTGCGGGCAGTCATCGAGCGGCGTGCGACGGGGACAACGTCGCGTCGCGGCGAAGCATATCGTCGGGTACCGGGCCGTGGCCAACCCCCAATCCGACCATGCCCGCCACGGCAGCGCGCGAGGCCGCGCCGGGACCTCGGCCGCCGGCAGGTGGTCGGTCGGCGCGGGGCGCGGCCGTCAGCCGTCGAGCATCGCGAGACGCCGCTTCGCGAGCGCGTGGCCGAGTCGCTCGGCCTTCTCGTACTGCGCCTTGGCGTCGGCGCGTCGACCCAGCTTGAAGTACGCGTCACCGAGCGCGATGCGATTGCGCGCGCTGCCAGGTGCGGCCGCCACTGCGCGCTTGCCCCATCGCACCGCCTGGGTGAAGTCGGCGCGATCGAAGGCGAGGCGCGTCAGCGCTTCGAGGGCCTGCAGGTTGTCGGGGTCGAGCTCGGCGACCTCCTTGAACGCGTGCGCCGCCTCGGCGCGGCGGCCTGCGCGTCGCGCCGAGGCCGCGCCGGCGAGCAACTCGGCGATCCGCTTCGGGGTGCCGGGCTCGACCGTCGCGTCGACGGGCTCGTCGGCATCGGCGAGCGCGACCGCATCGTCGATCGCGTCGTCGAGCGGAACGATCGGTGCGGCGCCGTCGGTCGCGACGTGATCGCCATCGTCGGTCGCGACGTGATCGCCATCGTCGGTCGCGCTCGGCTCGCGCGCAGCGATTGGACTCGCGCCGACCTCCGCGTCGTCGCGGGGCGTGGATACGACCGGCGGCTGGGGTCGCGACGTCGGTGACACCGATGCCGTGCCGGCGGCCGTGGCGGTGCGTGCGTCGGACACGGCCGCGAGCGCGGACGACTCACCGTGGGTCGCGCCGTCAGGGGTGCGCGCGACCGACCACGAGGTCGCGAGCACACCCAACAGCAGCAGCGCCGCGGCGCCGATGCGCACGTCGGTGCGCTGCCACCATGGCGATCGCGGCGCGAGGGCGCCGGGGGGCGCTGCGATGACGCGATCGGTGGCCGGTGCCGCGCGTGTGGGCGCCGCGGCCAGCCCCGGATCGGGCGGTGCGCCGAGCACCTCGTCGCCGGCCTCGCGCGCCGCCGTGGTGGCCACCGGCGGCGGTGCAGGCTCGGGTGGTGCAGGCTCGGGTGGTGCGGGCTCCGGCGGCGCGATCGCGGTCGCGGGCTTGGGCGGCGCGATCGTGGTCGCGAGCTTGGGCGGAGCCGGCGTGGTCGCGAGCTTGGGCGGAGCCGGCGTGGTCGCGGTCGCGGGCGGCGCGATCGCGGTCGCGAGCTTGGGCGGAGCCGGCGTGGTCGCGGTCGCGGGCGGCGAGATCGTGGTCGCGAGCTTGGGCGGAGCCGGCGTGGTCGCGAGCTTGGGCGGAGCCGGCGTGGTCGCGAGCTTGGGCGGAGCCGGCGTGGTCGCGGGCTTGGGCGGTACGATGCGCGTTGGCGCGGGCGGTACGACCGCTGCGATCGTCGCGGGCTTCGCCGGTGCGTCGGCGGGCTTGCCCGCGGCGGGCAACGGCGGCAGCGCCTCGAGCACGGCCGCCATCGAGGCGGGACGATCCTCGGGGTCCTTTGCGAGACATCGATCGAGCAGCTTCGCGAAGGCGCGATCGATCGCGAGATCCGGACGCCGCGACAGCCGCGGCGGATCCTCGATCGCGTGGCGTCGTCGCAGGCGCACCGCGTCGTCGTCGACCAGCGGCGGTTCGCCGGTCGCGAGCAGGTAGCCCAGGCATCCGAAGGCGTAGATGTCGTCGGAGGCCGAGGGCGGCAGGCCGAGCACACGCTCCGGTGTGATCGGATCGAGCCGCAGCTCGGCCGCGGGCGAGTCCTGCCGCAGCAACATGCCGAGCCCGAAGTCGAGCACGCGCACCTCGTCGTCGCGCCCGACCAGCACCGCCGCCGGCGAGAGCGCTCGATGCAGCACGCCGCCGGCGTGCGCGGCCGTCAACGCGCGCGCGATGCCGTGCAGGATTGCGAGCATGCGCGCGGCGCTCGGGCGCGCGCGCGCGACCAGGCAGTGCAGCGGCTCACCCTCGAAGCCGTCGCAGCGCAGCACCAGGCGCCCCTGCGCATCGATCGTGATCTCGCGCAGCGCCAACAGCCCCTCGCCGACGGTCGCGGCGAGTCGTCGCTGCAGGGCCGCGAGCTGCTCGAGCTCCTTCGCACCGGGCCGCAGCGACGGCGCGAGCACGGTCTCGATCGTGCCGACCTTCGGGAACACGTCGCCAAATGGGTGCGCCCAGGCGCCCGCGATCGCTGCACCCGTAGCCGCGCTCCGCTGCACCGCATCCGCATCGTCCACCGTCGCTCGATGATGGCAGATCCGCGCCGAACGATCATCGCCCGCGCACTCGCTTTCCACGGTCGCGGTGTGTCGAGCACACTCGCCGACATGGCTTACACGCGTCGAGCACTGCGGCACCGATCGCGACGACGCCGACGCATCCGCGGTGGCGCCGATCCACGAAGCGGGTGGGAGCCGTCGGCACCGCGACGCACGAAGGTGGCTCCAAGCCCACGCAGTCCGCCCCTACAGCGGCTTTCACGAAGGTTTCGCTGGCGGCACGCGCGATCGCGGCCTACGATCGAAGACGATGGCGCTGCTCGCCTGGGTGCTGACGCTGGTGCAGGCCGCGGGTCCGACCGACCCCGCTGCTGCGCCCGGGGATGCGCTCGCGATCGAGCCGGTCGGCGCCGACGCAGACGCCAGCGCGCGGCTGGTGACCCAGTTCGAGGAGGCGCTGCACGCCGCGCTCGCAAAGGAGCACGCGCTGCAGGCGTGCACGGGCTCGCCCTGCGAGGAGGCCGCCGCCGACGTGCCGCGGGTGCGCGTGACGCTGCACGAGCGCGAGCGCGACTACGCGGTCGAGATCGTCGTGCGCGATGCCGAGGGGAACACGCGGGCACAGGAGGAGGTCCGCTGCGAGGTGTGCACGCCCAAGGAGGCGGCGCAGCACGCCAGCGAGCGTGTCACCGCGATGCTGCGTCGCCCGGCCGCGGTCGAGCGCGCGAGCCTCATCGTGATGAGCAAGCCGAGCGGCGCAGAGGTCTACCTCGACGGCCGTCGCGTCGGCGTGACGCCGATGGAGGTCGAGGCCGAGCCTGGCCCCCACTCGGTGCAGCTGCGCAAGCAGGGCCACCGCACCCGTGGTCGCGAGATCGAGCTCGTGGCCGGCGAGCACGAGACCCTGCGGCTCGAGCTCGGTCACGATCGTCGCGCGGCGGGCATGCGCATCGCGGGCTGGTCGCTGCTCGGCGTGGGTGCCGGTGCCGTGATCGGTGGCATTGCGATGCTCGCGGTCGACGAGAATCCGGTGAAGCGCGATTGCTCGGGCGCCAACGTCGATCGCTTCGGCAACTGCGCCTTCCGCTGGAACACCGCGGCCGGTGGCGCGTCGCTGCTCGTCACGGGCCTCGCGGCGGTCGGCAGTGGCGTCGCGTTGGTGGTGATCGGTACCCGTCGCGGCCGCATCGAGCTGCGCGGTAGTCCGACCCGCGCGAGCCTGACGGTGCGGTTCTAGTCGGGGCCCTGGGTAGCGCTTCGCGCCGCTCAGCCGTCGAAGCGGCGCACGGCCTCGCGCTTGTCCTCGACCGGCGCGGTGCCCTTGCGGATGCGCACCGTGGTACCGCGGTGGGTCTCGCCCTCGAACGCGTGCAGCCAGCCGGCGCGCGCATGGGGGGCGGTCATCTCGTAGACGTGCCGCGCGTCGCGGGGCGAGAGGTTCACGCAGCCGTGGCTGATGCGATGCCCGAAGCGGTAGTGCCAGAACGCGCCGTGCAGGGCGAAGTTGCCCGAGAAGTACTGCACGAAGGGCACCGCCTCGACGTTGTAGCTCTCGTCGGCGTCGGGGCGCGATTGCATCTGTCCGATCGCCTGCTTCATCCAGATGCGGAACAGGCCCTTGGGGGTCGGGCCCTTGAAGCCGGTCGACACCAGGGTCGCGAACAGCGGCGTCTCGCCGCGCAGCACCGTCAGCACCTGCTCCTCGAGCTCGACGTCGATCCACAGCTCGTCATCGGCGATGTCGGCCGGGGCGGCGAGCAGCATCAAGCGGCCGACGTGCTTGTCGTGGACGAAGCCGCCGCCCTCGATCGCGAACCACTCGGGGTCGGGCGTCGGGGTCAGCAGGGTCTCGGCCTGGTAGTCGAGCGAGGTGTGCAGCGGCGCCAGCTCCTCGGGCCGCTGCTGCGCCGGGGTCTCGGGCCATGTCACCGTCCACGCCAACATGACGCCGTCGGGCACGGGCTCGGCGACGAGGTCGCGACCCTGGAAGCGGCTCGGGCGGTAGCGGGTGACCTCGCGCTCGAGCACCACGCGATCGCGGTCGTCGATCAGCACCAGCTCGCCCTTGCTGCGGCGGCGCGACACGAAGGCATAGTCGTGCTCGGGCTCGAGGAGATCGATGTGCGGCTCACCCTCCTGCCACGCGCGTAGGTTCGACCAGCGGTGCGCGACCTGGCCCTGCTTCACCTTGGCGTAGAAGAACGGCGCGAGGTCACCGTCACGCAGCTCCGGCAACATCCGCGGCGTCGCGTCGGTGGCACGGCGCGTCGGCTCGGTGCACACGTAGGCCTGCTCGCCGACGTCGGCCCAGCCCTTGCCGCCGCACTCGGGGCCCTCGACCCACGCGAAGATCTCGAAGGCCTCGCTGATCGGGATGCGTCCGCGGATCGGTGCGTCGTGATCGGGCGCGTCGCGCAGGATCAGCATCTGACGCGCGATGCGGGTCGCGATCGGCTCGCGCGGCGCGGGTGGAGTGCTCGCGGTCGGGCCGGGCGCGGGCGCCTCGTCGAGCGGTCGCACGGCCGCGACCGTGGGGCTGGTGCCGAGATCGTGGGGGTCGGCCTCGACCTGCTGCACGCGTTCGCTGGCCTCGTACTCCACCGCGCTGGCCTCGCGCGTGGCATCGGGGGGAGCATCGCAGGCAACGAACAACAACGCGGCGAGGGGACGGCGCACGGGATTTCCGATCTGGTAGCGCATCTTCGGGGGCGGTGGGCAAGAAACCAGCGCGAACGCACGCCATCGGCGGGCTGCTACGATGCCCCGCGGCCGCCGCATCGGGCGGGCCGCGTCCGCGAGCACCCCGCCATGTCCGATGAACGCCCCGCCGCCGAGCCTGCCCACGTCGTCGTCACCGGGGCCTCGAGCGGTATCGGAGCCGCCCTGGTCCGCGAGTACGCCGGCAGCGGCGCGCGCGTGACCATGGTCGCGCGCCGCGGGGCCCTGCTCGAGCAGCTCGCCGCCGAGCTCGGCGATCGCGTGGCGGTGGTGCTCGCCGATCTGTCGCGGCCCGAGCAGGCGACCGCGTGGCTCGACGGCGCGCAGGCCCGCTTCGGCCCGGTCGACACCCTCATCAACAACGCGGGCGTGCAGATCGTCGCGCGCACCGTCGAGGTCGAGTGCGATGCGATGCGCAGCCTCTTCGAGGTCGATCTGCTGTCCCCGTTGGCGCTGATCCAGCGGGTGCTGCCGGGCATGCTGGCGCGCGATCGCGGCGCGATCGTCAACATCGCTTCGCTCGCGGCGCTGGCTCCGACCCCCGGCATGACCCACTACAGTGCAGCCAAGGCCGGCATCGCGGCGGCGTCGGAATGCCTGCGCGGCGAGCTGCGCGAGACCGGCGTGCGGGTGCTGACGGTCTACCCGGGGCCGGTCGACACCCCGATGGCGCGCGCGGCCTACGACGTCGTGCCGCCGACCACCGCCGTGAAGCTGCTGCCCGAGGGCGTACCGACGGTGCTGGCGCGGCGCATCCGCATGGCGGTCGAGCGTCGACGGGCGCGCATCGTCTACCCGCGGGTGTACGTGCTGGCACGGCACACGCCCGCGCTCACGCGAATGATGATGGACGCGATGACCCCACTACCGCCGTCACGCGCGTAGGCGTTCACTCCTCGGTGCGACAGCGCGGCTCGTCGTCGCCGCAGCGGATGCGCACGTGGATGTGCGTGTCGTGGCCCTCGCTGTGCTTGACGATCACGTGGCCGCTCCAGTTGGCCCAGCGGATGATCTCTTGCAGTCGCTCGCGCGGGACCCCGAGGATGCGCGCGGCGGTGTAGAGCCGCTCGTGGCGTCCGAGCTCGAGGAACACCGCCTCGACCTCGCCCGTGCGCAGGAACGCGTCGACGATGGCCCAGGTGGCGTACCAGTCGATGTCGTCGACGCCGGGATGCCGTACGTCATCGCCCAGGCCCGCCACCAGTGGCAGCCGGATGTCGATGTCGCGACCCGACTGGTGCGAGCGATGCGGCGCGAAGCGACCCCCGTGGGGCCGACTGAGCGCGCCGATCGTGACCTCGCCGCGGTAGCCGGTGTCGTTGCGCAGCGTCGTGAACGCGTCGCGGAGCACCGCCAGCGTGTGGCTGCTGCCGAACGCGCGGGATGGATGGGCCAGTGTCCACAGCGGCGAGGCGGGCAGGCTCGCACCGTGCTCGAGGCGACCGCGTTGCGGCAGTCCGACGCTGCGGGCGTCGGTCGGCAGCTCGAGCGCGACCTCGAGGGGCGCGGCGTCGGGCTCGAACGCGGGCCCCTCGAGTGGATCGATCCACGTCACCACGGTCGCACCCGCGACCAGCGGACCCCCACGTCGCGCGCTCGCCTGCAGCGCGCGACGGGAGACCCGCAGCTTGGCGGCGACGTCGTCCCAGTCCTCGCCGGACTGCACGACGTATGCGATCTTCATCGGCGCCGGGGGGATGCGCCGGGCCAGCACGCGCAGGGTCTTGCGTCGCTTGGCCGGGTTCTCGTTGGGATCGAGGCGATTCCACGCCCGCAGGTCGGCCAGCTCGACGCCGTACCGCGCCGCGACGCGCCCGAGCTTGTCGCGCGGTCGCAGCGTGTGCACGACCCAGCGCGGCTCGGCGAGCGGCTCGATCGACAGCGGCGATACGAACAGCGCGCTCGGATCGTCGACGCGCAGCGGCGCCTGGGCGGCTGCACCCTGGGTGGCCGCGACGAACGCGAAGCCTTGGAGCACGGCATCGAACAAGGAGGACTGCAGCATGGCAGAGGCGATCCGCGAGCGGCCCGCGATCGCCCAGCGATCTGTGCAATCCAGGGGACACTGTCGCGGGCGAACGTCACCTCACCGACGCTGCCGTCAGCTCCAGCGTGGCGCCGCAGGCGGGCACCGCGACCACCGGTTGGGCACTCTCGCACGCGCGCACGCAGTGGTAGCCGTGCTCCTCGAGTACGACGCCGACGCTGCGCCGCAGCGCGGTGCCCTGCAGCAGGGTCCCCCGCGGCAGCTGCACCTGCGGCGGACGATCATCATCCACGCGCGTGGTGCCGAGCTGCATCGCGGGGGTCGGCGGGGGCGCCGGTGGGTTGCCCACCACGACCGCGGTGTGCAACACCCAGCCGACCACCAGCGCATCGCCGACATCGAAGCGCACGAAGCGGTGATCGTCGGCGACGAACGTGAGCGAGGACGCGATCACCGGCGGGCCGTGGGCATCGACCTCGCCGAACGCAAGGCCGCCGGGGAACGCGAAGATCGAAGCACCGGGCTGCACGGTGGCCGCGCGCCCGCGCGACTCGACCACGTGGGGTGCGGGTCGGAACGCACGGCCGACCCGATCACGCCGCACCCAGCCCCACACCGACAGCCCACCGCGATCGAGCCCGACGTGGACGAGCTCGCCGTCGAGGCTGCTACGGGTCTGCAGCAGCGCGCCGGGGTCGAGCGCGACGCCGGTGGCGGTCGGCAGCAGCGTGTCGGGCACCGACCCCTGCGCGACCATCACCGCGCCGTCGCGTGCGACCACGCCGAGCTCCGCCTCGTCGACGAAGACCGCGACGCGCTCGCCCGCAGTCTCACACAGCACGCGCGGGCGTGGCGGATCGCCATGGGCATCGTCGTCGAGCACGCGCAGCTCGAGCGTGATCGAGCGACCACCACCGTCGGCGACCGGCGTGCCTGCGCGCTCGAGGTACAGCGGGCCTGTGCGAACCATCTTGGCACGCAGCGGATAGAGCGCGTCGAGCTCGGCGTCGAGCCGCAGGTACTCGGCGCCCTCGTGCATCGCCGACGCACCGTCGGGCACGCTCGGTCCCGGCGAGGGCGGCGTGGACGGGGCGGGCGCATGCACGCAGGCGCAGGCCCAGAGTGCAGCGAAGGGCAGGCGAGGGCAGGGCACGTCGACCACGAGCGTGGCATGCCCGCCACCGCCGCGCGCGGGTTCTCGGGGGCCCCGTCGACGCCCGCGCCCGTCGAAGTCCGGGAACATCGGCCCCGGCTGCGGCGAGAACCCCCCCGTGGCCGACGTCGCGTACATTCGAGCGGTTCCGGTGACCGCGGCCCAGCTCGACCGGACGACCCTCGAGGCGGCGCGTGACGGGCAGGCCTGGGCGCAGCACGCGGTGCTCAAGCACTTCGAGCGACCGGTGTGGGCCATCGTCTGTCGCGTGCTCGGCCGCGCGGGTCGCCACGGCCAAGCCGACGATGTCGCCCAGGACGCGCTGCTCGGGGTCCTGCGTGGGCTGCCGCGCTACGACGTCGATCACCCCGCCGCCGTCTCGACCTGGGTGTTGACGATCGCGACGCGCACGGCCCTGACCGCGCTGCGACGCAACGCCCGCGAGCGCGTGCGCTTCGACGACGAGCTGGTCGCGGCCACCGACGAGCGGGCGCCGCACTGCGTCGGCGACGATCGGCCAGACCGCGTGGCCGAGCGTCGCGAGGCCGCCTCGGCGATCGCCGACGCGGTCGAGCACCTGAGCCCGGAGATCCGCGCCGCGTTCGTGCTGCGTGCGTACCACGATCTCGAGTACGACGAGATCGCGCGAATCCTGGAGATCGAGCTCGGCACCGTGAAGTCTCGCCTGTGGCGAGCCCGTGCCGCGCTACAGCAGCGACTGTCCGAGGTGCGTCGTGACCGATGAACACAACCCGGCGCAAGCCGATCTGGAGCTGCCACGGCAGTGGCAGGAGGAGTGGACCGTGCCCGAGATGCCCAGTGATCTTTCCCAGCGCGTGATCTCGCGTGCACGCGAAGCCGCCGTGATCCATCCCCCGCTGGTCGTCACCGGCAATCGCAGTGCGACGATGGTCGCGACCGGTGCGTCGGTGTTTGCCGCGGCCGCGGCCGCGGCCGCACTGGTGATCAGCGTGTCGCGACCAGCCACGCCCGAGGCGTCACCGGCGGCCCCGATCGCCGCGGCCCCCGAGCTCATGCCCGCCGGCGAAGCGGCGACGGCCGGCACGCCGATGGTGTGGCCGGTCGACGTCGACCCCGACCAGCTCGGGCACCTGGTGATCGACGCGGTGCCCCGCGACGCCCGCGTGTTGGTCGACGGCAATGTACTCGCGGGGCCGTCGCCGTTCGTCGCGACCAATCTCGTGTCGGGGCCGCACGAGATCGTCGTCGAGCACGAGGGTTTCGAGACCTGGACCAAGACCATCGACGTGCCCAAGGCGCAGCTGCAGCTGCCGATCGAGCTCAGCCCGCTGGCGGCGGGGGCCACCGCGACGCCACCCCACGAGGCGCAGGATCCCACGAGTGAAGCCGCACAGGGGGTCGCGAAGGTCGTCGGCGGCCTCGATCGAGACATCGCGCGCCGCATCGTGCGTGCGCACATCGACGAGGTCCGCAGCTGCTACGACGAGGGGCTGCGCCGCAATCCCAAGCTCGAGGGCCGCATCGAGGTGCGCTTCGAGGTCGCGAGCTCGGGCGCCGTCGCGACCGCGAGGCTGATCGACGACACGCTCGCAGACGCCAAGGTCGGAGCGTGCGTGGTGGCGGCGGTGAGGCACTGGAAGTTCCCCCGGCCCAGCGACGGCGAGCGGGTCGTGGTCACGTATCCGTTCATGTTCAGCCCCGGTTGATCGCGCGGGCGTCATCGCGCCGCGGTGAACTCCGCCAGCGCGTCGCGCCCCTCGGGACCGGCGGCGACCCAGGCTGCGACCGCGGCCGCCGTCGCAATCGCAGCCTGTTCGCGATCGCTGCTGGCGCGGGCACGGGCCAGCTGCACGCGCCCCAGCACTGCGAATGCCGCGAGGATGTCGGGGTCGTCGGGCGCCAGGCGCCGCAGGCTCGCCGCCAGCGAGGCCTCGGCCTCGACGACCGCCTCGGCGTGGCGGCCCTGCTGCGACAGCACGCTGGCGAGGTTACCCCGCGTGCGTGCGACGTCGGGGTGATCGGGGTCGAGGGTGGCGAGCGAGATCGCCAGCGCGTGGCGATAGGTCTGCTCCGACTCGGTCAGGCGCCCGTCGTCCTCGAGCGAGGCGCCGAGGTTGTTGTACGCCCGCGCGACGTCGGGGTGCTCGCGGCCGAGCTGGCGCTCGAGGCTCTCGATTGCGCGGCGGTACTCCGCCTGCGCCGCCACCCGTTGTTGTCGCTCGTCGAAGCCGACCGCGAGGTTGAGGTGCGCGTTGACGACGTCGGGATGATCGTCGTCGAGCGTGGCCTCGAGGATCGAAAGCCCGTGCCGCAGCGCGGCCTCACCCTCGTCGAAGCGCCGGGCCTCGTTCAGCGTGGCGCCGAGGTTCGTGTAGGCCTTGCCGAGCAGCGGATGGCCCTCGCCGAACGCGAGCTCGCGGATCTCGATCACCCGCCCCAGCTCGGCCAGCGCGGGCTCGACCTGCCCTGCGCTCGCGAGCGCGACCGCGAGGTTCTCGTGGGCGGCTGCGGTCATCGGATCGTCGGGGCCGTAGGCCTCGGTGAGCAGCTCGAGCGCGATGCGGAACTCCGCCACCGCCCGGGCCGCGTGGCCTTGTCGTTCGAGCATGCCGCCGATGCTGTTGTGCGCCTCGCCGAGCAGTCGCGGCTTGCCCGAGTGGGCCGCGACGCCTTTGGCGACCTGCAGCAGCCACTGCGCCTCCGCGAAGCGGCTGTCGCGGTTGCCGAGCATCAGCGCCAGCAGCGACGCCGATGAGGTCGCGGTCGCATCGTCACCGACCGCGAGCGCGGCTTCGAGCGCGGCGCGTAGCACCGCCTCGGCCTCGACGTCGTGCGACACGCTGGTCAGCGCTTGGCCCCACCGGAACCCGACCTCGGCCAGGAGCGGCGGGTGGCCGACCTCGCGGGCCTGCTCGAACAAGCTGGCGAGGCGCGGCTCGGCCTCGTCGGCGCGACCGGCCACGTGGATCGCGACCACGCGCGCGAGCTCGTCCTCGAGCGCGGTGACACGCGCGGCGAGCTCGGGATCGGCGGGCGGCGGCACGCGGGACTGCAGCGCCTCGACGTCGGCGCAGGCCTCCGGCTCGGGCAGGTGCTCGACCAGCTGGATCGCGTGCTCGGCCAGCGCCGCGTCGGCGGTGATCATCAGCGCGGCGGTGCTGCTCAGCGATCGACGCGCGCGCTCGAGGCACGCGACCCGCAGATCGAGCAGCGCCGCACTCTGCACGCCGCGCACGTGGGTGGCCTCGCAGGCCTCGCGGTAGCCCTGCACCCAACGTCCGCGATAGTCCGTGAGCCGGCGATCGACGCGGCTCGCGGTGTCGTCGGCGAAGGGCGTGGCGGTGGCCCGCAGTGCGGCAGCGATCGCCTCACGCCCGGCCTCGTCGAGCGCGGCGTCGATGCGGTCCTCGGCGTCGCGACACGGTCGCGGCCGCGCGACCCATGCGGCGACGCCGAGACCCACGCCACCCGTCACCGCTGCCGTCACGGCGATCCGCCACCATCGTCGACGCCGGGCTGCGATCGGATCGGCGGCCAACGCAGCCAGCAGCGCACGCATGTCGGGGTGGCGTCGCTGCGGATCGGCGGAGAGCCCCTGCACGATCACGGCGCGCAGCCACGCGGGCGCGTCCCCCTGGAGGCCTTCGCCGCGCACGCGGCCGGCCGCGACGTTGCGCATGACCTCGGCCGACGAGTCGCCAGCGAAGGGCCGTGCGCCCCACAGCGCCTCGAACAGCGCCACGCAGAAGCTGAACTGATCGCTGGCGGCGTCGCAGGCATGGCCGCGCCATTGCTCGATCGACATGTACGCGGGCGTGCCCATGACCTCGCCGGTCATGGTGAGCGGCTCGTGCATCGCGCTGCTGCTCGCGGCGGCGGGGCCGGTGCTCGACGACAGGCTCGCGGCGGCGCGCAGCTCGGGGCGGATGCCACTCATCGACGCACTCGCGCTCGATGTCTCGGCGCGGGGATCGAGCGCAGCGAGTCCGAAATCGGCGACCTTCGGACGGCCGTCGCGGGTGACCAGCACGTTGTCGGGCTTGAAGTCGCGGTGCAGCACGCCGGCGTCGTGGGCCGCCGCGAGGCCTTCGCCGATCTGCGAGAACATCGCGAGGATCTCCGCGACGCTGCGGTTCTGCTCGCGCAGCCAGCCGCGCAGCGTGAGACCCTCGACGAACTCCATCGCCAGGTACACTTGGCCCTCGTGGGCGCCGGCCTCGAACACCTGCACGACGTTGGGGTGGCTGAGCTTCGCCATCGCCTGCGCCTCGCGCAGCAGTCGCGCGCGCGCGGCCTCGCTGGCGCGATCGGCCCGGATCAGCTTGAGCGCGACCTTGCGATCGAGCATGTCGTCGTAGCCGGCGTGGACGACCCCCATGCCGCCGGTGGCGATCGGCTCGAGCAACACGAAGCGACCCAGGCGCACGGGCGCGTAGTCCTCGGGCACGAGCCGCGAGAGCGCACGCTGTAGCGCGGCGCGCTCGACCACGTCGGCGGGGCGCTCGCCATCGTTGCCGGTGTCGACGCCTTGCGGCCCGAGGCCGCGCACCGTCAGGGCTTCGGTGCTCGGCGGTCCGCTGTCGGGGGTCCGCGCCACGTCCGTGGACTTTGCCACGGCCGCCCTCCACCTCGCAGGCGGCGCTCGCCACCTCGCGCTGCGCATCGCTGCGCCACCCACCGCCGGGCGACCCCGAGCGCGAGTTCGAACCCGCTCGTCGACCGGCGCGTCGGCCCCACACCGGTCTTGGGTTCGCGCCGCCCCGCTTGCCGCGTCTGCGACTGTCGGCGTAGCCTGGCGAGGTGCGATCGCTACGACTTGTCCTGCCCCTTGCGATGCTCTCGCTCGTGCTTGCCTGCGGTGACGACACCGGCATCGGGTCGGGCAGCCTGAGCGGCACCACGACCTTCACGACCACCGCGGCGGACTCGTCCACCAGCGGCACGACCGGCGGCGACGACAGCTCCGGTGGCATGTCGGCGAGCGCCGACTCGAGCACGGGCGCCGCCGCCGATTCGTCGAGCTCGGGAGCGGACAGCTCGTCGGATGGTGGCAGCTCCGACACCGGCATCGACGCCTGCGACATGGTCGACGAGCCCGATGCCGCCGGACTCGACGAGAACGGCGACGGCATCGACGGTGTGCTGTGCCGCGCGGTGTTCGTGAGCGCGTCGGTCGGTAGCGACCTCAACGACGGCCTGATGCCCGACGATCCGGTCGCGACCATCGCCCGCGGCATCGAGATCGCACAGACCTACAATCCGCCGCGCATGGTGCTGGTGGCCGAGGCCAACTACCTCGAGACCGTGAACGTCGATTCCGGCGTGAGTCTCTACGGTGGCTACGACGCCGTCGACTGGAGCCGCGACACCGCGCTCAACGTCACGACCATCAGCGCCACCGAGGACCGCGCCCTGATCGCGCAGAACCTCGAGCTCGCGGTCGAGGTCGACGGCTTCACCATCAACGCGTCGGACTACGGCGATGGCGGCCTCACCTCCTACGGGGTGTGGGTGCGCGACACGCCCGAGGGGCTGTTCACGCTCGACTACTGCATCGTCAACGCGGGCAGCGGCGGCGCCGGTGACGACGGTGCGACCGGTGGTGCGGGCGGCGATGGTGCCGACGGTGACGACGCGGCGAGCTCGACCGGCGGCGGCGGTGGTGCATCGGCGTGCAATGCCACCGGTGGTGCGGGTGACACCGGTGCGGGGCAGTGCATCGAGAACGTGCAGACCTACGGCGAAGACGGCTCCGCCGGTGGCGACACCACCACGGTCGGCAACGGCGGACCTTCGGGCGCGGATCGCTGCGGCAGCAACGTCATCTCCGACTGCAACGACAGCGGTGGCAACGGCACCGAGGGCGGCAACGGGTTCGCCGGCGTGAACGGTGCCGGTGGCGACAGCACCAACGCCAACCAGGGCACCTTCGGAGGTGATGGCGTGTGGACGCCACCCGGCGGCACCGATGCCACCCGCGGCCGTCACGGCGGCGGCGGAGGCGGAGGCGGTTCGGGCGGCATCGACGAGGACCCCTTCACCTGCGGCGACGCCGATCTCAACGGCGGAGGCGGAGGCGGAGGCGGCTCGGGCGGCTGCGGTGGCGAGCCGGGTCAGACCGGCCAGGCCGGCGGCGGTTCGTTCGCGATGGTCGTGATCAACTCGAGCATCACGATCCGCAACGTCGATCTGAACCTCGCGCAGGCCGGCAACGGTGGCGACGGCGGCGACGGTGGCAATGGCGGCACGCCCGGTGGCGGTGGCACCGGCTGGACCACCAACAACGAGGCCGGCGAGGGCGCCAACGGTGGCAACGGCGGCGGTGGCGGTGGTGGTGGTGGCGGTGCCGGCGGCTGCGGTGGCGCGTCGGTCGGCATCGCGACCGTGGGCAACGCCGAGGTCGGTGTCACCAACGTCAGCTTCAACGGCGGCAACGGTGGCACCGGCGGCGCGCCGGGTGAGGGTGGCATCCGTGCCGATGGCCTCAACCTGCACGCGCCCGCCGGCGAAGACGGCTGCGATGGCTTCCGCGCCGATCAGCACGCGTACTAGCGTACGCGCGCTGCCTCGGGTCCCGGTCTGACGTGCGCGCGTCGGTGCGGTGTCAGAGCACCGGGCCGGCGTCGTCGCCGAGCAGCGCCTGTCGGATCACCGGCAGCGGCGCCGCGCCGAAGCCAAGCAGCGCGTCGTGGAACGCCTGCAGGGTGAACGGCTTGCCCTGCGCCTTCCACTTGGCCTCGACGTCGTCGCGCAGCTTCAGGATCGCGAGCTTGCCCAGGGTGTACGAGAGGTACATCGGATCGAACGTGCCGCGATTGGCCTGCTGGCGCGCGTTGGCGGGATCCTGGAAGGCCTGCGCGCGGAACATCGCGATCGACTGCGCGACCGTCATGCCGCCGGTGTGCAGGCCCAGCGCGCTCAGGTACCGCACGTCGCGAAGCAGCGCGTGTCGCAGCTGGCCGACGTGCACGACCGGATCGTCGGACACACCGGCCTGCCACATCATCTCTTCGGTGTAGTGGGCCCAGCCCTCGCCCATGGCGTAGTTCCAGTGCGAGCGCAGCACCCGTGAGGGGTTGGCCTTCATGTGCAGGCCGTGCAGGAAGTGGCCGGGCCAGACCTCGTGGATCGTGATGAACTGCAGATCCGGCTCGGTCGGAACGTACGCACGTTGCTGGGCCTTGGGCCAGCTGGGGTCGGGCGGACTGATGTAATAGAAGCTCGGCAGCGCGGCGGTCTCGAACACACCGGCGCCGCTGAGGAACGCTGCGTTCCAGCGCATGAACGGCGGGCTGTCCTTGACGATGGCGACGTCGTCGCTGGGGATCGTCACGATCGCGTGCTCTTGCACGAAGCGCCGCATCGCATCCGCCTGTGCGGTCGCGACCGCGAGAACGGTCGACGGCGTGGGGCGCTTGCGATCGATGCGGGCGATGACCTGCGCGACGCTACGCTTCGGTTCGATGCGCGCGGCGGCCTCGCGCAGCGCCGCGAGGTTGCGCTCGAGGTCGGCACGACCCAGCTGCTCGAGTCGCTCGAGGCTCACGTCGAAGCCCTGGGTCTCCCGCAACATCTCGGCGAAGCGCTCGGGGCCGAGCGCGTAGTCGTCGGTGGCGGCCGCGAGCCGACCGACGAGGAACTGCTCGTAGGCCTTCAGTGCGGTCGTCATGCCGGCCAGGGCGGTGGTCAGGGCCTGGCCGCGCTCGGGCGTGAGTCCCTGCATGGCCGCGGGCACGTCGGTCGCGACGAATGCGATCGTGCCGCGGACCTGCAGCAGTGCGGTATCGACGAAGGTCCGCGGCAGCGCAGCCTCGAGGTTGGCCTGGGCCTGCGCGAGGTAGGCCGCGGTGCCATCGGCGATCGCGATCACGGCGGCGGCTCGAGCGTCGATCGGCGCGTAGTCGCGGCTGATGTACGGCGTCAGATCGAGCGCGCCGAGGTAGTCCATGGGGTTGGTCCACGGCTGACGACGTCGCTCGAGCTCGAACAGCTCGCCGCGGATGCTCTGCAGCAGGGTGCCGCGCTCGACCCTGGCGATCGCGTCGAGGGTGCTGGGGTCGATGGCCTCGAAGCGTGCGCGCGCATCGTGCAGCGCCTTGGCCTCCGCCGCGAGTGCGTCGGGGCTCGCATCGGGCAGCTTGCCGTCGTAGGCATGCAGCCCGAGCTCGACGCCGCGCGCCGGATGACGCGCGAGCGACTCGTCGAGCCACCGATCGGCCTGCTCGCGGAACGCGAGGCTGGGATCGGTGGTCGGCGCCGATGGGGTCGAGGCCGCGGCGGCGGTCGGGGTGGTCGTATTGGCCGGCGCCGGCGGCTGGCAGGCGAGCAGCGACGTCGCGAGGGCACAGGCGAGGAATCGGTACCGACGATGCACGAGCCGGCGAGGGTACCGCGACCGCCGCCCTCGCGTCGCGTGCGTCGAAGCTCGAGCCCCGTCGCGCCGTGGTCGTGCGACACTGGTCGGACGCGCGGTGATGCTCGCCGACGACACCGTCATCCGCTCCCCTCGCGGTCTCGATCTCGATGAGGTCGATCGTGCTGCGGGTCAGCGCGTGGGTCGCTACGTGGTCACGCGACGCATCGGTCGTGGCACGACCAGCGTGGTCTATGCCGCGGTCGACCCCGAGCTCGGCCGAACCGTGGCGCTCAAGCTGGTCGCGCGCGAGCTGGGCGAGCCGGTTGCGACCGAAGCACGGGCGCTGGCCGCGATCACACACCCCAACGTCGTGACGGTCCACGATGTCGGCGTCACCGAGGCTGGGCTGACCTTCATCGCGATGGAGCTGGTGCGCGGTCAGACCCTGACCTCGTGGCAACAGACCGCGCCGTCGCAGGCCGATCGTCGACGCGTACTCGCCGACGCCGGCCGAGGCCTCGCGGCGGTCCACCGGGTCGGCTTGGTGCATCGGGACTTCAAGCCCGACAATGTCATGATCTCCGACACGGGCCGCGTCGTGGTGTTGGACTTCGGGCTCGCGGCGGCGATACGAGCCACCGGCGACGCGCGCGAGGGTGACACGGCGGACGCCGCCGACGTCGTCGGCACCCCTGCATTCATGGCCCCCGAGCAGTTCGCCCACGGCACGACATCGTCGATGTCGGACCAATTCAGCTTCTGCGTCGTGGCCTGGGAGCTGCTCACGGACGAGCGGCCGTTCGGTCGCGGCTCGATGGCACAGGTGCAGGCGCGACGCTGCCGCGGCCAGGTCGAGCCAGCGCCCGCCCGTGTGCTCGGCCGCGGCTTGCGACGCGCGCTGCTTCGCGGTCTCGAGCCCGACGCGACGCGGCGGTGGCCGTCGCTCGAGCCCTTGGTGGCGGCGCTCGAGCGCCCGCCCTTGCTGCAGCGGCCGCGGTGGATCGTGGGGACACTCGCGGTGGGCGCGGTCGGGCTCTACGCGGCCGCGACCCGACCCGATCCACGTTGCGTGTCGCCGACATCGGCGCTCGTGGACATCTGGGACGAACCTCGCCGTCGCGAGCTGGTCAGCGCCGTGACGCAGTCGGGCCCGCTGATCCGCCGCGCCGACCACTACGCCGCCCAACTCACCGCCGCATGGGCGACCGCATGCGAGTCGCACGCCCGGGGCAACGACAGTCGGTTTCCCGAGCTGGCCTCGTGTCTGTCCGATCACGCGATGGGCCTGGCCGAGACCATCGATGCCGCGCTCGGAGCCGACCCGCCGGCCTCGGACGTGCTCGCGCGCGCGCTCGGGGAGCTGCCCGATCCCCGACGGTGCGTGTCGATCTCGGCCACGCGGCCCCCGGGCCCGCCGGCCGAGCATCGCGCCGCAGTCGCCGCCGCGCAGCGCCGCCTCGATCGCGCTCGGCGATCGTGGTCGCTCGGGCGCCCCGACGCGGCCAATGCCGAGCTCGACGCGGTCGAGGCCGAGATCGAGGACCTCGCCCATCGACCGCAGCTCGCCGACTTCCGCACGCTCCGCGCGTCGATCGCATGGGAGACGGATGGCGCCGCGGCCGTGCCGGCACTCGAGTCCGCGTATGCGCTCGGTGTCGAGGCCGGTACGCATGATGCGGTCGTGTTGACCGCGCTGGCGCTCGCGCGTCAGTTCGCGTTCAAGGAGAACCGTGCCGACCTCGGGATGGCGTGGATCAAGGTCGCGCGCGCGCATCTACCCAGCAGCGAGCTCGGCCCGGGTGCTGCGCTGCGCCTCGACGAGGTCGAAGCGATCTCGCTGATGCAGGGTGGCGATGCCGAAGCATCGCTCGCGGCGTTTCGTGCGGCCGTGTCGGAGGCCGAGCGGGTGCTGCCGCCCGACGACGCCCAGCGCTTCACGCTGCACTCCAATCTCGCCGTCACCTACGGAAAGATGCGCCGCTACGACGAGGCACGCCAGCACTTCGCCGCCGCGCGCGTGGGCATGGAGGCGCTGTTCGGCGTCGATGGGCTGGTGCTCGCCACCCACCTGGGGAACGAGGCCGCGATCTCCAACGCGATGGACGACATCGAGGACGCCGCGACGTTGCTCGAGCGAAGTCTCGACATCTTCGATCGGCACCTGGGACCCGAGCACCCCTCGAGCGTGACCACGCGTGCGAACTTGGCGTGGACGCACATGGTGCTCGGCGACCTCGAGCTCGGGACTGCGCTCGCACGTGGGTGCGCCGAGTTGGCCCTGCAGAACTTTGGTCCCGCCAATCCGGCCAGCGGCAGCGTCGCATGGCGTGCGGGATGGGTGCTGGCGCGGGCGGGCGAGCTCGACGCGGCCGCTGCTGCCGGGGCGCAAGCCGACGCGGTGCTCCGCGACGCACGCGGTGCGCCGCTACCCACCGCATGGGGCGCGCACGCACTGCTGGGCCACCTGGCGGCGACGCGGGGACAACCGCTCGAGGCCATCGCGCGGCTCGCAGAGGCTGCTCGTCTGGTCCGGATCGAAGATGGCGACGACGAGGCGGCGTTCGTCGACGTGTTGCTCGGCTTGGCTCGGCGCGACGCCGCAACCGGCGATGCGACCGAAGGCGTCGGCTTGGGCGCGGCCGCGTCGCTGTTGTCGCGCTCGAGCGACTGGGACTTCCTCGCGCCCGAGATCGCCTCGGCGCTCGCGCCGGGGCTGCCCGAACGCTGACGATCGCGAATCACGACGCCGGCAACACCTCGAGCTCGGCGATGCCCAGCCGCAGCTGCCCCGAGCTCAGGCGTCGCTCGATGCAGGACGGCGCGTCGACGAAGCCGGCGTCCTCGAGCTGACGACGCAGGCGGTGGATCGCCACGTTCACGTGCGTGCGCTCGGTGGCCATCATGCGCGCGAGTTCATCGTGATAGACCCAGCCCTGTTCCGCGGGCGGCACGCCGGCCACGACGTCGCGTAGGCGCGCGCGTGCCAACGCCAGCGCGACATGGTGGTGGGCACGGCTCTTGAGATCGATCGCTTCGGCCGTCGTGTGGATCAGCAGCGACACGTGTTCTTCGTCGCTGCTGACGCGAAAGCGCAGGCGTGCACCACGGAGCAGTCGTCCCGAGACCTCGGCGGTGCGGTCGCCGAGCGACGGCAGTGACAGCCGCCATGTCACACCCGAAGCGATCAACAGGTCCGCGTGGTGGACTTCGCTGGCCACACCGTCGAGCTCGAGGATCCACCGACCGGCCGCGTCTTGGTGCACGGTCGCCTCGGGGTGCTCGTCGTTGGGGAGCACCAGCATGCGGTGGGCTGCTGCGACCCACGTGCCGGTGTCCTCGCGGCGGGCCATCGCGGGCGGCGGCCCGTCGTCGTCGACCGTGTAGCCCGTGGTGGCGCCGAAGCGAAGCACGGTGCCCGCGAGCAGGCTCGCGCGTTCGCTGGGGTTCAGCCGCTTGCCGGCCACGTAGGTGCCGTTGCGACTGCCGAGGTCGCGGAGCTCCCAGGCGTCACCGACCCAGCGCAGCGTGGCGTGCTCCTTCGAAACGTCGGTGGCGCTCAGCCGGAGCGTACACAGCGGCGAGCGACCGATGAGGGCCTCGGCCGGTGGCATCCACGGCGCGCCGTCGGCGATCGGAGTCAGGCGAGCCATCGCGTGGGTCGGGCGTCGAGCATGCCACGGGGAGCGGAGACCGGCGCAGCGTCACGGCACCCGGCCGAACAGCGGCACGGGGTGACCCACATCAATCGGTTCGTCGTCGCCCAAGGCGATCTGATCGCCCTGTCCCAGCTGCCCGCTGCTGTTCTCACCCCAGCACCACAGCTCGTGGGTGTCGAGCCAGGCGCACGTGGCATAGTTCGCGGCGCCGAGCAGCAGCGCCGGTGCAGGCAGGGGCAGCGGCGCGGGCGGAGTCTCACCCGGCTCGTCGCCGACGCCCGAACCCGTGCCCGCGCCGTTGGCACCCTGGTAGCCGGTGCCGAGGCAGCGGACCTCGCCGATGGTCGAGCGCGCGCACAGGTGCGCGATGCCCATGACCACCTCGAGCGTGTCCGAGGCGACCGGCAAGGATACCGGCGCGTCGTCGAAACCACCGCGCACCTCGGCGGTTGCACCGGTGCCGAGCTGACCGGCCTGGTTGGCACCCCAGCAACGCACCTCGCCGTCGGGTGCGAGCCGGCACGCGCTCATGCCCACCGCGATCGCGTCGGTCTGCGTGATGAGGGTGTCCTGCACCGGCATCGGCGGCATCTCGCCGAGCTGGTCGCCGATCGCCGTCATCGCGTCTACGCCGACGCCGAGTGCCCCCGTTCCCCAACACAGCACGTCGTCGTGGCTCGCGGCGCAGCAGGTGGTGACGCCGCACGCGATGTGCTCGGGTACGGCGTTGCCGAGTGGGACGATGGGCGCAGGTGCATCATCGGTGGGAAGCACGGCATCGGTGTTCCCCTGGCCCAGCACGCCGGCGTATCCCTGACCCCAGCAGCGCACGACGCCGCCATCGAGCAGCGCGCAGTCGTTGGCGAGGCCGGCCGCGAGTTCGCGGACCTCACCACCACCCAGCGCGACGGCGGGCAGTGGGAAGTCCGCGGGCTCGTCGCCGAGTCGATCGCGGCCCACGACGCCCCAACAACGGACCGAGCCGTCCTCGAGTGCGGCGCAGCTGCGCGCCCCGCCGGCCTGCACGGCGATCGCACGTGCACCGAGCTCGACCGCGCGATCCAGCCGATCGTCGGTGTCGTCGCCCACCGCGTCGGTGTGACCGAGCCCGAGCTGGCCCGCCTCGTTGTCGCCCCAGCACAGCACGGCCCCGCTGCGCGTGAGTCCGCAGAAGTGCGCGCGACCGCCATCGATCGCGACGAGCTCCGAGGCCTGGCAGTCAGGGTCGCACCCGTCATCGGCGACGCCATTGGCGTCGTCGCACGCCTCGCCATCGTCGAGGATGCCGTCGCCGCACGTCGCACCGCCGCCATCGATCGCGTTGCCCGTGGATGTCTCCGCGTGGCTCGACCCTGGACCATCGGCATCGCTCGCTGCCGATGCCGAGGTTCCGTCGTCGTTCGACGGCGCCCCGGTACCCGACGACGAATCGCCGCTCGTCCCCGGCGACGTGACCAAAAGCGGTTCGGCGAAGCAGCCGACGACGACAGTGAGGACGAGCATCGCGGGGGCCTTCATGCCGAACGATTGTATCGAGCGGCCGCGGCGCGGCAGCGCGGTTCGAGGCTGGCGGCGATAACACGCGACAACAAACTTCGGCGGGGCGCGAGCGAATGCCGTGGCAAGGGCCCCGAGCAGCCTTTTTGGGACGGTGCTCGAACCCGGTGAACCCGTCGAGTCGGACGACGCCGTCGCGGCGATGTCATCGGCGGTAAGCGACGGCGGCACGGCAGCCTCGCTATCTTGGGACGATGCCGATCGAGTCGACTCCGATGATCGTGCCGTGGGGGCTGTACCCGCTCTGCCTCGCCGCCCGGCTGCTTCCGCTCGCTGCGACCGGCCTGACGGTCGTCGGCTGCGATCCCGCCGACGCGCCTGGGGACGCGGGCGCAGCGGAGGCGAGCCCGTTGCGCGCGGCGGGCATCGTGACCTCGACCTCGTTACCGCTGCCCGCGGCCGTGACCAACGCTTGCGAGGCGCCGTGGTCGGTTCACTTGCTGACGTACGACCCCGGTGAGGGCACGCGGCCGCGCGAGATGTACTTCGCCGCGTGCACCCCCGAAGCCGGCACGCCGCGCCTGTGGGCATCTCTCACCACGGCCACCAGCGATACCGCGCAGACGGCAGGGCTGCTGCTCGAAGCCGAGCTCGACACGACCTCTGGCGAGCTACTGCCGACCGGGATCACGCGCGAGTTCCCCGAGTGCAGCGAGCTGCACGGCGTTGCCGTGCGAAGCGACTGCTCGATGGTGAGTGTCCTGTGCTTGCGTGCGTCCCGGTCGTCCGAGGTCGATCCACTGACCAAAGATCTGGTGGCTTCGCTGCCCGACGAGGGTGAGGGTGGTGCACGCTGGTGGCTCACGCAGCCCGGCTCCGAAGCCGAGGGGCAGGTCAACGGTGAGGAGTGGTTGTACGAGTGGCCGGACGGCGACCTCGCGGCCGAGCCCGCGAGGTACGTCGTCGACAAGGCGATCGGCGGCTGGAACTACGGTCGCCAGGCGTTGCTCTACGCCGAGGCGCAGGACACCTACGCGGCGTCCCTGAAGGCCACCGTATTCGGCGGTGGTGCGTGGCACCAAGGCGACTCCATGCTCGTGGTCGATCGCAGCGACTGGACGCTCGACATGCAACGTGGATGGTTGTGGGCGTGCGCCGCGGGGCACACGATCTTCAACCACGCGGCCTTCAACGGCACCACCGGCAAGTACGCGGTCGGGTGCGGCACCGATCTGCCGCCCTTCGGCGAGATGGGGGCCTACGGCGGCGTCTGGGCACACCTCGAGGGCCGCGAGTCGACCGGCATTCTCACGCTCCCTGCGACGGGGATCCAAAACGGTGGCGGCGCCGGCACGCTGCTGCCGCTCGATGACGGTGGCTTCCTGGGCGTGCTGGTCGGCCCGAGCGACGGCGCCTTCGGTGCCGACCAGGACTTCACGGCCGAGGGCCCACACTCGAGCATCGCCATCGCGCGGCTCGATGCCGATGGGGCGCTGGTCGGCGAGCCGAAGTGGGTCGCGGCACCCGACGATCGGTGGTTGTCGTTTCCCCAGCTGGCGCCGCTGGGGGACGGCGTGTTCCTGCTGGGCTACGGCACGATGTCGAGCGTCGATGCCCTCGACGACTGGGGCCTGCTGCGGACCCCCGCGACCTACCACCTGCAGGAGATCGACATCGACGGCAACGCGCTCACCGAGGCGCAGACGCTGGCGCCGGGCGTGGGCTGGGGTGAGCAGGACGAGTGGGTGTCGCTCGGTCGCGGGCGCGTCGGGTGGGCCTATACGCCCGAGCCCACCCGCGAGGGCACCACACAGCCACCGTGTGCGCACAGCGTGCTCGCAACCCATGTCTATCAAGCCACGCGCGATCCCGGTGGCGGCAGCGACGGTGCGAGCGACGGCGGCAGCGACGGCGGTGCGGAAGGCCATGCCGACGCCGGCAGCGAGGTCACGACCGCGGGGCCGAGCGACGCCACGGCGGCCAGCGCCGACACGTCGGACGCGACCGGTGATGCCGCTGCGGACGGCGAGGCGAATCCCGCCTGTGGCTGCGTCGCGGGAGCGGCTCGAACATCCGGACACCTCGCGTCGTGGTCACTGCTGTGCGGCTTCGGGCTGCATCGTCGTCGCCGCGGAGCTGGCCGGCGCGCCACCCATCGAAGCGGGCCGTGGGCTATCCATCGTCGATGAACTCGTAGGCGCCGAGATCGACCGCGGCGCCCTGCGGCCTTGCGGTGCCATCGAGGTCGTGTGTGACGCCGACGTCGACGCCGGCGTCGATCGCCAGCGCAGTCGCGACGAGATGGTAGTCACCGCCGTCGGCATCGACGAAGAACCCGGCGGTTGGCGTCACCAATGTCGCGACGTCGAAGCCGAGATCGCGCCACTGCGCCCAGCTCGCGCCCTCGCCGTCGTGCACGAAGCTCGCCTCGGGCTCGTATGCGTTGTGATCGAACGCAACCTCGGCGCCGTCGACATCTGCCGCCACGATGGCGCCGAGCACGATGTTGTCGACGATGTGGTTGCCGGTACCGCTGCGCACCCGGATGGCAGGACTCTCGCAGTCGCGGCAATCGAAGGTGTTGTGGGCGACGAGTGCGTCGTAGGAGGCGAACTCGGCCTCGCCGACACCGTCGTCGTCGAGCAGGAGTGCGCCCGACGGGGCGCCCGCGACCACGTTGCCGATGACCTCCGCCTCGCGCACGCTCGCGAGGTGGATCGCCGGATCGCCGCCGCAGGCCTCGAGTCGGTTGTCCACGATGTGAACGCCACGGCTGATGCCATCGAGCACGTCGTCGCCGACCTGCGCCGCGGCAGGCTCGCCGTTGACGCCGATGCAGCCGGCGCCGGCGCGTTGGATGGTGTTGCCGGCGATGGTGATGTCGTCCTGGTGGTTCTGGAAGTCGATGCCGGCGCCCTCGGCATCTCGTACGGTGCAGCGCTCGAAGCTGCAGCCGCTGCACAGCGAGCTACTCATCAGCGCGCGGCCGCTCGCCGTCGCACCTGGCCCAAGTGCGAGCACGTCGATCGCGTGAGCATCCGCGATGGTGGACATCGGCGTGCCCGAGAACACCACTGCGCGTGCCTCGACGCCCACATTGGCCGAGATATCGATCTCGAGATGTTCGAGGCGGACGTGGCTTGCGCGGACGAACAATCCCACGAGGCGCTCGTCGCAGACCACGGGTGCATCGATCCGCGGACGGCCACCGACGCCGAGGATCGTGACATCGTCACGCAGGATGCATGCGCCGGCGTAGCCAGTGCCGGTGGCGACGAGTCGGATCTGCGCGCAACCATCCCCGCGGGCGAGTGCGGCATCGAGGTCTGCGACCGGCGCGGCCTCGGTGCCGGCGGCGGCGTTGTCTCCGGCGACGTTGTCGACCCAAAGGGCGCTCGCGTCGTCGCAACCGCCGGAGCTACCGCCCTCGGCGGAGCCGCCCACCGACGCCACCACCGGCAGTGCGCGCGAGGGTGGCGTGCAGCCGAGCAGCGCCACCAGCCACGCGAACGCAGGCTTCATCCGCCAAAGCACGCGTTGCGCACGCTCGTGGCGAGCACGGCGTGTGGGTGTGCATCGAGATAGCGCTGGGCCAGTGAGCGACCGCGCCGAAGCTGGCCCAGGCCACAGCGGGCCATGGCCTCGTAGGCCTGACGCTGCGCGACGAGGCGTCCGTGCCCGAAGCGCTCGGCGTGGGTCTCGGCGAGCGCGATCGCGGCGGTGTGATCGCCCCTTCGTGTCGCAGCGCGCAGCTCGGCGATGAGCTCGGTTTCTTGCGCGAGTGCATCACCCATCGGTGGTTCGACGGGCCGGACCACGGGCGCAGCGATGCGCTCGGGCGCTTGCGCCTCGCTGCCCGGCGGAGCTGCCGATGCGAGCGGCGGCGTCGCAGCAGCCGCCACGCCGGACCGGCGTGGCCGTGTCGATGCAGGCACTGGCGGCTTCGCGGTGGGTGCACCTGCGGCGACACCACCGGCTACGGGCTCTGCTGCCGGCTGGCGCATGGCGGGCACGCCCGGTGCCGCGTCGGCTGCCTGCGCGGCGCTGCTCGGGCGCCGTTCGAGCTCGCCCACCGTCGATGCCGCGTGCGTCGGCGAGTGGGGCTCGATGGCGGGTCGCTCGGCATCGGGGCTCGTGCGCGTCCGAGCGAGCGCCGCAGCGGGCGTGTGCATCATCCATGCGCCGCCGGTCACAGCGACCGCTGCCGCCGCTGCACCCAGCCACAGCTTGGCCGAGAGCAGCGCGGTCGAAAGTGGTGCCCTGGTCACCGCGCCGAGCTGTGGCGCCAGCAGCATCCATGCCGCCATGCGCTGCTGCGGCCCCGGTTCGCGCGCGCTCGCGGCTGCGATCGCCAGCTCGGGTGCGCCACCAGCCTCGCGGCACGCGAGCTCGAACTCGGCGCGCGCCAGCCGTAGGCGCGAGTAGACCGTGTTGAGGTTCATGTCGAGGCGGCTCGCGATCTCGGGCCCGTTCAGATCTTCGAACGCCCACAGCACGAACACTGCGCGCTTGTCGTCGTCGAGCCCGTCGAGAAACCGCTGCACGCGATCGGCGGCTTCGGTGCGCGCAACGGGATCGTCGAAGCGCATCGGCCCGTCGTCTTCGACGCAGCGCTGGGCTGCGAGCGCGGCGTGCCGACGGGCGGTGCGCCACTGCGAGCGGCGATGGTCGGCTGCGACGCGACGGGCGATCGCAAACAGCCACGTCGTGACATCGGAGCGCCCCTCGAACTCATCGACGCGACGGTGCACGACGACGAACACCTCCTGGCAGGCATCGTCGATCCACCCGGGAGCGACCCCGAGGTGCCGAAGGGTTCGCCACACGTACGCGTAGTGTTCGCGGTGCAGGTGCTCGACCCGTGCACGCCGGGTCGGCTCGAGCGCGCGGTGGCGGCTCACCGCATGGGGCGACGGCGTGAAGCTGAGAGTCATGGCGAATGGGCGCGCCGGGTCAGTGGCCGGCTCGGGCCGTTGTTGTGTGACACCGCAGCCTATCAGCCTCACACGCGCGAATTGACCGTGTTCCCAGCATGGATGCCGCTGGGCGCATCGTGCGCGATACCGCGAGTCCAGCGCGCAACCACGACGCGCGCCCCGTCCGGCCACTCGTCCGGGCGATGCCCCGATGGACCTCACGTCCGCGCGCCACCTCGACCACGGCGCCCGAAGCGGACCTCGAGACCCAACGACGGCCGCACCGCAATCGCACCGGTGCGGGCCAACGACGCGCGGCCCTCGAAGTGAAACCCAGGGCGCCGCAGACCGATGACCGCATCGACGTCGACGAGCAGCGCCAACATGTCACCGAGCCGACGTGGCGCGATGCTCCACACCAAACCAGCACCGAGGTCCAGCGCGACCCAGGCCTCGGTGGCCGCGCCCGCCTCGGCGCGCCCTCGCACGCCGCCGAACTGGGGACCGACGCACAGCGGAAAGCTCACCGACTTCGCCGCCGGCGTCGCGCAGCCGCGCAGGCCCACGGCCCACACCGACAGCTCGGCACTCAGCGCGGCGTCATCGCGGTCTCGAACCTGCACCGCAGCGAGGTAGCTGCCGCGCAGCGCCACGCTCCACCAGCGTCCGAACACGCGCAGTGCAGCGAGTGCGCCAGGGCGCGGCCGCGGTAGGGTGCCCACGTCGAGGGTCGCGAGCGCACCGAGCCCGACCCGCACGCGTGTCGGTGGCGTGTTCGCTCGGGGTGTCGCGTCGGGGTCGAGGGCGATCGTCGCGAGCAGGACGACCACGTCGGCGAGCACCTCGCAGCGCGCCGCCGACATCTGGTCGCGTTCGTGGCCGGCGGTGCTGCGGCGGTCGAGTGCCAGGTGCCACTGCCCGCCGTCTTGCGAGATCTCGGCGACCACCTCGACGCTGCGTGTGGCGGTGGCTTCGGCGTCGGCCAGTCGCGCACGGATTCCGTCGGCGGTGGGGCACCCCGCAGGCGCGCGCCACTGCAGTGACAGTGCCGGCTCCGGGGCCGACAGCGCGAGTGCGAGTGCCACGAGCACGAAGCCGCAGTCTGCACGGTTGCGGGGTGAGCCCGCAACCACGTGCGCTGGCATGGCTAGTACCTCGACACAGCGATTGTGACGGGCCATAACACCGCCCTGACCGCGCCTCGCTGCGTTGCCGCACCTTGATAGGTGTCAGCGTTCGTAGGCACCGATGTCGTGCGCGCCGCCGACGGGCCGCACGACCCCGTCGAGGTCGAACACAGGCGCCGCGACCTCGGCGAGATCGGCGATGCCTGCATCGATCGCGACCGCGCCATCCACCAGGTGATGGTCGCTCGCGCCGACGAACAGCTCGGCCAGATCGCTGACGACGAGCGAGTTCGTGTCGAGGCCCTCGGCCTGCCACTGCGCGAGGTCGACGTCCTCGTCGGCGATCGCGAACGCCGCCCCCAGCACGTTGTAGTCGCTGACGATTGCCGTGCTCTCGACCGAGATGCTGGGGCCGCCACCCTCGACCAGCGCGATGTTGTCGAAGAACACGTGCCCGCCGTCGTCTTCGTGGAGACGGATCGGCGCGCCGGTACCGAACGACGGTACCACCAGCGTGTTGCCGACGATGTGCAGGTCGGCGGGCCCGGCCGCCGCATCGATCGCATAGCCGGTAATCGCGTGGCGCGCGTTCCCGTAGATGAGGTTGCCGGCGATTCGCGACGCACGGACGCCGTCCATGTTGATGCCGTTGTGGTCGGCACCCCAGATGCGATTGCCCTCGATGGTGATGCCCGTGATCACACCGTCACCGCCGCCATTGCCCTCGACGGTGAGGTCGCCGTTGAGGTGGATGCCAGCGCCTTCCGGTGGGCCGAGGGCACCATCCCAGTGGATCGTGTTGCCGCGTAGTACCGAGTCGTCGCAGCCGGCGTTTGCCATGTAGATTCCGTGGCCACGATCGTCACCGTTGGCGCCGGCATCGACGATGTCGTTGCCCTCGATCAGCGACGAGCCCACCTGTGAGAGGTAGAAGCCTTCGTGCCCGGCCTGCGTGCACTTCATCGTGCGGATCACCAGCCGCAGGTGGGGGCTGCTCTCGCCCGCAACGCCGGGGTTGGCCGAACGCGCGACCACGCACGAGCGCGGCATGTCGGCGATCTCGAAGCCCTCGATCACGACATCGTGCACGCCAGCGAGTTCGTCCGAGCCCACGATGCAGATGCCCGCTGGGGCTTCGTCGCAGCTGCTCGCGACCGTCGGGCCGTCGGCGGGGTCGACGAGTTGCACGCCGGGCTCGGCCGCGCGGATCTCGATGCGCGCGCCGGGCTCGCCCGAGTGGTCGACCTGGAACCCGGCGTACGCTCCCGCGAACACCAGCACGGTGTCGCCGCCGACGGCGGCATCGACGGCGTCCTGGATCGTCGAGAACTCGCTGCCCGGCGCATCGTCGACGCACAGCACGTCGGGGTCGTCGCAGTTCTCGGGACACGCACCGCAGTCGTCGGCGCAGCTCGAACAGGTCTCGAGCGCTCCGCACGAGCCGTCGCCGCACTCCGGCGGCGGCGGCGGGCCGGTGTCATCGCCGGTGTCGTCGGAGCCCGTGCTCGAGGCCGTGTCGTCGTCGCCCCCCTCGGTGCTGCCACCACTGGCCGCAGCCGTCGCCGCCTCACTCGCGCCCGAGCTGGCGTCGGCGTCCGTGCCGTCGGCGCTGCCGGTCTGCGTGGTCGCGTTCGAGCCGACGCCCTGGGAGTCGTCGGCGGCCGGCGCACCGCCGCAGGCAGCGAGGCAAGCGATCATGAGTCCGCGGTGGCGCGCGATGTCGGTCATCGCGACATGGGTGGCCACATGCCCGCGGTTCTGTGTGCCGGGCCGCCGCTTGGTCCCGGCGAGGCGAGGGGAGGCTCCGACGAGGGCCCGCGCTCGCTGGCCCGCGCTCGCCGGCCGGCCCTGGCCGTCGATCGGTCGGCAGCCGCCGGGGCTCAGCAGCCGTCGTAGACGTAGCTGCCGTTGCCGGGGGTGGTGAGGTTCACGTCGCGCAGCACGATCGAGTGGTCGGGGTACTGCGCGCAGCCGGTGGCGAAGTCGCCTTCGACGTACTCGATCATCAGCACCGCGCCGCCGTAGACGTCGACGTAGTCGGCGCACTCGTCCCAGGTGCTGCACTCCTCGGCGACCGCGAAGTCGGTGCCCATCTCGACGTGACGGTCGAGGATCTCGGTGGAGTTCTTCTGGGCGATGGCCATGCCGTGCTGGTGCGCGGCGTCGGAGAGCAGGGCCATGTACGCCACTGCGTCGTCCTGGCTCAGCAGATCCATCGAGCGCGAGTAGGAGTCGAGGTTGTCGATCTCGACCGCGTCGAAGCCGTCGGTGCCGCACTGGGCGATCCAGCCGCCCACGATCTCGGCGAGCGCGGTGCGCTTGGCGTCGGTACTGGTATCGAGCAGCATCTCGTCCCAGTCCTGGTCGATCACGGGATCGCCGCTGCCATCGCGCAGTACCAGGTCGGGGTGCTCGTCGAGCCAGAACGACTCTTCGTCGGGCTGGGCCTGGAAGCCGTTCACGTAGCAGATGTTGTAGAGGCCTGCGGCGGGGGTGTCGTTGCGATCGCGCGACACGATCATCACGCCGGCGGGTGGCTCGTAGCCACCGCCGAGCTGGTAGTCGAGGCCGCCGTCGCTCGGTGGCAACACGACCATGCCGGGCTCGCCGGTCGAGCCCGCGCTCGGGTCGGTGTCGGTCGAGTCGTTGCCGGTCGGGTCGGTCGTGTCGGTCTCGGTGCCGCTGCTGGCAGACGTACTCGCGGTGGTGGTGATGTTGCTCTCCGTCGAGCTCACGGGGCCGGTGCCGTCGCTGCTGGCGCTGTCGCTGCCCACGCTGGCCGAGACGGTCGCGGTTGCGGTTGCGGTTGCAGTCGCGCCTTCGCCACCGTCGGTGCAGGCGGGTGCGAGGGCGACAAAGAGGAGCACGCGGCCATGCAGTTGCATCCCGCCATCGTGGCACAGCTCGCGGCGGCCAGCGGGCGACTTCCGGCGCATGCTACGAATGACGCTGTATCGCGCCGTCCTTCGCGACCCGGGAACCTGCGGCGTGCCGGCACCGGCGCGTCACTGGCACAGCGGTCCGGTGCAGCTGCTCGTCGCCACCGCCATGCACGTGCCGTACGTGCCTGCGTCGACGCCGGTCGGCGGTGTGCCGTCGGCGAGCGGCGCGTGTAGCAGTGCGACCGCGTACGGCGTGGTGTCGCAGCTGTCGGTCTCTCCGTAGTACTCGGCGAAGCCGGCAGTGGGGCCGTGGATGCGGCCCCAAGCCGCGGGGGTCGTGATGGTGCCGAGCAGGATCTCGCCGGGGATCGTCGGATCGTGCACGGCGATCGACCACTGCTGCGGCTGCTCCTCGCGCACGATCATGCGGTACGTGACGTTCTCTCGCCACGCGTACGCGAGCCGACAGCTGTAGCCGACGCCCTCGCCGCCAAACGGCTCACACGAGGCCTGCGGCCCGGGTACCGCCGCGGTCGCGTCCCAGATCGAGCCGATGAGCATCTTGCCGACGACCTGGCCGCCGAGGATGCCGTTGGCCTGGACGCCGGTGTAGCCGCCCTGATCGGTGCCATCGAAGAAGAACTGCTGGGCCCAGAACCAGCTCGAGCCGTCGACCGGCTCGTCGGTGATCGTGAACGGGTAGACCAGCTCCGCGAACGGCCCGCCCGCGAAGTACGCGTGCGTGTCGGCCATGCCGCCGGGGGTCAGGCCGCTGCCGGGGGCACCGCCTTCGACGCCGGTCTGCATGCGCACGGTCGCACCGTCGTCGCACACGCCACAATCGAGGCAACAGCTGCTGGCGTCCTCGTCGTCGCTGCAAACGCCGTCGCCGCAGGCATCGTCGCCGCTCGAGCTCGCGGTGTCGTCTGCGGCGGTGGTGGTCGCGGTGGTCGCGGTGTCCGTCGCTGCGGTGGCGGTGCTCTCGGTGTCGCTGTCGGTCGACGTGGTGGCGGACTGCGTGGTCGCCTGCGTGGTCGATGCGGTCTGCGTGCTGGTGCCGTCGGTGTCGGAGCTCGACGAGCTGTCAACCTTGCCGTCGGCGTTGCTGGTGCAGGCGCCGGCGATGGCGAGCGCGATGATCCCTCGGACGTGCGGCGGCATGCAACGAGCCTACACCGGTACGAGCGGTCAGGAACTCGCGGCGCGGCGGCGGCGCTCTGCCGTCGACGCGGCCGCGATCCTCCGGGATCGACCTGCTATCACGGCCGAGAGCGACCCCGGTACAATGGCGCCGCGTGACTTCGGCTCCCGCCAGCAGCACCGGCGCTGCGCCAACTGGCGCGCTCGCAGCCGACGACCCCGCGGTGCTGGTCGGCCGCGTGATCGCGGAGCGCTATCGCGTCGAGGCGGTGCTCGGTCGTGGCGGCATGGGTGCGGTGCTGCGCTGCCACCACCTCGGGCTGCAGCGAGACGTCGCGGTCAAGCTCCTGCACCCCAAGCTCGCCGACGACCGCGAGATCGCGGCCCGCTTCGAGCGCGAGGCCGCGAGTGCCTCGCGGCTCGATCACCCCAACTGCGTTCGCGTGCTCGACTTCGGGGCGTGGCAGGCGGTGCCCGGCGCGGCGCCGGCGAAGTACCTCGCGATGCAGCTGCTGGAGGGCGGCGAGCTGACCGCGCAGCTCGGCAAGCCGCTGCCGCCGCGTCGCGCGATCGCGTTGATGCAGCAGATCCTCGCCGGTCTCGAGCACGCCCATGCGCACGGCATCGTCCACCGGGATCTCAAGCCCGAGAACGTGTTCGTCACGCGCGATCACGACGGCGATGAGCTGCTCAAGCTGGTCGACTTCGGCATCGCGAAGATCACCGAGGCCGACAGCGCGAGTCCCAAGCTCACCCGTGTGGGCTTCGTGTTCGGCACGCCGCAGTACATGAGCCCCGAGCAGGCCGCCGGTGGCACCGTCGATCTGCGGACCGATCTGTACGCCGCGGGGGTCATCCTCTACGAGATGCTGGCCGGCATCCCGCCCTTCATGGGTGACGATCCGACCGCGCTGCTGCGCCAGCATGTGTTCGACGATCCGCCGCCGCTCTCGCACGCGCTACCCCATGGGCTGCGTCAGGTCGTCATGCGCATGCTCGCGAAGGATCGCGACCGTCGCTTCGCCAGTGCCCGCGAGGTCCGCGAGGCGCTGGCCGAGATCGACGCCGAGATCGCGGCCGCGTCGTCGTCGACCGCGCGGCCGGTGTTCGGCACCATCGCGCGGGCGACCACCATGACGCCGATCAGCGCGGTCGGCATGCCGCCGCCGGCCCGCGAGCCCAGCGCGATCGCGCGGCTGTGGTGGGTCGGGGCCGCGGCCGTGGTGCTCGGTGCAATCGCGCTGGCGAAGCTCCCCGACGGTGCCTCGACACCGAGCAGCGCGGACGCCGATCCGCCGGCGACATGGCTCGCCGATCGGCTGCAGGCGTGGCAGCGCGGTGACGCGCCGCCGCCGGTCTCGAAGGCCCCAGGGGCCGCCGCGGTGGTGGCGGCCGATACCCGGCCATCGTCGCTCGCGTCGCTGCTGCCGACGCCGACGCCGACGATCGATCGCACCGCACTCGACGAGGCGCTCGGCCGAGGCGACCACGCGGCGGCGCTGGTGCAGCTCGACGCGCTGTTGGTGCTGCATCCCGACGACGGCAGCCTGCTGCTGCAGCGCGCGCGCGAACTCACCGCGGTGCCGTCGCGCGACGACGACGCGATGCAGGCTTGGTCACGCGCGCTCGAGGTCGACGACGACGCGCTCGACGAGCCGGCTGTGTTGACCGAGCTGGTGACGCTGCTGCAGCGACCGCCGCTGCGCGTGGCAGCGACCGAGCTCGCGCTGACGCGGATGGGTGATCGCGCGCTGCCGGTGTTGCTCGACTTCGTCGCTGCGCCCAAGCCGGTGCTCGAGTACTCGCTGCGACACCGCGCGCTCGATCGCATCGCGGCCGATGCCGATGCGAGCAGCAAGCTCGACCGCAGCCTGCAGCAGTCGCTCGATCTGTGGCAGGCCGGCCAGGCGCCCGCGCCGTGCGTGGCGTTCGGCGCGGCGCTCGACGAGATCCAGGCCGAGCCCAGCCCGGGCGTGCTCGGCACGCTGCACCGGGTCACGCCGCCGGTCGCGGCCGCCGACGCCGACCCTGCCAGCGCCGAGGCCTGTGGTGTGCTGCCGATGCGTCTGCAGGCGGTGCGCGCCCAGGTGCTCGCAGCGCATCCGGTGCCGGCGACGGCGTGGACGGTACCGCCCGCCTACGCCGCACCGAAGAAGAAGGCCGCAAAGAAGCGCCGCGGCGTGCTGCAGCGTCTGTTCGGCGGCTGAGGGCCAGCGGCAGCGACGCGCGTGGGGTGCCAAACCCCCGGGGCCGATCACGGCTTTGCGGCCTCGATGATCGCGCATCGGTGAACCACTGGCCCCATCGTGGTCACTTCACGCCGAAGGCCCTCCCGAAGTGTCCAAGCACCGCGCCACCCTCGCCCTTGCCCTCTGCGCCTTGACCGCATCCGCGTGCCACGAAGACGGCGAGCTCGCCTTCGACGAGCTCGATGTCACCTGCGACGGCAAGTGCGACGGCTTCTCCAGCATCAAGTCGCTCGTGAAGGATCCCCGCGAGCTCTCGCTCGATGATCTGCTCGGTGCCGGCGTGCCGCTGGTGATCGGTCGCTTGAACGATCTGCTGTCGAGCTCGAAGTGGGTCGACGTGAAGCTCGCCGAGCCGGTGCTGCACGACGCCGCCGCGCTCGACTCGCTGGTCAGCGGCCTCGCGACGCTGTACGGCGAGCGCGAGCTGACCACCGAGGTCAACGAGCTGCGTCGCGCCCATCTCGCCGCCGGTGCCGACAAGCTCTACGCGGAGCTGTCGCTGAAGCTCGATGCGTCGTTCGGCAAGCAGTGGCAGGTGCCGGTGAAAGGCCTCGACGTCGGCAACCGCCAGCTGTTGCTGCCGGTCGGCTTCGATGCAGGCGCCACCATCGAGGGCCGGCTGATCCAGGCCCACGCGACTGCGCCGGCCGATCCACTCGCGTCGGCCAAGGTGCTGCGCGGCTTCGTGGTGCCACGTAGCGTCGCCGAGCTGGGCCAGATGAAGCCCGGCGAGGTCGTGGCCCTGCGCGGCAAGGGGCGGCTGGGTGCCAACCTCTCGGTCGGCACGCCGTTGGTCATCGCCGAGCCGCTGTCGGTGCTCAGCTACAAGCTGGTGCTGACCGCAGGCCTGGTCGCGTACGTCGAGGGCGTGCTCGACATCCAGCTGGTGCGCATGGGCGGCAGCGAGATCGTGCTCGACGTCGGCGTGCAGCAGGCCAAGGTCCGCTCGGCGCGCGTGGCCATCGAAGACGGTTGGGGCGTGCAAGGCCTGCCGACCGTCAACGTCGATATCGGTGCCATCAACGTCGACCTCGCGCAGCTGGTCGGCAAGGCCCTGACCAAGCAGCTCGACGACAAGGTCAACCTCGTCTCCGCCCACGCCGGTAGCAGCACCTCGACCACCCGCGCGAGCGTGGCACGCTTCCGCTTCGACCTCGCGCAGGCGAACCCCGCCGAGCTCGAGGCTGCGCTGGCCCAGGCGTTGGTCGGCGACGTCCGACTGGCGCAGGCGCTGGCGAACCGTGGGGCCGCCGGGGTCGAGCAGGACTTCGACCTGCTGCGCTCGGGCGTGGCCTCGACCTCCGAGGCCGGCATCGACCTGCTGGGGCTCTCGTTCTACCGCACGACCATCACCAGCAAGGGTGAGGTGGTCGCGCAGACGCCCGGTGGTGTGCGCTCGCTGCTGTTCGACTCGCTCCACGAAGAGGGCGGCATCTTCGTCAGCTCCCACGGCTACACGCGCGTGGGCCTGGCGGGTCTCACCTTCGCACCCGAGTCGAAGGCGCCACCGGTCGGCGAGACCAACTTGATCGTTCAGCTGCGCGAGGCCGACAAGGGCATGGAGCGCGACAAGCTGGTCGATCATCTCGACGCACTGATCCTCGCACTCGGCGGCGAGAAGGCCTACGCGGCGATCGACGCCCCGGCGAACGCGCTCGAGCGCTTCGCGCAGTCGCTGTGCCCCGGCGCCAAGGTGCACGACACCTGCGTGGTGGAGGCGGCGACCAACGCCGAGCTCGCCGGCATGCGCGACGCGGCGATGGCCGCGTTCACGCCGACCATCGCGAACCTGCCGGGCGACACCCGCGAGCTGTTGGTGACCGCGGCGACCCACAAGCTGTTGGTGCAGGGCACCTTCGAGATCCAGGAGAACGGCTTCGTCGGGCCTGGCACCTCCATCTTCATGGACTTCCGGCTCGACGACGGCGCGCTCGCGCAGCTCGCGACGCAGCGCACCGGCTTCGATCTGAAGCAGGCGCTCGGTGACATCCTCGGCGCCAGCGAGGTCGATCGCGACACCGATCCGGCCGACCTCATGGGCGAGCGCCTGGGCGTGGCGAGCGACGCCGGCAAGGAACTCGATCTCATCGCGCAGCACTACGACGCCTTCGCGGCCGACTACCAACGCTTGCTCGCCGCCGAGGGGGCGAACATCGTCGGCGTCGGCACGCTGGGCCCGAGCGCGCTCGAGATCCGCTTCCCGATCGATGCCGCCAAGCGTCCGCTGTACGCCGACGCCACCGCGCGCTCGCTCGCGCAGGCCCGCAGCGAGCGCGTGCAGGCGCTGTTCGACGCGCTGCTGGCCGACGCCGACGACCTCGGACCCCATCCCGAGCAGACCGTTGCGTACGGCCTCGCGGCGATTGCCCCCGGCGATCATCTCGATCTCCGGCTCGCGGTCGATCACTTCCTCGAGGACACCGCGTTCGGCTGGCGCGAACCCTACCGCGCCGCGATGTATCCGACCCACGTCGGCGGCTACGCGCGCGGCCCGAAGACCGCGCGCATCGACGGCGGGCAGTTCGACGTCGACGCGCTGGTCCAGCTCGCGCAGTGAGCCCCACCGACGACGAGCGCGAGCCTGCCGTCGTCGTCGACACGTCGTCGCCGGCGGCAGCTCGCTCCAGCCGGCGCCGAGGGCTTACTCGCGGTCGTCCGGCTCGAGCCACGCCTCGACGAGCGCGGCCTGGCCGGCGACGCCTTCGCCGAGGCGGCGGTAGACCGCGAGCGATTGCCTCGCGGCCTCGCGGCCCTCGGTCGAGCTGCGCCCGAGGGCGCGGGCGAGGAGGAATCGAGCCTCGGCCAGGTGCACGGTGGGCTCGTCCTCGGGCACGATCGCGAGGACGCCCCGCGCGAGTGACAGTGCGCGGACGCTGTCCCCTTGGACGAGCGACGTGATGCCGAGCTCGATCTCGGCGTTGAGGCGCATCGGGTCGGTGGGCTGCAGGATGCGGCGCGCCTGCTCGACCGCCGCAGTCAGCGACGCCGCCGATGCGTCGAGGCGGCCGAGCTCGCGCTGCAGATTGCCGACGTTGGTCGTCGCGCTCACGACGAGCCGGTGATCGTTGCCCATCACGGCGGCGAAGACGTCGCGCGAGCGCACGGAGAACTCGAGCGCGCGCGCTGCGTCCCCGCGCATGGCGTAGGCGAGTCCGACGTTGCCGAGCAGCTCGCCGAGCCGCTTCGACGGCGGCCTCGACTCCGCCGTCACTTGGGCAAGCATGCGTTCGAGCAGTGCGATCGCATCATCGAGTCGGCCCTGTTGCAGACGCAGCCCGGCAAGCTCGATACCAGCCCAGGCCCCGTCGCCGCGGCGACCCAAGACGTCGCCGAACACAGCCGCCGCCGCGGTCAGGGCCCGCTCGGCGCACTCCCTCTCGCCCGCGTGCAGGCACACGGCTCCGAGCACGCCCTGGGTGTTTGCGAACAGGGGGTGCCGATCGCCGACCGACGTGCCGAGGATCGCCAACGCGGTCTCCGCCTCGGTCCTCGCCTCGTCGAGGCGGCCGATGTCCCGAAACACGATCGCCAGGGCCGTGCGGCTCTCGGCGACGCTCTCGTGCTGCGGACCGTAGACCTGGGTGTTCAGATCGATCGCCTCACGGAACGACGCGATCGCCTCCTCCGCGCGCCGTAGCCGGGCGAGCACGATCCCCGCATTGTTGGCGACGCTGGCGCGTGTGGCCAGCTCGGTGATGTCGCGCGCCGCGCCTTGGGCGAGCTCGAGCTGCGCGGCCGCCTCGTCGAGCCTCCCGAGTTCGGCGAGCGTGGCCGCCGACAGGCTCCACGCGATCGCCATGTCGTCTCGATTGCCCCCGCTGACGGCGAGGGTGGCCGAGCGTCGCAGCAAGGGCTCGGCCTCGGCGTCGTCGAGGAGTCGGCCGGCGAGGCTGAGGGCCTGCGAGGCGACACGGAACTCCTGGGCGGCCTCGGCATCGCGGGCGAGGCGCTCGAGCTCGGCGAGGTCGGCCGGATCGCGCCGAGCCTCGACGCGCAGGGTGAGCTCGGCGAGCGCGCCGGCGAAGTTCGTTGCCTCGGTCGCCTCGGTGCCACCGCCCTCGACCGCCTGCGCGCACAGGACGGGGTCGGCCAGGTGCGTGACGGCGCTCGGGGCGAAGAGCAGCGCCTGCGGCCCCGCGCGCTCGAGGAACTGCAGCAGGGCGCTCAAGCGACCCCGCGCCGAGACCAGGCACGCGTGCACGGCGGGGCGCGTGCAGCCCTGCTGCCACTCGGCGCCCCAACGCGCGGCGTAGTCGTCGATGGCGGTCGCGATCGCCTCGAACCGCGCGGGAGCCGTCGCGTCGTCGTCGACGACCATCGCGGTCTGGATCGCCTCGCGGCGGCTCGGATCCCACACGCCGATCAACTCTGCGGTTGGATCTCCGCACTCGTCCACCGCTCGATCGGCACGCCACGTCGAGGCCTGCCAGCCGCCGAGGGCGACGAGACCGACGACACCGATCGCCGCGGCGGTGCGCCGTCGGGTGCGGCCCGGATCGCGCTCGAGCTCGGCGACCAGCGCAGCCATGTCGGGGAAGCGCTGGGCGTCGTCGACGGCCATGCCGCGGCGGAGGGCAGCGCGGATGTGGGCCGGGGCGTGCTGCGGTGGCAGCTCGCGGGCACGACCTGCGCAGATCGCCGCGGCCACCGTGTCGACGCTATCGCCGTCGAAGGGGCGCGTGCCGGAGAGCGCCTCGAACAGCGAGACGCAGAACCCGAACTGATCGGCGGCCGCGGTGACGGCCGCGGTCCGATACTGCTCGGGGGCCATGTAGGCGGGCGAGCCGACCAGGCCCGCGGTCGCGGCCGGCGCGGACGTCTCGGAGCTCGCGATCGAATCGACCGAGCGCGCGCGCTGCTCGGCATCGTCGACATCGATGCGGGCGAGACCGAAGTCGGCGACGCGCACCCGCCCATCGCGTCCGACCAAGATGTTGTCGGGCTTGAAGTCGCGGTGGATCAGGCCGCGCTCGTGGGCGGCCTGCAGGCCGCGGCCGGCCTTGCAGTACAGCGCGACGATCTCCCGCCAGGACCTGGGCTCGAGCTCGGCCCACTGTCTCGCGGTCCAACCGTCGACGTACTCCATGGCGATCAGGACCTGGTCCTCCCAGGCGCCGGCCTCGTGGACGGTGATGACGTGCTCGTGCTCGACGCGGGCGAGGGCCCTGGCCTCGCGCAGGAGGCGATCGGCGGCGAAGGCCGATCGGGCGCGGTGGATCTTGATGGCGACCTTGCGGTCGAGCACGAGGTGATGCGCGAGGAAGACGACCCCCATCGCGCCGCGGCCGAGCTCGCGCTCGATGCGAAAGGAGGTGCCGATCGAGGCGCCCGGGACGAGGGTGAGCGGGACCTCGGGCGCGGCGGCGAGCCGGACCAACCACGACTCGACGTCGGCGTCGGCATCGGCGTCGTTGTCGGCGTCCGTGTTCGCGTCGGCGTCGGCGTCGGCGTCGAGCGTCGCCGCATTGGCGAGCCCGGCGTCCGAGCCGGCACCACCCGATCGACGACCCACGTCCGCCAAGTTGGTTACGACATCCTCGATCGCCGACGATACCAGCGCGATGCGGGGCAGACAACGCGAGGGGCTCGTGCGTCCGCGGGGCGCTCGCAAGGGCCGCCGCTGCGATGACGCCATGCTCGGCCACCGCGGAGCAGACCACCGATTCAGCTTGATGGACCCCAGGGTCGCCGATGGTCGTCGCGATGGGTGCTCACGGATCCGCCGCCTGCGCGCCATGGCCCCCCACGTCACGCCTCCATCGCAGCCCGCGCACCATGCTCTCCACGTTGTCGGCCGCACTCGCGTGGTCCATCGCGCAATTCGATGAGGTCGACGCAGAGCGCATCACGCTGGCATGGACGGCGCCGCCGGGATGCGGGAGCGCCGAGGTATGGAAGAACCGCACGGAGGCATTGCGCGGCCGTCCGTGGCCGACGGACCGTGCGCTGGTCGCCACCGCGCGGGTCGACGATGACCACGGGCGCCTCACCCTGTCGCTTTCGCTGGCGGACGCGGGCCGGGTTCGTACGCGCACGATCCCCGCGCAGACATGCTCCGATGCGATCGAACTCGCAGCGGTGATCCTCGGCATCAGCCTCGGGGAGCGGGAGAGCGCGTCTGCTCGAGCCTATGAGGGGGTCAGCGCGGTGCCGCAAGTCGACGAGCGAGGTACCGTTGCTGGACCCGGTCAGCGCGTCGCCCCTGCAGCGGTTGGGGGCGCCGCCAGCCCCGGCACCCCGCTGCCCGCTGCGGCGCCGCGGCTGCAGGCGCGCCGTAGAACCAAGCCAGGGCTGCATGGTGGCACAGCAGCTGCGGTGGGTCCGGCGCTTGGGCTGCCGAGGCTCACCGCTCGCGTCGACCTGCTGGGCAGCTTGGCCACGCGCCGACTCCGCGTCGAGTTCGGCCTCGAAGCTTGGCTGCCGTCGACCGTCGCCGGCACTCGCGAGATCACGGTCCGCGTCCATGCGTACGGCGCGGTCGCCCGCGCTTGCTACGTCGCCGGGCGCAACCGCTGGTCCTTTCCGTCGTGTGCGGGTCTGCATGGCGCCGCCCTGGTGGCCCGGGGCATCGACGGGCTCCGCCCCACGCGGCGTGACATCGGGCCTTGGGTGAGCGTCGGGGTGAGCGTCGCGCCGACGCTTCGGCTCGGGGGCACACAGAACGTCGCGTTGTTTGCGCGGGTCGAACCGACAATTGCTGTCGTCCACCCCACCATCGGAACGTCGTCGGGGCGTCTCGTGACGCAAGTGCCGCGGTTCGGCACGTCCTTTGGGCTTGGAATCGAGATCGACCTCGCCCGGCGACATACAGCTGGAACGGTTCGGCGGACTATGAACAGGACGAGGCCGTGATCGCTCACGTGGGCACCGTACCGGCGATCCGCACATCCAGCGAGGCCGATGCGCGCGACACGGCGTTCGTCGAGCTGTATCGCCGGCAGTCGCCCTTCGTATGGCGATGCCTTCGGGCCGCAGGAGTGCCGAGTCATGCGGCCGAGGATCTTCTCCAGGACGTCTTCATTCGCGCCCGCGAAAAAATGTCCCAGTACGACGGCCGTGCTTCATTGTCGACTTGGCTGTTTCACCTGACACGGGGCGTCGTGAGCAACTGGCGTCGGGGCGCCGCTCGGTATGAAGCCCGCTTGAGCCGGATCGACCCACCCGTCGTGCTCGACGCGGACCCAGAGGTGCGGCTGCGACAGCGACAGGCGGCACAGTTCGTCTGGCGCTTTCTCGACACACTCGATGACAACTCCCGGCAGATCTTCATACTCGTCGAAGTCGAGGGCCATACCGTCGCGGAAGCGGCGAGCGCGGTGGGGGTAAACGCCAATACAGCGTACGCTCGAATGCGCGCCATGCGAGCGCAGTTCGCCCGGCAACTCGAAGTGCGTACCGATCTCGAGGGAGGCTCGCCGTGACTGATTCATCCAACGGCTCCCGTGCGCAGCAGGTGCTCGCAGCCTTCCGCCGCGAGATCGACCTCGAGCCGGCGGTGTCTTCGCGTGTGCTCGCTCGCGTACTCGACACCGACCCACGAGCGAAAGTCGATGCGCATGCGCAAGTTCCGGCCGGCCGGTGGTTGGGCTTGGCGGCGGCGCTGGTATTGGTTGCCGGGGGGACTGCGGTCGTGGCACGCAGGGTGGCGACGCACGAGGCAAATCAGCCGTCGCGCGCTCTCTCCGTGGATCGAGCACGCAGCGGCGCCTCACATGCCGCAGCTTCGACGAACGGATCGAAGCGCGGCTCCGATGCGGCGACATTACCGACTGCGTTTTCACCAACGGCGACGTACGCCGTGCCGACGGCCTCCCCCGAAGGGGATTCGTCGCCGCGTCGCGAGCAGAGCGCGCGACCTCGAAACCACGCGTTGGGAGCGGCTGCGCCCGACGCGAGCGATCCTGTCGCGAGCCAAAACCTGGATCACCGCACGCCGCGCGGAGCCGAGGCCGAGCAGCTTGCGCGTGCGTGGTCACTGCTCTCCAGTGGCCAGCCGCAAGGGGCGTTGGCGGCGATTCCTTCGGACCTCGCTGACGGTGACATTCTCGCCGAAGAATGGGCAGCGCTCCGCGTGCTGGCGACCTGTGCGGACGGCGATCGGCAACAGGCGAGGGCGCTAGCAGTCGTATTCCTGCGGCAGTTCTCCGATTCGCCCCTGGGGGCGCGCGTGAGTGCGTCCTGTCGCTGATACAGTTTCTCCCCTCGGCGGAATACATCGGTTCGATGATCGACAATCGCATTCGCTACACACTGTTCGTCATGGGCGCGACGCTCGCGCTCTCCGGCTGCGATCCAGCGCTCGACGTGGGCGACGAGCCCGCAGCGACGACGACGTCGTCGACGGGTGTGTCGGGTTCGAGTTCGGGCGGTGACGTCGCCTCGGAGTCCGGATCTCCTGATGTCGGCGGGACGACCTCGGGCTCCGGCTCCCCCGATCCCAGCGGGACCAGCGCGGTCACTGGCGCGGGGACTGGGGAGACCAGCGCCGGCGAAGGCAGTACCACGGCCGATATCCCCATGCCCACCGGGGAGCCCGCGTGTTGTGTGCACACCGGTGAGGTGAGCGACGTGACGGGGCCCCCCGGATGTGCTGCGGATCCTGCCCTCGAGGCGTGCGTGTGTGCGGCGGATCCCAACTGTTGTGCGTCCGGCTGGAACGACAGCTGCATCGAGCTCGGCGAAATCCAGTGCGGTGGATCGTGCTTCAACGATGCCGGCTGCGGCTGCAGCCCGCTCGATCCGGCAAGCTGTGAGGCCGGGGCCGTGTGTGTGCAATCGACGACGCCGTTTCTCGTTTGTGCCATCGCAGGCGAGCCCGTGGCCGCGCCGGGCGAGGGCTGCGACTCGAACTACGCCTGCGAGTTCGGCTCGATGTGCGCGCCGGTCACGGCGGTGCCGGGCTGCGACCCCGGGCCCTTGGGGCAGAGCTGTTGCACCTCGCACTGCGAAGTCGACGGGCCCGACACCTGTCTGCCCGGGCAAGTCTGCCTGCCGATGTTCCCCGACTACCCCGGATGTGCGGGTGACAATCTCGGGGTCTGCACCACGCCGGGCCATGAGTTCTGGGATCAGATCGAGCTGTGATCGCAACATCGTCCTCCTCGATCGCGAGGATGGCCGGCCGTCGAGCGCTGCGTTCGCCCTCGCGGCCCTCGGTCGAGCTGCGCTCCCGACGGTCGTCCCTCGCGAGCCCGACGTCCTCGCGCCCCAGCAGCTCGATGGCCGCTTCGCCGCTGCCGGGAAGCGCGGCCGACGGATGTGAGCGAGCGCGCGTGGTGGCCTGCGTCCTTCGGCGATCGAGTCCGTCTTGGGGGACGGAGCGAATGAACCCCATGGACGAACGAAGTGAAGACGAGGTGCGTGCGGCGGTGCGTGAACGCTACGGATCGGTGGCGCGGGCCACCGCCAGCCCCAGCTGCGCGCCCGGCTGTTGCGGACCCGCGCCCGAGCTCAGCCTCGCGCTCGGCTACTCCGCGGACGACCTCGCGGCCGTGCCCGAGGGCGCCAACATGGGCCTCGGCTGCGGCAACCCCCAGGCGATCGCGGCGCTGCGGCCCGGCGAGGTCGTGCTCGATCTCGGTGCCGGTGGAGGCTTCGATTGCTTCCTCGCCGCCCGCCAGGTGGGACCACAGGGCCGGGTGATCGGCGTCGACATGACGCCCGACATGGTCAGCAAGGCCCGCGCCAACGCGGCCAAGCTCGGCACGGTGAACGTCGACTTCCGCCTGGGGGAGATCGAGCACCTGCCGGTGGCGGACGCCAGCGTCGACGTGATTCTCTCGAACTGCGTGATCAACCTGAGCCCCGACAAGCCGGCGGTGTTCCGCGAGGCGTTCCGCGTGCTCGCGCCCGGCGGACGCCTTGCGATCTCCGACGTGGTGAAGCTGCGGTCGCTGCCGCCGGCGCTGGCCCACGATCTCGACGCGCTGACCGGATGCGTGGCCGGAGCGGCCGACGTCGAGCAGACCCGCGCGTGGCTCGAGGCCGCGGGGTTCACCGCGATCGCCGTCGACGTCGATCCGGCCAGCCGAGCGTACATCCGCGAGTGGCTGCCGGGCAGCGGCGTGGAGGACTACGTCGCGTCGGCACGGATCACCGCCGAGCGTCCGGGTCCGAGCCGCAGCTGCTGTGGGCCGACGTGCTGCCCGCCGGAGAGCAAGGCGTGATCGAAGGACGCGTGGGTTGGCGTGAGCTGGCTGAGCAGCTGCGCCCGTTCGTCGCCCGCCGGCTCGACGCGTCCGCCGACGTCGACGACGTGCTGCAGGAGGTGTTCCTCCGCCTGCAGCGCGGCGCCGACGGGCTGCGCGACGACCAGCGGTTCGGGCCGTGGGTGTATCGGATCACCCGCAACGCCATCGTCGATCACCAGCGCGCGAGGGCGCGGCATCCGGTCGTCGACGCGGCGGTCGCCGACGATGCGCCACTCGATTCGGACGACGACGACGATGCGGCCGAGCAGGGGCTGGCGAGCTGCATCGCGCCGTTCGTGGCGATGCTGCCGTCGCCCTACCGCGAGGCGCTCACGCTCACCGAGCTCGAGGGCCTGACCCAGCGCGAGGCGGCCGAGATGCTCGGGATCTCGCTGTCGGGCATGAAGTCGCGGGTGCAGCGGGGCCGCGCGCAGCTGCGACGCGCGCTCGAGGTTTGCTGCGACATCGACGTCGACGTCCGCGGCCGCGTGATCGGCTACACCCCGCGGCCCGATGGCACCCTGCCCGGCGGCGCGCAGACCCGACAGTTCCTGCCGCGCGATCGCCTCGACGGGCGCTGCTCGGGCGCCGCGCCGGCTCGGCTCGCGCCGACGCGCGCGTGCTGGCGGGCCGAGGACGTCGCCGATCCGCGCACGTGGACGTACGAGCTCGATGCCGAGGCGCGTGCGGCCCTCGGTGACCTGGTCGCGTCGGTCGCCGATCGACCGCTCGCGGCGATCGATCGCGCGACGTTGCCGACCGACGGCCCGCTGGTCCACGCGACCCGGCCGTGGCGCGCCGCGCTGCGCGACGGCCTCGGGTTCGTCCGCGTCCGCGGCCTCGACGTCGACGCGATGACCGAGGACGAACTCGTGCGCGCCTACCTGCTGCTCGGGCTGCACCTGGGCACGCCAGTGCCGCAGAACCTCCACGGCGAGCTGCTCACCCACGTGCGCGATACTGGGGCCGATCCGCGGCTTGCGAGCACGCGGCTGTACACCACCCGGGCCGAGCAGGACTTCCACACCGACGGCGCCGACATCATCGGCCTGCTGTGTCGCCGGTCGGCGCACAGCGGCGGCACCAGTCAGCTCGCCAGCTCGGCGGCGATCGTCGCCGAACTCCAGCGCACCCGTCCCCAGCTCTACGCGGCGCTGTTCACCGAGTTCCCCTGGCGCTACGAAGAGTCCGGCATCGCGCCGATCGTGCTGAGCCGACCGATCTGCTCGACGCCCTCGGTGGGCGAGGACGGTGCGCGCGTCAACACGTTCTTCATCCCGTGGTACATCCGCGGTGCACAGGCGCTGCCCGACGCACCGCGGCTCACGGCGGACCAGCTCGCGGCGATCGAAGCGATCGAGCAGCTCGCCCACGACCCGCGCTTCCACGTCGACATGACACTGGTGCCGGGCGATCTGCAGTGGGTGAAGAACGCCGCGATCCTGCACCGCCGCACCGCCTACGAGGACCACGACGCGCCCGATCGCAAGCGCCACCTGTTGCGTCTGTGGCTGAGCGCGCCCGATTTCGACGACGGCGACACCCGGCTGCGCGCCGGCATCACGGCGGAGAACGTCCGATGAGCACCGCGCTGTGGATCCTGCTGGTGCTTGCGCCGCTCGGGGCGATCGACGTGGTCTACTACCACCTGTACCGGTTCGCGCTGTACGCCCGGCCGGCCAGCGTCGCCGAGCAGATCACCCATCTCGTGCGGCAGGCGTGCTTCCTCGCGGTGGTGGCCCTGCTGGCCATGGGGACGCCGGGGCCGATTGCCCGGGTCGCGCTCGTGGTCCTGCTGGCCGTCGATCTCGTCGATTCGGCGGTCGACGTGCTGCTCGAGCCGCGCTCACGCGCTGCGCTCGGCGGGCTGCCGCCGTTCGAGTACTTCCTGCACTTCGTCGGCACGTTCGGCTCGGGGCTGGCGAGCGCGGCGTATCTGCTCGAGTACGGGAAGCCGTTCGCGGCGGCGCCGGTGTGGATGGTCGCGCCCACACTGATCCTCGGCGCGGCGCTGCTCGGACTCGAGTCGGCGTTGTTCGTGCGCGCGCGGCTCGGCTGCTGCGCGTCCGAGTGCCGCGGGCTGGCGTAGCGTCAGTGGCCGAGTGCGAGCACGCGGCGGTGGAACGCGAGCGCAGGCAAGCGGTGAAGCTCTCCCGTCGATGCGATCGGGTTTGTCATCGGGAGGCGTCCTCGCGCACGAGCGCGGCATCGATTGCCGGCGACAGACAGAAGCGCAGCACGCCACCTTCGCCGGTGCGCACGCGACGATAGGGCGCGAGCGATTCGGGGCAGCGGTCGAGGCGCGCGAACGCCAGCATCAAGACATCGGACGCCGCGGCGTCGGCCGGGAGATCGCCGGCTTCGATCGCGCGCCGCACTGCGGCGGCCTGGAGCGCGCGATGGCGACGCGGCAGTTCGGTGGGGCCGAAACCGGTGAGCAGCCGACGCCCGAGCTCGAGCGAGAATAGGTTCTTGAACCAGAGGTTGCCGTACAGGCTCGCGATCGGATCGCGGGACCACAGCGCGCCGATGCGGTGGTAGTAGACGCCGAACGGCTTGCTCGAGCTGCCGAGCACCACGGCCACGGCGGGCACGTCGAGATCGAGGTCGAGCGGGCGATCGACGCAGCCGACGTAGGTGAGATCGACGACGACGCGCAGCTCGGGCAGTGACTCGCTGACCCACCGCAACAGCGCACCGAGGCCGCTCCACACGTTGCCGTCGACGGCCGACGGCGCGGACACGAAGAAGACATCACCGTCGACGACGCTGGCGCGCAGGCTGTCGCGCAGCGCGTCGTCGCCGTGTGGGTGAACGACGGTCGCCATGCCGACGGCCGCCGCGACATGGGCGTAGCCCTCGTACTCGCCGTCGAGCACGTGGATCTTCGGCGCGTGCACAGGTCGCATCGCGCCGAGCTGTCCCGTCGCGAGCGCGGCCATCACCGCGAAGATGCCCTCGCTCGCGCCCGCGGTGGGAACCACGTGGCCTGGCCCGCTCGGCATGCGCACGCCACCGGTCGTCACGAACGATTGCCAAGCGGCGAGGAAGGGCTCGTGCATCGCGTCCTGCCCGCGCTCGTAGTTGCGCTCGTACATCGCGTGCGGGCGCTCGGCCCACAGCGCGTCGACGACGGCGCGCGTCTCCGGCAGGTAGAGGCTGTAGACCGTCTTGGTGACGAGCACGGGGGGCATCGTAGCGCACATGCCGACGCGACCCTGCGACTTGCGCGAACTCGATCGGGCCCGGTCGGACGATCGAGCGGCTCGTCGACCAGCTTCAGTGCCACGCGAGCGATGGGAGCATCGCGAGGAACCCGAGCGCGCTGACGACGACGACGCCCATGAATCCGCCGAACAGTGCGCCCGCTTCGGAGGTCGCCACCAGCACGCCGCGCGCCGAGCTCGGCGGCGATGGGCAGCTCCTGCCGCGCACCGCCGCGCGCGTCGAGGCGCCACGCTGCTGTTGCACCCGCGGGTCGGCGGATGACGAGGGTTGGCCTGCGCCTCGGACGTCCGCGCGTGCCGCTGGTCGGCGATACTTGTCGCGGGGGGCGACAAAAGTGTCGCGGCGCTTCGCGCCGAGCCGACGAGAATCGCTTGATCGAGACAGTGGCACGCGCATTGCTCCTGGCCGCGCCATGGTTGGACATCGGTGGGTTGGTTGGTGCGTGGTGTTGGCGGTCGGTTGTGGCAGCAAGCCGCCGGGCGGCGCTGACAGTGGTGAGAGCAGCGGCGAGCCCGAGACGGGCTCGAGCGAGGGCTCGAGCGAGAGCGGCACGACGGGCCCGCAAGCCGCGTGCGAGGTCGTCGAGGTGCCCGATGCCGCGCTTGCGGCCGCACTGCGCATCGAGCTCGAGCTCGACGCGGATGCGCCGATCCCCGGCGATCTTTTGGCCGCGAAAGACCTGCTGTTCATGCCCGGGGCCGGCATTGCCGATCTGAGCGGGCTCGAGTGCGCGACCGGGCTCGAGCAGCTGTTCGTGTCCGACAACCAGATCGTCGACATCTCTGTGCTCGCCGGTCTGCCCGCGCTGCAGAACGTCGCGCTCGACGGCAATCTCATCGCGGACATCTCGCCGTTTGCGGGGCATGCCCAGCTGCACACGCTCGGGGTCTCGCGCAATCAGATCGCATCGACGGCCGCGCTGAGCGACCTGCCACAGCTCGCGAATCTCGACCTCTCCGACAACCCGCTGACCGTCGTCGAAGGTCTCGACGATGTGCCCGCGCTGGTCTCGTTCCGCTTCCAGCGCACCGGCGTCACCGAGCTCGGCTTCCTCGCGAAACTGGCTAGCGTCGACAACGTGTGGGGCGACGGTGCAGCCGTCACGTCGCTGGCCACGCTGCCCGACCTTCCCGCGCTCACGCATCTCTCGCTCTCCGACAATGCGATTGCCGACGCGACGACGGCCGCGAGCCTGCCGTTGCTCGAGTACCTCGATCTCGCCGGTAATCAACTCGCCGATGTCGAAGGGCTCGCGCAGGCCGAGCTGCCGGCGCTGACCGGGCTCTCGCTCGATCGCAACCCGCTGGTCGGTCTCGACAGCGTCGCTGCGATCGCGACGCTCGAGCGCCTCTCGATCAACGATGTCGGTGTCGTCGATCTCGCGCCGCTCGCCGCATTCGAGCCGGCGCTCGGGTGGCTGGCGGCGCGCGGCAACGGCATCGTCGACATCGCGCCCGTCGCGGACGTGCACGCGCTCGATCTCGCCGACAACGCGATCGTCGACATCTCGGCGCTCGCCGGTGCGACGGATGTGCAGGCGCTCGACCTGTCGAACAATGCGATCACAGACTTCGCGGCCCTGCTCGACGTGGCATTCGCGTCCTGCGCGATCGTCACGCTCACGGGTAACCCCGGCGACCCCGCGACGGTGACCTCGTCCATGTGCACCGATGCGGTGGTCGTCACCGGCGTGTGCATGCCCGAGGCATGCGACCCGTGTCCTGGTGACGACGACTGCGGCTAGCACGTTGCTCGGGTCACGGCGCGCAGCGATCGATCCTTCAGGGCGATGCCCGCGGATGCCCGCGGGCGATCGCGCGCGAGTCGAGCAGCATCGGGCGATAGCGGGTCGTCGTCCACCTTCAGTGCCACGCGAGCGATGGGAGCATCGCGAGGAACCCGAGCGCGCTGACGACGACGACGGCCATGAATCCGACCAGTGCCGGCACCATCGGTGCGCCGCGTCGTTTGGCCACCACAGCCACGCTGCCGACCGCGCCGATGACCACGAGCGGTAGCAGCGAAAACAGCACGGCGCGCGCGGGCGCCTCGTCACGCTGTCCGCCGACGAGCGCGATCGTGCCGTCGTCGTCGACACGCATGCGGAAGCCGTAGCGGCCTCCGGGCACCGGCGGCAGCTCGCTCCACCCGGTGCCGTCGAATCGGGCGATGCGTTCGCCGTATCCGCCGAACAGTGCGCCCGCTTCGGAGGTCGCCACCAGCATGCCGCGCGCCGAGCCGGGCGGCGGTGGCAGCTCCTGCCAAGCGCCGCCGCGCGCGTCGAGGCGCCACGCCGCCGTTGTACCTGCGCGCTGGCCGATGACGAGAACCTCACCACTCGACAGGCGCGCCATCGTGTCGATCGACACGCAGTCGCTCGGCAACGTCGGTGCCGGCCGGTGCTCGGGCTCGATCGAGATCTGGCACGGCGCCGCATCGAACGGCACCCCGAGCGCCTGGTGCTCCGTCAGCGGCAGCCACAGCCGCATCGGCCGTCGAGGATCGCGGGGATCGGCGAGGCCGCGCGGCTCGGGGAACACGGCCTCGCGCTCGACGGGCACCCACGATGTTGCACCCGGGTGCAGCCCTTCGTCGGCGAGGTCGCGCTCGACCGTGGTCATCAGCAGGGGTCGCAGCAGGCTGAACCCCAGGGCGCCGACGACGAGCACGCCGGCCGCCACGCCGCAGAGCACCGCAACCAAGGCTCGCACGCGAGTGTTCGACCGTGGCGAGCGGGGTTCGATCACTGTGGGGCCATTGTAGGTCGGACCGCATGCGTCGACGCGCTGCTCGATCCCGCCCAGTCAGTCCCGCGCGCAGGCGACCCTGGCCGGCCAGTGCCGCGAGGGTGCCGACACCACACGAGTCGGGCGAGGGCTGGTAGACGCGATACATGCTTCGTGCGCGACCGTTCCACCTCGGCCTCTTGCTCGCGATCGCTTGTGCGCCGAAGACCACGATCCCGATCGGCACCCACCCCCACCCGGCCAGCTCGCCCGCCGCCGCGTCGCGCACGCTGCTCGTGCTGCTCCCCGGCCGCGGTGATCTCGGCGAGGACTATGCCCGCCACGCCTTCGTCGCGCGCGCCCACGCCGAAGCCGGCGTCGACGTCATCACCGTCGACGCGCACTTCGGCTACTACGCCGATCGCACGCTCCGCGAGCGCCTCCACGAAGACGTGCTCGCGCCCTCGCGTGGCCGCTACGAGCACATCTGGTTGCTCGGCATCTCCATGGGCGGCATCGGTGCGCTGCTCACCGCCGAGAAGTACCCCGACGACGTCGATGGCCTCCTCCTCATCGCGCCCTACCTCGGGCGTCGCCGCACCATCGAGGCGGTCATGCGCGCCGGTGGCCTTGCGAAATGGCAGCCGCCGGCCGATCTCGCGTGGGACGAGCGGCTGTGGGCCTGGATGAAGTCCACCGACACACCCATCTACCTCGCGTACGGCACCGAGGACTTCGGTGCACGGGCCCACGTGGTGCTCGCCGCCGCGCTGCCGAAGGACCGCGTGCTCACGGCCCCCGGTGAGCACGCCTGGACCACATGGACGCCGCTGTTCGATCGACTGCTCGACGAGGTCGACGAGCTCACGCCGCCCGAATGACGGGTCGTCGGGGCCGGCGAGGTAACGGCGGCGTAACGGCGCGAGGGGATGTGCGCCCGCGCCAGATCGAATCGCCGGGCGCTGCGTCCACGCGCACGATGGTTCGCCCCCGACGAAATTCTCGCGCCGTGCACCTCATCGCCCTTGGCCTCGTGGCGGCCACGACCGCGGTCTTCAGCCACCGCGACCGCACGCCCGAAGACCCGGAGCTCGTGAGCCTCGTCGCGACCGCGGATCGCGAGGCCGTCGTCGCCGGCCACGCCACGACCACGGTGGTGCGACTCGAGGTCGCCGCGGCGACGCGGACCGATGATGGCGAGCTCGGCGTCAACCTCGGACTCCTGCTCGACACGTCGGGATCGATGGCCGGGGAGCCGATCGAGCAGGCTCGCGCGGCGGTGCACGCCTTGGTGGACGAGCTGCGGCCGCAGGATCGCCTGACCGTCGTCACCTTCGATTCGCGCGCGCAGCTCGTCCAGGCCTCCGCGACGATCGACGACGTCGATCTTCGGTCGCTGCACGCACGCATCGACGAGATCCGGGCGGAGGGCACCACCGACCTCGCGGCGGGCCTGGGCACACTGCTGGCCCAGCTGAACGCGAGTCCGACCGTCGGCGACCTCGACCGCATCGTGATCGTCGGGGATGGCGTGCCCAATGACGCTCGCCCGATCGCGGGGCAGGTCGAGGCTGCGCGGCAGGCCGGCTATGCGATCACGACCCTCGGCGTGGGCCTCGACTACGACGAGGTGCTGCTCGGCGAGATGGCGCGGAACTCCGGCGGTCGATTCCACCACTTGGAGTGCGGCGCGGATCTGGCCGGCAGCTTCGCCGCCGAATTGTTCGGCGCCCAGCGCCAGATCGCAGCCAACGTGTCACTGCAGCTGTCGACCGGGCCCGGCGTGACGATCGAGCGGGTCGTCGGCCACGGCGCGACGATGAGCGGCGTGCACCAGCACGCCGTGGTGCTCGGCGAACTCGCCGAGGGCGAGTCGCAGGAGCTGTTCGTCGAGCTCGCGGTCGACGCGGCCGAGCACGGCACCACGCTGGAGCTGCTCGACGCGGTGGTTACCTACGACGACCGCGTCGGCGGTGCCGGCCGGCTCGAGCGCCGCGCGTTCTCGTCGATGCCGGTCAGCGCGGACCTCGCTGTACTCGCGCTCCGCGATGCGGACGTCGAGCGTGGCGTGGTGGCGGCCCGCGCCGCCGCGGCGACGATCGATGCGATCGCGATGGCGCAGCGCGGGGACCTCGACGGTGCAGATTCTCTGCTGCATGCGAACGAGCAGGAGCTGAGTCGAAGCGTGGCGGGCAAGGGTGGCGAGGACATGCACGAGGGCGCGCTCGTCCGGCAGCGCGACGAGCTGATTCGGCTGCGCGGCGAGGTCCGTAACGTTGCCGCGCCCAAGGCCGCGTCGCCCGAGCCGAGCGCCGGATACCGCCGCGTCGCCAAGGAGGCGAACGCAACGGCGGTGGAGTTGCTGCAGGCGCACCGATGAGCCCGTGCTCGACCGCCCCTTCGGGCCGACCCATCGCTCGACGCGTGCGATGTGCTCGATCAGCTACACTGCGGGGGCCGAAGGAGCCGCGCGACGATGCCTTGGATCATGGTCGACATCGAGGCCGATGGCCCGATCCCCGGCGACTACTCGATGATCGTCATGGGTGCCGTCGTGGTCGAGCCCGGGCTCGGTCGCAGCTTCCGCGGTGAGCTGCGGCCGATCTCGGAGCGATGGATCCCCGAGGCGTTGGCGGTCTCGGGCTTCAGCAGGGCGCAGACCCTCGGGTTCGACGACGCCGCCGCCACGATGCAGGCGTTCGTGGCGTGGTTGTCGGGCCTGGGCGGCGACGCGCCGCGTTTCGTGTCGGACAACAACGGCTTCGACTGGCAATTCGTGAACTGGTACCTGCACCACTTCGTGGGTCGCAACCCGTTCGGCCACAGCTCGACGAATCTCGGCTCGCTGTACAAGGGCCTCGTGAAGGACATGCGGCAGAACTTCAAGCACCTGCGTCGCACCGCGCACACCCATGATCCGGTCGACGACGCGCGCGGCAACGCCGAGGCGATGCTGGCGCTTTCGGGCATGGGCCTGCGGATTCGCTTCTGATCGATCGCGTGCGACCCAGCTCGCCGCGCCGCGCGAGGATGTGAGCAAACGCGAGCGAGGCCGCTGCCACACTTCGGCCCGCGGCGGCATCCCACCTGCGCAGCCCGATGACGCGCACCCCAACACCGCTCGACCCGACGCTGGCGTTCGCGGCCGAGCTCCCGTTCCTGCGGGGGCTCGCGCGACGCTTGGCGCACGGCTCGGCCGATGCCGAGCCCGACGACCTCGTGCACGACGCCTGGCTCGACGTGATGCACGCCGAGCCGGAGGTCCGCAGCCACTGGCGGGGATTCCTGGCCAAGGTGCTGCGTCATCGCGCGGCGATGAATGCCCGCGCGGCGACCCGACGGGAGCGAAGGGAGCAGCTGGCCGCGTCGACCGCGAGCGCGCCGCAGGTCTCGATCGAGTCGGCGGTCCACCTCTCGGGGGTCCTGCGCGCGCTCGCCGATGCGCTCGACGAGCTCGGGCCCGACGATCGGGCACTGCTCGAGGGTCGCTTCGTCGAGGGGCTGGCGATCGACGTGCTGGCCGAGCGCCACGCTTCGACCGCGGTCGCGGTGCGCAGTCGCGTGCATCGCATCCTCGCGCGGCTGCGTGCGGCGCTCGACGAGCGCCACGGCGGACGCGAGCGCTGGGCGTTGGCGTTGATGCCCGCGGTCGGGCTGACGAGGCCGGCGTTGCCGGCGATGGGGGTGACGACGATGGTGAGCGCAAAGGTGATGACCGCAGGTGCGGTGGCGGTGGCGGCGATCTCGACCGCATGGTGGCTGCAAGCCCGCACGCCGACGGCGGCCGCGGTGGCGTCGGTTCCGATCACCGCGAGTGCACCCGTCGCACCACTGCCGCCGTCGGCGACCCCGTCGGTGTCGTCGCCGTCATCGCCGAAGCACGACGCGCAGCGCAGCACGTGGTCCCGCAAACGCGACGAGATCCATGCCCGACGCCTCGCCCGTGCCGCCGCTGCGCCGACCGTCGAAGCGCCTGCGCCCACGCCCGAGCCCGATACCGCGGTGCCGGTCGAGGCCGTGAGCGCCGGTGACGTTCCGGCGCCGTTGCGGCCGCTGTTCGGCTCGCTGGTCGAGCAGCTGCAAGAGGCCTTCAAGGACTGCGTCGAGCTGCTGCCGGCGGGCGCCAAGGGCCGCATCTCGATGAAGGCCGCGGTCATCAGCGACCCCGACGTCGGCGCGGTCGTCGAGAACGTCGATGTCGTCGAGGACTCGGTCGGCGCCAAGGTCATGCAGGAGTGCGTGCGCGAGTCGATCTATGCCTTCGACCTCGCCAACCCCGCCGAGTCGTTGACCCGCACGTTCGACTTCACCGTCGATCTCGACGAGCGCACCATGAGCGCTGGCACGGACGTCACACTCGAGCAGCTCGAGCAGATGATCGCCGACGACCCGAAGCTGCTCGAGGAGCACCCCGAGATCGCCGAGGCGCTCGCGCAAGCTCGCGCGCAGGAGGCCGCTGCGGCCGCCACCGGCGCGCCGCCGCCCACGTAGGCCGCCGGCGCACGCGCGGCGGGCGTTCATCCCCGCGCCGTTGACCGGCCGCCCGTGGCCATCGCAGCATGCGGCCATGCGCTTGGTCCCTGCACTCGTGGTCGCGCTCACCCTCGGAGGTTGCACCGGTCGGCTCGTCGGAGACGATGCGCCCGCGGTCGGTGGCGAGGGTGGTGCCGACGGCAGCGATGACGGGCAGGGCGACGGCGCCGAGGCCAGCGACGGTGCCGATGACAGCGAGGGCCTCGACAGCAGCGGCGCGGCGCCGGTGGTCGTGCACCACGTGACGTTGCAAGATGGCTTCGAGGTGCCCGCGACGGGGGTCGATCTCGCGACCGGAGAGGTCATCGAGCTGTCGCCGAGCACCAGCCAGGGGCGCGAGCACGGGAGCTTCGATCTCGGCGTGGTGATCGCGTACGAGCTCTCGCTCGGCTCGCTGCGTGGCGAGGACGATGCGCCGACCATGCTGTGCCAGCGAGGCGCCTTCGACAGCGTCACTGATGTGCCCGCCGACGAGGAAGGCTGCGAGTGGACCCAGCGGATCTACTTCGGCGGCAACACCGGCGACGAAGCGTTCCTCGACGCGTTGATCGGCACCGCGATCCTCGCCCGCGACGAACAGGACGGTGCGCGCTACCGCCTGTGGATCGTCGACGGCAGCGTGGATGGCAACACCTTCACGCTCAGCTTCGACCTCGCCGGCTTCGAGTGACATGGGCGCTCGCTCGAGCGACGAGTCCTGCGGTCAGGGCCGAGCTAGTGCAGTTGCCGCATCGCCGTAGGTCGTGGGACGGACATGCGCGGCTCGCCGGGGATCCGCGAGGGAAACTCGCTCGGGCGGGGGGAGGGCAGGGGCACGGGTGGGGACGGGCACGGCAACGGCATGGCCGTGGACGTCGCGATGCGGTCGGTCGAACGGTGAAGCGCGGTGACGACCGCGTTGACGCTGGCCAGGCCGAGAGGCACGCTGACGGTGTCTTGGTGAGCGCACGGCGAAGAAGCGGAACGAGGCCGCGCCTGCGTGTTGCGGCTGCCGGGCTGGCTGCGCTGATCGACCTCGCAGGGTGCCGCGAACGTCTGGGGACGAGCGGGCCTGGGACGCGCGCGAGCGCGGAGCAGGAGCGGAGCGAACCCGCGGGCTCGGTGACCCGCGACGCCGGGATGACGGTTCCACCACTCGAGCGCGACCGGTTCGGGCCCCTACCATGCGGCCCCGATGCCGAAGCATGCACGCCCGCGCAGCGAGCGATCATCGAAGGATTCGCGCGCGCGGCCGTGGCCGACGATTGTGATGCCGACGATCGCTCGATCCTGAGCGCTTGGCTCGAGGACCTGCCGATCGACCCACGTTCGAGCTGCAAGACCGCGTCGACGGCAGGTGGCTCCGTGGTTCGCCTCGAGCTCGCCGGCAGCATGCTGGGCTACGTCCAGGACATCGTCGCGCGCCGGTCGACGGTGCCATTCACGGAGCGCGAACTCCGACAACTACGGGGCGAGTGCAGTGGCGATGGCGTTCCCGTCGACACCTCGTGCTCTCGCACCGACGAACGCCTGCGCGTGCATGCCGTGCCCCCCGAATTGGTCGATTCGGTCGTGGTCGTGGTCGTCGAGCTCGAGTTTCTGGGCGGTGCGGCGGGCGTGGCCGTTCCACCGCGGTGACGCCCCTACGCCTGCATGTCGACCTGGATCGGCGCGATCATCGACGGAGCCCCGCCCGCGGAGCTGAGGGCTGCCGCTGCGCGCCATCGGATCGTGCTCGACGTCGAGGACCAGCCCCGGCTACTGGTGCAGGCGGAGGTTCGACTCGGCGCCCTGGGCCTGCCGCCGTTCGCCAAGGCCATCTCGGAGGAGCTCGGGTGCACCGTCCTCGCGTTCGCCGTGCAGACCGCCGCCAGCGTCGAGGAGATCGAGCAGTGGGAGTCGGGAAGGCTGGTGCGCAAGCTGCAGTACGCCGCGGATCAGGGCGGCTGGATCACGCGAGAAGGGGAACCTCAGCCCTGGGAGTCGACGTACTTCTTCGCGGACGAGGAGGGCACCGAGGAAGGCAAGTCCTGGCCCGGCAACCTCGGCGACGAGATCACCGACGAGGACCTCGCGCGCTACGACCGTGCCCGCGCCGCGAGAGATGCATCGGGCATCATGGACCTGCTCTCGGGCGGCTCGGCGGGGTCCATCGATCGGCTCTGTCGCGACTTCGGCGTGGACCCACGACGACCGGGCGGGATCTATCGGCCGCCGACGAACTGGAAGCCCCGCATCGTCATCGCTGCCATCGTGCTCGCCTTGGTCGGCGCGTTCATCCTGGGGGTCGTGATCAAGCCGTAGGCGAGACGCCAGCGGCCACGACTCGACGGCAGGACGCCCGCCCCGACGGCGCATCGCAGCGATGTCCGTGAGAGCCTCGCGGAGTCACGTCGCTACTGCGCTTCGGCGACCGGCACCAAGATCACCGCCGACATCGGCGCGACCGTGACGTCGAGGCTGCCGTCGCTGGCGACCACGAAGCGTTCGCCGTCCTTGGCCAACACGTCGACCAGCTCGGTGCCCGCGGGTGCGGCGACCGTCATCGCGCGATCGGGCGTGCGGGTGGTGCTCGCCTGGCCGTGGTGGCTGTTGAACACGACCACCGCGTAGGATCCACCGCCGTCGCCGCCCAGCCGCTCGAACGCAAAGATGCCGGCATCGGGCTCGTCGCCCACGGCGGTGGTCGACCACAGCACCTGCATGCCACCGCGACGCAGCGACTTGTAGCGCCCGCGGAGCTGCGCCAGACGTTGCACCCACGTGAACGTCGGGTTGGTGATGTCGAAGCCGGTGTCCCACAGACGCTCGCGGTTGGCGGGGTCATTGCCGCCGTCGAAGCCTTGCTCGGTGCCGTAGTACACGCATGGGATCCCCGGCGCCGTGAAGGTGAACGCGATCGCGTTGTGCAGCAGCGCCTGCGCGACCTCGGGGTCCTGGTCGCGGACGTTGTAGAGGAAGCGCGGGACGTCGTGGTTGTCGAGGAAGTTGATCGGCATGTCCCGCGGCGCGACGCCGATGCCGTCCTCGTTCGGCGTGTCGCCCCAGTTGGTCTGTCGCGCGGTCCACAGCGCCTCGATGCGATCGGTCGACTGCGCCTGCTGGAACACGTCGCGGATGGCCTGGAAGTGCTGCGAGAAGTAGAACACGCTGTCGAGCTGGTCGCCGCGCAACGGCACGCCATCGGGCACGCACGCGGCCTCGGCCGCGAGCTGGTCCTCGTCGCTGGGGTCGGGTGCCGCCGGCTTGCCGAGGAAGCCGGCGAGGTCGGCCGGCCCGAGCACGTCGTGGCGCGTGAAGCTGCCCAGCAGGTCGTCGCGCCCGTCGAAGACCTCGCCGAACATGAGGAAGTCGTGCTTTCCCTTTGCGGCCAGTCGCGCGCGCAGGCGCTGGGTGAAGAAACGCCAGAACTCGTACTCGACGTGCTTGACCGTGTCGATGCGGAAGCCGTCGATGTCGGTCTGCTCGACCCAGGTCGCGAACACGTCGACCATCATCTGCTTCACGTCGCAGCGGCTGGTGTCGATGTCCTTCAGGCCGCCGGGGAAGTCGCCGTGCAGCAGCTGGTCGGGGTCGTCGAAGTCGAAGGTGCGACCCTTGCGGTTGTAGGCCGCGGGATCCTGCAGCAGCACCGGTGAGGGCGGCAGGTGCCCAGTCGCGGGGTCGTACTGGAAGACGATCGGCGCTGGTCCGGCCTCACCCAGCGAGGTGAACGCCTGCACGCCGCGCGGGTCGAAGTCGGGGTCGTACTCCGTGTAGTGCCGCGTGGGGTTGTTGCCCGAGCCGTTGCCCTGGAAGTTGATGTCGGGCACGCCGTTCAGGTTGAGGTCGTAATAGAAGGCCTGGCCGACGTGGTTGGTGACGATGTCGACCACGATCTTCATGTCGCGCGCGTGGGCGTCGTCGACCAATGCGCGTAGCTCGGTGATGTCGCCGAAGTGCGGGTTCAGGGCTGCGAGGTCCTGCGCCCAGTAGCCGTGGTAGCCGTCGACGTTCGCGTCGGTCTCGACGTTGCGGATGATCGGCGAGATCCACAGCGTCGTGACGCCGAGCTGCTCGAGGTAGTCGAGGTTGTCCCGCAGGCCGCGCCAGTCGCCGCCCTGGTAGCGCGCGAGGTCGTCGAAGCGGACCCCGTAGTCGTTGCTGACGTCGCCGTTGGCGAAACGATCGACCAGCACCTGATAGATGATCTCGTCGCGCCAGTCGTCGACGTGGCTGGCCAGCGTGATCGGCTGCTCGACGTCGCCGAAGTCCATGCAACCGGTCGAGGCGGCCGCGAGCGCGAAGAGGAGGGCGTGGCGCGTCATGGCTAGTCCCGGAAGTAGCTGGTCGAGCCGAACCACCACTCGGCGCCGAGCCCGATGAAGTGGTCGACCTTGCGGATCGCGTAGATGTCGTCGGCGGGGTAGAGCCGGCGCGCGCCGGCGTCGCGCAGCGTCAGCAGATAGATCACGCGGATGTGCGGGCGAGCATAGTTGCCGCGCCCGGCCGGCGTGAGGAACGGGACCAGGCCGATGCGTCCCATCTGGCCCAGCTGCGGCGCGAGGCCGCCGCCGGGCTTGGGCACCAGCACGCCGCGACGCTGGGCTTGGTACGAACCCTCGAGCGACAGGCCGGCGATCTTGCCGAACCACACCGTCGGGCGTGCGAGCACGATGCCCTCGTCGACGTCGTCGACGTCGAGGCCCGGGCTCGCGTTGCGGAACGATCGGAAGTACGAGCCCAGCAACACGCCGAACGGGCCGACCTCGTAGTTGCCCGACAGCGCGATCACCATCTCTCGCGCGCCCTTGCTGGTGCGCGCGGGTGACAGTCGCGAGGGCGCGTTCAGCTCGCCGTAGGCCGCGAGCCCGCCGGCGTAGCGGAACACCAGGTTCAGGTGGGTGCTGCGCTGGCCGGTGAAGAGGCCCAGCTGCGCGCCCACGAGGTAGCCGATGTCGTCGGGCAGGCTCTCGTACTGCTGGGTCTCGCGCTCGCGCTGGGCCTTGGGCGTGTAGTGGACCTCGCCGTAGACCACGGGCTTGATGCCGCCGCCGTGCGTGCCGACGCCGAAGATGTGGCTGAGCTTGATGCTCGAGATCGACTTCTGCCGGTCGGCGATGCGGACGTTCTGCGCACCGACCTGGCCGAGCGGGCGCGGGCGCGACACGTCCTGACCAAAGAACGCGTTGTCGGGCTGGTTCACGCCGGTGTGCAGCTTGAGCACGAGGTTGGGGATGAACTCGTAGCTGAGCCCGCCGCCCAGTGTGTTGAGATTGTCGAGCGGCCAGAAGTTGAGCACGTAGATGTCGTCGCCGCGGTACATCCGCGAGCCCGCCCACACCTTGAGGTGCTTCAGGCCCAGGCCCGACTCCTCGATATAGAGGTTGCGCATCGCGAGCTTGGCCGCGAACACCCCGTTGTAGTGGAACATCGGGTTGGCGACCGCCGCGGTCGCGACGATGCGCGTGTAGCTGTCGGTCTGCTCCCAGTAGTCCTCGCGACGCAGCTCGAGCTCGGCGTAGTTCGACTCGTCGAGGCGCGAACCGAACGCGACGATGTCGCCGTCGCGACCCGCCCGCCCGCGGTGATCGCCGCCCGCGATGACTCGACCGTACGAGCCGAAGTGGAAGCCCTCGGCGTAGTCGGGCGTGCGGTTGTCCTTCGAGTCGCCCGCGCTCGCGCCATGATCGTCCTTGGGCGACGCCGGTAGGGCGGCGGACTTCGTGTCGGTGGATCGGGGTGCGGGCTCGATCGGCTTCGTCGCGCGCTTGGCCTCGGCCTCGCGCAGCGCGGCGAGCTCGCGCTCGAGCGCTTCGACCCTTCGCTCGAGCTCGGCGTCGTGCCCATCGGCGTCGCCTGAATCTGCGCGCGGCGGGTCGACCGGCCCGGACGGCTCGGAGGTTTCCGGCTCCGCAGCACCCGGTTCGGCGGCTCGGGCGTGACTCACCTGGGAGGCGAGGGCAGCCGCGGCCGCGAGCGGTCGGGCGAGCCTCAGGAGCCGGGATGATCGGGGAAGGCGACGCACGGGTTTGTCGTGCGCACTCTACCCGAAAAGCCCGGACGGCCGATGGGGGCCCGCGATCGGCCGCTGCAACGCGGTTGGCGGCCTGCCAACCGCGCCGGAGCCGACGGGTGACGGCAACACGGTTGGCGAGTCGTCCGCGTCGCGGTGCGGGCGGAGGTTCGGGAACCCGTCGTAGTGGCATGGCGTGTGAACCGACGGAAGCGAGACGCGCGAAGGACCAACGTCGCGTCTCGAGGGGGAAGCACAGATGAAGTCGTTGCACCGCATCGGTGCAGCCGCGGGCCTTTGCTTGGGCGCCTGCGTCGCTGCATGTCTCGATCATCCACTCAAGCCCGTGAACTACGACACCGAGGGCGTCGGATCCGGCGAAACCGCGATCACCGTCGTGCGTGATGTCGACATCCTGTTCGTCATCGACAACTCGGGGTCGATGGCGGAGGAGCAAGCCACGCTCGCGCGGAACTTCGAGCGCTTCGTCGCTGCCCTCGAGGAAACCGAGGTCGACGCCAACTACCGCATCGGTATCACCACCACCGACGCTGGCCACGGCGTGTACTGTGGCACCACCGGCCCCGAGAAGGGTCGACTGCAGGCCAGCAGCTGCCTCGATCGCAGGGCGGAGTTCGTGTTTCCCGACGAGGCCGGCACCATCGACAGCTTCGATGACGCGTGCGGAGCGATCTGCCGCTTCCCGGGCCTCGCGACGCTACCGACCGCGACCCTGAACGATCCCGCGGCCAGCTCGCGCCCGTGGATCGAGCGCATCGCGGGTGTCACCAACCTCCCCGAGGGGGTCTCGCCGAGTGACGCGTTCGAGTGCTTCGGTCCGCAGGGCATCGCCGGCTGCGGCTTCGAGGCACCGCTCGAGGCCATGCGGCAGTCACTGACGCGGACGTTCGCCGAGTCCGAACCCGGCTACGGCTTCGTACGCCCCGGTGCGATCCTCTCGGTGGTGTTCGTGACCGACGAGGAGGACTGCTCGGCGCGACAGGACGATGCGTTCGACACCGTGTGGCGCCCCGACGGCAACCACGTGTTCTGGAGCGAGCAGAACGCCGACGCCACCGCGCCGACCTCGGAGGTGTGCTGGTTCGCGGGCGTCGAGTGCAGCGGTGGCCCCGGGCAGTACGACGACTGCCAGCCGGCGAACTTCGGCGTCGATGGTGCGCCAGCCGATCCCGACCACGGCGTGCTCTACGACGTGCAGCAGTACGTCGAATTCCTGCAGGACCTCGAGGACGACAAGCGCCGCATCAACCCGACCGCCCAGGTGCTGGTGGCGGTGCTCGGTGGGGTGCCCTCCGGCTACGACGAGGGCATGGCCGAGATCACCTACGCCGACGCGGGGGCCGCCGACGCGGACTTCCAGCGCAAGCATGGCATCGGGCCCGGCTGCTCCAGCGCGGCCGGTCGAGCGGTGCCGCCGGTGCGGCTGCGGGCATTCGCCGATGCGTTCGCGCTCAGCGGCGACGTCCGCGATCGAAACCTCTACTCGGTGTGTGCCGATGACTACGCGCCGGCGCTGCAGCAGATCGCCGACGCGATCACGCAGCAGATCGCGCCCGCGTGCATGCCCGTCTGCGTGGCGGATACCGACATCACCACCGCCGAGCTCGATCCGCAGTGCACGATGACGGAGCTGTGGCGCGACCTCGACGCGGTCGAGCACGAGGACGACGTCCCGCCCTGCGGCGGGAGCTCGGGGGCACCCGAGTTCCCCGCGGGCGCCGCGGTTTGCTACCGCCTGAAGACCGATCGCAACGCAGGGGACGACGACGAGACGGCGGACGATCTCGATCCGGACTGCATCGCGCAGGGCTACAACGTCGAGTTCGAGGTGTTGCGCACCGGTGAGGGCGAGCGACCCGCGGGCTCGTCGATCCAAGCCAACTGCATCGTGTCGCAGCTGCCCGAGCGTGACTGCCCCAGCCCGGACGGCGTCGGCTCGGACTCCAACTAGTACCTCGACACAGCGATAGTGATGGGTCAGAACGCCGTCATGGCCGCGACTCCGCAAGGCGCCGTGCCGCCGGAATACCGGGCGTATTTCAAGGTGCGGCAACGCAGCGAGGCGCGGTCAGGGCGGTGTTATGGCCCGTCACTATCGCTGTGTCGAGGTACTAGCCAACCGAGCGGCCGCCGGGCTCGGCGCGGCTGCGGCCCTGCAGGTCGTCGGGCGCCGCGAACGGCGGCGGTTGATCGCGCAGTCCGTAGTCGACGTAGGCCCGCCACATCCGCTCGCCCGATCGCACCGCCCACGCGCGCGTGCGGCGGTGATGGCCGATGCGGTCCCATGCCGCGCACAGCGGCCGTGCGAGCCGCAGCAGGTGACGGGTCGGCGTCGGTGGGATCTGCAGCGCCGCGACCAGCTCGGGCGCGAGCACGAGGTGCGCACCGCCGACCAACGCGCTCCGCAGCGCCACGCCCAGCAATCGCTCGGGCACCGAGGCCGCGTCGTGGACGGGCGCGTGCAGCAGCGCGTGGGTGAGCGCCCGCGAGTCGTCGTCGGGGGGCGGTCGGTGGGCGCGGATCGATGCGGTCGTCCGGCGCGCGTGATCGAGGTCGATCGGCAGGACGGTGTCGTCGATGCCGAGCACGTGACCGACGTAGCGGAACAGCCGGTAGTAGCGCTCGGCCTCGAGGGGCTCGACGGCCACACCGAGGCGCTCGAGCCCCTCGAGCATGAACACCGTGAACATCATCAGCGTGCCGACCGTGTCGTGCATGTTCGCGGGCTCGCCCCACGCGCTCGACCAGCGCCCGGACGCCCGCAGCAGGTTGCGCACGCGGCCGTGGACGAGGCGCACGCGCACGCACGCGCGCCAGCCGGCGCCGTGGCCGGCTCGCATGCCGCCCGGTGCACAGACCAACAGCAGGAAGCGCGCGGTCTCCTGCAGACGACGGTAGGCCCGACGCTCGAGCTGGCCCGTCATCGCCAGCGGCTTGTTGCCGCGGGGATCGGCGTAGCCCTCGAGCAGCGAGCCCGATGCCAAGGCGACCAGCGCCAGCGGCCCGGTGCGGTGCAGCAGCTCGCCGCCGCGCCGCAGCGTGTCGTCGTCGAGCCAAGCGGGCGCGGGGTCGATCGAGGCCAGCATCTGCGCCAGCGGCGAGCCGGGCTCGGGCGCGTGCTCGAGCACGGCGAATGCCCTCGGTTGCTGCGCGGCCGCGTCGGCCAGCGGATCGCCGCGTTCGCGCGCTGCCTCGAGCAGCGCGAACGCGTGGGTGGGGAGCAGCGCGGTCACGCGTCGGTAGGATCGCGCAGCCGTGCGGCGGGCGCCAGCGGGCGCAACGGGGGCGCAGCGCTCGACGTGTTCGCGTGCCGCTTGCTAGTCTGCTGCGCACCCCGACGTGCCCGACTCGCCAGAATCCTGGATCGCACGACTGCGGTGCCCGCGTTGCGGTGGCGGCATCGCCGACGCCGAGACGCTGCGCTGCGACACCTGCGGCATCGGTCATCCGCGCGTGGGTGGCATCCCGGTCATGCTGCCCGACGCGCGCGCACGGCTCGATGAGTGGCGCTTCGCGCTGGCCGAGTTCCGCGCCACCATGAACGACACCCGCGCGCGCATCGTGGTCGACCTCGCGACCAAGCCCGTGCAGGACGCGAGCCGCCCGCGGCTCGAACGGCTCGCCGGCGCGCTCGAACGCCACCGCGACCTGGTGACCGGTCTGTTCGAGGCCGCAGGCATCACGCCGGCCAAACGCAGCACGCCCGCACCCGCGGCGGTGCCGGGCGAGGGCTCGGTGACCTCGTACTTCCACCAGGTCCACCGCGACTGGGGCTGGGACGCCGATGGCTCGCAGGAGAACCAACGGGCGGCGGAGGTGCTGACCAGCATGGTCGACGCGCCGCTCGGTCGCACGCTCGTCATCGGTGCGGGCGCGGGCCGGCTCGCGCGTGATCTCCACGCCGGCGCCGACGGCCGCGACACCTTCGCGATCGACATCAACCCGCTGCCGCTGCTCGTGGCTGCGCGCGTGCTGACGGGCGAGCGGGTGCGCCTGCTCGAGCTACCGATCGCGCCGCCGGATCTGGCCCATGTCTGCGTCGAGCGCGAGCTGGCGGCGCCGGGTCCGACCCCGCCTGGCTTCGTGCTGCTCTTCGCTGACGCCTTTGCGCCGCCGTTTGCCGATGGCAGCTTCGACACCGTGGTGACGCCGTGGTTCATCGACGAGGTGCCGCGCGACATGACGACGTTCCTGCCGACCATCCACCGCCTGCTGGCGCCCGACGGGCGATGGATCAACCACGGCCCGCTGATCTACCACCCCAACCACACGGAGCTGCCCGCACGCTACCCCAACGACGAGGTACTCGCGTTGACGGTGGCGGCCGGCTTCGAGGTGGTGCGCCAGCGCTGCGATCGCATGGTCTACATGCAGTCACCGGCGTGCACACGCGGGCGGGTCGAGACCGTGTTCACCACGCTCGCGCGCCGTGGTCCGCTGCCGGTGTCGACCGCCGCGGCGGAGCTCGCCACACCCGATTGGCAGCGCGACACCACGCGGCCTGTGCCGCGCTTCGATGGCCTCGACGCCTACGTGCCGCCTCACCCGTTCTTCGCCGCCGTGATCGCGCTGGTCGACGGCCAACGCAGCGTCGAAGCCATCGCGCACCAGCTGGTCAGCACGCGCGGCCTGCCCGCGCACGCGGCTGCGCCGGGGGTGCTGGCGTGTCTGCGCGAGGTCTGGTCGGCGACCCTGCGTCGCGCGCCGGCCTGACTCGAGGCCCGCCCGAAGCGACCGCGTCAGCAGCGTCGCAGCGCGGTGAAGAGCTTCGCGCCGGCGACCGCGAGCGCGTCGACGCTCGGGAGACCGGCGAACCCACGCGGCCCGAACATCGCCGGCAGGTGAGACGCGGCCGCGGGATCGATGGCGAGCGCAAAGGTCTGCAGGCCCAGGCGCTGACCCTCGCGCAGCGCCTGACGCACGTCGCCGATCCCGTGGCGACCCTCGTAGTGGTCGGTGTCGGTTGGTTTCGCATCGGTCACCAGCACGATCATCCGACGCGGCGCGCGAGCCCGCAGCAAGACCTCGAAGCCGTGCCGCAGCGCCGGGCCGATGCGGGTGTAGCCGGCCGGCCGCAGCCCCGCCAGGCGCGCGAGCCCGGTGGCGGCGTCTTCGTCGAACCCTTCGAGTGCGATGAAGCGACAGTCCTCGTGGGTGTAGCTGCAGAAGCCGGCCATCGCGACCTCGGTCACGTGGTGCTCGAGCACGAGTCGGAGCAAGGTCACGCCGTCGCGCGCCGTGTCGAGCACGCGTCGGTTGGCGACCCATGCGTCGGTCGACAGGCTCGCATCGATCAACATCAACACCGCCACGTCGTGGCCGCGTCGTCGCCGTCGTGCGTAGAGCCGCTCGCCACCATCATGACCTGCGCGGAGACCGGCGAGGCGGTCGACGGTGGCGTCGATGTCGACCTCGGGACCGTCGGGCTGCCGGAAGGACCACCTGAGCGCGGTCTCGACCCGCCGCAACTCGTCCCGAAGGCGCCACAGCGCGCGCCGATGCTGGTGCTGCACGCGGCTGCGCAGGGTCGCGCCGGCCAAGGCGTCGCCCACCGGCTGCTCGATGTGCACGCGGCAGTGGTGAGCGAGATAGCGGCCGCGCGCCGCGTCCCACTCGTCGTAGCAGATGCCGGTAGTCGCGGCATCGCCCGGGGTCGCGCCCGCGAGCAGGGTGAGATCTGCGCGGTAGATCGACGAGGTCCGCTCGTTCGAGAGCACCACCTCGTCGAGCTCGAGCTCGTCGAGCGCGTCACCGTGTTCGTCGAGCTCATCGGAGCCATCGGCGTGCTTGTTGCCGCCGCTGTGCTCCTCCGCGGTGTGGACCTTCTCGAACGAGTGCGTCAGTGGGTTCTCGGGCGCGACTGGCTCGTCGAGCTTGCGCCGCCGCTGGACCGTGCGCGGCCGCGAGGTATGCTGCGTGGTCACGGCCGATGGTGGTGACGAGGCGTCCGTGACGGGGTTCCCGTGCAGCGCGACCTCGCTGGCGGCGGCGATGCGGCCCCACCACGGCACGCCCGCGAGCGCGTCGATCGCATCACTGCCGAGGACGTCGACGTCGAGCGCTTCGTCGCCATCGTCGGCCAGGCACGCACGTCGCACGGACTCGACATCGAGGTTGCGCTGGCCCGAGAGCTCGGCGAGCGTGCGGCCCAGTCGATGCTGGATGACGGCCTCGAGCAGCGCCGATGTGCCGGTCATGCTGGTCAGTGCGGGGCGCGTGGCCAGCAGTGCGGGCGCGAGCTCGCCGCGCTGCGCTGCCCACCCCGGCAGCTCGTCGGCGAGCGCGCGCTCGAGCGCCAAGGCGCTCACATACCAGGCGCGGCGGCCCTCGAGCAGGGGTTGCGCCGCGAGGTCGCGACGCACGGCTGCCGCCGCGAAGGTCGTGGTCAGCACGGTGAGGCGATCGTTCTCGGCGCGCGTCGGCAGCAGCCCCTGCCGCCGCGGCAGCCACAGCCGCTCGCGTGCGATCACCAGTGGGCCCTCGTGGAAGCACAGCTCGATTTCTCGCAACGCGACCGCATTCGCGAGGATCCGCAGGCGGGGGCCGAGCGCCACGACGTCGGTCGCCCGGCCTTCGTCTGCGACGCTCCGGCTCGCCCCGCGGGTCCGTCCGGTGAGTCGTCGCCAGCGCCGTGCGAAGAACTGGTAGATGGTCTCGTCGAGTGGCACGACCGCTCCCCGCAGCATCAGGTCGTCACAGCGACAATTGGACGAGCTCTCGGAGCGCCGCAGCGGTCTCGTCGTCGTCGGTGAGGGGCCCCACGATGCCAGCCTCCCCGGCGGTGCGCGGCGGCAACCCGGCGATGACCAAGCGCGCGGTCATCACCAGCAAGCGGGTCGAAACCGTCTCGCGCAGTGCGAGCTCGTCCAGGGCTCGAATCTTGCGCGCCAGCGCCACCAGCCGCCGTGCGAGCGCGGCATCGCAGGGCGCTTCGTTGGCGACGATCTCCTGTTCGACCGTCGCGGGCGGATAATCGAGGCCGATCGTCACGAATCGCTGTCGCGTCGAGGGCTTGAGATCCTTGGCACCTTGGCGGTAACCCGGGTTGAAGCTCACGACCAGCCGGAACTCGGGCGGCGCGACCAGGTGCTCGTCGTGGCGGTCGAGGAAGAGCTCCCGTCGATGGTCGGCGAGCGGATGCAGCACCACGATCACGTCTTCGCGCGCTTCGGCAATCTCATCGAGATAGAGCACAGCTCCGCTGCGCACCGCGCGGGTCACGGGGCCATCCTGCCAGACCGTATCGCCGCCCTGGACCAGCCAGCGCCCCAGCAAGTCCGCTGCGCCGGTGTCGTCGTTGCAGGCGACCGTGACGAGCGGCCGGTCGAGTTCGTGTGCCATCGCCTCCACGAGTCGCGACTTGCCGCAGCCGGTGGGGCCCTTGAGCAGGACCGGGAGCGATGCAGCCGCGGCCGCACGAAAGCAGCTCAGCTCATCGCCGACTTCGCGGTACCAACATCCGTGCGCGGGCGAACTCGACGGAGGGGGCCGGAGCTCACTCGCCATACCCGTCCTCGCCCTCCTGCTGCGACTGCAGCGTCCGTCCAACCGGCCACCCCGAGCGAATGAAAACCCACAGGTAAGCGAGAATTCCGGCGGTGAAGAGGGATGCCGCGAGAATCAAGCCCCAGAAGTGGACCTCGATCTCCTTCTGCACGGTGATGAAGTCCATGCCGACGCGGCGTTCGAGGACGACTTGGGTGACGCCGGCGACGGCGAATGCCAGCGTCATTGCAATCATGCCGATGTTGCTGGTCCAGAATGCGAACGTCGAGGCCGGTGACGCGTGCAGATGGCGCCCGGTGAGCAGTGGTACCGCGTATGTGGTCATGGCTAGCACCAGCATCGCGTAGGCACCCCAGAATGCCATGTGTCCGTGCATGGCCGTCACCAGTGTGCCGTGCGTGTACATGTTGACCTGCGGCAGCGTATGGGCAAAGCCGAGGAACCCCCCGCCGACAAATGACATCACGGCGCACCCCACCGTCCAGGCCAGCGCGACGCGATTCGGATGGTTACGGCCGCCGCGCTTGGCCATGCTGATGGCATAGATTGCCATGCCCAGGAATGCCACCGGCTCCAGCGCCGAAAACAATCCGCCGATGAGGAGCCAGTAGCGTGGCGTCCCAATGTAGTAATAGTGGTGACCAGTGCCGAGGATGCCCGAGAGGAACGTGAAGCCGACGATGATGTAGAGCCACTTCTCGACGACCTCGCGGTCGACCCCTGTGAGCTTGATCAGCAGGAATGCCATGATCGCGCCCATGATCAGCTCCCAGACCCCTTCCACCCACAGGTGGACCACCCACCAGCGCCAATAGGAATCGATGGTCTGGTTGTCGGTCGGTAGCATGCCGGGCAAGTACAGCAGTGCGGCCATGAGCAGCCCGAAGAACAAGACCATCGACGTCGTGGTCATGCGCTTGCCCTTCCACACCGTCATGCCGATGTTGGCGATGAAGGCGAGCACGTCGATCACGACGAGGTAGTCCAGCGGTCGGGGGATTTCGAGGAATTTTCGCCCCTCCCACCAGCCGAAGTGGAAGCCAATGATCGCGGTCACCCCGACCACGACCAGGCCCACGAGCTGCAGCTTGGCCAGCCACGGCCAATAGATCTCGCGGTCAGCCTCGTCGGGAATGATGAAGTACGCGGCGCCCATGAACCCGCACAACAGCCACATCACCAGGAGATTGGTGTGGGTCGCGCGCGCAACATGGAAGGGGATGACCTCGTGCAGGGCATCGTGGCCAGCGTGGGCAAAGCCCATGATGAAGCCGTAGACGAGCTGGAGGGTGAATAGAAGCATGCAGGTGGCGAAGAACCACCACGCGACTCTCTGAGATTCGAAACGCATGGCGACTAGTCCTTCTGTTGGCTGAGGAATGCGACCATCTCGTCGATCTGAGGGTCGGTGAGGGGGAGCTTGGGCATGCGTGAGTCGGCCTTCACGGCGAGCGGGTTCTCGAGCCACTTCCTCAGATACGCGGCGTCGCGGCGAGCGCCGACGCCATCGAGTGCAGGACCGATTTGGCCGCCCTGTCCGCCCATCGCGTGACAGGCCACGCACATCGAGTTGAACAGCTGCGGTCTATTGCCGGCTGCGATCCCTCCCGCGGTGGCGATGGGCATGAGATTGGGTTCCGCGGGGAATCCGTTGAGGTCTACGGTTCCTGCCCACCGCAGGAACGCAAGCAGCGCGTCCTGGTCTTCGAGCGAGAAGTCATACCGTTGCATGCGACGCTCGCCGGGATACATCGATGCGGGGTCGACGAGCATTGCGCGGATGAAGTACTCGCCGCGGCGCTCGTACACCTTCGTGAGCTCCGGCGCATAGTAGGCACCCTCGCCGAACAGGGTATGGCAGCCCATGCAATTGCTGGACTCCCACAGGGCCTTGCCACGCGCGACCGCGGGCGTGATCTCTTCGGCGTGCGTGCGTTCGGGTAGCTGCCCGAAGGTGTCGATCGTGAGACCGACGAATGCGATGGCGCACGCGGCGGTCCCGAGCAGGAAGAACCCACGTGCTTGCGACTTGCTGAGCATGACGTCCCCGGTGCGCGCCGGAATGGCTGCGCGTTCTCTGCTTTAACGCGATGCCCGCCAGCGTTGCAATGAGGGACGCCCTTGCGGGCTCGTCCCGACTGATCCAGATCAGGACTGGGCGGCCGCTTGGCCGAGTAGCCACTCGCGATCGCGGATCACGAAACCGTCGGCTTCGGTGCGCAGCCAACCGCCGCGTTCCCAGCGTGTGAGCACGCGGATCACCGTTTCGCTGCGAACTCCGACCAGTCGGCCGAGCACGGTTCGCGAGAGGGCCACGGGGATGCGCAACTCTCCATGCGCGAAGACGTCGCCGAAACGATCGACGAGGTGCAAGAACAGCGTTGCCAACCGCTGCGGCACCTCTCCGGCCGTGAGCACGTCGATCTTTGCCAGTAGCATCTGCGTGGCCTGGATCAGGGCTTCCCGGGCGGCGTCGGCGAGCTGCGGCTCCTGCTGCAGCTCGACGCGAAACTGCGCCGCGTCGACGTGCAGCAACTCCACGCGATCGCTGATCGCGACGGCGTCAGCGGGATAGCGGTGGGAGCCCATCACCGCGACCAGCCCGACGCACTCGTGAGGGCCGAACAGTCCGAGCGTGGCCGCCGGGCCTGCGGCGGCGGGCTTGATGATCTGCACGAGTCCGCGCCGAATGCAGGTCAGCTCCGCGGCCGCCGTTCCGGCCTGCCACAGCAGCTCGCCCTCGAGATGCTGGGTCTCGCGGGCGAGTCGGGACAGGCGGTCGCAGGCGGCCGGCGAGGCATGCCGGAGCAGGCCGGTCGCGAGGAGCACGGAGGGCGAGACGCTCACGGGCATCTCGCATATCAGGTTGCGACCCGTCGGTCGACGGCACCTGCGGCCGCGGCCGCGCTACGCGAGCACGGCCGTCAGCGGCGTGTTCGACTGCGGTGCACCGCCGCCGATCGAGCTCGCCTCGGGGTCGAAGGCCTGCAGACACGTGAGCAGCACGTCGCTGGTGTTGCCGGCGGCGTTGGGGTTGGGATGGCTGCCGTTCCACGGCGTCGCCTGATAGTGGATGCCGGGGTACGCGAGGTAGTTGCGGCCGTGACCGGCGAGGATGATCGGCTGGCGATTGATCGAGTGGGTGTTCCCCGTCGAACAGTCGGTGCTGGCGTAGACGATCGTCGAGTCGAGGAGGTTGTCGCCGTTGACCTCCTCGGTGTTGCGCAGCACCTGGAGCGTCTGCGCCAGGCGCTCCATGATGTACACGATGCCGTTGCGATAGTTGATGTCCTCCGGGCCGTTGTGGCTGGCGGAGTGGTGCATGTTGGTGGCGTTGATCTCATCGAAGATCGTCGACGACACGAACTTCTTGAAGAGGAACGACGCAACACGGGTGACGTCACAGGCGAACGCGTAGGCGATGAGCTGGGCGTGGGCTTCGACCACCGAGGTGATCTGCTCCTCGCCGCCGACGTCGGCGTTGGTCTCGGTCGGAGCACCGGGCAGCACGCACGACGGCGGCATCGCGTTGATCTTGGTCTGCAGCTCGTTGACGCTGGTCAGGTGTGCGTCGAGTCGCTGCTTGTCGACGGTGCCGAGCCGCATCTTGAGGCGGGCGACGTCTTCCTTCACGGCGTCGAGCACGTAGGTGCGCTCGCTGTGGTCGTCGACCTCGGGCATGAAGTTGCCGAACAGGTAGTTGAACACCTCGACCGGATTGGCCTGGGGGATCTGCGGCGTCAGGTTGCCGGGGCTGCCGCGGTGCGAGATGGCCGTGACCGTGGTGCCGCCGTCGCCGTCGGTGCTCTCGCGCTTGGAGACGCGCACCTGCACCGAGCGCACCGGGGTCTGGTCGCCGATGGCGTCGGCGATGACCTGGTCGATGGTCGGACCGCCCGCGTCGGTGCTCAGACCGCCCTGGTAGACGAAGGAGTAGCCGTTGAACACGGTCATGCCCTCGTGGTGGGTGATCTGATCGGCGCAGTGATTCTGCAGGCCCGTGCAGAGGTTGATGTAGTCCTTGACCGGCTCGAGCGGGGCCATCTGCTCCGACAGCGACCAGGTCGCGCCGGTCTGCGTGGGCTCGAAGCGCTCGATGTTCACGCCATCGGCCCAGTAGTACATGAGGAACCGCAGCGGCAACGCGCCGCCACCGGCGAGCGCGGTGCCGCTCTCGTTGAGCATCGCCTCGAGCAGCGGCAGACCCACGGCCACGGAGGCACCGCCGGCCATGCCACGAAGCATCATTCGTCGACTGAGCGAAAACCTGTTCATGGGGGCTCCTACTTGGGCTCGTCGACCAGCTGGAAGAGGGGGGAGGTGGGGAACTCCACCAACAGGGTCTGCACGCTGTAGCCCGCGTCGGCGAAGGTCTGATCGAGCGCCGCGATGGCATCGGCCTCGCCGTCGGTCTCGCGATGGCCGAGCTCGCCGCGGATGAGGTTCTTGACGAAGCACGAGGACGTGCGGGGATCGGCTGCGAGGATGTCCGCGAGCTCCTGCGCGTTGTTCCAGTTGCCGAGGTCTTCGATCTCGCCCTGCGCACTGAGTGCGCGGCCATTGGGCTCGGTCGTGCGGTAGGCCCCGATCGCGTCGTAGAACTCGAAGGCGAAGCCGAGCGGGTCGGTGCGACCGTGGCAGCCGTTGCAGGAGTCCTCGGTCATGTGCATGAGCAGCTGCTCGCGCACGGTCGAGTCTGCCGGCAGCGGCGGCAGCGTCGGGTTCACGCCCGGCGGGGGCGGCGGGATGTCCTCGCACAGCACCGATTGTTGGATGAAGCGGCCGCGCTTGGTCGGCGAGGTCCGCAGCGAGCTGGCCTGGTGCGTCAGGAAGCTCGCCTGCGAGAGGTAGCCGGCGCGCTGCTGCGAGGCGGGCCAGTTCACGCGGGCGTAGATCTCACCCTGGCCCGGCGGCGTGATGCCGTACAGCCCCGCGAGCCGGTCGTTGACGAAGGTGTAATCGGCGGTGAAGAGCTCGCGATAGTCGCCGTCCTGCTCCCACACGATGTCGTGCACGAGCAGCTGGCTCTCCTGCCGCATCGCCCGCGCGAGGTCGCCGTCGAACAGCGGGTAGAGGTCGGCGTTCTTGGAGTCGTCGGGCAGGTTGCGCAGGCGCAGGTACTCGTCGAAGAAGCCACCGAGTGCGTCGCGAGCCCGCGCCGACGCGACCATCGTGGCGGCCTCGTTGCGGATCGCCTCCTCGCCATCGAGCTGACCGCCGCCGGCGCGATCGAGCAGACCCTTGTCGGGCCCGCGGCCCAGCAGGAAGATCGACATGCGGCTCGCGAGCTCGTAGGGGTTCAGCTTGCGGAAGCCACTGTCGGGGTCGGGCTCGCCGACCTCGACCAGGTAGAGGAAGCTGGGCATCTGCAGGATCGCCGCGAGCTGATACTTGAGGCCGGCCTCGAAGTCGCCCTCGCCCCAGTCCATGCCGTGCTCGGCGACCGCGACGAGCAGGTCGATTTCGGCCTGCTCGAGTGGGCGCCGATAGGCGAGGCGACCGAAGGCGGTGGCAACGTCGACGTAGCAGTTGGCGTCGGCGCTGCTGACCACGCACGGTGCGACCGCACCGAGGGTCTCCGGGTGCGCGACGGCTGCGTCCGCGACCGCCCGGGCGGAGGTCTCGTAGCCCTCGACGGCGACGCTGTCGAGCGCGACCAACGACGCGCCCACGGCGTCGAAGCCCTCCTGCGAGATGTCGGCCGGCGGCACCGCAGCGGCGGCCGCCTCGGGCCCGAGCAGCAGCTCGATGGTCGCGACGTACTCGCGGCCGACCAGGCGACGCAGACCGCCGGGCGCGGGCTCGATCATCGTCTCGCCGGTGTCACCGCCGGTGGTCGGACCGTCGGTCGAGTCGGCGGTGCCATCGGTGGCGTCGGCGGTGGTGCCATCGGTGCTGCCGGTGTCGTTGCCGGTGCCGTCACCGGAGGCATGCGCGTCGTCGCGGTGGCACCCGGCGAGCTGCAGCGATGCCGCGGCGGCGAGCCCGACCAACAGGGGCGGCACGCGCCGTGGTGAGGACGATCGTAGAGGTCTGCGGGTCACGGGAACGACTCCGGGCAGGGGCGAGGCAGCGAACGCGATGCGCGTCGCGGGGGGACGACGTGCGCGCATCGATGGCAAGTTAGGGGAGCATCCTTCGTTTGCGGGGCGAAGGGAAGCAAAACGAAGTGCTGGTCACGGGTGTGCGAGCAACCACCGAAGTCGTTACCGCCGAAGCGGCGATGGTTTCAGCGCTCGTGTACGGCGCGCGTGAGCTGTCGCCAGAACGCGATCGCGCAGCGCCATTCATGGAAGCGCCGTGTCGCATGCGTCGCCCGAGCCGTGCGCGTGCGGCGTGCGCCACCTTGGTGGACCGTGATCGCGTCGACCATGGGACGGCGAGCGCGCAGAGCGATCCGCCGCCCCAGAGAGGCCCGTCTGCGGCCGCGTGAAACCCCCCTTGACGTTCAATCTACTCACGGGTAGATAAGAGCGATGCGCGTGGCCGGGTACTTCCTCGTGTTCGCGATTCCGTTGCTCGTGATCGCAGGCGCTCGCGCGGGCGCCTGGTACAGCGGCGCTGCGATCCTCTTCGTGTTCGGCGTGGTGCCGCTGCTCGACGCGTGGGTCGGTCGAGATGCGCGCAACCCCGAGGCGTCGCCGAGTGCGTCGCGCTGGCACTTCGACGTGCCGCTGGTGACGTGGGTCATCGTGCAGCTGTTGGTCGAGGTGTGGCTCGTGGCACGCACGAGCCACGCGATCTCGATCGCGTCACGGCTCGACGTCTCGAGCGTGCTGGCGATCGTCTCGCTGGGCCTCATGACCGGCGGCATCGGCATCACCATCGCGCACGAGCTCATGCATCGGCCGCAGCGATGGGCGCGGGCGTTGGCGGAGCTGCTGATGAGCTCGGTCGCCTACGCCCACTTCTGCGTCGAGCACGTGCACGGTCATCACCGCAACGTCGCGACCCCGGAGGATCCCGCGAGCTCTCGGCTCGGCGAGAGCCTGTGGGCGTTCCTGCCGCGCACGGTCGTCGGCGGCTTCGCGAGCGCGTGGGGCATCGAGGCCGAGCGCATGCGTCGTGCAGGCCGTCCGGCGCTGCACCCGAGCAACCGAATGCTGCGCTACGCGGCGGTACAGGCCGTCGTGATCGGGCTGCTCGCAGCCACGCTCGGGGCGGTCGGCGTGGCGGTCTACCTGGCTCAGGCCGCGGTCGCGATCGCGATGCTCGAGATCGTGAACTACGTCGAGCACTACGGCCTGGTACGCGCGCGCGGTGCCGAGGGGCGTTACGAGCGGGTGGCACCGCGCCACTCGTGGAACGCCAACCACCGCGTCAGCAACTGGCTGCTGTTCAACCTCCAGCGCCACTCCGATCACCACTACCTCGCGAGTCGACCCTATGACGCGCTGCGCCACCACGACGACGTGCCGCAGCTCCCCGCGGGCTACGCCACGATGGTGCTGCTCGCGCTCGTGCCGCCGCTGTGGCGACGCGTGATGGACCCGCGCGTGGCCGCGGCGCGGGCCGAGTTCTTCGCGCCGCCGGCGGCTGCGGCCTCCAGGTCGTAGCCGATCCGCACCGCCGCCCGGATCGGTGGCGGTGCTCGTCGACGACGCGTGGGGCTGGCTACCATGGGCGGTGCCCCGCATGCCGACGATCGCACAGCGCCCCGTGCGGGCCGCCGTCTTCGGTGTCGCGGCGCTGCTGTCGTCGTGGGGCTGTGGCGAGTCGACGCCCGCGGACGCGCGCGCGGGCACGTGCGAGGCGGTGATCTGGGCGCGGCCGCGACGTGCGGGCACCGAGGTGTCGGTGCAGGGCGAGTGGGACGGGTGGAACTCGACGATCGCGCTGCAGCGCCACGGGGAGCCGCCGTGGCAGTACGTGCGCCTGCGTCTGCCGCCGGGCGAGTACGGCTACCTGCTTGTGGAGGCCGGCACCGCCCACGTCGATCCCCTGGTCGGGCTCGGCGGCTTCCGCAGCGGTGACGAGCTCGAGGTGTCGTGGCTGGTGGTCGACGACTGCGAGCAGCCGCGCGTGCGCCCGCGACGGGACGACGACGGTCGCTGGCGTGCGGAGCTGTCGGCCGCGCAGGGCGGCGCGCCGATCGAACGCCTCGAGCTACGCATCGACGGCACCGTGCGTGACGAGCTCGCCGTCGTCGAGGCCGAGCCGACCATCCCGCTGCCGCCGCTCGATCGTGGTCGCCACACGCTCGAGCTGGTGGCGATCGATGCCGATGGCGCGCGCGGACCCGCGGCGCCGGCGGTCCACTGGCAGGACCCGGTCGCCGCGCAGCTCGACGACGCCATCATCTACCAGGTGCTGATCGATCGCTTTCGTGGCGACGACGGTGCCGCGCTGGCGCCCCCGGTCGACCCTGGTGCGCGCGCAGGCGGCACGCTCGACGGCGTACGGGCGATGATCGAGCAGGGCTACTTCGAGCGCTTCGGTGTCAGCACGCTGTGGCTGTCACCCGTGGTGGTGAATCCCGTCGACGCCCGCGTCGGCCGCGACGATGATCATCTCTACACCGGCTACCACGGCTACTGGCCGGTCGACACCCGCACGGTCGAACCACGCATCGGCGGCGAGGCGGCGCTGACCGCCGTGGTCGAGCTCGCCCACGAGCATGGGCTGCGCGTGCTGCTCGACCTGGTGCCCAACCACTATGACGAGACCAACCCGCGCGTCGCGGCGCACGAAGCCGAGGGTTGGTTCAACACGCGGGAGCCGCCGTGCATCTGCGGCGCCCCGGACTGCCCGTGGTCGAGCGACATCGAGACCTGCTGGTTCACGCCGTATCTGCCCGACGTGCGGCTGCAACAGCGCGACGCGCTCGCGTTCGCGATCGACGACGCGCGGCAGTGGGTCGACCGGTTCGGGGTCGACGGCTTTCGTGTCGACGCGGTGCCGATGATGCCGCGGGCGGCGACCCGTCGCATCTACGACGGCGTGCGGCGTGCGGTCGGCCCGCGCGAAGGCACCAGCTTCGTCGGCGAGGTCTTCACCGGCGCGGGCGCGGGAGGCATCGCGGCGCTGCGCTATCACCTCGGGCCCGACGGCCTCGACAGCGCGTTCGACTTCCCGACCATGTGGGCGCTGCGCGACGTGCTGCGGGGCGACGCTGGCTTCGAGCAGTTGGTCACGACCATGGCAGCTCAGGATGAGGCGTTGATCGGATCGGGCAGTGTGCTCGCGCGCATGCTCGGCAACCACGACACAACGCGCTTCGTGACCGCGCTCGCGGGCGACGAGGACGCCGATGCTTGGACCGCGCCAGCGCCCGAGGTGCTCGCGCCCGAGGTGCTCGCGCGGGTGCGACTCGGCTTCGTGCTGCTGTTCACGCTGCCGGGCATGCCGGTGCTCTACTACGGCGACGAGCTCGCGTTGGCCGGCGCCGCCGATCCCGACAACCGCCGCGTCATGCCCGACGACGCCGACGTCGCGCCCGAGCCGATGGCGCTGCGCGAGGTCGTCGCGGCACTGGGGCGATTGCGACGCTGCGCGATCACACTGCGCCGTGGGGGCTGGCGCTCGCTCGGCGCCACCGCCGACCAGCTCGCCTTCGTCCGCGAGTTGGCGGGCCAGGACGACGTCCTCGTGGTGGTCTCCCGCGCCGATGCGGCCAGCGCCCTGTCGGTGCCCGCGGCGGTCGAGCCCGGGTGGTATAAGGACGCGATGTCGGGCGAGCGCTTCGAGGTCGGCGCGGGCGGTGTGACGCTCGAGCTGCCACCGTTCGGTGCCCGCGTGTTGCTGCCGGAGAGCCATGCCTGTCTCTGATCGATTGCGCCGCTTCATCGTCCCCGCTGCGATCTCGACCGCTTCGCTCGCCGCGGGCGCGTGCGGCAAGGACGAGCTGCAGTCGGCGACCACGCTCGAGCCGCCGGACACCGACGGTTTCGATCCCACCGACGGGGTCGGCTCGGCCGGCAGCTACAGCTCGAGCGTGGGCTCGGCCAGCGGCGCCGATTCGGGCGACGAGACAACCGGTGGGCCGACCGAGTGCGACGACGCCAACAAGCGCTGCGCCCACGAGTTCGCGCTCGCCGACGCCGGCTACGGCACCGTGGTGGTGCACGGCGATTTCGCGAGCGATGGCTGGGAGGTCGGGGTCGCCATGTCCAAGGCCGGCGACACGTGGCGCGCGAGCGTGCCGCTGCCGTTCGAGACCGAGGTCCAGTACAAGTTCCGCGTCGACGACACCGACTGGGTGCCCGATCCCGAGAACCCCAGCACGGTGCCCGACGGCAACGGCGGCGAGAACTCGGTGCTGCAGCCGCAGACCTGCGAGGACTACACCTGCGAGCCCGACGTCATCGGCACCTTCGACTGGCGCGACTCGATCATCTACTTCGTGTTCGTCGATCGCTTCGAGAACGGCGACCCCAGCAATGACGGCGGCGTCGGCGTGCCGATGGCGGCGGACTGGCAAGGCGGCGACTGGGCCGGGGTCACGGCGCGCATCGAGGCCGGCTACTTCGAGGATCTCGGCGTCAACACGCTGTGGCTCAGCGTCCCGCTCGACAACACGAACGCCACCGGGCTCGGCTCCGATGGCCACCAGTACTCCGCCTACCACGGCTACTGGCCGGCCGACGTCGACCAGACCGAGGAGCACTTCGGCACCCTCGCCGAGCTGCAGCAGCTGGTCGACACCGCCCACACCCACGGGCTCAAGGTGCTGTTCGACTATGCGATGAACCACGTCCACGTCAGCTCGCCGGTCTACACCGATCACCCCGATTGGTTCTGGCCCAACGACAACGGCGCAGGCGGCGACTGCGTGTGCGGCTCGGGCTGCAGCTGGGACGGTGACCAGGCCCGCCGCTGCTGGTTCACGTCGTACCTGCCCGACTACGACTTCACCAACGCGGCTGCGCGCCAGTTCTCGGTCGACAACGCGCTACAGTGGATCGCCGACACCGGCGTCGACGGCTACCGGCTCGATGCGGTCAAGCACATCGAGGACGCGTGGCTGCTCGACCTGCGCGCGCGTGTGACCGACGAGGTCGAGCCCGAGACCGCCGAGCACTTCTACATGGTCGGCGAGACCTTCACCGGCGAGCAGGCGACCATTGCCCACTACGTCGGCGCCGACATGCTCGACGGGCAGTTCGACTTCCCGCTGCGCATGCAGCTGGCCTACAACGTGCTGATGCGCGGCGGATCGATGTCCGATCTGGCCTCGTTCATGGACGCGAACGACGACTACTACGGCGCGGCGATCATGAGTACGTTCATCGGCAATCACGACATCCCGCGGGCGATCCACCTCGCGCAGGACACCCCCGTCTGGGACAACCAGTGGGCGGACGGCAAGGATCGCGCGTGGTCGAACCAACCCGGGCTGCCGGCTGGGACCGCGGCCTTCGAGCGGCTCGCGAACGCCTTCGCGATCCTCCTGACCACCAAGGGCGCGCCGCTCATCTACTACGGGGACGAGTACGGCATGGCCGGCGGTGGCGACCCCGACAACCGCCGCCCGATGCAGTGGCAGGGCTATGGCGCCGGGCAGATGCTCCTGCACGACCGCGTGCAGCGGCTGCTGACGATCCGTGCGGAGCACGAGGCCACGCGTCGGGGCACGCGCGAGACGATCTCGGCCGACGCCGACACGTTCGCCTATCGGGTCGCGCACGGCGGGGACGAGCTGTGGGTGCTGGTGAACCGGGGCGACGCGAGCCATGCGATCGGCGGCGTCCCGAGCGAAAACTTGGTGGACTTGCTCACGGACGAGGCCGTCATGGGTCCGTCGGTGGATGTCCCGGCCCGTAGCACCCGGGTGCTTGCGCGGCCCTAACCCCGCCGTGGGGAACAATACCCCGCGTCGCGTCCGGGATTTCCCGGTAGTGTCCGCCGTCGCTCGGCGCGGTCTCGTCCGCGCGCGTCGACAACGGAGCAATCGCCATGGGCTTGATGCAAGAGTTCAAAGAGTTCGCCGTAAAGGGCAACGTGGTCGACATGGCCGTCGGTGTCATCATCGGCGGTGCCTTCGGCAAGATCGTCGCATCGGCGGTCGAGGACGTCGTGATGCCGCCGCTGGGGCTCTTGCTCGGCGGCGTGGACTTCAGCGATCTCGCGGTCCAGCTGAAGGCCGCGGTCGGTGACAAGCCGGCGGTGATGCTGCGGTGGGGCAAGTTCGTGCAGATGTGCATCGACTTCACCATCATGGCGTTCGCGGTGTTCATGATGGTCCGCGCCATGAACCGCCTGAAGAAGCCAGTCGCCGCGCCGCCGCCGGCCGGTCCCACCAAGGACCAAGAGCTGCTGATGGAGATCCGCGATCTACTGAAGAAGCCGTGAGGCCCGCGCACTCCGGCGCGTTGCCGTCGCGCACGGGCAGCGCGCCGGCTGGCGCGCGTGGGAGAAAGTTGCGTCGCGCTGTAATCGGCCGCGCCGCCGGGTGACCCACCGCCCACGTGGAGCGGCTCGACATGCGCATCGGCGCGGGCCTGCGCGCGGTGACGGCCGGCGCGGGCGTGCGCGCGCTCGCGCCATGGCTCGCCGCGACCGCGTTGCTCGGCGCCGCCACGACCGCGCAGGCCGGCAACTTCCCACCGGTGGCCAAGGCCGCCGCGACCCCGTACGAGGCGTTGTTGGGCGAGGTGGTGCTGTTCGACAGCGCCGGGACCTTCGATCCCGACGACGGCCCGCAGCCGCTCACGTTGGACTGGGACCTCGGCGACGGCACCGTCGCCAGCGGGCCGCAGACCAGCCACGCCTACGACACGCTGGGGCTGCACACGGCGGTGCTGACCGCCAGTGACGGCGTCTCCACCACGCTGGCGTTCATCGACGTGGTGGTCGTGTTGCCGCCGACTGCGACCGCGCCGCGTCACTCGGCCGCGCTGGTGCTGTCCCCCGACCAGACCGAGCTCGCGGTCGCCAACACCGACAGCGACTCGGTGTCGATCGTATCGGTCGATCGCCGCAGTGTCGTCGAGCTCGAGGTCGGCGACGCGCCGCTGTCGCTCGCGTACGCCGACGACGGCAGCGCGCTCGTGGTCGCGTGCGGTGGCGATCGGGGGTTGTGGCACGTGGACCCTGTGGCCGGTACCGCCGCCCGGAGTACCGAGCTGCCGTCGACGCCCGGCGAGCTGGTCGCGCTCGCCGACGGTCGTGTGCTCGTGACCCTGCCCAGCCTCGCCGCGGTCGCCATCGTCGACGATGGCGAGGTGTCGTTGATCGCGACCGCAGCGTCGCCACGCGCGATCGCAGTCGATGCGGGCGGCACGACCGCGTGGGTCACCCACTTCCTGACCACCGGCGACCACGGTCTCGTGAGCCGCGTCGATCTACAGACGGGGGAGCTCGTCGGCGAGATCACCCTCGCCGAGGATCTCGGCCCCGACACCACCGCGTCGGGGCGCGGCTTCCCGAACCTGCTCGGGACCGCGGTGCTGACCCCCGCCGGCGATGCGCTGTGGGTCGGTGGCCTCAAGTCCAACACCGGCCGCGGCGCGTTCGTCGACGGCAACGACCTCACGCCGCACAACCGGGTGCGCGGGGCCATGTTCGCGATCGATGCCGTCGGCGGTGAGCTCGAACTCACCACGCGCCGGCTCGACACCAACGACGCCGACAGCGTGGCCGCGATCGCGTTCTCGCCCCGCGGCCGCTATGCCTACCTGCTGCATCGCGGCGCCGGCATGCTGTCGGTCTACGACCTGCCCAAGGCCGCGCTGGTCGACGCCAGCGACGGCAGCGTCGCGTCGTTCGAGACCCGCATCGATCTCGGTCACGTGCCCGACGCGATCGCCATCACCGACGATGGCACGCGCGCGTGGGTGCGCAACGAGCTGACGCGCGACGTGATGGAGCTCGACCTCACCGAGCCCACGGCGGCCGCCGTGGTCGCGACGATCGCGGTGACCGACGAGCCACTCTCGCCGCAGCTGTTGCTCGGCAAGCAGATGTTCAACCGCTCGCGCGGTCCCGAGCACTCCGAGCAGAATTACATCGCGTGCGCGTCATGCCACCCGAGTGGCGGTCACGACGGGCGCACCTGGGATTTCACGCAGACCGGCGAGGGACTGCGCAACACCATCGACCTGCGTGGTCACGCCGGCATGGGTCACGGTCCGGTGCACTGGAGCGCCAACTTCGACGAGATCCAGGATTTCGAGAACGACATCGTCGACGGCTTCGGCGGCAGCGGCCTGGCCCACGACGGCATGCCGCCGTTCGCCCCGCTCGAGGGCCCGCCCAACGCCGGGCGCAGCGCCGAGCTCGACGCGCTGGCCGCCTACGTGACCTCGCTCGACGCAGCGCCGGGCTCGCCGTGGCGCACCGAGCTCGGCGGCCTCGATGCGGCGGCCCAGCGCGGCAAAGCGCTCTTCTACGACGAGGTGATCGCGTGCGCGAGCTGTCACGCGCCGCCGCGCTTCACCGACAGCACGCTGGCGGCCGACGCGTTCGTGCTCCACGACGTCGGCACGCTCCTGCCGTCGTCGGGCGGCCGACTCGGTGGGCCGCTGGTGGGGCTCGACACCCCGAGCGTGCTGGGGGTGTGGGCTACGCCGCCGTACCTGCACGACGGTCGCGCGGCCGATCTGCTCGAGGTCCTGACGCTGCACAACCCCGATGATCAGCACGGTCACACCTCGCAGCTGAGCGACGCCGAGCTCGATGACCTGATCGCGTTCCTGCTCGCGCTCGACGGCAGCGCCGACGAGCTCCCACCCGACGACGGTGGCGACGACTCGAGCGGCGGCGACGACGGCAGAGGTTCGAGCTCCGGCGAGGACGCCGACGGCGGTGGGGACACCACCGGCACCACCGAAGGCGAAGACGCCACCACCACCGCAGGCGCCACCGCCGAGGCCGACCACGGCGGCTGTGCCTGCCGCACGCGCGCCGGCTCCTCGCCCGCGTTCGCGCTCATGACCATCACCGCGCTGGCGCTGCGTCGCCGTCGCAAGGAAGCCACGCCATGAACCGCCACGCCCTTCGTCGCCGCCTGCTCACGACCTGTGCCCTGTGGGGCGCTGCGCCTGCCGTCGCCGCCGCGGCGCCGTGGCCGGGCCTCGAGGATCGCAGCGACGACCTCGCGACCGACAGCTTCGCATTCACCGGGACCCACCCGGACATGATCAACTCCAACGAGAACTACTACGACGGCGACATCGCCGACTTCGATCTCGATGGCTGGCCTGATCGCGCGCTCGGTGCTCGCTACGGCCTGTTACTCAACACCGGCGAGGGCCTGATGACGGCGCTACCGGGGTACACCGGGTTCTTGCTGCGCGGTATGCCGGGCGCGTCCGGCTGGGGCGAAGACGGCTTCCAGTGGGCCGACCTCGACAACGATCTCGATCCCGACTGCATCTCGGGTGGCAACGGCGAGCCGCTGGTGCTGCAGAGCAACCGCGGCGGGCGCTTCTCGACCACGTGGCAGATCTCGCGCAGCGCGCTCAACATCGTCAACACCGACGTCGAGGGCGACGGTGACGTCGACCTCGCGATCGCCCACGCGTTCTGCTCCAACGCGTCGTGCGGCGGCCCGGTGCAGTTCAGCCTGCTCGTCAACGACGGCAGCGGGACCATGAGCCAGGAGGCGGCGATGCGCGGCTTCCCCTTCGGCAACACCGACTTCATCGTGGGCGTCGCGTCGGCCGACGTCGACGGCGACGGCGACTACGACCTCATGATCCAGCACGGCACCGACCAGGGGGCCGAGGGGGCCAGCGGTGGCACGCAGCTGGCGCGCAACGACGGCACCGGTCACTACACCCTCGAGGATGTGCCGCTGCCGACGACGTGCTCGGGCTTCGGCAGCGCGATGACGTTGGGCGACATCGATGGCGATCTCGATCTCGATCTCGTGCTGGGTCGCTGTGGCGCGTCGTTCGCCGGCGGTGACGCGCTCGTGCGGCACGGTGTCGCCGTGAACGACGGCAGCGGCAACTTCACCAACGAGTCGGACGCGCGCTTCGATGGCGCCGACTGGGGCGGTGCGGCACTGACGGCCGGCAACGCGACGCTGGGCGACATCGACTACGACGGTGATCTCGACTTCATCGCGCTCGAGACCGCCAACATGGGCGGCATGCACCACCTGCAGCTGTACCTCAACGACGGTAGCGGCAGCTTCACGTATTCGAGCGCGCACTCGCAGCTGTTCCTCTCGGGCGGCGCAGCGCTCGGCGCCGACGTCGAGTTCGCCGATCTCGATCGCGACGGCGCAATCGACGTTTGGGTTGGCATTGGTGGCGACCGGGTGCACGAGTTCTTCAATCTGCACGCAGCCGACGACGGCCTGCCCGCCGACAGCCCGCGGGGGCTCACCGTCGCCGACGCAGTCAGCGATGCCGTCACGCTGATTTGGGACCTGCCCCAGCACGCAATCACGAGCGGTCACTACCGCGTGTACCGCTCGTCCTCGCCCGGCCTCGACACCCGCGACCGCGAGCTGGTCGCGGTCATCGGTGAGCACCACGGCGACGAGGGGCTCTCGGTGCCGATCACCACCTCGAGCGGCGCGGCCGTGCTCGGCCATGCGGACGCCAGCATCGTCGGCGGACAGCTGCAGTTCATCGATCGCGGCGTCTTGGCCGGCGAGATCTACCAGTACGCCGTGGGCTTCACCGGCACCGCGAACACCGAGGCGCCGCTCTCGCCCGAGGTCACCGCGGTGGTGCCCGCGGTGATGGGTGCCGATACCGAGCCGCCGCGCATCGCGGTCATCTCACCGACCGAGCAGGACTGGTATCCGCATCCTCGCGTGGTCGTGCAGCTCGCCGACGGTGGCAGCGGGGTCGATCCCGACTCGGTTCGCGTGCGCTTCGACCAGCCGCTGGGCGACCCCGGCAATGGTGGTCGCGCGGCGGGGGCGGATCTCAGCGATCTCGCGTACCGTCTCGACAACGGCGTGCTCGTGGCCGCGTTCGACGAGACGCTCGCGCTGCCCGATGCCGCGTTCGTGACGATGTCGGTGACCGCCGCGGACATGGATGGCAACGAGGTCACCGTGCAGCAGCAGTTCCTCGCCACCAACGGCGGGGGCCAGGCTCCGACCGCCGTGCTGGGTAGCTCGGCGACCGCCGGTGCGGCGCCGTTCCCGGTCGAATTCGACGCGACCGGCAGCGACGACGGCGACGGCAAGCTGGTGCGATACGAGTGGTACTTCGGCGATGGCACCACCGCGCTCGGGCGCAAGGCCACGCACGAGTACCTCGCTGGCGGCAGCTACACCGCGACCTTGCTCGTGCGGGACAACGACGGTCGCATCGCGATCGCGACCACGCAGGTCGAAGTCGAAGGTGAGCCACCGCCGTGCACGACGGGTGACGAGCAGGCCTGCTACTCCGGTCCCGCCGGCACCGAAGGCGTCGCGATGTGCGTCGGTGGGACCCAGCAGTGCGGCCCGGCCGGCTGGGGCGAGTGTGTCGGCGAGGTCACGCCGCAGACCGAGGTCTGCGACGACGGCATCGACAACGATTGCGACGGTGACGGCGACGGTCTCGACACCGACTGTGGCGGCGCCGGTGATGGCAGCGGCGGCGATGCCAGCGGCGGTGGCTCGGCCGAGGGTGGCGATGCCGGCGGCACCGACGGTGCGACCGGCGGCGCCGATGGCAGCGGCTCCGACGGTGCCGGTGCCACCGGTGACGGCGACGCGGCCGGCTGCGGCTGCCAGCAGTCCGAGCCCGCCACCCGCCCGTGGTGGTTGCTCGCGCTTGCGGCTGCGTGGCCGCGTCGGCGTCGGCGCGCGGCCTGATCCGCGACGCTCACATGCGCCGTCAGTCGACGTGACGGCGCGAGAACATCGCGAGCGCGGTGGTGTAGCCGTGCATGAACGTCCGTCCGCGGTGGTGCCCGAGCGGGCCGATCTCGCCGTTGCCGAAGAACCCGCCGATCGGGAGCTCGCCGAAGGTGTCGCGGATGGCCTCGAGGTCGAAGTCGGGGCGGCCGTAGAGACCTTGGCCGCGACCGAGGCAGCTGAACATGAGCGCGCCGTTGGGCCGCACGCCCTCGCCGCGCGCGGCGGTCAGCTGCCGCGCGAGGTCGTTGGCCGAGGTCTCGGCGTCGCGGACGTGGAACTGCACCACCATGCCGCGAAGCAGCGCCGACGTCACGGCGAGGCCGCCGGTGCGGGCGTCGAGACCCACGATGTTGCGCACGAGGAAATCGCCGGTGCGGTAGCGCTCGTGTCCGGCCTCCATCACCACGCCGAGGAACAGCGCGCTGCGCATGCGCTGGCGGTCCGGCGGCGAGCTGCGCTCGTACAGCTCCTGCAGCACCTTCGCCGATACCCGTCCATCGAGCTCGTAGGCCATGCCGGCCTCGGCGCGGGTGACGAACATCGGCTCCCCGATCGGCCGACAACCCTGCGCCAGCAGGGTGTCGACGCGCAGGTTGCCGCCCATCGCCAGCGCGATCATCCCGCTTCGGTGGCACAGCCCGTCGGCGAACAAGGCCACCTCACCGGCGTTCTGTCCGCCCGATGCGACGCCGCCGACGATGGCGGACGTCGGCAGCGCGAGGTCGAGCTGGCGCAGCAGCGGCGCCGGTTCGCAGCTGAACGGATCGAGCATCGTGATGAGCGCCTCGACGTCGTCGGGGCCCATGCCGAGGCGTGCATGCCAGTCGTCGCGCGCACCGTCGCGGTCGCCGAGCTCCTCCGGGCTGCAGTGCACCGCTCGCAGCTGCACGCCGGGGAGGATGGCCGCGACCAACGACAGCGCCGGCTTGCGCTCGACCTCGCGCTCGCCACCGATCACGCCGCCGCCGGAGCAACCGAACACGACCGGCGCACCGCAGGCGTCGGCGATCGTCTCGGCCAACACGTCGAAGTGCTCACGGTGGTGGGGCGACGCGAACGCGAACACGACGTCGGGTGCGACCACACCGAGCTTGCGCCGGACGCCGGTGGCCGCCTCCGCCAACGCATCGACGAAGCTCGGCGCGATCGAGACCTCAGAGCACCACTGCATCGCGTTCTCGCGGGCAGTATGGCGCCAAGGCCCCCGCAGGTCGAGCCACGCCCGCGCCCGGCGTGGTCAAGTGGGCCACGTCGCGGTTACCCACATGGTCGCAGTCGCCCTGGTCGACCACGAACGCGCTGCCCGCCTGCAGCTCGGCCAGGCGCCAGTCGCCGCCCTCCATCTCGACCGCGACGATGGCCGTATGATGTGCCCACGTTTCGCTCCGTGCGCTCGCCGATGGACGATCTCGATTCCGCCGATCCCACGCTGATGGGCACCCAGAGCATGGGCACGACGCCCGGTGCCGCGGCGGCGGAGCCCGTGCCCGGGCGCGGCGCGGTGATCGGACGCTACCTCGTGCTCGACCCGCTGGGCCGAGGTGCCAACGGGACCGTGCTCGGGGCCTACGACGCAGACCTCGATCGCCGCGTCGCGCTCAAGCTGCTGGCGAAGCCACTCGACGCCGACGAGACCCGCCGTCAGCTGCTGCTCACCGAGGCGCAGGCGATGGCGAAGATCCACCATCGCAACGTCGCCGCGGTCTACGACGTGGGTGTTTGGCACGACCGTCTCTACGTCGCGATGGAGTACGTCGCCGGCCCGACGCTCGCGCGATGGCTGTCGCTGCGGCCGCGCACGCCGGCGGAGATCCTCGCGATCCATCTCGACGCCGCCGCCGGCCTCGAGGCCGCGCACGAAGCCGGTGTGGTCCATCGCGACTTCAAGCCCGCGAATGTCCTGGTGGCGCCGGGCGAGCGGGCCGTCGTGGTCGACTTCGGGCTCGCGATGCCGCAGCCGGGGGCCGACGCGCGGGCCGACGACACCGCCGGCTTCGCGGTGGCGGGAACGCCGGCCTACATGGCGCCCGAGCAGTTCGCGGGCGCCGTGATCGACGGTCGCAGCGATCAGTTCGCCTTCTGTGTCAGCTTGTTCGAGGCGCTGGCCGGGGCGCGGCCGTTCGCAGGCAACTCGCTGGCGATGTTGGCCGCCAACGTCTCGCGCGCGGTGGTCGATCCGACCGCTGCCGCGCGCTTGCCCCCGCGGCTACGGCCCGTGATCCTGCGAGGGCTCGCGCGGGAGCCCGAGCGGCGCTACCCGTCGATGATGGCGTTGGTGCAGGCGCTGCGGGCCGCCGGCCGATCGACGTGGACGCGCCGGGTGTGGGTCGCCGCCGGGCTGGGGCTCGCGGCCGCGGGCATCTGGGGCGCGACGCGATCGCCCGCGCCGGGTGTCGCGTGCGAGGCGGGCGAGGCCATCGTCGCCGGGTTCTGGGGTGACGATGCACGTGCGGCGGTCCGCGTGGTGGCACCGGGCGCGTCGAGCTCGTGGCTGTCGTCGCGTCGAGCGACGTTGACCCGGGCGGTGGATGCCTACCTCGGTGCGTGGGCGCTCGCCCACGACGAGGCCTGCGCCGCGATGACGACCGACGAGCCCGCGCGCGCGCGCGCGCGCGGACTGTGCCTCGACAACCGGCTCGCCGCCGGTCGAGGCATGGCCGAGTTCGTGGCCTCGCGGGAGATCGCGTCGACCACCGTCGACAACCTCGTGGTCGCGCTGCCCAGCGTCGAAGAGTGTCGGCAGCAGGACCTGCGTCGCTGGACCTTCGCCCCCACCGATCCAGAGCTCGCCGCTGGGGTCGTGGAGCTGCGGGCGCGGCTCGACGCGATCGAACTCGATCGCGTCGCCGCCGGCCGAGCCGCCGATCTCGGCCCCTACGACGCGCTCCGCGAAGAAGCGCGGGCACTGGGCTTCCGCCCGCTGGTGGCCGAGGTCGCGCTCGGCCACGCCAATGCGCTGCGCTCGTTCGATCGCTGGGCCGAGGCCCAGGACGAGCTCGACGATGTGATCTCGCTCGCGATCGAGTACGACGACCTCGGGCTCGCGGCGACCGCGGTCTCGCGCCGCCTGCTGTTCCTGCAGGATCTCGCGGCGCCGCGCCGCGACGAGGCCGCGCGGTGGTTCCGCCTGGCGGCCGCCATGCACGCGCGCAGCGGCGCGGCGGTGAGCGAACGCGCCGTGCTCGCGAACAACTACTGCGTGGTGCTGCGACAGGCGGGCGCGGCCGCCGAGGCACTGGAGCAGTGCCTCGCCGCCGAGGCACTCTACGCCGAAGCCGACGCCGAAGCCGACGCCGGTCGCGGCTACCGACGCGAAATCCTCGCCGCGCGACTGAACCGGGCCGGCTGCTACATCGAGCTCGGACGCTACGCCGAGGCCGAGGCGCTCTCGCAGGAGATGGTCGCCGCGTACGACCTCGAGTTCGGACGCGCCCATCCCCGGTCCATCGTGGCGGTGACCCACCTCGCGGCGGTCTCCTTGCAGAGCGGTCGGCGTCACGAGGCGATCGCGCGGCTGGACGACGCCATCGCGCGATACGGCGAGGCCGGCATGCTGCGCCGCGCAACCGCGGGTGATCAGCTGCTGAACCTCGCGGTCGTGAAGGCCTCGGTCGGCGATCTCGTGGGCGCGCGCGCGACCTACGAGCAAACCATCGAGATCGAAGGCATCGCGCCGTGGATGCGCATCGGCGCCCAGGCGGCGATCGCCGTCAACACCGGCGACGACGCGGCCGCGCTCGCGGCCTCGAACACAGCGCTGATGGAGCTGGAGTCGGACGCACCCCTTGCGAGCAGCATCCACATGCAGCGTGTGGCGCTGCTGCTCGCGCGCGGCGACGATGCCGAAGCGCAGCGTGAGCTCGACAGCTTCTGTCGCACCGTCGAGCCCAGCGCCTACGCGACGTTCTGTCGAGCCCAGGCGGTGATGGTCGCGGCCTTCCGGCGCGACGCGGTGGCGACCGCGACGTGGCTGGCGTGGTTGGATTCGCGACTCGACGCCGACGACGAGGAGCGCGTCATGCGAGCGATGGCCCACGCGGCGGTGCTGGGCTGCGTCGAGCCGTCGTTGCGGGTGGCGCTGGAGCTGCGACGGCCGCAGCTGGTCGCGGAGTCCCATCCGCTGCATCCCACGGTGCGGATGCTCGATCGCACGCTGAGGGTCCTGTCCCCCACGTCCGGGTACTGCGACGTCGGGCCGCCGACGAAATGACCGTCCTGCTCACGCTCGCGGCGCAAAGGTCGGCCCCGCCATCGCAGGCAAGAGCGCAGTGGCGTCGATGCCGTCGCGATCGCGGCTTGTGGTCGGTCCGCGCTGCGCCGTATGGTGGTGCCATGGGCCGAGCATCACGGTTGCGCGTCGGGTTCTTCTGCCTGGCCACGGGTTGCTACCAAGGCATCGACACCGGTGCGATCGACACCGATGGCAGCACTGGCGGCAGCGGCGATGCAGGCGATGCCACCGCAGCCAGCGGTTCCAACTCGTCGACCGGCGCCTCGAGCTCCGCCGGCACCACCGCGGGTAGCACGGCGGGCACCACCGCATCGTCGACGAGCGCGGCCGATACCACGGGCGCGAGTGCGTCCGAGTCCGCGACCGATGCGAGCGCGGGCTCCGAGTCGACCGGTGGCGACGCCGCGTCGCAGGTGTGCGAGCGCTGGTCGGCCGATCGCGCGGACATGTCCGAGGGGGCGTGGAGCGGCAGCGTCGGCGCGTGCACACCCGGTGACATCGCCGACCAGGGCCGCGTCAACGCGCTGCGCGTGCTCAACCTCTACCGCTGGCTCGCCGGTCTCCCGGCCATCACGCTGGACGAGAACCGCAATCAGCTGGGCCAGGCGTGCGCGTTGATGATGGATGCCAACGACGACCTCTCACACACGCCGCCGACGAGCTGGACCTGCTATTCCGGCGACGGTGCGATGGCGGCGGGCAACAGCAACATCGCCACCACGCCCGCGGTCGCGAGCATCGATCTCTACATGGTCGATCCCGGCAACCCCGACACGTTGGGGCATCGTCGCTGGATCCTCTCGAACAGCATCGGCCCCACCGGCATCGGCTCGACCGACGGCTACTCGTGCCTGTGGACGCTCGGCGGCAGCGGCAACGCCGGCGCAGCGTGGACCGCCTATCCCTCGCCGGGGCCGTATCCGTTCGAGGCCTCGACGCTGGGGTGGACCTCGCTCGACGAGACCGGATGGTCGATCCAGAGCGACAGCATCGAGCTCGGCGGCGCGCAGGTGACCATCACGCAGGACGGCGAGGACCGGCCGGTCACGGTGCACGCGCTCGGCTCGGGCTATGGCAGCAGCTCGGCGATCTCGATGATCCCGATCGGCTGGCAGCTGACCGCCGGGGCGAGCTACCACGTCAGCGTCGCCAACGTCGGCACGCCGATCGAGTACGACGTCGACGTGGTCGACTGCGGTTGACGAGCCTCGAGGCCCCACGCGCGGACGCCCCCGTCGTCGACCTCGCGGCCACGACGGGGCGCCGGTTCGCGGGCCGGGGCCGCGGGCTCACATCTTGAGGGTGGCGATCTGCGTGAACGCGTCGGTCAGGGCGCGCTGCGCATCGTTGATGGCGACGCCAACGCCGATGCGGCCGTCGTCGAGCACCTTGCCGGTCTTGCCGCGCAGCTCGGCGAGGTCCTTCTTGGCCTCCGCCAGCGAGTTCTTGGCGTCGGCGAGGGCCTTGTTCAGCTTCTCGTCGGTGGCCTTGCTGGCCTTGGCGGTGGCGGTTGCGAGGTCCGCGTCGAGGCGGGCGAGCGCAGCGTCGGCTCGGGTCGCAAACGCGGGCTCGCCCTCGTTCTCGACGATGTCGAAGCGCTCGTAGCGGGCGTCGTTGAGCTCCTTCGCGGCGGCCTTGTCGGCGTCGCCGATCTCCTTGCCGGCCTCCTTCACCTCGTCGGCGATCTTCCCCTGTGCGTCCGCGACCTTCTCGCCGTACTTCTCTTGCGCCTTCGCGAGGTCTTGCTTGGCGTCGGCGATGTCCTTGTTGGCGCTCTTGGTCGCATCGGCGATCTCTTTGCCGGCTTCCTTGCGCTCGTCGACCTGCTTCTCGCCGGCGTTCTGGCAGCCGACGGCGAGGGCGAGGATGGAGGCGGTGATGATGGTCTTGCCGTTGATCATGGTTCGATCCTTTTCTTCGCGAGCGCACTGCAACGGCGCATCGGTGGCCACAAGGTGGCACGCAGTGCTCGACCTGCAAGCGGCTCGCCTCGACGACGATGACGGTCGCGCGCGTGGCGTAGATCGCTCGTGGCGTGCCGTCACGACGAGCCTGTGCGCACGTTGGCGGCGTGGATGGAAGCGTCGTGAAGGCGATGACGCGGTGTCGGCATGACGATCGTCGGGCCGCGGGCGCAGCGCTTGCACGGCTCGCCGATCGAGAGGCGAATCATCCATGAATCTGTCCGCGAATCTCACGGCCAAGCTCCTTCCCACTGGCTTGTTGCTGTCCGGCGCCTGCGCGCTGGCCCTGCTCACGCCGTCCACCGCCCATGCCGGCCTGGACGCGTGCGGCAACATCGATGTCTCCGCCGAGGCCCACTGCGAGCTGGTGACCGGCGGTGGCTGCGTCGCCATGTGCGAGCCCGTGATGCTCGAGGCTGCATGCGCCGGCCAGCTCTACGCGCAGTGCGAGGGCCAGTGCAACGCCGAGATCTCCGCTGATTGCCGCGTGGGCTGCGAGGCCGATTGCAGCGGCCAGTGCGAGGTCGACCCGGGCTCGTTCGACTGTCGGGCCAGCTGCGAGGCCGACTGCGAGGGGGAGTGCAGCGGCCGCTGCTCGACCGGCGACTCGGAGTGCGCGGCCTCGTGTCGTGGCACCTGCGCGGCCTCGTGTGACGCCCACTGCGAGGGCACTCCGCCGTCGGCGACGTGCGAGGGCAAGTGCGAGGCCAGCTGCGAGGGCCGCTGCGAGGCCGAGGCCAACCTCGACTGCCAGATCGAGTGCCAGGCCGGCGGCTTCGTCGACTGCGAGGCCGAGCTGAAGGGCGGCTGCGAGGTCGCGTGCAGCAAGCCCGAGGGCGCGCTGTTCTGCGACGGAAGCTACGTCGACTACGGCAACAACCTCGAGGAGTGCGTCGCTGCGTTGGAGGCGGCGTACGACATCGACGTCGAAGGCTACGCCGAGGGCATGTGCAGCAACGGCGTCTGCACCGGAGAGGCCGGTGGCACCGTGTCGTGTGCGGTCGAGCCCGACGGGCACGCCCGTACCGCGGGCTGGCTCGCGTTCAGTGGCTTGCTGCTGTTCGGCGCGGTCCGCCGTCGTCGTCGCAGCTAGAAGTTCTCGCGTGCTGCTCCGATGCGCCCGCGCGACCGTTCGGTCGCGCGGGCGTCGTAGCGAATGTCAGGCGAACGCGGTCATACCCACCGGGCTGCTCTCGACCGCGGCGCGGAGCTTGCCGAGGGCCCGGTTCTGCAGCTGGCGGATGCGCTCACGCGAGAGGTGGTGGCGCTGTCCGAGCGTCTGCAGCGTCAGCGCCTCGCCCTCGTCGAGCCCGAGTCGAGACTCGACGATCTCGCGTTCCAGCGGCTCGAGCGATGCGAACGCCTCCTGCGCCACGGCGAGGTTGCGGCGGGCGTCGATCGCGAGCTCTGCGTCCTGGTTGGGCAGATAGGTCAGCTCGAGGCTCGGCGTGCTGCGCTCGTCACCGTCGGGGAGCTCGAGCGGCACCACGCGTGCGTCCATGGCTTCGCGCGCGTCGACGATCTTCTCGATGGTGACGCCGGCGGCGGCGGCCACCTCGGCGAGGGTCGGCTCGCGACCGAGCTCGGTGCGCAGCGCTCGCTCGGTGCGACCGGCCTTGCTGAAGATCGCGTGGAGGTGGGCCGGGATGCGCACGCTGCGGCCGCGATTGATGAGCGCTCGGGTGATCGCGAAGCGGATCCACGACGCCGCGTAGGTGGAAAAGCGGAAGCCGCGCTCGGGATCGAAGCGATTGATCGCCATCAGCAGGCCGAGGTTCCCCTCCTGCACGCGGTCGGCGAGCGCCATGCGGGCGTTGGCATTGCGCGCCGCGAGCCGCACGACCAGGCGGAGGTTGCGGCATGCGAAGCGGTTGCGGGCGCTTCGCATCGCGGTGCCGGTGCGGCGGACCTGCTCGCGCGCAGGTCCGGGGGCGGCGGTGCACTCCACGACCGCCTGCAGGCGATCGGCGACCGCGGTATCGAGGTCGAGACCATCGAGGGTCTCGACCATCGCGGCCGGCAGCGCGCCCGGATATCGCGCGAAGGCAGCCCGCAGGCTGGTGACGACCTGCGTCGGGGCGAGCGCGTCAGCCTCCTCGGTCGCGAGGAAGGCTTGGACCACCGCGGCAGCCTCGGGCTCGCACACCAACGCGTGCCAGCGGGCGCGTCGCAGCGCCACGAGCTCGCACAGCATTGCGTGCTCCTGCTCCGGCGTCAGGCGCTCATAGGCACCCGCGGCGTCGAGGTAGATGTCCATGCTCGAGCGGACGTCGCTGGGGCGGCGGGTCGATCGCGAGGCGTTCGTCGTCGCGGAGGTGGTCGACATGCCGCGCCTCGGCTGCAAGCACGGGGCCGCATCCAAAGAGCGTTGGAATCACACACCCGCCGAACTCGGCGCGACGCGAACGCTCAGATGCGCAGGCGCACGGCGTGTCGCAGGCGCTCACCCATGGCGCTCCACACCGAGAACCAGGATCGACGGCGCCGGCGCATCGACCCGAAGCGGTGGGTCGACACGCCGGCGCGTGCTCGAGTTGGTGGCGTGGATACGGCCGACTCACATCCTCGCGCCGGCCACCAGTGCCTGGCGGGCCGCGGTCAGCTGGTGCTGGGCACGGTTGATCGCAATGCCGACGCCCAGGCGCCCGTCGTCGAGGATGGCGGCATCGCCGTAGCGAACCTCATCGAGGTCCTTGCGGGCCTCCGCCAGCGACGTGGTCGCCTTGCTCAGCTGCGTGCGCGCGTCGGTCGACGACGAGCCCACGGCCTGCGCGTTCAGACCCCCGAGGTCGGCCTCCAGCGCGACGATGCGTTGCTCGGCGCGGCTGCAGAATGCCGCCAGGCTCTCGCCCTCGTCGCGCTCGAACGGCGCGAACGCGACCGCGCCGGCGATCGCCGCGGCGGCGTCGTGGTCGGCTTCGGCGAGCTTCTCGGCCTGCTTGCTGACCGACGCAGCGAGCTCCTCGTGGGCATCGACGACGGTGGCGTCGTGGCGATCGATGGCGGCCGCGATCTCCTTGGGGCCCTTGGCTTCGCGCAGCTCGGCGGCGAGCTTGCGGTTGGCCTGATCGAGCTCCGCCTGGGTCTTGGAGGTCGCGTCGCGCAGCTCCTGCTCGGCGTCGCGATGGGCCTCGACCTGATCCTGCGCCGGTGTCGAGCACGCGCCGAGCGCGGCGAGCAGGGGCGCAAGCACGGCGAAACGATGGGGTGGGGTGATCATGGTGAGGCTCCGTGGGGTGGGGGTCCGAACGACGAGAGACCGATGACGGGATCTACGCGGCAGCCGCGGGCGCCGACGCACCCACGACCTCGAGCTCGTTCTCGCAGTGGCGCACGCCCTCGAGCGACCACGCCAGGTCTTCGATGAGCAGCCGCTGCAGCACGTCCGCCACGGACCCCGCGAGCAACACGCAGCCGCCGCCGACATCGACCAGCACCAGCTTGGGATCGACGCCATGCTCCTCGAGCCGCTCGAACATCTGCTCGCGCAGCTGCTCGTCCTGGGCGAGGAGGCGCTCGAGTTCGTCGAGCTCCGTCGGCATCAGCAGGTCACTGAGGTTGACGAGTGCGTCGTTCACGGCGGAGCAGGAGAGCAACCGCCGTGCCGATCACCCGAGCTCGCGTCTTCATGGGTGTGGCTGCGCCCGGGGCTGTGACGCGACCGCACGGTCGTGCGCCCCGATCCCGCGCGGACACCACCCTCGGGGCCGCACGTGCGATCAGGCGCCGATCTCCGCCAACATCGCCTTGGTGGTCGAGACCACGAACGCGGCATCGTCGTCACCCAGCTCGCCGCGCTCCTGCGCCGCGAAGGCCGAGCTCATCGCCGGCATCAGCACTGCGTCCATCGTGTAGAGGTCGCCACGCTCTGCGCGGATCTCCACCACGATTGCACGCGCGGCCTCGGGCTCGTGGGAGAGCAGGCGCTGGTAGTAGCGCACCGCCGGCGTGAGCGCCGGAGTGTCACCCAGCAAGATGCCCAGGAACTCGAGACGGGGGAGGTGACGACCCAAAACCACGATGCAGGCGGTCAGCGGCGTCGCGATCGCGAGCCCGAGGGGCCCCCAGATCCAGGTCCAGAACGCCACCGAGACCAGCAGCGCCAGCGACGACACGCCGACGCGTTGACCGATCACGACCGGCTCGACGAAGTACGCGAAGACGATGTCGAGCCCGAGGAACACCGCGACGGTGCCCAGCGTCGTGACCCAACCCGGTGAGGTCGCGAACGCGAGCAGGGCGGGCAGCGCGAGCGCGACCATCGAGCCGACGTACGGCACGAAGCGCAGCACGAAGGTCAGCGTGCCCCACAGCGGTGCGTAGGGCACTCCCAGCGCCCACATGCCCAGCGCCACCAGCGAGCCCACCAGTGCATTGATCAGCGTCTGCGCGAGCAGGTAGCGGCTGACACCGACGAACACCTCGTCGATCAGGCGGGTGGTGAGCGCGACGCGGCGCGGTCCCATCAGCCGGATCACGCGGTCGCGGACGTCCTCGCGCTTCGCCAGCATGAAGCTCACCAACACCAGCACCAGCAACGAGCTCGCGACCGGGGCGAGCAACGGCTGGATGACCTCGCGCATGCGCGACAGGCTCGACATGCGGTCGGGCACCACCCGCACCGGCGGCGCGGTCTCGACCTCGGCAACGCTGTCGTCGAGCTCGGCACTCACGCTCGCGACCGTCTGCTCGATCTTGTCGAGCGTGCCGCCTTCGTGATGACGAAGGTGCTCGATCTTGTCGTGGATCGAGCTGGCGTAGCTCGCCGACTCCGCCGCGAGGTCGCCCAGCTGTCGCGCCAGCACCCACGCGAAGCCGCCCACCAGCCCGATCGACGCCGCCATGGTCAGCGCAACCGCAAGCCCACGGGGGAACCGCACCCGCTCGAAGCCCCGCACCACCGGGGCTAGCAGGAACGCGAGCACCATGCCGAACGCCAGGGGCATCAACACCTCGCGCGCGAAGTACAGCGTCGCCACCAGCAGCACGCCAGTGCCGAACCTCGCCATGTTCGCGACCTGCGGCGAGGAGCTGAGTCGCGGGGCTGGTGGTGGTGGGGCCATCCGCGACCAGGCTGCGTCACCAACGCTCGGCGTCAATTGCCACGTGCGCCGCGTCGACGCGACTTGCGAGCGCGCACACCCCGTGCATACCGGGCTCATCACCATGTCCACCGCACGCACACTGCCGCTCTGCCTCCTCGCTGGCGCGACCCTCGTCATGGCCACCGCTGCTGCCTGTCAGCGGCAGGCCACACACACGCCTTCGGCGATGAGCGAGTCCGCAGCGGAGGCTCGTGCGACCACGGTCGATGTCGACCTCTCGTCGGCGGGCATCGCCGCGACCATCCGCGGCCCCGAGCAAGCCCGCGCCAAGGCGAAAGACGACTTCGTCGAGGTCGAGGCCGGCGATGACTTCCACATGGAGATCCACCGCGGCGCGCCGGACATGCTCGAGCGCAAGGCCGAGATCGTGCGCCGTTGGGGCCCCCGATTCCGCGGGTTCGTGCGCGACGACACCGATACCGTCATCTACGAGACCGGTCGCGACGGGAGCCCGCGGTTCCACTTCCTGACCCGCGGCCGCGTCGAAGGTCTCGACTACTTCTGCAACACCGCCGATGACGGCGTGGGTTCGTTGGTCGCGATCGACGTGATGATGAACGACTGTCACTCGATCACCGCGCACCCCCACGCGACCCTGGCGAGCACCGCGACCCCGTGAGGCAGGGCGTCACGGGTGGGCGCCTGCGCGCGGGGGGCATCGGCACGCGCCAGCACGACGCGCCGCCGTCGCGGTGATTCGGGCGGGTGATTCAGGTGGGTGATTCGGATTGGTACGGCGGTTGCTCCTCCTGGGCCTCGCGTCCATGAGCACCACCACCACGCTGCGCGAGATCACCACGATGGCACCACGAATGACGCTGCAACCGAGCTCCGGTGAACCACGCGCCCTCGCAGCGGTGGACGACCGCAGCGCGGCGCTCGTCGCCACCGCCACTGCCACCGATCAGCTGCGTTCGCTCGTGAGTGACGGCGCAGACATCGTCTCGAGCGAGATCCAGCTGGCGCTCCTCGACATGCGCGCGGGGCTGCTACGGCGCGTGCGCGAGGGCGTTGGCCTCGGCATCTCCGGCGTCATCGGGGCGACCGGCGCGGGGCTGCTGGTCGCCGCTGCGGTGGGTGGGCTCGCCGAGCTGCTCCCGATCTGGGCGGCGCTCGCCATCGTGGGTGCCACGCTGGTGCTGACCGCCGTGATCGTCATGTCCGTGCTCGGCCGCCGCAGCTCCTCCACCGACGCGGCGCAGGCAGCGAAGTGAGTCCCACCATGTCCGAACGCGTGCCCAACACCCTCGCCACACTCGAGTCCCCCCGTCGCTGCGCCCGACGAGTCGCCCGCGCGCGCGCGCGCGCGGCTGAAGGCGCGCATCCGAGAGCGCCGGGCCCATATCCGCCACACGCTGAGCAACCTCGAGGATCGCATCGAGCGTCGGCTCGAAGTCGCCGCCGAGATTCCCCGCAAGGTCGCGCACGCTGGCCGCGTCGGCGCGACTGCAGTCGCGGTGGGCACCACCGTGCTCGCCCTGGCGTTCTTCGTGCGCGCGATGGTGAAGCGCTTCGTGGCGGTGGGCACCGGCAACCGATCTCGATCGGGTTGGTAGCGCCCGGCGGGCTGCGGCGCACGTGCGCTGCGACGCACGGCCGGTGTGAGGCCTCCGAACTTCAAGCACTCGACGACGGCGCTTCGCTTGCACGAGCAGACTCTCACCATGACCATGAAGTCGCATCTCTCGCTTGCCCTCGTCTCCACTGGCTTCGCGACGATCACGGCCGCCGGCTGCCAGCACCGCGCCCAAGCCCATGCCAGCGGGGAGCCCGACCGGGCCCACGCCGAGGCGCGCGTCGACGCCCAGGCCGGGAAAGACGACCACGCGAGCGCCCGCGCCGGCGTCAGCACCGACTATCGCGTCGACCAGCTCGCGCGCACCGGCGTGCAGATCAGCCGCGACATCGCGACCCAGTGTGCGGTCGACGGCGCCGAGACCTTCTTCGCCTTCGACTCGGCGCAGGTCAATGATCGCAGCCACGCGGTGCTCGACCAGGTCGCGCGCTGCGTGACCGACGGGCCGCTGGCCGGCCGCGAGCTCGTGCTCGTCGGCTTCACCGACCCGCGCGGGACCGATGCGTACAACAAGGAGCTGGGCCGGACCCGCGCCGAGTCGATTGCACAGTGCCTGCGTGAGCACGGCGTCGCGCCGACCCAGATCGAGATCAACTCGATGGGCGAGAAGCAGGCCTCCGAGGACGCCTCGGACTGGCCGCTCGATCGTCGCGTCGAGATCAACCTGGATCCCAAGACCACGGCGTCGCGCTGAGCCGCGCCGCTCCCAGCAACCACAACCCACAAGAAGGAACATCCCATGTCCTGGCTCATGCTCGTCATCGTTCTACTCCTCGCGCTCGCCGTCGTACCCGCGTGGCCCTACAGCCGCAGCTGGGGCTACGGGCCCAGTGGTGCGCTCGGCCTCGTGCTCGCGGTGCTGTTGGTGCTGCTCCTGATGGGACGCATCTAGAGTCGTGGAGGGCCGTACGTCGTGATGCTACGTCGCCTCGCCGAGTGGATCGTTCGCCACGCAAAGTGGCTGGTCATCGTGACCCTCGTGCTCGGCGCGGTGGCGGGCATCTACGGCGCTGGCGTCGTGAAAGCACTCTCACCCGGCGGCTTCGAGGTCGCCGGCGGCGAGTCGCAACGCGTCACGCAAGTGGTCGAGGATCGCTTCGGCCAGGGCGGGGCCGACGTCATCGCGCTGATCGATGATCCAGTAGGCGACGTGGCAACCTCGGACGCGACCCGCGAAGCCTTGGCCGCGATGGTGGCGAGGGTGATCGCGATGCCGAGCGTCGCGAGCGTCGAGAGCCCGCTGGGTCCCCATGGCGACAGCCTCGTCTCTGCCGACCGGCGCACCGGCATGGTCGTGGTCTCGCTCCGGGGCGATGCCGCGGAAAAGGAGGCCGCCTTCCCCGAGGTCGCGGCGGCGCTGCGCGGCGAGGACACCGGTGCGCTCGTGCGCATCGGTGGCCCGATCGCGGTCGCAGAGGTGGGGCAGCAGACCGCCGAGCACGACCTGCGTCGCGCCGAGCTGGTCGCGTTCCCGTTGGTTGCGTTGCTGCTGTTGTTCTTCTTCGGTGGTCGCGTCGCAGCCGTGCTGCCGCTGGTGGTCGGCGGGCTCGCGATCGCGTTCGCGACCGCCTCGCTGCGGGCGCTGGCGCAGGTGGGCGACATCTCGGTGTTCGCGCTGAACATCGTCACATTGCTCGGACTCGGACTCGCGATCGACTACTCGCTGTTCGTGGTGCAGCGCTTTCGCGAGGAGCTGGCGTTCGCAGAGGTCGGCGAGGCGGTCGTGCGGACCATCGCGAGCGCAGGCAAGACCATGCTGTTCTCCGGCGTGGCGGTGGCCGTGAGCCTGCTGGCGCTGTTGGTGTTCCCGATCGCGTTGCTGCACAGCATCGCCATCGCCGGCGCCTTGATCGTCGTGCTCACGGTGCTCGCGGCGCTGGTGTTCTTGCCGGCGCTGTTGGTGTTGCTGGGCCGACGCATCGAGTGGCCGCGCCGGCGCGACGCATCCGCCGTGGCCGCGCCCCAAGGGCGACGATGGGCCGCGGTTGCCAACTGGGTGATGCGACGCCCGGGCGTGATGGCGCTGGGAACCGCGGCGTTGCTGGTGGTGGTGGGCTGGCCGGCGCTGCGGCTGCACACCGAGATCTCCGACGCTCGGATCTTCCCGCGAGAGTTCGAGGTGCGGCAGGTGCAGGAGCGCATCGAGGCCGCCGACGGCTTCGCGGCCGCGGGCACGGTGCAGTACATGCTCGTGCTCGAGGGCGAGCAGCCGATGTGGCAGGCCGAGGCGCTGGATCGCCTCTGGCGCACCCACGAAGCCCTCGCCGCGGTACCGCAGGTGCGGCGCGTCGACGATTTCGTGGGCGGTCTGGGGCAGGACTCGCGCGAGCGCTTCGTGGCGGCCGCGACCGGGCTCGCGCAGGCGCCGGAGCTGCCGGCCGCGCTCGCCGGTGTCATCGATGGCAACGCGACCCTGGTGCGCGTGACTGCGGCAGCGCCGGGCAACGAGCACGAGCGCGCGACGCAGGTCGCCGCGCTGCGCGAGGCCGCCGCGCCGGCGTTCGCGGTGTCGATCGGTGGCATGCCGAAGGTGGCGCAGGAGGTCGACGAGGCCCTGCGTGCGGGGGCCGTGCCCGCGGCCGCGATCGTCGTGTCGGTGACCCTGGTGGTGCTGACGCTGGCGTTCGGCGCGATCGTGGTCGCAGTCAAGGCTGTGATCATGAACGTGCTGTCGCTGATGGCGAGCTTCGGCGCGTTGGTGTGGATATTCCAGGACGGTCGGCTGCAGGGTCTGCTGGGTTATCACGCGACCGGCAGCATCGATCCGCTGATCCTCCTGGTGATGTTCGCCATCGTGTTCGGCCTGTCGATGGACTACGAGCTGTTCCTGCTGAGCCGCATCCGCGAGGACTACGGCGAGTCCGGCGACGCCAAGCAGAGCGTGGCGCGCGGCCTGGCCGCGACCGGGCGCCTCATCACGATGGCTGGCGCGATGCTCATCGTCGTGCTGCTCGGCTTCGGCACCGCCAACATCCTGTTCGTGAAGGAGCTCGGCATCGGCATGGCGATCGCCGTGGCGATCGACGCCACCATCGTTCGTGGCTTGCTGGTGCCCTCGACCATGCGCCTGCTCGGCCGCTGGAACTGGTGGAGTGCGGCGTGGTTCGACCGCTGGTGGAAGCGCTGGGACATCGGCGTGCGCGAGCTGCCGGCGGGTACCGAGGCGCGCCACGAGCCCGCGCGCTGACGGGGGGGCACCGGGCCCGGCGGATGCGAGCGCGGCAGCTCCGAATTCGTCGTCGCTGCACGGCCTGCCTTCGCTGCGGGGCTTGCCTTCGCTGCGGGTCGCCTGCGCAGCTCAGAAGCGCAGCTCGAACACGACGCGGGTCAACGTCACGCGTGCGCGCAGATCGAGACCGCGGCGTGCGCCGCGACGTGCGCCCACGCGGATGCCGGATGACATGCCCGCGACCGTGGTCCCGACGAAGTGCTGCGCCGGCGAGATCGAGCGATCGAGCCACAGCTGGGACGACGACGCGCGGGCCTGATCTCGTCGCCAGTCACCGTCCAGGACCGGCGAGGGTGTGGCCTGATCCTGCGGAGACGACACGGGAAACGTCGTCAGCAGTGCGAACAGGGCCTGCAGCGTGGGTTCCACGTCGCACGAAGCGGTGCACACGGCACGCCATGACGAGCGCGAGCGCGGGCTCGGCCCGATGGTTGCAGTGGTGGTTGGCATGCGCTCCGCGACTGCCAATCTCGCCGCCAATGGTGCTCCGGCGCTCCCCCACGAGGCGGAGTTCGCGATCGATCTCGACGACATGGATGACGGCGCGCAGGAGCTCGAGCCCGGCGCGATGGTGCCGAACACTCGCCTGCGGGTGCTCGAGCGATTGGGCGATGGCGGCGGCGGCGTGGTGTTCCGCGGTGAGCACGTCGACCTGCTGCGCCCGGTGGCGATCAAGGTCATGCGCGGCGTCGCGATGGCCCGTACCAACGCCCGCGCATCGTTCCTGGCCGAAGCCCGCACCACCAGCCGCATCGAGTCGCCATGGGTGGTCAAGGTGGTGGACTTCGGCGAGCTGCCGTCGGGCGGGGTCTGGTACGCGATGGAGCTGCTCGGCGGCGCTCCGCTCGATCGGCTCATCGACACCGACGAGCCGCTGCCGCTGGCGCGCGTGATCGGGCTGCTGCGCATGGCCTGCAAGGGCCTCGCGGCCGTGCATGCATCCGGCGTCGTGCACCGCGACGTCAAGCCGCAGAACATGATCGTCGTCCAGCGTGACGGTCGGGATCACCTCTCGCTGGTGGATCTCGGCATCGCCCACCCGTCCGGAAGCAAGCCGGCACTGGTGACGGGAACGCCCGAGTACATGGCGCGCGAGCAGATCCTCCGCGAGGTCCTCGACCCACGCACCGATGTCTACGCGCTCGGTTGCTGCGCCTACGAGCTGCTCACGCGCCGCTCGCTGCTCGGAGCGTGCACGGTGCAGCGGGCCCTGCTCGCGCACACCGAGGGCGTCGTGCCGGAGTTCCGCGACGACGACGGCGTGCCGCCGGCGCTCGTCGAGCTGGTGAAGCGATGCCTCGCGGTCGAGCCCGAGCAACGCTTCGCCGATACCATCGAGCTCGAGGCCGCGCTGTGCGAGGCCCAGATCGCCGCGCGCATCGCCGGCGTGCGCGACGACCTGCCGCTGCCGGCGGTCGATGATCTCCGCCGTCGACGGATCGCCGACGGCTTCGCAGCGCTCGAGCGCGGTCGCACCCCTTCGCGCTCGCGCTGGGCGTGGCTGGGTTCCGGTGCGCTGGCCGTGGCGGTTGCGCTCGCAGTGGGGCTCCCCGCCGATCAAGCCGCGGGCAGCTACCCGGTCGAGGTGGTGCCCGCCCGCGACGTGCCCGCGCGCGTCGTCGCCGACGTCGTCGCGCCCAGCCCCACCGCGCAGGCCGACGGCGCGCGCTGGCCGGTGTCGAGCGATGGCATGCGCGACCGCGAGCTGCCCGAGGAGCCGAGCTACGTCGCACGTGAAGCCGTGATGCTCTCGCCGCTGGGTCCGGCCGCCGCACCGCCCACGCCGGCCGCCGTCAAGTCCGGTGACGCGCGGCACCAGGCCAGCGTGGGACGTCGAGCGCTGCGTCGTGGCAACACCGACGAGGCCGAGCGATCGTTCCACCGCGCGCTGGCGATCGACGCCCGCGCGAGCGCGGCGATGGCTGGCCTGGCGGACGTGTACGCCGAGCGTGGGATGCGGCTCAAGGCGCTGCGCTACGCACGGATGGCCGCCGATGCCGATCCTGGGTCGCCGACCCACCTGGTGCGGGTCGGCGACGCGCTGGCCTCGCTCGGTCGCCGGGGCGCGGCCCGCCGTGAGTACGAGCGGGCGATGGCCATGGGCTCGACCACGGCGCGTGGTCGCGTCGCCAAGCTCGATCGCGGGGAGCGGCCATGAATCGGGCGCATGCGCACGGTGTGTCGCGAGCGCTCGTGACGTCTGCGCTCGACCTCCGCGGTGGTGCGCTCGACGGCGCGGGATTGCAGCGTCATACCGATCCGGCCGAGGCTGGATCGCCCGTTGCAGTCGCTGCGGGCATGTCCGCGACCGCCGTCCTCCAGCCCACCCACCGCGCGAACCCGATGGGTATCGACGCCGCGTTGGGCGAGCGGATCGCGGCCGCGTTGCTGGCCCGGGACGCACTCGAAGACGCCATCTTGCTCGGTGCCTACCGCGTCGACCGCCGCATCGCCGGCACCGACCGCCTCGATCGCTTCGATGGCACCACGCTCGCCGACGGCCGGCCGGTGACCATCGAGGTCGTGCGCAGCGAGGCCATGAACGACGAGCGCTTCGTCCAACGCTTCCTGCGCTCTGCCCAGGGGCAGTGCGAGCTGCGTCACCGCCACATCGTGCGAGCGCTCGCCAGCGGACTCACGGCCGACGGGCGCCCCGTGCTCGTACGTGAGTCGCTGTCGAGCGAGCCGCTGGTGCAGCTGCTCGCCCGCAACGGCTGGCTGTCGTGGAAGCGCGTCCGGACCATCGCACTGCAGCTGTGTAGCGCGCTGACGACCGCGCGTGGCCACGGCTGGACCGCGCACGACCTCTCGATCGCCGGCTGCGTCCGCGTCCGCAGCGATCGCGCCGTCGACGATGTGCGCATCGATGGTCTCGTCAGCCTCGACGAGCTCGATGCCGGCGAGGCCGACGAGCGCAACGACGTGTTCGCGCTGGGGCGCCTGGTGGCGGCGCTGGTGCAGCCGTCGCGGCTGGGCGGAGCGTTGCTGCCCCCCGAGGCCGAAGTCCCCGCCGAGCTCGCCGAGGTCGTCGCGACCGCAACCGCGCCGCTGCCGAGCTCGCGCTACGCGAACCTCACGCAGCTCGGCCGCGCACTCTCGGCGGTGGGCCGCAGCGCGCCGCGGGCACGTGAGCGCGCCGGCGTTGCTCCGCTCGCCGGCACCATCCACGTCGACGAGGCCGCGTCGACGACGGCCGAGCCGGCCATCGTCGACACCCAGCACCACGCGATCGCGATGCCCCGTCGGCGCGCGCGATGGTTGGTGCCAGTCGCCATGCTCCTCGGCGTCGCCGCGGTGGGTAGCGCCTACGCCCGCGATCCCGCGTGGATCGGCAACGGCGCCCAGATGGCGCGATCGCTGTTCCGCGAGGCGTCGTCGCCGGGCGCTGCCGACGAGGTCATCCCGATGGCCTCGATCGTCAGCCCGAGCCTCGAGCCCGCCGCAGTCCCGAGCTCGAGCACGCGCAGCGCACCACCACCACCACCACCACCTCCTCCTCCGGCACCGCCCCAGGTGCTGCCCGCCGATCGCGAGCCTGCGACCGCGGCCGGGCACGTCGAGGCGGGGCGCGCCAGCACGACACCGACGCGGCGGCGAGCGACGCGGGTCCATCGGTCCCGACCCACCCCGCCGTCATCCGCTGCTGCCACGCCGGCCGCCGTGAACCCCGAGCTCATGCCCGAGCCGATGCCGCCCGTCACCGACGCACCCAATGTCGAGCCGCCCGAGTCTGGCCCCGAATCTGGCCCCGAATCTGGCCCCGAGTCTGGCCCCGAGTCTGGACAAGCCGCGCTCGCCACCCACGCGCCCACGCAACTGTCGACGGCCTCGACCGAGCTCCCCGACGTGCGCTGACCGCTGTCGCGCCACGTGCGTGTGTAGCTAGCCCCGTTGCTCCCTCCGCCCCAGCGAATCCGCCCACCATGTCGAACGCACCCCAGCTCGCCGCGCGCGAACCAAAGCCAGACGCCCGCGGAGTTTTCCCCCGCGGGCGCCGGCTCGATCCGTCGCACGACACGCTGCCGTGCGTTCACCTCACCTCGAGGTCACTCGGGGCTCTCGGCCTTCGCCTCGGCCTCGGCGTTCTCACCCGAGACGGAGGCCGCCGCGGCACCCTGATCGTCCGCAGCGTGGGCGGCCGCGGAATCGTCCTCGGAGACCGCTCCGGCCATGGCGTCATCGCCTTCGGCGGTGGCCTCGGCTTCGCCGGGGTGCGCGGTGGCGGTGGTCTGGTCCTTGTTGCAGGCGCTGAGGGTCAGCGCAGTGACAGCGGTCGCGATGATGAGCTTGTACATGCTTCGAGGTCTCCTCGTAGCCACGGGATGCACCACCCGGCGGCGGCCGCAACTCGCAAACCGCGTCGTCGCGTCGATCGCAAACCGTCGACGGCCGCCTGCGATCGCGACTTCGGTGGCGCCGCGGCACTTGCCGCGGCTGCGCGCGATCGCAGGCTGGACCCGCTCTCTTCCACCAACCAACAACCGTCGACCCCGTCATGGGGACGACAGGAGCAACAACCATGAAGTCGATGAACCTCACCCGTGATGACGTCCTGGCCACGATTGGCCTCCAGACCCGCCGCAGCGCGTCGGACTACATCTTCCCCGCGCTGGGCCTGTTCGGGCTCGGCTTGCTGACCGGCGGCGGGCTGGGCCTACTGTTCGCGCCCAAGCGCGGCGACGAGACCCGCGAGCTGGTCGGCAGCTCGGTGCGTGGCGCCAGCAAGAAGCTCATGAGCAAGCTGCGTCGTCGCGCCCAGGACGCGGTGCACGCCACCGAGGATGCGCTCGAAGAGGCGGTCGATGCCGTCGACGCCGCCGCGGTCGATCGCACCGTTCGCAGCCCCTTCTCGGCCAACGCGTGAAGCCGATGAAGGACGCCACCAACCCCGTGATCATCGAGCGCGAGGTCGAGGCATTTGCCGCGGCGTGGCGTGAGCGATTGGAGGACGCCAGCCTGCGTACGCGCGAGCTGGTGGTCCGCCACCCGCTCGCGGCGGTCGGCTCGGCACTCGGGCTCGGCTTCCTGCTCGCTCGACTCTTCCGTCGCTAGCCGCAACTCGTCCAAGGAATGTGAATCCCATGCCGCGTGCCGAATCCCGCGAATCTCCCCGATCCACGCCCGAACCCGAGGCTGAACTCGGTGCCGAGGCCGACGTGGAAATCGTCGACGACGACGATGTGCCTTCCATGGGCGACATCGCGGCCGCCGCGATCACCCGTGTCGAGCACGAGGCACGCAAGCATCCCCTGCGCACGGTCGGCATCGCGATCGGCGTGGGTGCCGTGCTCGGCGGCGGCCTGCCGCGCTTCGCGACCCGCATGGGCGTCGTGCTGGGGGCGCGCGTGTTGTTCGATGCATTCCTCCGCCGCGGGCTGGCCGAGCTCGCGACGCTGGGCGACGACGACGGCACGTCGTCGCGCGACGCTGGGCCCCGCCGTCGCGCGAATGGCCAATTCAAGGGCACTCGTACACGGGCACGACAGCCCGATTGATGCCGGGCGACCGGCCCGCGCACGCAAGCACCCTCGGGCCGCCGGCGGCCCGTCGCGATACCAACGAGGAGGCAACGTGACCGATACCCAGCTCCACGGCATTCACCCCGAGCCCTGGCCCAAAGATCCCGGCGAGGCGCTGCCGGACGTGTCGCTGCCCAAGCAGTGGCCGAACGACGAGCCGCCGGCGCCGGAGCCGGAGCCCGAGCCGGAGCCTGACCATGCTTCGGCGAGGACCTCCGTACCCGCCGTGACGACGGCATGAGCAGCGTCTCCATCCCTGCGATGGAATCGTCGCCTCCGTTCGACCCGCCGAAGGTCGAGCGGGCGGCGATATTGATCGTGGACGACGACGCGAGGAACATCCTCGCGCTGGAGGCGATGCTCGCCGACCTCGGGCTCGAGATCGTCTCGGCAGTCGCAGTCGATGATGCGTTGCGACAGCTGCTGCTCCACGACTTCGCGTTGATCCTGCTCGACATCCAGATGCCCGGCATGAATGGCGTCGAGCTGGCGAGGATCATCCGCTCGCGCGAGCGGACGCGGCGGGTGCCGATCATGTTCCTCACCGCGTTCGACCACGGCGACGAGTACGTCGCGAAGGGCTACGCGGTCGGAGCGGTGGACTTTCTCTTCAAGCCGCCGGTGCCCGAGATCCTGCGCTCCAAGGTCATGGGCTTGGTCGAGCTCTATCGCAAGACCAAGGAGATCGAGCTGCAGGCGGCGCAGCTGCGGGCCGCAGAGCGAGAGGCGCACGAGCGGCGCCTCGCCGAGTTCCGCGCGAGCATGGAGGCCGCGACGCTTCGCTCCGAGATGGCGGCGAGCCGCCGGATGAACGAGCGCCTGCAGCTGCTGGCCGACGTCGCGACCGAGCTGCTGAGCTGCGTCGACCCCATCGACGCGGTTCATGGGCTCGCCCCGAAGTTCAACGAGCACCTCGGCTTCGACGTGTTCGCCGCCTACCAGCAGCTGGGTGCCGCGGGCGAGCTGCGACGTATCGGTAGCGCCGGTGGCGACGAGACCGTGCCCGCGGTGATCGAGATCGACGACGCCCACCCGTCGGTGCGGCATGTGATCGACGATCGGGCGCGTTGGATCACCGAAGATGCCACCGGCGAGGAGGGCACGCCGCCGTGGCTGGTGGCGACCGGCGTCCGTTCGGCGGTGGTGCTGCCGGTGGTCGCCCGCGGGCGCGCGGTCGGTCTGGTGGCGTGCGGTCGCCGGAGCCCCGGGGCGATCGCGCCGGAGGACATCTCGGCGGTGCAGGTCGTCTGCGAGCAGATCGCGATGGCGCTCGATCGCGATCACCTGATGCGTTCGCTTCGCGAACACGCCGATGCCCTCAGCGACGCCCATCGCCGCAAGGACGAGTTCCTCGCGATGCTCGCGCACGAGCTACGCAATCCGCTGGCGCCGATGTGCTACGCGCTCGACATGTTGCAGCAGCGCGAGAGCGACGACGAGACCGAGCGCCTGCAGGCGGTCATGGGACGGCAGCTCTCGCATCTGAACCGCATGGTCGACGACCTGCTCGACGTGTCCCGCATCACCAGCGGCAAGATCGAGCTCGTGCTCGGCCCGGTGTCGCTCAACGAGATCCTCCGCTCCGCGCTGGAGACCAGCCGGCCGCTCATCGAGCGCAATCGCCATCGGGTCGAGCTGGCGCCGTTCGAACCCGACGTGACGCTGGTCGCCGATGCCACGCGGCTCACCCAGGTGGTCGCCAATCTCGTCAACAACGCCGCGCGCTACACCGACCCCGGCGGTGAGATCCGCGTGCTCACCGAGAGTGGCGCCGGCCAGGTCCGCATCCGCGTCGAAGACAACGGACGTGGCATCCCCAGCGAGGTGTTGCCGCGGGTCTTCGATCTGTTCGTGCAGGCGGCGCGCACGAGTGACCGATCCCAAGGCGGGCTGGGACTCGGGCTCACGCTGGTGCGGCGTCTGATCGAAATGCACGGCGGCACGGTGTCGGCGGTCAGCCCCGGCCCCGACCTCGGCAGCACGTTCGTGGTGACGCTTCCGCTCGGGGACGAGCAGCCGGCGCTCCCGGCGACGGTGCAGGCGTCGCCCGCACGCGCGATCGATCACGGCCGCGGCCTCGCAGTGCTGGTCGTCGAGGACAACGAGGACAGCCGCGAGATGCTGCAGCTGCTGCTCGAGGCCCGTGGCCACCGCGTGGTGGTTGCCGCCGACGGCCATGCCGGACTCGCAGAGATCCTGACCGCGCGCCACGACGTGGCGTTGCTCGACATCGGTCTGCCCGGTCTCGATGGCTACGAGGTCGCGCAGCGAGTGCGGTCCCAGTGCCCCAACATCACCACCAGACTCATCGCGATCACCGGCTACGGCCAAGGTGAGGATCGCGAACGCGCGCTGACGGCCGGCTTCGACGAGCACCTCGTCAAGCCCGTCAGCGTCACCGACCTCGAACGCGTGCTCCAACCGCCCTCGTGAGGGCCCTCGGTTCGGTCCTGCCATGCTCAATTCGGCTGACTCGCTCGACTCCAAGCAACTGCTCTCCGTCCTGACCGCGCTGCGCAACGGTGACTTCCGCGCGCGGATGCCGTTGTCGGATGGCGGCGGCGTCAACGGCAAGATCAACGATGTCGTGAACGGAATCGCCGAGCAGCTCGGCGACCTGCTCGGCGAGCTGCAGCGGATCAATCGCGTGGTCGCGCAGGAGGGGAAGATCGAGCAGCGCGCTCGGCCACTGGGCAAGGGGGGCTGGGCCGAGGCCATCGAGACGGTGAACGAGATGGTCGGCGACATCGTGCAGCCGAGCGCCGAGGTCGCGCGCGTGATCGGGGCCGTCGCACGCGGTGACCTCTCGCAGACCATGGCGCTCGACCTCGACGGACGCCCGCTCAAGGGCGCATTCCTGCGCAAGGCCAAGGTGATCAACACCATGGTCGCCCAGCTCGACACCTTCGCGGTCGAGGTCATGCGCGTCGCCCGTGAGGTCGGCATCGAGGGCAAGCTGGGCGGTCAAGCCGGCGTGAAGGGCCTGAACGGCACCTGGAAGGACCTCACCGCCAACGTCAACCTGATGGCGTCGAACCTCACCAGTCAGGTGCGCAGCATCGCCGAGGTCACGACCGCGGTCGCGAAGGGCGACCTCTCGAAGAAGATCACCGTCGACGTCAAGGGCGAGATCCTCGAGCTGCGCGACACCATCAACACGATGGTCGATCAGCTGAGCTCGTTTGCAGCCGAGGTGACACGAGTTGCACGGGAGGTCGGCACCGAGGGCAAACTGGGTGGCCAGGCGCAGGTGCGTGGCGTCTCGGGCACCTGGAAGGACCTCACCGACAACGTCAACCTGATGGCCTCGAACCTCACCGGCCAGGTGCGCAACATCGCCGAGGTCACGACCGCAGTCGCCAACGGTGACCTCTCGAAGCAGATCACCGTCGACGTGCGCGGTGAGATCCTCGAGCTGAAGAACACCATCAACACCATGGTCGGGCAGCTCGGCGCGTTCGCGTCGGAGGTCACTCGCGTCGCGCGCGAGGTCGGCACCGACGGCAAGCTCGGCGGTCAAGCCGAGGTGCTGGGGGTCTCGGGCACCTGGAAGGACCTCACCGAGAGCGTCAATCGCATGGCCTCGAACCTCACGGGGCAGGTGCGCAACATCGCCGAGGTCACGACCGCGGTCGCGACCGGCGACCTCTCGAAGAAGATCACGGTCGACGTGCGCGGCGAGATCCTCGAGCTGAAGAACACCATCAACACGATGGTCGATCAGCTGGGGTCGTTCGCGTCCGAGGTCACCCGCGTCGCGCGCGAGGTCGGCACCGAGGGCAAGCTCGGCGGGCAGGCGGTGGTGCGCGGCATCTCGGGCACGTGGAAGGACCTGACCGACAGCGTGAACGGCATGGCGTCGAACCTCACGGGTCAGGTTCGCAACATCGCCGAGGTCACGACCGCGGTCGCCAATGGCGACCTCGGCAAGAAGATCACGGTCGACGTCAAGGGTGAGATCCTCGAGCTGAAGAACACCATCAACACGATGGTCGATCAGCTCGGCGCGTTCGCGGCCGAGGTCACGCGAGTCGCCCGCGAGGTCGGCACCGAGGGCAAGCTGGGCGGCCAGGCCGACGTGAAGGGCGTCGCCGGCACCTGGAAGGACCTCACCGACAGCGTGAACGGCATGGCGTCGAACCTGACGGGTCAGGTCCGCAACATCGCCGCCGTCACGACCGCGGTCGCCAACGGCGATCTCTCGAAGAAGATCACCGTCGACGTGAAGGGTGAGCTGCTCGAGCTCAAGAACACCGTCAACACGATGGTCGATCAGCTCGGTGCGTTCGCGGCCGAGGTGACACGCGTCGCGCGCGAGGTCGGTACCGACGGCAACCTCGGTGGCCAGGCGATGGTCGAGGGCGTGTCGGGCACGTGGAAGGACCTGACGGACAACGTCAACCTGCTCGCCGCGAACCTGACCACACAGGTCCGCGCCATCGCCGAGGTCGCAACCGCGGTCGCCGAGGGCGACCTGACGCGATCGATCGCCGTCGAGGCGCGCGGAGAGGTCGAGGCGCTCAAGGCCAACATCAACCAGATGATCGCCAAGCTGCGCGACACCACGCAGAAGAACACCGAGCAGGACTGGCTCAAGACCAACCTCACACGCTTCACGCGAATGCTGCAGGGGCATCGCGAGCTCTCGGCGGTCGCAGAGCTGATCCTGCGCGAGCTCGCACCGCTGGTGAACTTCCAGCACGCCGCGTTCTACGTGCTCGACGAACACGAGGAGCAACACGAGCTGCGCTTGATTGCGAGCTGGGCGTTCCGCGAGCGCAAGCAGCTGGCGAACCGCTTCCGCCCCGGGGAGGGGCTGCTGGGCCAGTGTGTGCTCGAGAAGCAGCGCATCCTGCTGACCGAGGTTCCGCGCGACTACGTGAAGATCGGCTCCGGGTTGGGCGAGACCGACGCACTGACCGTGGTCGTGATCCCGGTGCTGTTCGAAGGCAACGTCAAGGCCGTGATCGAGCTGGCGTCGCTGTATCGCTTCAGCGAGATCCACGTCGCGTTCCTCGATCAGCTCACCGAGTCGATCGGCATCGTGCTCAACACCATCGCCGCGACCATGCGCACGGAGGACCTGCTCGAGCAGTCGCAGTCGCTCGCCCGCGAACTCGGGGTCCAGCAGGCCGAGCTGACTGCGACCAACCGTCGCCTCGAGGAGCAGGCGCGAACCCTGCAGGCCTCGGAGGAGCGCCTCAAGTTCCAACAGGAGGAGCTGCAGCAGACCAACGAGGAACTCGAGGAGCGATCGGAACTGCTGCAGATGCAGAACGCGGAGGTCGAGCGGAAGAACCGGGAGATCGAGCTCGCGAAGATGACGCTGGAGGAGCGCGCGCAGCAGCTGGCGCTGTCGTCGAAGTACAAGTCCGAGTTCCTCGCCAACATGTCCCACGAGCTGCGCACACCGCTCAACAGCCTTTTGTTGCTGGCGCGCATGCTGGGCGACAACCCCGAAGGCAACCTCACCGCGAAGCAGGTCGAGTTCTCGCGGACCATCCACGCCGCCGGCGTCGACCTATTGTCGTTGATCAACGACATCCTGGATCTCTCGAAGATCGAGTCGGGGGCGATGCAGCTGGAGGTCGAACCCGTGCAGCTCGATCAGGTCGAGGGCTTCTGCAGCCGTACGTTCGGGCCGCTGGCACAGGCCAAGGCGCTCGGGTTCGAGGTCGTGCGAACTGCAGATGCCCCCCGGGGCATCAGCACCGACGTGCGTCGCCTGCAGCAGGTGCTGAAGAACCTGCTCTCCAACGCAGTCAAGTTCACCGAGCGCGGATCGGTCACCCTCACCATCGCACGCGACGAGCGGCCCGATGTGCCCGCCGAAGGCGTCGCGTTCATCGTCGAGGACACCGGCATCGGCATCCCCTCCGACAAGCACGCGCTCATCTTCGAGGCGTTCCAGCAGGCCGACGGCACCACCAGTCGCCGCTTTGGCGGCACCGGTCTCGGGCTGTCGATCAGCCGCGAGATCGCCACGATGCTCGGCGGCTCGATCGTGGTCCGCAGCACCGTCGGCCGTGGCAGCGTGTTCACGCTGTACCTGCCGCGCGAGTTCGCCGGCTCGCCCAACGCCCGCCGCAGGCGCACCACCGGCGCGTCGCTGCCGGCGATCGAGCCCATCGACGCCGAGGAGCAACCCGCGAACGACAGCGCCGGTACCAGCCTGCCCGACGACCGCAACGATCTGATGGTCGGTGACCGCACGCTGCTCATCGTCGAGGACGACGCCGAGTTCGCGAAGCTCCTGCTCGACATGGCGCGCGAGCGCGGCTTCAAGGGTGTGGTTGCCTCGAGCGGCGAGGATGCTCTGTCGCTCGCGCGCAGCCTGCGACCCGACGGGATCACGCTCGACATCGGCTTGCCGGGGATGGACGGCTGGGCGGTGCTCGATCGTCTGAAGCACGAGCCGGCGACGCGCCATATCCCGGTGCACCTCATCAGCGGACGCGACGAGGGGGGACCGCGGGCACTCGCGCAGGGCGCGATCGCATTCCTGACCAAGCCGCTGGAGGCCGACTCGCTACGCGAGACGCTGACCTCGCTGCACACCTTCCTCGACCGGAAGCAGCGCCGCATGCTGCTCGTCGAGGACGACGAGCTGCAGCGTCAGGCGATCCGCGAGGCGATCGGCAACGGCGACGTCACGATCGTCGAGTGCGGTACCGGCGATGGCGCGCTTGATCACCTGCGCGAGGGCGGCTTCGACTGCATGGTGGTGGACCTGGGCCTGCCGGACATGACCGGCTTCCAGCTGCTCGAGACCATCACCGCTGATCCATCGATCCCGCGACCGCCCATCGTGGTCTACACCGCGCGCGATCTGACGGCCGACGAGGACTCGCGGCTTTCGCGGATGGCGGACTCCATCATCGTGAAGAGCACGCGGTCGCTCGATCACCTGCTCGACGAGACGGCGCTGTTCCTCCATCGCGTGGAGAGCCAGCTGCCGGCGGCACGGCAGCGTTCCGTGAAGCAGGTGCACGACGGCAGCTTCTCGGGGAAGCACGTGCTGCTCGTCGACGACGACATGCGCAACATCTTTGCGCTCACCAGCGTGCTCGAGCAGGAGGGCCTACGGGTCTCGTTCGCCGAGAATGGTCGTCAGGCGCTCGACAAGCTGGCCGAGCTCCCCGATGTCGACCTGGTGCTGCTCGACGTGATGATGCCGGAGATGGACGGGTTCGAGACCATGGGGCGGATCCGGGAGCAGCGGCAGTGGCAGCGGCTGCCGATCATCGCGCTGACGGCCAAGGCCATGAAGGGCGACCGCGACCGCTGCATTGCCGCGGGCGCGTCCGACTACATCACGAAGCCGGTCGACGTCGATCAACTGCTGACGCTGATGCGCCTGTGGCTGTACCGAGAGTCATGAGCCGTGTGTGCTGCGCCCACGTCCGACTTCGACATCGAGCTCTCGCTGCTGCTCGACGAGCTGCTCGCGCGCTATGGGTTCGACTTCCGCGACTACGCCCGCTCGTCCCTGCGCCGCCGGGCCATGAACGCGATGCGTGCCGAACGGCTCGAGACGCTCGGCGAGCTGCGGGACCTCATCGTTCGCGACGAGGCAGCGGTGGAGCGTCTACTGCTCGCGCTCACGGTGAACGTCACCTCGATGTTCCGTGACCCCGAGGTGTATCGCGGCATCGGCGAGTCCCTGGTACCGACGCTGCGCGCCTACCCGTTCACGCGCATCTGGCATGCGGGCTGCTCGTCGGGCGAGGAGGTCTACTCGATGGCCATCCTGCTGCACGAGGCCGGCCTCTACGACCGCTGTCGCATCTACGCGACCGACCTCAACGAGGCGGTGCTCCGACGCGCGCGCGAGGCGGTCTACCCCCTCGACGAGGTCATGGCGCGCAGCGAGGACTACCAGCTGGCCGGCGGCACGGCGAAGCTGTCGGACTACCACACCAGCAGCTACGGCTACGCGATCATGCACCGGTGGCTGCGCAAGAACATCGTCTTCGCGCACCACAACCTGGTGACCGACGGCAGCTTCAACGAGTTCCACGTGATCTTCTGCCGCAATGTCATGATCTACTTCAACCGCCGGCTGCAGGACCGCGTGCATCGCCTGCTGTTCGACAGCCTGCGGCGGTTCGGTACGTTGATCGTTGGGTTGAAGGAATCGCTCGTGTACACGCCGCATGAACACGAGTACGAGGCGATCGACGCGCGGCTCAAGCTGTTTCGGAGGCGCTCATGACCGGTGTCGTCGCGATTGGATGTTCTCTCGGCGGGTTCCGTGCGCTCGGTAGGCTCCTCGGAGCGCTTCCCAGCAGCTTCACGACCCCCATCGCAGTGGTTCAACATCGCGCCTCCCACGGTACCGAGGAGTACTGCGCCGCGCTGCAGCGCAGCTGCACGCTGCGGGTGTGCGAGGCCGAGGACAAGCAGCCGCTGACACCGGGCACCGTCCACGTCGCGCCGGCGGGCTACCACATGTTGCTCGACGAAGGGGCCATCGCGCTGTCGGTCGATCAGCCGGTCAACTTCGCACGACCCTCGATCGACGTGTTGTTCGAGAGTGCCGCCGACGCGTTCGGCCCCGGCGCCGTGGCCGTGGTGCTCTCGGGTGCGAGCGCCGACGGCACGCGCGGAGCACGGGCGGTGCTCGCCAAGGGCGGCCGAGTGGTCGTGCAGGATCCCAGCGATGCCGAGTGCCGCGTGATGCCGGCGACCATGCTGGCCGACTCGCCGGCTGCCGCTGTGATGCCGCTCGACGGCATCGCTGGCTGGCTCGAGCGCAACGCTCAGGCAGCCGCCGCGAGCGGCTGAACGAGCTCGGCGTCGGGCTCCGGCGTGATCTCGCCGTGCTGCGCACGGACCCACTCGCGCGTGAAGCGAGCGCCGAACAGCATCACGTGCGACACGAGATTGATCCACAGCAACAACACCAAGACCCCACCCGCGGCGCCGCCGGGTGAGGCCGCGGCTGCCGACGAGAAGTAGCTCCCCATCGCCCATGCGCCGATGGTGGTGATGACCGCTGCCAGCAGCGCCCCGCGCCACACGTCGCGGAACCGCAGCTCGACGTCGGGCAACACGCGGTAGACCGGTAGCAGCATCAAGGTGATCGCGAGGATGGACGCGCTCACACGCACCACGCGCGAGCTCCATGCGCCATGGGGCAGGTTCTGCGCGGCAGCGAGCACGACGCTGATCACCGACTCGGCGACCATCGAGGCGAACAGCAGCGCGCCGACGGCCATGACCAGCAGGAACGACAAGGCCCGCTTGCGCAGGAGGCGGCGCAGCCAGATCCGCCAGCCACCCTCCTTGGTCGGTCGCACGCCCCACACCGCATTGAGGGCGTCCTGCACGCGCGCGAAGATGCGGGTCGACCCCCACACCGTCACGATCACGCCGAACGCGACCCGCCACCAGCGGTCCTCGTCCTGCACCGCGTGCTGCACGATCTGATCGATCGCCCCGGCCGCCTGCGGGCCGATGGCGGTGCTGAGGTCGGCGAACAGGCGCAGGCGCGTGGCGTCGGACCCGAACACGGTGCCGACGACGGCGATCGCCAGCACCAACAGCGGCGCGATCGAGAGCACGGTGAAGAACGCCAGCGACGCCGCGAGCATGTCGCTGGTGCCGGCGACATGGCCGCGAATTGCCGCGGCGAAGGGGCGAAACCAGCGGCGCAGGGTGGCATTGCGACGGATCGAGGTGATGGGGTTGCGCATGCTCATTCGCTCCTGTGCGCGGTCGTGGGACGGTGGGCCGTGGGGCGTGGCTGGGGCTCCTCGGCGATGGCGCGGCGGCGCGTGGTGGCGGGCGGACGCGGCTTGCCGAAGCGCCGTCGCCACCACACCTCCACCGCACCCTTGGCGGCGTCGCCGATGAAGGTCTCGAGGCTCCACGACGGCGACTTGATCGAGTACTCCAGGTGAATCTCGGCGTGGTTCTCGTTGATGGGCGCGTTGTGGTGGTAGCGGGTCTCGAGATACACGCGCTTCGAGACCCGCTTTCCGACCGCGACGATCGGCTGATCGATGCTGTCGCCGAAGGCCAGGCCGACGCGATCGATGCCCAGACGGTCCTGCAGCGCGCGTTGCAGCACCGGGTTCTCGAACGCCGCCAGCAGCGAGGCGGCCTTGGCCTCGACGCTCCCGCCTTCACCGTCGGCTTGCTCGCCGCTCTTGCCGGTGACCAGCAGCGCGAACACGGCCGACTCGGGCAGCGGCGGATCGGAGCTGAGGCGCAGCACCGGCCGACTCACGCGGCCGTGCACGTCTGCGGTCACGGTGCCCTCGTCGGTCTGCGTGATCGCCGTGAGCTGGATGTACGGATCGAGCTCGCCGCGCTCGGGCATCGTGATGCGAGCCGAGTCGATCACGAAGTCGTGGCCGAGCAGGTTGACGCGCCCGCGATCGGCCACGAACGCCCCCTGTGCGCGGACCTCCTCGTCGGCGCCGCGGGTCAGCTCGATGCCACCGCGCCAGGTCATGTTGGCCTGCGGGCCGCGCACGAACACCGGGTCGGCGAGTCGCACGCGCAGGTGCAGGTCGCTCGGCACCATCGGCTCCTGGGCGTCGGCGCGGTTCTCACGGGTCGTGCGGCCGGCCACGCGGTCGACGAAGGTCACGTGCGAGGACTCCGGGATCGCGTCGGGTGCGGTCGCCGAGGCGGTGAAGACGTCCAGCGTGGTCTTGCGCGCCACGACGTCGACCTCGGTGCGTTCGCCGGTGGCGTCGAGCGTCGCGTCGGCCCGCGTGGTCAGCTTCATCAGCGGCAGCCCGGGCCGCACGATGGGTTGGCCGTCGAGCGCAAGCGACAGCTTGGCGGTGGTGTTGCCCCGCTGCAGGTGCAGCTGACCCTTCGCACTGGCGCGCCCGGCCGCACTGCGTGCCCTTGCCCGGTCCAGCACGATGTCGGCGCCGTCGAACGAGCTCGCGATCTCGATGCTGTCGAAGCGCTGGCGCAGCGGGATGATCGTGATCGCACCGCCGCGCAGGGCCGCGCTTCCGGCCAGCGCGGGCACACCGAGGGTGCCGTCCGCACGCGCGTGCAGGTCGAGACGGCCATCGGGTCGCGACAGCGACGAGGGCATCAACGAGCCCAGCGCCGCGATCGGGAAGTGCGTGGCATCGAGTGACGCGACGATGGGGATCGCGGCGACATCGGGGGCCTCGCCGGCGATCCAGCGGTCGATCGGCACCTGCACCCGTGCGGCGGCGGTGAGCGCCTTGTCCTCGAACGGCCCGATCACGAGCTCCAGCTCCTGCTCGGCGCCTGTGGCCGCGAAGTGGGCAGCCACCGGGGTGTCGGGGGCGCCGCCGCGATCGAGGTCGGCGCGCAGGCGCCCGTTTGCGCGGAAGTCCGCGGGGGTGCCGTGCAGGTCGAGCCCGAGGTTGGCGGTGAAGCCGATGCCGGCCGGCAGCGCGACGAAGGCGGCGAGCAGCTCGTCGTCGACCGCGACGGCGTCGACGCGGAGATCGTGGCGCTCGTTGCGTTGCCATTGCGCAGCACCGGCGACGAGATCGACGGTGAGCGGTACGTCGGCATCGACTTGCACGCGCTCGCGGCCTCGTTGCTGCCGGAGGCGTGCGACGAGCTGCGCGTCGGCGTGGCGGACGTCGATATCGACGCGGCCGAGGTCGTGTCGAGCCCACACCAAGCCGCTCGTGTGCAGACCCGCCTGGAGCTGTGGCACGCGCGGCGTGCCGTCGACGCTCAGCTCGCCGTCGATCCGACCCGCAACACCGGTGATGCCGGCCAGGCCCGCGAGCGCGGCGACGTCGGCCTGTCGCAGCTCGAGCGACGCAGCCAGGGGCTGGGTCGGCAGCCACGCGACGGAGCCATCGTGGGGATCGATGCGCAGCGGCAGGTCGACGTCGAGCTCGAGGAGGCGCGCGGCGGCGCCGCTGGCCTGCAGGGCGGCCGTCATCCGATCGGCGTCGAGCGTCGCGTCGAGCGTCGCGCTCGCGATGCGGTGCCCGCGGTGCTCGAGCCCCCGCACGAGCAGACCAGTGCGTAGCTCGGGCGCGCCGTCGTGGAGGCGCACGGTCGCCGAGCCATCGACGCCACCGCGCAGCTGAAGGCCGGGGGCGATGGTCTCCAGGCCAGCGAGCTCGAGGTGGTCGAGCACGACGTCGACGGCTGCGTCCGCGTCGGCATCGAACACGACCCAGGGTGCGGCGCCGGTGATGCGCAGCGGCACGCTCGCGCCAACGTGGAGCGCCTCGAGCCACGGCGCCGCGATCTCGACGCGGCCATCGACGCGACCGTCGCGGTGCTCGACGTGGGTGACGATGCTCCTCAGCTCGAGTTGGTCGTAGCGGAGCGCGCGTCCGTCGGCGTCGAGCACGATACGCGGCGCCGCAGCGGTGCCGTCCACGTGCAACGTCAGGTCGAGCTCGCCGCCGAGCGGTCGCTTCGCCCATCGCTGCGCCCGCGCCAGCGTCAGGTCGCGGGTCACCAGCGTGAGCGACAGCGGCTGGTCGGCCCGTAGGCTTGGTCGCGGCGAGTTGCCGACCGCCGCGCTGGCCCGCAGCTCGAGCTGCTCGCCGCCGCCGGGCTGCCACATCACGTGGGCCTGCGCGCGGCCGTGTGCGAGCGAGGCCTCGATCCCGACGCGGCCCAGAGGTTCGTCGTCGACGGCGAGGGAGCCCGCGTCGGCGATGAGCGCGAGCCCGGGGCGCGCGAGCGAGCCCTCGAGCCACGCGCGGGCCTCGAGACGGCCGCGCAGCGCAACCGGCAGGCGCAGGGGCTCGAGCGCCGCGAGATCGACCTGCTCGATGGCCAAGCTGGCGCGACTGTGCTCGCCGAGCGTGCCCTCGAAGGCGACGACCCCGCGCGCGACCGCCACGCGCGTCGGCGCAATCGCGACCCCACCGGTGGACAGCCGCACGTGTGTGGGCGCGAGCAGGGCCAAGTTCAGCCGCTGTAGACGCGCGACCAGCTGCTGGACCGCGATGATCGTCCGCTCGGGGCTCGTGCGATCGATGACCGCCGCCGCGCTCGCACGGTCGCGGCCCGCCACCGCCTGCGCGCGCACCCGCAGGCGTGCGAGCGAGCCGGTGGCATCGGCGTCGAGGCGATCGATTCGCTGCGATCCGACCCGCGCGCGCACAGCGGACACCGACGCGTTCCCGTGTGGCGTCTCGTCGATCGTCACACTGGCGCGGGCGTGGGCACGGCCGACGCGCAGCGACGCCACCGCGAGGTCTTCGAGGGTGGCGTCGAGCTGACACGGCAACGCGTCGCGGGCCCCGCTGCACGCCAGGTGGGCGCGGGCGCTGCCATCGATCGCGGGCAGCTCCAGCCAGTGCGACAGCGCGGCCAGCACGCGACGCGCCGCCGGCACATCGACCCGTGCGTCGACGCGGGTGTGCAAGCCAACGCTCGCGAGCTCGGCGTGGACCGAGGCGTCGGCGACGAAGGCGTCCGCCTCGAGCGAGTTGCGATCGCGCTCCGGATCGGCATCCAGCTCGACACTGGCACCCGCCGCGGCGCCGCAGTCGATGCAGCGTGCCACCGCGCGCGCGTGCCAACCCTGGGGGTCGTGATGCGCGGCGGCGGCGAGCAAGAGTGACAGCCCGTCGGCGTCCGGCCCGGCGTAGGCGGGGGGCAGCCGTGCGCCGGCGTGTCCGACCGCGGCGAGCTGCAGCTCGGGTTGCAGCGCGCCGCCGACGAGCAGCCGGGCCGCGACGCGATCGTCCTGGGCGAGATCGATGGCGGCCCAGGTCTGCGTGAGCGTGCCGCCCGCGGTCACGCGCAGCGGCAACGGCTGCAGCAACGGCGGTGCGGCCTCGATGCCCAGCTGCAACGCCAGCGCGATGGGGTCGATCACCGTCGCCAGTGCGGCGTCGCCGGCCTCGCGGTCGAGGTCGACCGCGAGGCGTGCGTGCTCGACGAAGCCGCGGTCGGTCAGGGCACCGAAGTCGTCGAGCTGCACCCGCGGATCGGACCACGTGACGCGCCCGTGCGCGTTGGCAACGGTCAGCCGCGCGACGTCGACGACGCCAGAGAGTGCATCGATGCGCAGCAGCGCCTCACGGCCCTGCGAGCGGAGGTACGCGTGCACGACCGCGCCGTGCAGGAGCGGCGCGACATCACCGGTCTCGGCGTGCTGCCACAGCGTGAACCCGTCGACACCGACGGGGCCGTCGAAGCCGATGGGTAGATCGGGCCCCACCAGCCCCGGCGTCGGCGGGGGCGGCTCCTCGCGCGGCGGTGCGAGGTCGAGGAACTCGGCCTGTCCGCCGCCGACGTGCAGCTCGACCGCAGTTGCGTCGAAGTGATCGAAGGCCACCACGCGGCCCACGAGCGCGCCGAGCCGGAGCCGCGTCTCGACGTGGCCGATGGCGACGAGCGGATGCTCGGCAGCGTCGCGCAGGACCAGGCCGTCGAGCGTGAGCGTGCCGCCGATGGTGCCGCCGACACGCTGCAGCTCGACGCTGCCGGGGATCGCGGCGTCGTAGCGCTCGAGCGCGAAGTGCAGGGCGGTGCGCGTGCCCCACGGTGTCCACAGCACCACCGACACCGCCGCGACGATGACCACCACCAGCGCCGCCGTGGTCCATGCCAGCGTGCGCAGCAGCACCCGCAGCACGCGGCGCAAACCCCCTCGGCGTGCCCGTGCCATCAGAACGCCTCACCCAGCCCGAAGTGCACGGCGCCGATCGGCTGATCGCGGCCGTAGCCGGTGGTGTTGAGTCGGAAGCCGGCGTCCAACCGGAACACGCCGATCTTGCTGTGGTAGCGCAGGCCCGGCCCCATCGTGTAGTTCCACTGCGACGGCGTGAAGCGGGTCACGGCCGCCCGCACGTCGCCCATGTCGCCGAAGCCGACCAGCCACAGGTCTCGCCACAGTCGCACGCGGACCTCCGCGCTGGCGTTGACCATGCTCTGTCCACCGATCGGGATCACGCGACAGCTGCCGCTGCGACACGAGTCGATGCGCGGAGAGATCGTGCGGTAGCCGAACCCGCGCACGGTGTTCGAGCCGCCGAGGTAGTACGCGAGGTCGAACGGCGCCCCGGGCTCGTCGCCGAAGGGGAGGATCATCCCGACCTCGGCACGGCCGGCGAACTGCAGGCGGTTGCGCAGCGGTGTCCAGTAGGCGCGTAGCTCCGGTGTCACGCGGTTGTAGTCGTAGTTGCCGCCGAAGATGCCGCCAGCGAGGCCCCAGGTGGCGCCGACGACCACGCCGTGCTGTGGATCGAGCAGCCGATCGGTCAGGTGGGCGGTCGCCCGCAGCTCGATGAAGCTGAGGATGTACGGGTCGCGGAAGTCGAGCCCGAGGATGGAGCCGCGGGTGTCGAGCCCCGGGTCGACGTCGAAGAAGTCGACGAAGCGGAAGTTGTGGCTGAGGTCGAGCTCGAAGAATCGCGTGAAGAAGCGCGACACGCCGACCCGAGTCTTGGGCGCATAGAACTGGTAGCCGTTCTGGATCCCGAGCTCGATCGACGGCGATGCCGTCCACACCAGCTTGCGCTCGAGGAAGCCCTTGCGTCGGATCGTCGGGGCCAGCTCCGCGACCGGCCCATGTTGCTGCGGGTCCCACAGCGCCGGCAGCTCGGCGTAGCCCACCTGCAGCCGCAGATCGAAGCGTGCGAGCTTGCGATCGATGTTGGTGTGGCTGTACTTCATGACGCCGTACTGCTGCCAGCGGGTTGGATCGAAGCCGAGTCCCACGCCCAGCCGCACGGACTGCGGCGCGCTCTCGCTGACGTCGATGGTCAGGCCGACGGTGCCGTTCACTGGCGTCTCGTCGGGCACCACCGTGACGGTCGAGAAGACGTCGAGGCCGTAGACCGCTTGCTCGAGCTGGTCGAGCCGCGATGGCGCGAACGGCTTGCCTTCGAAGCCCTCGATCTCGACGCGAACCGCGGATTCCGGGACCGCACGAAGGCCCGTGATGCGGATCTCGCCCAGCCGCACGAACGGCCCCGGACGAAGCTCGTAGCGCACGTCGGCGGTGCGAGCGGCGCGATCGACCTCGGCATGGCCGATGACCTCGGCGAACGCGTAGCCGCGCTGCATGAGCGCCGCCCGCATGGTGGACTCCGACGCGGTCAGCTCGCCGACGTCGAAGGGCTCGTCGCGTCCCAGCGCACAGTGGGTCTGGATCGCGTCTTTGCTGGCGTGGCGATCGGGCGGGCCCGCGGGCTCGCCGTCGGGCCATGCGAACTCGATCGATCGCACGCGCGTGGGGTCGTTCTCCACCACCTCGACGTGGAGATCGACGACCTTGCCCTTGCGATGGGTCTCGTGGGTGAACGAGACCACATGGGCGTCGTGGAATCCTCGCGAGGCGTAGTACTCCTCGATGCGTGCGCGGTCGACCGGGATCAAGCCCTCGAGGAACCACTCGCGCTTGGGCCGCGGGAACCACTTCGACTCCTGCAGGTTCATGTGGGACTCGATGTCGCCGTCCTTCACCGAGTCGTTGCCGTCGACCGTCACGTGGCGGATGCGAGCCGTGGCGCCGGCGACGGTCTCGAGGGTCGTGCGCCGGTGTGCACATGCCGTCGCCAGCACGAGCAGCAGCGCGGTGCAGACCTGACGCAGCGCGTGGCGCAGCCGAGCTGCTGCGCGGGGGGACACCGAACCGTGTGGACTCATCGCGCGACCGGGCGGGGCTCTTCTCGGGCTGGGCCGCTCGTTGCGCGACGCATCGTCGTCGCAGGGCTGCTTCGCCGCATTGCGGATGCCGATCCAAAGCAAGGCCGGTGCCGCACGGGGGTGCGGGGCAACTGTGCGACGTGCCGTCACGCGTCGAGTGAGCGCCGATGTCGCATCGCGCCCTTTCGCCCCATCGTGCGCGAGCGCCCGCCCGCCACCGACCGCGGTCGCGGCTTGACGCGCCTTTGGGGTGGTTCATCCCGCGGCTGCACCGATGCTCTGCGAGCACCAAGCCACCGTTGCCGGCGTCGATCCCTGGCGGGGATGGAGCGCGTGGTGGATCCACGCCGACTGCCCCGACGAGGGCGAGCGCGCCCGCCTCCGACAGCTCGGCGTGCCCGCGCAGCTGCTGGGCGACGCCCTCGATCCCGACGAGCTGCCGCGAAGCTGCGAGTCCGGGGACACGCGCTTCGTCTCGTTGCGCGTGCTCTCCGATGGACGTCGGGGCGGCAGCCGCCGCGCGACCACGACCTTCGCGTTCTTGCTACGTGCCGACGCACTGCTGACCGTCGCGACGCGCCCCACCCATGTGCTCGATCGGCTGGCCGGGTCGCCCGCGGGGGCCCCCGAGGGCGCCGGCCGGGTCGTGGTGGCGGTGATCCAGGCGGTGGCAGGCGAATACCTGCGGGAAATCGTGCGCATCGACGACGACATCGAGCGACTCGAGCGGCAGCTGCGTCGCTCGCAGCGCAACTGCGAGGTCATCGGGTTGCTCGACCTGCAGCGGCGGCTCGTCCGCCTGGTTCATGCGCTCGAGGGCAACCGCGACGTCGTGCGCGGCTTGGTCGACGACGCCGTGCCCGAGCTGGGCGCGGTCGGAGACGCGTTGTCGCGCGCTGCGGTGGAGATCGAGCAGGCGCTGGAGATGGCGCGCGTCACCGAGCAGATGCTCGATCAGACCATGGATGCCTTCACCTCGGTCATCTCGAACAACCTCAACGTGGTGATGAAGTTCCTTGCGGCGCTCACCATCGTGCTGACGATCCCGACCATCGTCGGTGGCATGTGGGGGATGAACGTGCCGGTGCCGTGGGCCGACCAGCGGTGGGCGTTCGCGGCACTGAATGCCGGCACGATCGCGGTCTGCGTCGCGATCGCGCTGTGGTTCCGAGGTCGCGGCTGGTGGTGAAGCGATGCCGCGAGTTCACGCCTGCGGGGTCGGGGTCAGCTCGACCGCACGCAGGGTCGCGCCGCGAGGGGGCAGCGATCGCAGCCGCGACATCTCGGCGTCCTTCGCGGCCTCGACCTCGGGGTCGAGCTCGAAGGCGCCGGCCACCTGGGCCTGCGCCTGGCCCTCCGACGCGATCATGCCCCGCGGGCGATCGATGGCGACCAGCGCGCGCGCGAACTCCTGCGCGTCGGCGTAGCCGATCGTTCCGAGTGCGCGCATCAACACGTTGTCGAGGCCCGGCGGGACCGTGCCGCAGTCCTGGTCCAGCAGGGCGTGCAGGATGCGCGCGAGGTCGCGGGCGTCCTCGTCGGTTGCGCGCAGCTCGGCGCGCACGAACGGCCCCTGCAGCTTCACGTCGACGTGATCGCGGCTGAAGCGGGGCCGCAAGCAGGTCTCGAGCGAGAGTCGACGCGGGGCCACGCCGGCCTCACGCGCCTGGGCGATGGCGGCGACCAGGCGCAGCATCATGCCCTTGCACAGCGACCACGGCAGCGCGCCGTGACGTGCGAGCACCGCGGCGAGGTCGTCGACCTGCCTTCCGTGCCCTTCGCGGTTGGGTGGCGTGGCGATGCGGGCCGAGCTCGTTTCACGTCGTGGCATGTGCGGACTCCATCCGAAGACGGGTCGGCGTCACTGCAGCAAGCGTTCCACCTGGTCGCCGGTCGTATCCCTGCGGGGCGTGAAGAGGGTGCTGGCCGCGCGGCCGGGGCACAGCCGCTCGCCCGGGCGCGCTGGGCTCGGGCGCCCGCGAGCCCGAGCGCCGCCCACCGATCGCGGGCCGCTTTGGGATGTCGCCCGAAATCGCGGGGTGCACCGGTGCTTGCAGAGTCGCCGTCGCGCCATGACGACGACGACGAAGAAACTCGCTCCGTTCCTGTTGGCCCTCGCGACGGCGGCTGCGTGCCAGCACTCGTCCGACACCGACGCCTCGACCGAGGCGCCTGGCACCCGACGCGTGTTGGTGGTGCCCGCCCAGGATGTGCTGCAGGTGGCGGCCGACGAGGACGCGGCGCGCCGCGAGCGTGAGGCGCAGACGCCGGTGGAGACCACCACCGAGCCCGCTCCAGAGCCCATCGCACCGCTGGTGACCGAGGCCGATCGCGCCTTCTTGCGCGACGCGATGCTCGATGCACAGATCGAGATCGCGCTCGGCGAGACCGCACTACAGTACGCCGAGCGCGACGACGTCAAGGCGTTCGCGCGGATGATGGTCGATGATCACACGGCCGCGTCGATGCAGCTGGCCCAGCTCGCCGGTGAGCTGAACGTGACGCTGCCGGCGGACTCCAACGATCGCCTCGCGCGTCGCCGGGCCGATCTCGCGCAGTGGCACGGTCGGCGCTTCGACCGGGTGTACGCCGAGCGCATGGTCGCGGCCCACGTCGAGGCGGTGGAGGCGGTCCGCCTGGTCGCGAACTCCGGCACGCAGCCGGAGCTCCGCGGCTGGGCCGAGAAGACCCTGCCGACGCTGGAGGAGCACCTGCAGCACGCGCAGAAGCTCCTGCGCGACATCCCGACCGAGCCGGTGGCCCGGCGCTGACGAGATGTCGCTACGCGGGCTCGTCGGGGCTCTGCATGCGGGCCCGCGGCAGCTCGACGATGAAGCAGCAGCCCACGCCCGGCGAGTTGTCGATGCGAACGGTGCCGCCGTGCGCGTCGACGGCCTGCTTGACGATCATCAGCCCCAGTCCGAAGCCGCTGCGATCGCTGCCTTCTTGCGCGTAGGGCTGGAACAGGCGGCCGGGCAGGTCCTCGGGCATGCCGCCGCACGCGTCGATGACCTCGAATCGCACGCGGTCGTCGACGCTGGTCACTCGCACGGTCACCGCGTGGCCGATGTGGGAGAACTTGATGGCGTTGGCGACGAGGTTCACCAGCACCGAGGTCAGCAGCCGTCGATCGGCTTCGATGCGATCGTGGCCGAGCTCGCTCACCAGCTCGAGGCGACGACGATCGGCGGCGAGTCGACAGGCGTCGATGACGTCGCCCACGACCGCGGCGAGCTCGATGTCCTCGTAGCGCGGCTGCGGGCTCACGCGGATGCGGGCGCTCACCAGCGAGTCGTCGACGATGCCCGCCACCGCATCGAGCGCACGACCGACCCGCTCGAGGTGCGCGCGCGGATCGCCGATGTCGTGCTCGAGCAGTGCGGTCGCGAGCCGGGCGTTGTGCAACGGCGTGCGCAGCTCGTGGGCGACGAACGAGTAGTGGCGCGCGGCCTGCTCCGAAATCTCGCGGTCGCGCAGTGCGGCGTACTCGGTGACCGACTGCTCGGTGCCCTGGGCAATCGTCCGCAGCAGCACCTCGAGCTCGCGGTCGGCCACCTCGTGGCCATGGCGGCGGGTGAGGTCGAGTACTGCGATGGCGATCAGTGAGAACTCGATCGCGAGGCCGCCGATGTCGAGCCCGATGTGTTTGCGCTGGCGCCCATGGGCGCGGGCGCTGCCGCGATGGTTGCCCTGCTCGGTGCCCTCGCGCAGGCACACGATCAGCTCGTCGATGAAGGCCGGCAGGTCGTTGAGGAGCTTGGGTTGGTCCTCGGCGGCGAGCGACAGCGCCTCGATCGCGCGCGTCTGCCACGCGGCCATGATCTCGCGCTTGTGGGCCTCGATGAAGCTGGCGAGGTCGTTCATGTGGTCCGCGGGTCCGTGGGCGAGCGTCGTGCCGATGACCCGGCCTGTCAACGTCCGCGCCCGCCTGCGGCCGTGAATTCGCGATGGATCGTGACCGCTGCCATGGCGCGGCCTCACGTGCGCCGCGCATGCGCACACTGCTTGCACGGCGGTGCGTCTGCATGGCACGTCGATGCGTCCTCTCGCGCGTTCTCCTCTCGCTCGTCGCGGCGACCTCGGTCGCGGGCGCGGCCTCGGTCGCGAACGCGGCCGACAAGATCGGCGGCGCCGGTGGGCCGGTCGGGATCGGCGCGACCATCGGCAATCCCACCGGCTTCTCGTTCAAGGCGTACTTCGCCCGCCGCCACGCGATCCAGCTCGAAGCTGGGTGGGCGCCGCTGCACCACGGTGACGGGCGCGTGCACGCCGACTACCTCTTCCACGGGCTGTTCACCTCGAACAACGCGATGGATCTGCTGGGCTACGTGGGCGCGGGGGCGGGCATCGCCTTCTGGGCCTACGGTCCGGTGCCGTTCGACTACGGCCCGCGGCCGAGCGACCTCGGCCGCGGTGCTGCGATGTTCGTGCGGGTGCCGCTGGGCCTGTCGTTCAACTGGAAGGGCGCGCCGTTGGACACGGCGATCGAGATGGCGTGGGCACCCTACGTCGTGCCGTGGGACCCGGCCCGTGGCGACCTCTCGGTGAAGCTTCGCTACTACTTCTAGACGCGGGTCGGCCGGACCGTGCCGTGGCGCGCGATCGTGCGGCTGCGTACCGCGTCCGCGGGCGCTCACGTGGGGTCATGCGCGTGCGGACGGCCCAACCCGGTGCGGCACGGGGCCTGCACACATGCCGTGCGTCATGCGAACGCCCCGATGGATCCTGCCCCGTGTCTGTGCCTTCTCGCTGCTCGGCGTGGCCTGCCCGCGCGACGATGCGGCGACGCCGGAGCGCAGCCCTTCGCAACGCGTCGAGGATGCGACCGCAAAAGCCAAGGACTCGATCGATCGCGGCGCGCGCTCGGCCGAGCAGGAGCTCACGCAGGCGCAGCGCGACGCGAAGCTCCGTGCAGCGCAGGCCCAGCAGAAGCTCGACGCCGCCGGTGAACGTACCGGTGCCAAGCTCGAGCAGGCCGGTGATCGCGTCGAGCAGAAGCTCGACGCCGCGGCGAAGAAGACCGCCGATGGGCTCGAGCGCGCGGGCGATCGGATCGATGCTGCGTCGGCGCGCGCTGCCGCGGATCTGCGGGACGAAGACGCCCGGTGACCCGCCCCGCCGACCGTGCGCAATGGTAACGACCGAGCGGATATGTCACAGTGCATTCGTGCCACAGACCCCGCGGAGCACTCCAAACAACCGGAATCTGAAGCACCGCACGCTGGCGACCTTCTTGTAAGGCACTCCGGCGAGCCAACGGGAGCCCCCATGCAGTTCGACCTACCCTCCGACTCCGACACGGCCCGCCGGGACGACCCGCAACACGACGAGCCCGCGCACGAGACCGCCGAGACCGGTGCACCGGCGCGGCCCAGCCCCCTGCGAGCCGCGGCGGCAGCCGCCACGAGCGACAAGCCCGCGCCGCACCCCTCGAGCGAGTCCAAGCCGCACCGCGTGGCCACCGGTGGTGATCGATTGCTCGTGGTCGACGACGACGAGCCGACGTGCGAGTTCCTCGCCACGGTGCTGGGGGCCGACGGCTTCCAGGTCGAGTGGGAGACCTCCGCGGACGCGGCGATGGAGCGCCTGCGCGAGACTGCCTTCGACGCGGTGCTGACCGACCTGCACATGGCGGGGATGGACGGCCTCGAGCTGTGCCGTGCCGCCGGCGAGGTGCAACCGGGCCTGCCCGTCATCGTGGTGACCGGCAACACCGAGCTCGAGGCTGCGATCGCTGCGATGCGTTCGGGCGCCTACGACTTCATCACGAAGCCGGTCGATACCAAGCTGCTCGCGCACCAAGTCCGACGCGCCGTCGGTGTCCGTGAGCTGCGCACGCGCGTGAACTGGCTCGAGCGCGAGCTGGCCAAGGTCACGGGCACCGGCAAGCTCATCGGTCAGAGCCGTGCGATGCGCGACGTGTTCGAGATGGTGGCGCGGATCGCCGACGCCGACGCCAGCGTGCTCATCACCGGCGAGAGCGGCACCGGCAAGGAGCTGGTCGCGCGAGCGATCCACGACGCCGGACCCCGCGCCAAGCGTCCCTTCGTGGCGGTGAACTGCGCCGCGGTGCCGGCGAGCCTGCTGGAGAGCGAGCTCTTCGGGCACGTCAAGGGCGCCTTCACCGATGCCCGCCGCGATCGCGAGGGCCTGTTCGTGCAGGCCACTGGTGGCACGCTCTTCCTCGACGAGATCGGCGAGCTGCCGCTCGAGATGCAGCCCAAACTGCTGCGCGCGCTGCAGGAGCGCCGTGTGCGGCCGGTCGGCGGCGACGACGAAGTACCGTTCGACGTCCGCATCATCACGGCGACCAACCGCGATCTCGAGGCCGAGGTGGCCGGCGATCGCTTCCGTGAGGACCTGCTCTACCGCATCGACGTGGTCCGGCTCGAGCTGCCGCCGCTGCGGACCCGAGGCCACGACGTGCTGCTGCTCGCACAGCACTTCCTCGACAAGTACGCCGGCCCTGGCGTACGCAAGGTCGAGCGCTTCAGCGAGTCGGCGGCCGAGAAGCTGCTCGCGTACGACTGGCCGGGCAACGTCCGCGAACTCGAGAACTCGATCGAGCGCGCCGTCGCGCTGGCCCGCTTCGACGCCATCGCCGTCGAAGACCTGCCGCGCAAGATCACCGAGCACAAGTCGAAGGACGTCTCCCTCGATGCCGAGGACACCAGCGAGCTGCTCTCGTTGGAGCAGCTCGAGGCTCGTTACGTCCGCAAGGTGCTCGCCATGACCGGCGGCAACAAGACCCGTGCGGCGCAGATCCTCGGCATCGACCGACGCAGCCTGTACCGTCGTCTGGGCAGGACCACGCAATGACGAAGCCGCACGACCCGGCGACGCCGCCGGTCGCCGCGCTGGCGCGTCGCATCGCACACGACATTCGTTCTCCGCTAGGGGTCATCACCGGCGCGCTCGAGGATCTCGCGCGCAACTCGACCGGTGGTACGACCTCCCCGATGCTGGCGCTCGCGTCGCGCTCGACGCGACGGCTCGACTGGCTCGCACGTCGCATGCACTGGCTCGCGCAAGCCACCAATGGCGCCGCCGAAGCCACGCCCGACGACCGACAGCAGCTGTCGCAGATCGTCGCGCAGGCGGTGGAGTCGGCGCAGGCGGTGGGCGGACGCCGCGGCATCCTCATCGAGATCTCGAGCGACGGTGCGGACCGGGAGTGGCGCGGTGCCAAGCCCATGGGCCACGTGTGCGAGGAGCTCTTGCACAACGCCCTGCGGCACGCCAAGACCAACGTGCGGGTCGTGCACGGGGGTGGTCGCGTTCTGATCGAAGACGACGGCGTCGGCGTGCCCGAGGCCCGTCGCGCGTCGTTGATGGAGCCGCTCGCAACCACGAGCTCGGGCTTCGGGCTGTGGTTGTGCACACAGCTTCTGATGCAGTGCGACGCCCGACTGCGTTTCGATCCCGCCCATCAGGGCGGCGCGCGTTTCATGGTGGAGTCGACGACAGGATCTTTGTGAGCGAGCTGCGACAGCCTTCCCCCGAGCACCATGGATCGACTCCGCCGCTGGGCGAGATCGTCGAGCACATGTGCGAGGGCGTGGCGGTGCTGTCGGGCGAGGACCTTCGCATCGGCTACGCCAACCCGGCACTGCTGGAGCTGCTCGGTGGCAGCAAGGACCAGATCCTCGGCCGCGACCTGCGTGACTTCGTGGCAGGCGACGACGCCAAGCGCATCGGAGAACCGCTACAACAGGGCGAGTGTCGCCACCTCGACGTGGTGCTGTCGAACGCTGGCGGCGAGGATCGACTCGTGAGCCTGACGGTCGCCCAGCGGCCGATGGCGCAGGGGCCGGCCATCGTGGTGACGGCCTTCGATCTCGGCGATCGCCACGCGCGCATGCACCGGGATCGCGAACGGCTTCGCACGGCGGGCCGTCGCAAGGACGAGTTCATCGCCATGCTCGGGCACGAGCTGCGCAACCCGCTCGCGCCGCTTCGACACGCGGCCGAGCTGCTGGAGAACGCCGAGCGCGAGGGCACCACTGCCGATTCGCTGCCCGCGATCACGCAGCTCATCCGGCGACAGGTCGATCACATGGCGCGACTGATCGCCGATCTGCTCGACATCGGGCGCACCACCAGCGGGCGGCTGCGACTGCGACGCGAGCCGACCCGGCTCGCCGACGTGCTCGACACCGCGATCGAGAGCACCGCCCGGCTCGCGAGTCGCCGCCACAACCAGTTCGTTCGCACCTGCCCCGACGGCGGCGACGTGGTGCTCGACGCGGACCCCGTGCGGCTCACGCAGGTGGTGACCAACCTGCTGAGCAACGCGATCAAGTACTCTGGCGACGGCGGATCCATCACGCTGGCCTGCGCGGTAGAGGGCGAGTGGCTCCGCCTCGAGATCAGCGACGACGGCTGCGGCATCGCCAGCGACGAGCTCGAGGCGATCTTCGAGCCGTTCTATCAAACCGATGCCAGCCTCGATCGCACCGCCGGCGGACTGGGCGTCGGGCTCGCGTTGGTGCGTCGCATCGTCGAGCTCCACGGCGGTACCGTGGTCGCGCACAGCGATGGGCTCGGTCGTGGCGCGCGCTTCGTGGTGCGGCTGCCCGGCGTCCGACACGAGCCGCCGCCGCGCTCGCCCACGCCGGTGCCCATCGATCCACCGCCGCCCGGGCTGCGCGTGCTCGTCGTCGACGACAACGAAGACGCCGCCGTGATGCTTGCGTTGCTGCTGACGCGCCGGGGCTGCACCGTCGACACCGCGGTGCTGGGACAACAGGGCCTCGCGCTGATGTTGTCGAAGCCCTATGACCTCGCGATCGTCGACATCGGTCTGCCCGACATCGACGGCTATGCGGTCGCGCAGAGCGTGGTCGCGACCGGACACTGTCCCGCGCGGCTGGTCGCGCTGACGGGCTACGGACAGGCGGACGACCGGGCGCGCGCCTTGGCAGCGGGCTTCCACGAGCACGTGGTCAAGCCGCTCACGCCGCGTCAGCTCGATCTGATCCTCGGCCAGGCCGCGCGCGCGTAGCGTCCCTCGGGCGTGCGGTGCCAGTGGTGCGGTGCATCGTGCTGGGCGCGCGCGGCTGAGCGGACGGGCACGCGCGGCAGCTGCAGCGTCCGAGCTTCGGACCCCGCACGCGCAGGTGATCGTCGCTGGCATCGCGTGTGCACAACTCGGTCACGCAACACCGGCGCTGCGACCTGCTCGCATCGCCTCGAACGAGCCCCCCAAACCGACGAGACCCCCAATGAAGACCCGCAATGGATTTGGCTTCCTGATGTTCGGCATCCTCGGCTTCGCGATGTCGCAGATCGGCGCGTGCGAGCGCGACGGCACCGGCGACCTCCGCGTTCACCAGTCCTGCAAGGCGTACTGCCAGCAGGCCGCGTCCTGCGACGATGACGTCGACGAAGATGACTGCATCTCGCGCTGCGAGAACACCGTCGACGACTGCATGGCCGACGAACAGGAGCAGGCGCTCGACGATCTCGACGTGTGCAGCGACGAGACCTGCGACGAGGTCGCGAGCTGCACCATCGGCGCCGGCCTGCAGTGCGCCTTCGGTCTGTGAGGCCAGTTCGTGGGTGGCGCGACGCGTCAAGCGCGTCCCGAGCGTCGTCGCCACCCACGATCGGGCGTGTGGGCCGCGTGGGGTTAGGGCCCGCGCCGCGGCAGACGAGCGTGTAGCGTGGTGCCCTCGGCGGCCTCGCTGTGGGCGCTCACGGTGCCGCCGTGCGCGAGCGCGATCTGCTGCACGATGTAGAGCCCGAGGCCGAGTCCCTCGCCCCCCGCGTTGCGCTCGCGCGCAAAGGGCTGGAACAGTCGCGCACGCCGGCCCGGTGGGATCTGACCACGGTTGTGCACACGGATGTCGATGGTGTCGCGTGCCTCGGCGTCGATCGTGACCGTGATCGGGGCCTCGCTCGCGCCGTGGCGCAGCGCGTTGCTGACGAGGTTGGCCAGCAGTCGCGAGACCAATCCGCGATCCCACTGCGCGTGGCCGTCACCGCGGCTCTCCATGACCACGGTATGGTTCGGATGCGAGGTCGCGGCCTCGTCGACGATGGCCCGCGCGATCTCGTGGGCATCCACCGCGCCGCGCTGCACCGGCATTCCACCCGACAAACGAGCGCGTGCGAGGTCGGTGAGTGCCTCGAGCATCGAGGCCATGCGGGTCGTGCTGGCGCGGACCATGGCGATCGCCTTGGCCGCGTTCGCGTCCTGGACGAACTCACTGAGCACCTCGGTGCCCATCGAGATGGTGTGCAGCGGCGCCCGCAGGTCGTGGGTCACGGCCGCGACGAAGGTCTCGTGGAACTGCAGCGTCTGTTGTAGCTCGTCGGCGAGCAGCTGCAGCTGCTGGCGTTGGCGGGCCAGCTCGAAGAACGTGTTCGCTTTGTTGCGCAGGATGTTGGGTGCGACCGGCTTGACGAGGAAAGCCACCGCGCCGGCGTCGTAGCCGCGGAACTCCCGGATCGGATCGGACGCCGCACCGGTGACGAAGATGATCGGAATCGTCCGGGTCCTCGCGGTCGCGCGCATCAGCTCCGCGAGCTCGAAGCCGCCGATCTCCGGCATCTGCACGTCGAGCAACGCGAGCGCGTAGTCGTGCACGAGCATCAGCTCGAGCGCTTCGCGGGCCGAGGTCGCGGTGTGGAGCTCGAGACCATCGCGCTGGAGCAGCGCTGCCATCGCCTCGAGGTTGCTCGGGACGTCGTCGACCAGGAGGAACTTGATCGGGGCGACGGGAGTCATGGCGACACTGCGGAAGCCGGGATTCTGCCGTGGTGGAGCCGCACGTGCCAGGCCTGCGTCGGCTCGAGTCTCGCGAAGCCGTGGGCGCGTCGCGTGAGTTGCAGCGACTCGCTGACCCCGACCCCGAGGAAGCCGCGAAGCGACAGCGACTCCGCGAACAGTCCGAGCGCCCGGGCCTGCAGCGTGCGGTCGAAGTAGATGAGGACGTTGCGGCACGACACCAGCTGGACCTCGGCGAACGAGGCGTCCGTCGCGATGCAGTGGTCGGCGAACAGCACCGCCCGCCGCAGGCGGTCGTCCACCTGCAGACCATCGGCGCCCACGCGCAGGTGGTCCGTGATCCGTCCGGCCCCGCCGGCGGCGGCATAGTTCGACTCCCAGCGCGCGAGCGCATCGAGCGGATATCGCGCGGCCTCGGCGGTCTGCAGCGCGGTGCGGCTGATGTCCGTCGCGTAGATCTGAGTGCGCGTGAGCAACCCCGCCTCGGCGAGGAGGATCGCCAACGACCACGCCTCCTCGCCGGTGCTGCAGCCGGCGACCCAGATGCGGCGGGAGGGGTAGGTCGCCAGCCGCGGGATCACGTGGGCGCGGAAATCGGCGAAGTGCCACGGGTCGCGAAACGGCGCCGTCACCCGGATGGTCAGGTCGTCGAGCACACTGTCGAACACCTGCGGCTGCGCACGCAGGCGTTCGTGCAGCTCGGACAGCCCGTTGCAGCCGAGTCGGCTCGCGGCGCGCCGCATCCGTCGCTCGACGCTGGCGCGGGCGTAGGACGCAAAGTCGTAGTGGTGTCGCCGCCGCATGTGCTCGATGATGTCGTCGAGCACGTGGCCGTCGGTGGTGGGACGACCGGTGTTCATCGTGGCAGCCACACCCGGAGCAGCGCGAGCAGCTTGTCGACCTGCACCGGCTTGGCGAGGTAGTCGTTGGCGCCGGCGTCGAGGCAGCGGTCGCGGTCGTCGCCCATGGCCTTGGCGGTCAGCACCACGATGGGCAGCCTCGCGAAGCGGGCGTCCCGGCGGATCTCGCGGATCGCCGAGATGCCGTCGAGCTCCGGCATCATGACGTCCATCAAGACCAGGTCGACGGTCGGGTTGGCGTTCAGTTGATCGATGGCCTCGCGACCGTTGCGGGCGATCGTCAGCTTCGCGCCGCGTTGCTCGAGCACGGCGGTCAGTGCGAAGACGTTGCGCACGTCGTCCTCGGCCAGCAGGATGCGTCGACCCTCGAAGACGCGCTCGCGGTCCCGTACCGCCCGCAGCATCTCGCGTTGCAGCGCCGGCAGCTGGTCCTCGACGCGGTGGAGGAACAGCGTGACCTCCTCGAGCAGGCGCTCGCCCGAGTGCGGGCCCTTGAGGATGATCGCACTCGAGCCCCGTCGCAGGCGCGCCTCCTGATGGGCCGGCAGGTCGCGGGCGGTGTACACCACCACCGGGGTCTTCTTCGGCGAGGGCGCGTCCGCGAGCTGCTCGAGGAGCTCGACGCCGTCGCCATCGGGCAGCCCGAGGTCGAGCACGACGCAGTCGAACCCGCCGCCGTCGAGCAACGCCCGCGCGTCGGCGACCGAGCCCGCGCCGACGATCTCGACGCCATCGGAGCGCAGGAGCTCGGCGATGCCGTTGCGCTGGGTGGCGTCGTCCTCGACCACCAGCACGCGTCGCGGGCCCACGCGGCCCCGCGCATCGAGGGCGTCGAACGCGGCCACGATGCCCTCGGCGCCGACCGGCTTGCGCGAGAAGCCAATCGCACCCAGGGCCAGCGCCCGCTCACCGTCGTCGTAGGCCGACAGCACGTGCACCGGGATGTGCCGCGTCGTCGGGTTGCGCTTGAGCTCCTCCAACACCGCAAGCCCCGACCCGTCGGGCAGCCGCACGTCGAGCACCACACCGCCGATCACCCGTGTCTGCAACAGCGTGGTCGCCTCGGCCGCAGTCTTCGCGAGCAACGGTACCAGGCCCCGCTCGCGCGCGAGCAGGCTCACCGCGGTCCCGAACGCGCCGTCGTCCTCGACGATCAACAGGCAGTGCTCGTCGCGGCCCTGCACGGCGAGCGGCTCGGGCGTGACCGTGGGCGGCGGTGGGCTCGGCGGGGCCGGTGGCAGCGTCGACGCGGTCTCCTCGAGCGCGGGCACGCCGGCGCCCGTGGGGGTCACGCCCGCCACGGGCGCACCGACCGGCAGCCACAGCAGGAACGTGCTGCCGCTGTGCTCGCGGCTGGTGACCTCGATGCGACCGCCCAGCAGCGTCGCCAGCTGGCGCGAGATCGACAGCCCGAGCCCGGTGCCACCGAAGCGGCGGCTGATCGAGCCGTCTGCCTGCTGGAAGTGGTCGAAGATGCTCTCGAGCCGATCGGCCGCGATGCCGATGCCGGTGTCCTGGACCGAGAACATGCAGCCGCCCTCGTGGCCATAGACGCGCAGCGTCACGCTGCCGCGCTCGGTGAACTTGAAGGCGTTGGCGAGCAGGTTCTTGAGGATCTGCGACAGCCGCGTGGCGTCGCTCTCGATCTCCCGCGGCGCGGTGGGATCGACGTCGATGACGAACGCGAGCCCCTTCGAGCTCGCGAGGTGGCCGAACATCTGTCGCAGGCTGTCGACCGCGCTGGCGATGGTGACGGTCCCGACGCGGAGGTCGATCTTGCCGGCCTCGATGCGCGAGAGGTCGAGCATGTCGTTGATGAGCACCAGCAGGTCGTTGCCGGCCGACTGGATCGATTGCGCGTACTTGATCTGCTCGGGCGTGAGGTTGCCGAGGCGGTTCTCGGCGAGCAGCTGCGCCATGATGAGCGCGCTGTTGAGCGGCGTGCGCAGCTCGTGTGACATGTTCGTGAGGAACTCGGACTTGTACCGATTCATCGTGGTCAGCTCGACCGCGCGCTGCCGCAGCAGCTCGCGGGCCTCCAGCGCGGTGCTGCGCTGGCCCTCGAGATCCGCGTTGGTCGCCTGCAGCCGTGCCTGTCGCCGCTCGAGTTCGCCCTGGGCCTCGAGCAGCTCACGGGTCTGCCGCTCGAGCTCCTCGTTGGTGACACGCAGCTCCTCCTGCTGGACCTGCAGCTCGTTGGCCTGGTCCTGGGTCTGCTCGAGCAGCTTCTGCAGGCGCTCGCGATACTCCGCGGAGCGGATCGCGATCGCGAGCGGCTCGTCGAGGTGGGACAGTAGCTCGCCGATCACGGGGGAGGGCGCGACGAAGAAGCCGAGCTCGATCACTCCGAGCACCGCTTCGTCGACCATCACCGGCATCACGACGACGTGCACGGGCGCCCCGCGTCCGGTGCCGCTGCGGACCTCGAGGTACTCGGGCGGCGCGTGACCGATCACGACGGTGCGACGCTGCGCTGCGGCCTCGCCGACCGGACCCTCGCCGATGGCGAGTGCCTGCGCCGGCGCGGGGTTGGTGAGGGCGTAACCCGCCGCGCGCATCAGCTCGCCCGGGCGCACGAAGGTGTAGGCCGCGCCGACCACCGCCCCCGTGCACCGCGCCAACACCCGCAGCGCGGTCTCGCAGGTCTGGGCCACCGATAGCTCACCGTGGAGTGCGTCGACGAGCTTCGTCTGCGAACTCTGCAGCCACGCGGTGCGGTGGAGCGCCAGTCGCTGTGCTGCGTATGCGCGTCCCAGCAGCGCGAGGATCCAATAGACCGCGATGCCGAAGACGCGGTTGGTGAGGGCGTTGGCGGCATCGGTACCGATCGAAATCACCGTCGGTACCGGAGACTGCGCGTAGCCAAGCACGCTCAGTGCAGTGGCGATCGCGGCCGCGACCAGCGGTACGCTCGGCGCCCGGAACAGCATCGAGACCGCGACGGGGACGACGTAGAAGATCCAGTCGGCCACCCCCAGCGGCGTCATCGAGTCGACGACGAACAGCACGCCGAAGCTGGTGAAGAGCAGAGTGAGCGCGAACCTGTTGTCGAGGCCGAGCGGGCCGTCGCGCCCTGCTTCCGAGTACTGCTGGGGCATGTGGTGCGGGCGCCACGATATCCAGGCGGATCGCCGCACGCCAGCCGCCCGCCGCGCTCGACGGGGCCGCGCGCGTGGACACGCGCTGCGCCCGTGCGCACTGGCCCCGTGAGCGCTCCTGCCACGCACGTCTGGGCCGCCTTTCGCCACTTACGTCGCCAGCTCGGGGGGATGTCGCCTGGCACGGAAGGTGAAGTAGGGGCGCGGCAGGAGACGCGAACCGATGACCTTTCACCCGCGATTGATTGCCCTGGCGACGACGTCCGCCGTGCTCATGCCCGCCTGCGCCACCACGGTGCTGCCGCAGCAGCAGCTTGCCGATACGCAGGCGGCGATCGCTTCCACCGAGACGCTTGGTGGGGAATCCGATCCCGACGCAAAGCTGCACCTGCAGTATGCGCGCGAGCAGATGGCTCGCGCCAAGCAAATGATGGCCGAGGGCGACGACGATGAGGCGCTGCGCATGCTCGACCGCGCCAGCGCGGACGCCGAGCTGGCGCTGGCGCTGGCGAAGACCGAGCAGATGCGCAAGCGCAGCGAGGAAGCCAAGGCCGAGCTCGACAAGCTCAAGAGCGAGGGCCAGGCGCGCAACGACGTCAGGAACGAAGCCGATGGCGGCTCGGGTGGCGCCGCCGCCCGCCCCAACGCCGTGCAGTGACCTCCAAACCCATCTCGACCACAGGATTCCAAGCCATGAACCGCACGATCATCTTCACTTTGGGCACCACCATGGCGCTGGCCATCGGCTGCGCGCACTCACCCACCCACGAGCTCGTCGCTGCGCGCTCGACCTACGCCGAGGCCAAGCAGGGTCCGGCCGGCGAGATCGCCAAGGCCGAGGTCTACGACGCCAAGAAGGCGCTCGACGACGCCGAGCGAGCGCATCGCGAGAAGCCGGAGTCCGACAAGGAGCGTGACCTCGCCTACGTCGCGCTGCGCAAGGCCGACTACGCGAATGTACATGCGCAGCTGCTGCAGTACCGCAGCCAGAACGCCGATGCGCACGCGAAGTACGTCGCGACCCTCGAGCAGCTGAAGAGCAGCGCCGAGACGCAGCTCGACAGCACCAGCCAGGAGCTCGCGGCCAAGGAGAAGGATCTCGCGCGCGAGCGTGAGGTTCGCGAGCACCTCCAGCAGCAGCTCGGCGCGGCGATGGCGAGCATCGCCGACATGGCGAAGCTCGAGCAGAAGGACCAGCGCATGGTGATCACGCTCAACGGCGCCGTGCTGTTCAAGAGCGACGATACCAAGCTGCTGCCGATCGCGCAGCAGAAGCTGGGCCAGGTCGCCGAGGTGCTGAAGCAGTACGGCGACGACTACACCATCACGGTCGCCGGCCACACCGACTCGCGCGGCAGCGACGCCCACAACATGACGCTATCGCAGGGTCGCGCCGACTCGGTGCGCGCCTACCTCGTCGGCAAGGGCGTCGGTGGCAACTCCATCACCGCCATCGGCAAGGGTGAGGGCGAGCCGGTCGCGTCCAACGACACCGCCGAGGGTCGTGCCGACAACCGTCGCGTCGAGATCATCGTCGACCGCAACGCGACGCCCGCCGAGGCGAAGTAATCCAACCCCGATTCCGCGCCCGCGAGGGCAAGAAAGCAGACAAGGACATGAACTGGGACATCATCGAAGGCAAGTGGGACCAACTGAAGGCGAAGCTCCGCGAGAAGTGGGGCAAGCTGACCGACGATGACCTCGAGTCCGTCAAGGGCAAGCGCGATCTGCTGATCGGCAAGATCCACGAGCACTACGGCGAGGCAAAGGATCGCGTGGGTAAGTCGGTCGACGAGATGATCGCCGCGCTGTAGTCGCGGCATCTGCTCCCTTGGCTTCCATTCTCGAGCGACAACTGAAGACCCCAAGGCCCCGTCGCGCTCGCGACGGGGCGTCCCTTTTTTGGCGGACGCGCGCGCCCCCGGTCAGTCCTTCATCTCGGCGCGGTGCTTTGCGCCGGCCTTGAACTCGTCCTTGGTGACGGAGCCGTCGGCGTCGGCGTCGATCTTCGCGAAGATTCGCTTGGCGCGCTCGGCCTTCTCGCCCTCGCGTGCCGCCACGAACTCTTCGAGGCTCAGGCTGCCGCTGGCGTCGACGTCGAGCCGCGCGAAGGCATCCTTGGCCTTCTCCTTCTTGGCGCCGCCTTCGGCATGGGCGTCGCCGCCGAGGGTGACGAGGGTAACGAGGGTGACGATGCCGGTGATGACGTTGATCATTTGGTTCGCTCCGACCACCCCTTGTCGGCGGGCAGAACAAACCTGACGCCGGGCTGTCTCCGCGCGTCGGCAGCTGCCAACGCCGGCTTCCACCACCGCATGGCGCGAGTCGTCCACGTTCGGGCCCGCCGAGGTAGACTCCGGCCGCCATGAATCTGCGTTGGACGCTGCCCCTGGTGCTGGTCGCCGCCTGTGACAACTCCGCTCGAAACGAACAGATCGCCAGCGTCGACAAGAAGGTCGATGACGGCGCCGAGGCGCGCGCGGCCGAGCTCAAGCGCAAGCGGGCCGAGGAGGCGCAGGCGAAAGCCGACGAGGACGATCGCATCCACCAAGCGATCGTGAAGATCGCGGTCGCCCCCGAGAGTCCGCCCAAGGCGCTCGCCGAGGCCTGTCAGGCGGTCGCCGACGCTCAGGATCGTTTCGTCGAACGTCTCGGCGACGCCGGGGCCAAGTCGAAGTGGACGGCCTCGCGGGAGAGCGATCTGCCGATGTCGATCATCGCGTGTACGAGCAACGAGAGCGTGGTGGTGGCCGGCTGCCAGGCCAATGCGCTCGATCAGGCCGACGCCACCATGAAGGACCGCATGCAAGAGATCCTCGACGTGTGCGTGTCGAAGTTCGCCAAGCCGCGCGCCGGCGGCGTGCAGGCGGCGGGCATGGCGATCCCCAAGCGACCCCAGTGATCAGTCGCTGTGGGCGGCCGAGCCGGCGCCGCTGCCACGGGCCGCGCGCTCCCAGTGGAACGCCGGCCGCTTTCGGCTGCCGGGCGCGAGTTCGTCCATGGTCGCAGCATCGAACACGCGGCCACCGATCACGGTCCAGCGCACGTGCTCGCTGCGACGGATGTCGGCGAGGACATCGCCATCGATGATCGCGAGGTCGGCGAGCTTGCCGACCTCGATCGATCCGAGGTCGCGATCGAGGCCGAGGTAGTGTGCGCCGGCCAGCGTCGCGGCGCGCAGCGCCTGGTGGGTGCTCATGCCGCCCTGCACGAAGCTCCATAGCTCCCAGTGCGCGGCCAGACCCTCGCGCTGGCCGTGGGCGCCGAGCTGGATCTCGACGCCGGCGTCGAGCAGCTGCTTGCACAGCCGCGCGATGTCGATGTGGTTCCAGTCGCCGCGGCTGGCGAGCGGGCGGCGACGGGCGCGGGCATCGAGCGCGCGCGGCGAGACGAACCGACGCAGGCGCTCGTGGGCGAAGACATTGCCGTGGGCGTACCAGTAGTTCTCGCCCCACAGGCCGCCGTACCCGACCACCAGCGTCGGCGTGTAGCCGACCTCGGTCCCGCCCCACAGCTGCTTCATGTCGCGATAGCCCTTGGCCAGCGGGGTCGCGTGCTCGACCCCGGTGTGGCCGTCGACGACCATCGTCATGTTGTGCATGAACAGTGAGCCGCCCTCGGGCACGACCATCATGCCCAGCTCGCGTGCGGCCGCCACGATCTGCTGGCGCTGGTTGCGACGGGGTTGGTTGTAGCTCTTCACGCTGATGGCACCGACCGCCTTCATGCGGCGCAGGTGTGCGCGCGCATCGTCGAGGCTGTCGACCTGGGCCTTGTAGGTGCCCTTGGCGCCGTAGAGGATCGTGCCGGTCGAGAAGATTCGCGGGGCGGTGACGAGGCCCGCGCGCTGCAGCTCGGCGGCGGCGAAGATCTCACCGGTGTCGTTCGAGGGGTCGTGCACGGTGGTGACGCCGAACGCGAGCTCGGCGTAGTGCAGCCAGTTGTCCTGCGGCGTGATGCCGTGCTCGCCCTGGGGGCCGTGGGCGTGCACGTCGACCAAGCCGGGGATGATGGTCGCGCCCTTGGCGTCGAAGCTTCGCGCGCCGGCGGGGATCGTGACCTCGCCGCGTCGCCCGACCGCGGTGATGCGATCGCCCTCGACCACCACGACGCCGTCGTCGATGACCTCGTCGCCCTTCATCGTGACGATCTTGGCGCCGACGAACGCGAGCTTGCCCTTCGGCAGCGCGGCATCGACATCGAAGCCGATGTCGACGCCGTTGCTGGCGGGCTCGGCCAGCGGCGTGGTCGCGCCGGCGACGAACGCGAAGGCCTGATCGAGCCGGCGCGTGAACAGCTCGGGGCCCAACGACCAGTGCAGTTGCTTGCTGTCGCCGGACCACTGCAGGTACTCGCCGGAGTCCTTGCTCACGCGGGCCACCGGTAGCGACTCGGCCTTGGGTCCGACTGCGATCGGCTTGGCGCCGGTGGGCGGCAACGGCATCAGGTGGGCGTTGAAGCCCTCGCGGAACGCCAGCCAGCGGCCATCGGGGGACACCCGGAACTCGGTGGCGGCCTCGCTGGTGACGTGGGTGCGGGGCTCGGCCCGCGTCAGCGCGATCGATCGCAGGGTGTAGGTCGCGCCGTCCTTGCCGTAGTCGACGTCGCGATAGAACACGCGGTCGAGGTCTGCGCCGAAGTGCGGCGCGCCGCCGGACTTGGTGACCAGGCGCGGCTCGTCGCGACCGTCGGTGGCGAGCGCGTAGATGCCGGTGTCGTGGGAGTAGCGCTCCGAGATCACACCGCCGCCGCCGTCGCGCCGGGCGACGATGGTCTTGCCGTCAGGGGAGAACACCGGCTCGAGCCAGTGCGCAGGCGTGCGCGTGATGCTGCGCGCGCGGCCGCCGGCGCGCGGCACCACCCGCAGCGTGCCGAGGTTCGCGTCGCTCCACGCGACGAACACGATGCTGCGGCCGTCGCGCGAGAACGACGGCTGGAACTCGAACACGTCGTCGTCGCGGGTCAGCCGTCGGGGCTTTCCGCTCGGCAGCTCGCGCAGCCACAGGTGGCCGAGTGCCTGGTAGACCACGGCCTTGCCGTCGGGCGCGACCGCGACGTCGCGCAGCATCTTGGTGTGGAAGCGCTTGGGCTGCACCTCGACCGGGAAGCGCAGCGCCTCGCGCACCGTGCGGGTGGTCGCGACGTGGAACGGGATCTCGCTGCGCTTGGCGCTCGCGAGCTCGACGCGGCGCAGCTTGCCGCCGGCCCAGTACACGATCGCTGCGTCGTCGGGTGTCCACGCGAACGCGGGATAGACCCCGTGGATCGCCCAGGTCTCCTGCATGTCGCGATCGAGGTCGTAGTCGAGCACGCGCTCGGCACCGCTGCGCACGTCGTGCACCGCGAGCACCGTGTGCAGGCCCTCGCGTCGCACGTACGCCAGCTGCTTGCCGTCGTGCGACGGCGTCGGGCGCACCGCACCGCCGGGGCCGCCGATGAAGCCCTCGACCTCGCCACGCTCGCGATCGAGTCGCTTGATGGCATAGATGCCGGCGTAGGGATCCTTGTTGTACTCGAACACCGGCCCGGGGGTGTCGTCCTGGCTGAAGTAGACGTAGCGGCCGTCGGGGGAAAACGCGGGCTCGCCGACGTCCTTCTGGTCGTTCGGCTTCTCGGTCAGCTGCACACCCTTGCCGCCGCTGGCGTGGAACAGCCACAGCTCGCCGCTGCCGAGGCTGCGCTCGGCGGTGAAGTGCTTGCGCGCCACGATGAACTCGCCGTCGGGGCTCCACGCCGGGCTGTTGAGCAATCGGAAGTCCTCTTGGGTGACCTGCACGAACTTGCTCGGTTCGGGCTTGGGCGAGACCGGCATGATCCAGATGTTGTCGCCGCCGTCGCGATCGCTGGTGAACGCGATGAAGCGCCCGTCGGGCGAGAAGCGCGGCTGCATGTCCCACGCGATGCCTTCGGTCAAGGCCGTGGCCTCGCCGCCGCCGATCGGCACGCGATACAGATCGCCCAACAGGTCGAACACGATGGTCTTGCCGTCGGGGCTGACGTCGAGGCTCATCCACGTGCCTTCGTCGGTATCGATCGTCACCGACTTGCTGGGCCCACCCGGCTGCTCGACATCCCACTTCGGCGGCTCGTCCTTCGCGCCGGCGGGCCCCGCGGGCCTCGGCGCGGGCGCGAGCTGCAGACCCTCGCGGTGTGCCGAGGTGTCGGTGTCGGCGTCGGCGATCTGCGTGCCAGGGCCGACCCGGCGACAACCACCATCGATGCCGAGCGCCATCGTGAGCGCAATCGCGATCGGCCAGGTGGACAGCGAGCGCCGCGTAGCATTGCGCGGCGAGGGGCGAGACGAGGCGACGGAATCGGGCGCGACGGCGGGCATGGCGGGCGACCGGCGGTGTACCACGCGCCGGTTTCGTGCTGTGATGCGTCCTGGCGCCCGCGCGAATTCCCTCGCGGGTCTGAAGGTTGCGCGTCGGCGCGACCATCCCCTTCGAGCCGACGGGCAACGCGAAACATGGTCGAGCTCCGGACCCACCTCCTCGCGGCATCCCTCACGCCCGTGCTCGGCGCGCTCGCGTGTCACGGTGGTGGGGCGGCGCATGCCGACGGCACCGATGACGGCGGGAGTTCGAGCGGGCAGCCTGCCGTCAGCGATACCGGTGTGGCCACGAGCAGCGGCAGCACCGGGACGGCCGATGACACCGGCACCACCGGTGAGTCGCCGCCGGCGATCGACCCCGCGCCCGCGGGCTTGCGGCGCCTGGTCGCGCACCAGTACGTCGACAGCATCGAGCTGCTGCTCGGCCCCGAAGCAGCTGCAGCCGCCGCCGCACCGTCGGATCCGTCGCTCGGAGGCTTCGACGCGATCGCGGCCGCCGAGGCCACGCCCGCGCCGGCCGACGTCGAGCAGTACGAGCGCTCCGCCAACCAGATCGCACTCGCGGCGATCCAGCACCCCGACACGCTCACCGCCCAGGTGCCGTGCCTGGTCTCGGTGGTGCCGGAGGATGCCTGCTACCGCTCGCTGGCACGGGATTTCGGTCGCCTCGCGTGGCGACGCCCGCTGTCCGACGAGGAGATCGACATCTTCGCGAATCTCGGCACCGAGGCGCGGGCGTGGGACGACGGCGAGTTCTGGACCGGCGTGCAGTACGTGCTGGTCGCGCTGCTGCAGTCGCCGCGGTTCCTCTACATCGTCGAGCTCGGCCACGACGCCGACGATGGTGGCGCCCGCCAGCTCGACGGCTTCGAGATGGCGACGCGGCTGTCGTTCTTCCTGCACGATCGCACCCCCGACGCACTGCTGCTCGAACGCGCTGCGGCCGGCGAGCTCGACGACGCCGACGGCGTGCGCGCGGTCGCGACCGAGCTCCTCGCCAGCGAGCGTGCGCGCCCGACCGTGCGGCGGTTCTGGGGCGAGCTGCTGATGACGCGCGGCCTGCCCAGCAAGGGCAAGGACCCGGCCCTGTTCCCGCAGTTCGATGCCGAGCTCGCGGCGTCGATGCAGGAGGAGACCTTTCGGCTGGTCGACGATCTGGTGTTCGAGCAGGAGGGCGACGTGCTCGACCTGTTCGACGCCGACTACACCTGGGTCGACGCGCGACTCGCCGATCTCTACGGTGTGGCCGCGCCGCCGCCCGGGCAGTGGCTCGAGGCCGAGCTGCCGGCCTCCCAGGGGCGTGCGGGTCTCATGACCCACGCCGGTGTGATGGCGATGCTCTCCCACGGCACGCTCAACTCGCCGACGCGTCGCGGGCTGTTCGTGCAGGAGCAGCTGCTGTGCAACGACATCCCGCCGGTGCCGCCGACGGTCAACCCGGTGCTGCCCGACGTCACCGACCCGATGTCGTTGCGCGACCGTCTCGAGCAGCTGCACACCTCGCAGAACGGCTGCGGTGACTGCCACAAACAGATGGACCCGCTCGGCTTCGCGTTCGAGCACTTCGATCCGATCGGCGCCTGGCGGGCGCAGGACAACGGCTTCCCCATCGACGCCTCGGGCACCGTCGATGGCGTCGGCAGCTTCGGCGACGCGCGCGAGCTGATGGCGCTCGTGCGCGACGACCCGCGCCTGCCGCGGTGCTTGGTGGATCAGGTCTACACCGAGGCGCTGGGCTTCCCGCCGACCGACGCCCAGATCGAGGCGCTCGACGCCGTCGACCTCTCCTTCGAGCAGGACGACCACCGCCTGCAGCGACTGATGGTGGAGCTCGCCGCCAGCGACGTCTTCCGTCGCGTGGGGGAGCCCAAGTGATGCCGCGGATCGACAGGAGCCCACGATGATCCCGTTGCGCAATCGCAAGCTCGGCCGACGCACGATGCTCCGCGGCATGCTGGGTGGTGGCGCGGTCGCCATCGGCCTGCCGCCGCTCGAGGCCATGCTCGGTCGCCACGGCGACGCCTACGCCGACGGCAGCGAGCTGCCGGTGCGGTTCATGTCGATCATGTTCGGCTGCGGGGTCCAGCTCGCGCGCTGGGAGCCGACCACCTCTGGCAGCGACTACGCGCTGTCCGAGCAGCTGCAGCCGTTCGCCGGCGTGAAGGACTACCTCTCGGTGTGCACGGGCCTGCACAACCACTTCGGTGGCTCGCCCATCACGCACCACGAGGGCATGTGCGTGTTCAGCGGGCACGACTTCGTGCTGCGGCCGGACCTGCCCGGGTTCGCGTCCGACTGGGGCGGGCCGACCATCGACCAGCTGGTCGCCGACGCCCTCGAGGCCGGCGGCGCGCAGACGCCGGTGCGATCGGTGCAGCTGGGCTGGACCAAGTTCGACAGCCCTGCGGACTCGGGTAGCACCGCCAAGTGCATCTCGGCGCGCGGTGAACCTGGCAGCCTCACGATGCTCTACCCCGAGACCAACCCGCAGGCGGTGTGGCAGTCGCTGTTCGGGGAGTTCGGCATGCCGCTCGACACCCGTGAGGTGCGGCTGTCGATCCTCGACATCGTGCGCGACGACACCGCGCGGCTGCGCATGCAGCTCGGCGTGAAGGACAAGCAGCGCCTCGACGCGCACCTGCAGGGCGTGTCGGAGCTCGAGGCGAAGATCTCGGCGATGCCACCGGTGTGTCAGCTCCCGCGTGCGCCGCGGTTCCTCAACGACGAGGCCAACGGCGCCGAGCAGCTCACCGAGGTGAACACACTGATGGCGCAGCTGGTGGCCTACGCCTTCACCTGCGACATCACACGCGTGGCCTCCTATCACATGCTGAGCGTGGCCAGCGAGGTGCAGTTCGGCGAGATCGGACAGTTCTCCACGCAGCACGGCAACAGCCACGCCGGCGACGAGAACTACAACCAGGGGATCATCTTCATCATGGGGCGCATCGCCGACATGATGGGCACCTTCGCGCAGACCGAGGACATCGACGGCGGCAATCTGCTCGACTCGATGCTGCTGTTCGCCAGCTCGGAGGTCTCGCAGGGCTTCACCCACAGCTGGCAGCGGCAGCCGATCCTCGTCGGTGGTCACGGGCGCGGCTACCTCACGCACCCGGGCATCCACTACCAGGCGATCGCGCCGTCCTCCCCGGGTGACGATCAGACCTCGGCGGGCAACACCACCGACGTGCTGCTCACGCTGCTGCGCGCGTTCGACCCCGAGGCGCCGAGCGTCGGCGCCGGTGCGCCGATGTCGACCACGCCGCTCGACGCGCTGCTCGCGTGAGCCGGCGCGCAGGGCCGCCGTGAACCAAGCCTGGCGGTGCGCCACTTCTCTCCACGAGGGGCGCACCCGGTGGAATTCCACCGGCCGGCTTGACCATGAACCACCGTCGTCTTCGGCTCCTGGGCCTCGCGGCCGCGTCGCTGCTCACTTCGGCGTGCGCCAAGGGCGGCGAGGGCAACCCCGGCACCACCGCGCAGTTCACGAGCTCGGCCTCGGCGACCGACGGTGACTCGGAGAGCGCGTCCGACACGCTCGCGACCGACTCCGCCAGCAGCGGTGGCATCGACAGCGACAGCGAGGGTGACAGCACCGGCGGCGTGCCCAGCTGCGGCGTCGACGAGTTCCAGTGCGCGGACGGTCAGTGCATCGCGGGCGAGCGAGCGTGCAACGGCGTGCCCGATTGCGATGACAAGTCCGACGAGGCGCCGATTGCCGAGTGCGACCCCGCGTCGTGCAACCTCGTCACCGAGTTCACGTGCAAGGACTGGACGTGCATCCCGATGGTGCGGCGTTGCGATGGCAACGCCGATTGCCCCGACGGCAGCGACGAGCCGCCGCTCAACCCGCTGTGCGATGCGATGGGCTGCGGCCCGACCGAGTTCAAGTGCACCGACGGCGCCTGCATCCCGAGCGTGCGCGCGTGCAATGGCAACCCGGATTGCGGCGACGGCTCCGACGAGGACGCACAGCTGTGCGCCAACGGCCCCCACGGCAACGGCAACGGCGGCGACGCGTGCGTGCCGGTGCTGACCTTCGAGTGCACCGATCACACCTGCATCCCTGCGTGGTGGGAATGCGACGGCGAGGACGACTGCGACGGTGGCAACGACGAGGCCCACTGTGGCGGCAACGCCAGCTGCGACATGGGCGAGTTCGCCTGCGATAGCGGCCAGTGCGTGCCCAGCGAGTGGTTCTGCGACGGCATCGAGGACTGCAACGACGCCTCCGACGAGCCGGCCGATCAGAACTGTTCGGTCGCGGCCTGCGGCAGCGACGAGTTCACGTGCGACGACGGCCAGTGCATCCAGTCGGCGTGGAACTGCGATGGCATCGTCGACTGTGCGGATGGCTCGGACGAGCCCGATGCCACCTGCATGGCGCAGTCGTGCGACGCCGGGCAGTGGCAGTGCGACAGCGGCCAGTGCATCCCCGACGAGTGGTTCTGCGACGCCGTGACGGACTGTGCCGACGGCTCCGACGAGCTCGACGACAGCTGCGGCGCCGGCCAGGACTGCGCCTTCGGTGAGTGGGCGTGCGAGTCGGGCGAGTGCATCCCGGGCGCGTACTACTGCGACGACATCGTCGACTGCGGCGATGGCAGCGACGAGGCCGAGGCCACCTGCGGCGGCGGCAGCGGAGCCTGCACCGCCAACGAGTGGGCATGCGACTCGGGCGAGTGCATCCCGGGCGCGTACTACTGCGACGACATCGTCGACTGCGGCGACGGCACCGACGAGTCCGATCCCTCCTGCCAGCCCAGCGGTTGCGCGGCCGACGAGTGGACCTGCGACTCGGGGCAGTGCATCCCGGGCGACTACTACTGCGACGACATCGTCGACTGCAGCGACGGCACCGACGAGTCGGATCCATCGTGCGTGCCCGCGGGCTGCGACGCCGGCGAGTGGGCGTGCGACGACGGTCAGTGCATCCCCGACTACTACTTCTGCGACGGCTACGTCGACTGTGGCGACGGCTCCGACGAGCCCGATGCGAGCTGCGGTCAGCCGCAGGGCTGTGCGGCCGACGAGTGGACCTGCGACAACGGCGACTGCATCCCCGCGGGCTACTACTGCGACGACTACTACGACTGCAGCGACGCCTCCGACGAGACCGACCCCAGCTGCACCGCCTCGCAGAGCTGCGGCTTCGACGAGTGGACCTGTGACTCGGGCGAGTGCATCCCGGGCGGCTACTACTGCGACGGCTACTACGACTGCAGCGACGGCTCCGACGAGCTCTGCTGACCGAGATCGCGCCTGCCTTGCGCGGCGGTGCCCCCGCTGCTAGCCTCATCCGCGTTCGGTTGGATGTTGGATGGGTGGTGGGCGATGCGAAGTGCAGCTGCAATTGCGTGTGTGTGTCTCTCGGTCGCGGCGGCGGTCAGCTGCGATGATCCGACGATCACCGAGGTGCCGCGTACGGACGCGCTCGACGAGCTGACGCGGGCGTTCTGCGAGCGTCACCTGCGGTGCGAGTGCGAGGACTATCGCGTCTACGAGTCCACGATGGAATGCGTCGGTGACCTCGAAGAGGGGCTCGCCGAGCTCGACGCGCAGCTGCAGGTCGTCGGCGTGGTCTACGACGCCGACTGCGTCGGCGCGTATGTCCGAGCGCTCGACGAGCGCGGGTGCGGTGGCTGGGAGGCGCCCTCCGAGACGTGCGAGCGGCCCTGCAAGTTCGCCCACGGCCAAGCACGCATCGGCGAGACCTGCGAGCAGGACTTCCACTGCGCGCAGGGCCTGGTATGCGCCTACGACGATACCTACGCCGACTATCGAACCATCTGCATCGACCCCTGCGTCGCCACGAGCGGCCCCTCCTGCGTCAACGCACCCTGCGCCGTCGGGCAGGTGTGCGACTGGGACAATGCTCGCTGCGTGGCGCCGCCCGGCGCCGGCGAGACCTGTGTGGCGGGCGAGTGCGCGCAAGGCCTGTTCTGTCGCTTCGACCCGATGGCACAGACGGCGATCTGCTTCGCGCCGGCGCCCATCGGCGAGGCGTGCATGGGGCACGGCGAGTGCGACAGCGGCTACTGTCCGGCGGGCTTCTGCGCGACGAGGCCCGGTCGCGGCGAGACCTGCGAGGCCGGCGTCTGTACCGACGAGCTGTGGTGCAACCCCGAGAACACCCGCTGCGAGACCGCACCGCCGCCGCGGCCGGCGATCTGCGACGAAGCCGTCCAGCCGTGAGCACCGCCAGCAGGGTTCACGGCGCCCACTCGCGCACGATGCAGCCCGGCTCGGGCGCGAAGGGCTCGCCGATGGCCTGGATGATCGGCGCGCTGCACATCACCGCGACCACGTTCGGGCCCGTGCGCCGTGGCACCGGCACGCGTACGGCCTCGCTGACGAGCCGCGAGCGCAGCAGCGTCCCGACCACGCGCTGCTCCGCGTCGCCGTCGGTGTCGCCGCCTGCTTGGGCGTCGTCGAGCACGAACACTGCGACGTGGCCCTCGGCGCGCGGTGTGAGCACGAGCGCGTGCTCGCGATGCTCGAGCTCGAGCTCGAGCCCGACACCGTCGGTGTCGTCGTAGTCCTGCGCGACGCTGGTGTACGCGCTGGCCATGTGCCCCGGCTCCGACACGCTCTGCTGCGCGGTGTGGGGGCTGGGCCACATCGCCGAGCCCACGCCGAGCACGAGGCCCGCCGCGACCGCGACCGCGGCCACCGCGGCGATGTAGGCCACCGTCGCGCTGCCCGAGCTGCGGTGGGCATCCACCAGCGGCGGTGGCAGCACCACCGCGGGTGCGGAGAGTGCCTGCATGCGCGCGCGGCAACGGCCGCAGCCCTCGACGTGGCCTTCGAGCCCACGACGCTCACCGGCCGAGAGCTCACCCGCCTCGTAGCGGTCGAGGGACAGCAACGTCACGTGGCCATCACGTGCGAACAGATCGACCCATGCTTGGCTCATGTTGGTCCTCCCGCAGCGTCGTTCGCGAGCTTGCGAAGGCGCTCGATGCGATTGCCGACCGTCCGCTCCGAGCACCCGACGATGCGGGCGATCTCGGCGTGGGTCATGCCATCGACGAAGTAGTAGAAGCCCGCCTCGACCAGCTCGTCGTCGAGGCCCTGCCACAGCTGGGCGAGCGCGGCGACGGTTTCCTGATCGGCGGGGGTGATGCTGGCGTCCCACAGCGTACCGCCGTGCCGCTGCCACAGCTCGGCCCGTCGCCCGCGGTCGCGCAGGCGGTTGAGGCAGTAGTTGGTGGTGACCCGGTACAGCCACGTCGTGGGGCTCGACTCGGCCCGGAAATCGCCGAAGCGCTCGATGACCCGCACGAAGATCTCGTGCACGACCTCCTGAGCCTCGGCGCCGGGTTCGAAGCGCTGCACCCAACGATGTACCCGCGCGGCGTGGTCGGCGTAGAGCCGGGCCACCTCGCTCTGCGGGATCGGCATCGGGGGCTTGGACACGTGGACGAACGCCTTCCGCAGGGGCTACGACGCGAAATCGCAGGCGGGTGCGCCGCCTGCCCGAGGGTGGTCAGCGTGCCGCGCAGGCGTCGGGCGGGGCGCACTCGAGCGCGAGGCCGGTATAGCCCTTGCCATCGTGGCCGGCCCGGAGCCCGATCGCGAGCTGCCCGGCCGGGCACGTCACTGCGTCGTGCCAGCGCCCGGCGGTGCACGATGCCGGCGCGATGCTGGCGTCCGCGAGTGCCTCCGGGTCGTCGCTGGGCTTGCCGAGCTTGCCGTCGACGAGGCTCGCGCCACGCAGGCGCAGGCCCTGCAGCTGGCCGGTCTTCGCGTCGGTGCACGCCTGCACGCCCACCACGACCTCGCCGCTGTCGACGCTCGCGGTGCGGTGGGTGCCGCTGCCACAGCCCGGCAGCTGCAGCGTCGCGTTCGCCCACTCCTTCAGGTCGGTGCTCGCCGGCAGCGGCATGAAGGACGCGGTGATGCGGCAAGCCCGCGCGCCGACGAACTCGACCGCGAGCTCGTGCAGTGCGTGGGCGGCGGGATCCCGCGTCAGCGCGGCGCCGCCCTTGCGGCTCTTCGCGCGGCTGTGCTGCTGCTTCGCACCGCCGCCGGACATCGCCGTGAACGCGAACGGTCCACCGCACGGCGCGGCGGCGGCGAGGGTCGGCGGCGCGAGGGCGAGCAAGGCACACACCACCGCGCCCGCCCTGGTGGGCCGCTGTTCCATCCCCGCTTTGCTGCGCCGCATCCACGCGAGGCTATCACGACCGCCCGTTCGAACGCCGTCCACCCCGAGCGCGGCTGCCGTCTGCGACAGCCTGCGCAATTGCCTTTGCCGGGCAGCTGTAACATCGTTCCACGCCCTGGCCGTTCCTGGGCAGCCGGCAGCCTCCATGTTCGTCGTCCAGCTCCGTTTCGCGCGCGCGCTGCTGCTCGCGCTTCCGCTTCTCGTGCCGCTCGCGTGCAACCGCAGCGAGGCCGGCGAGCAGGTCGTGGTCGAGCAGGAGCCGACCCGATCGTTGCCGACCACCGCGGTGATCGAGCGCGACATGCCGCGCGAGTTGGTGCTCACCGGCACGCTGCTCGCCGATCGACAGTCCGATCTCGCAGCCAACGCCAGCGGTCGCGTGCTGTCGACCCACGTCGAGCGCGGACAGACGGTCGCCGCTGGCGACGTGCTCGCGCGGCTCGACGCCCGCCTCGCCAAGTTCTCGGCCAAGGCCGCCGCGGCGCAGACCAAGGTCGCCAAGGCCCAGCTCGATCTCGCCGCACTCGAGTGCGATCGCGCCGGCAGGCTGCTCGACTCGGGCACCATCTCGAAGGCCGAGTACGACCGCACGATGTCGACCTGCGCGACCTCGCAGTCGTCCGTCTCGGCGGCCCAGTCCAACGCGGCGTTGGCCTCGGTGCAGGCCGGTGACTCGGTCGTCAAGGCGCCGTTTCGCGGCATCGTCGGCGAGCGCTTCGTCGAGGTCGGCGAGTATGTGCAGCCGGCGACGCGCGTGGTCTCGCTGTACGCGATCGATCCCATTCGGGTGTCGATCGCGGTGCCCGAGCTCGACGTCGCGCGGGTCGCCATGGGCCAGCGGGTGTCGTTCACCACCCACGCGGTCGAGGGCCGCAGCTTCGACGCCGAGGTGCGCTACATGAGCCCGGCGCTGCGCGAGACCACCCGCGATCTCGTGGTCGAGGCGGTCGCGCCCAACCCCGAGGGTGCGCTGCGCCCCGGCATGTTCGCGACCGTGCACATCGGCGTGGGCGACGAGCCGCGCCTGGTGGTACCCGAGTCCGCCATCGTGCAGCGGCAGAGCCGCTCGCTCGTGTTCGCCCTGCGCGGCGGACGGGCGATCGAACAGGTCGTGCGCCTCGGCACCCGCCGCGACGGTGTGGTCGCGGTGCTGTCCGGCCTCACCGCCGAGGACTCCGTCGTCACCGAGCCGCCGGCGGATCTCGCCGACGGCACCAAGCTCGAGTAGGGGGCGTCATGCAGTGGCTCGCCGATGTCTGCATCCGTCGCCCGATCTTCGCGACGGTCCTCATCCTCTTGATCTGCGTGGTCGGAGGTGTGGCCTACGGCCGCCTCGGCGTCGACCGCTTCCCCAAGATCGACTTCCCGACCGTGGTCGTGACCACGCGCCTGCCCGGTGCGGCGCCCGAGGACGTCGAGAGCGAGATCACCGACCGCATCGAACGCGCGGTGAACACCGCCAGCGGCATCGAAGAGCTGCGCTCCGCCTCTGCCGAGGGCGTGTCGCAGGTCTTCATCATGTTCAAGCTCGAGAAGGGCGTGGACATCGCGGCCCAGGAGGTCCGCGACCGCGTCAACACCGTGATGGCCGAGCTGCCGACCGGCATCGAGCCGCCGGTGGTGACCAAGGTCGATCCCGACGCGATGCCCATCATCTACCTCTCGGTGTCGGGCGAGGGCCGTTCGATGCGAGAGGTCACCGCCTACGCCGATCAGCGCGTGCGGCGTGACCTCGAGAGCATCTCGGGCGTAGGGCAGGTGCGCGTCATCGGTGGTCAGGAGCGCCAGGTCAACATCTGGCTCGATCCGGTGCGCATGCGGGCGTACGGCATCACCGCGCCCGAGGTCGCGCGGGTGGTCGGCAACGAGAACCTGACCATGCCCGGCGGCCGCATCGACACCGGCCCCGACTTCCTCACGCTGCGCATCCACGGCCGCGTCACTGCGCCCGAGCAGCTCGAGGGCGTCGTCATCCGCCAGGGCGACGGCAAGACCGTGCGACTGCACGACATCGGGCGCGTCGAGGACGGCGTCGAAGAGGTCGAGACCGCCGCGACCTGGAACGGCAACCCTGCGGTGTTGCTGGCGATCCGCAAGCAGTCCGGTGAGAACACCGTGGCGGTGGTCGACGCGCTCAAGGCCGCGGTCGAGGAGATGCGCGCCGACCTCCCGCCTGGCTACGTCGTCGACGTGCTGCGCGACGAGTCGGAGACCATCCGCACCAGCACCCACGCCGTCAACGAGCACCTCGTGGTCGGTGCCGGCCTGGCGGCGCTGGTCGTGCTGGTGTTCCTCGGCAACGTCCGCAGCACCATCATCGCCGCGGTTGCGATCCCGACCTCGGTCATCGGCACGTTCGCGCTGATGTGGCTGCAGGGCTTCACGCTCAACACCATGACGCTGCTGGCGCTCGCGCTGTCGGTCGGCATCGTGATCGACGACGCCATCGTCGTGCTCGAGAACATCTTCAAGCACGTCGAAGAGCGCGGAACCCCGCCCATGCAGGCGGCAGTCGACGGCACCAAGGAGATCGGCCTCGCGGTGCTCGCGACCACGCTGTCGCTCATTGCGGTGTTCCTACCGGTCGCGTTCGTGGCCGGCATCCCAGGGCGCTTCCTGGCCAGCTTCGGCATGACGATGGTCTCTGCCATCGCGGTCTCGCTGGTGGTCAGCTTCTCGCTGACACCGATGATGGCCTCGCGGTGGCTCAAGGCGGTGCCGCGCGGCACCCACAGGCGCAAGAGCTGGCTCGAGCGCCTGGTCGACGTGTTCTATCGCCCGCTCGAGCGCGGCTACATGGTCGTGCTGCGCTTCTGCATGCGGCAGCGCTGGGTGGTGGTGCTGGCCTCGCTGGCGTCGCTGTACGCGATGGGGCCGCTGGCGCAGCAGGCCAAGAAGGGCTTCATCCCCATCAACGACGAGGCCCGCTTCGAGGTGCTGGTGCGCGCGCCCGAAGGCAGCAGCCTCATGGCCACGCAGATGATCGGCGATCGCGTCGCCACCCGCATCCGCGGACTGTCGTGGGTCGAGGGCACGCTCGTCACGATCGGCGACGACGAGCAGCGCACGCCCAACGTCGCGCGCATCTACGTGCGCCTGGTCGACCCCAAGCAGCGCGAGCTGACCCAGGAGGACATCAAGGACGTCGTGCGTCGCGAGATCCTCGCCGACCTGCCCACCGACCTGCGGGTGAGCGTGGCCGATGTCGCAGCCATCTCGGGCGGCGGCTTCGCGTCCGCACGGGTGCAGTACGCGGTGTTCGGGCCCGACCTCGCGGTGCTGGCCACGGTCAACGAGCGGGTGCTCGCGCGCATGCGCGAGGTCCCCGGTGCGGTCGACGTCGATTCGTCCTTCGTGGTCGGCAAGCCCGAGATCGGCGTGTACGTCGATCGCGATCTCGCGGCCGACCTCGGCGTGCGCGTCGCCGACGTCGCGTCGGTACTGCAGATGCTGGTCGGCGGGCAGAAGGTCTCGACCTACCCCGAGCAGGGCGAGCAGTACGAAGTCCGTATCCGCGCCGAGGAGCAGTATCGCGTCGACGAGGACGGCGTGCGCCTGATGAGCGTGCCGTCGAGCTTGCTCGGGTCGGTGCCGCTGGCCGAGGTGGTGCAGCTGCACGACGGCCGCGGCCCCTCGGTCATCAATCACTTCTCGCGCCGGCGCCAGATCACCTTCTACGCCAACCCTGCGCCCGGTTTCAGCGAGGGTGCGATCGGCGACGAGATGCGCCGCATCATCGAAGAGGAGCTGCCCAAGGCCGGCTACTCGATTCGCCCGGTCGGTGGCGCCAAGCTGATGAAGGAGACCGCCGAGAGCTTCGTGTTCGGTCTCGGGCTCGCGTTCGTGTTCATGTACCTGGTGCTGGCGGCGCAGTTCGAGTCGTGGCTGCACCCGGTCACCATCCTGCTCTCACTGCCGCTGACGCTGCCGTTCGCGATCGCGTCGGTGGTGCTGTTCGAGCAGGCGCTCGACCTCTTCAGCGCGCTCGGCATCTTCGTGCTGTTCGGCGTGGTCAAGAAGAACGCCATCTTGCAGGTCGATCACACCAACGCGCTGCGGCGCGAGGGTAAGCCACGGCTCGAAGCGATCCTGCAGGCCAACAAGGACCGCCTGCGGCCGATCCTCATGACGACCTTCGCGTTCGTGGCCGGCATGATCCCGCTGGTCACCAGCCGCGGCATCGGGGCCGGCTTCTCCAACGCGACCGCCGGCGTGGTCGTGGGCGGCCAGACCATGTCGCTGCTGCTCACGCTGGTCGCGGTGCCGGTGGCGTACTCGTTCTTCGACGACTGCGCGCAGTTCTTCGGCCGGATCACCGGGTGGATCTCCCGCAAGCTGTCGGGTGCACCCGACGTGGTGCCGATGTCGCCCAGCGAGCCCATCGAGCCCCCGGCATCGCCGCCTCCGCCGGCGGAGTGACGGCTGTAACGCTGCGCCGAGATCGGGCACGGGGGCCGGGAGGGCCCCACCATGCTCCAGCTCGCGCGCGCAGCGTTCTTCGTCTCCACGGCCTCGCTCGCGCTCGCGTGCGCGGGCACCGACGCATCCGGAGGTGCCGAGGGCGCTTCGAGCTCGGGCGGCATCGACTCGCTCGGCACCACGCCCGGCGGATCGGCCAGCACCGCCAGTGCGGGTGACTCGAGCGGCGGCGGTGCATGTGCCGCGGCCGGCTCGGTGTGCACGGCGGGTAGCGACTGTTGCGGCGGGGTCTGCAACGCGCTGGGGCTGTGCGGCCCCGACGACGGCACGTGCCTCGAGCTCGGCATCGCGTGCACCGAGGACATCGCGTGCTGCTCGGGACGCTGCGACGGTGGTTTCTGCCTCGAGCCCGGGGCGTGCGAGCCCCCCGGCACCGCATGCGACGACTCTACGCCGTGTTGCTCGGGCAAGTGCGAGCCAGAGCTGGGCGGTGAGCAGGTGGTGTGCACCAACTACTGCGTCGCCGACGGCGTCGGCTGCGAGAAGGCGCTCGACTGCTGCTCGCTGGCCTGCCACGACGGTCTCTGCGGCGGGGAGCTGTGCCTGGTCGAGGGCGAAGACTGTCAGACGAACGCCGACTGCTGCTCCGACATCTGCGGCAACGATGGTCGCTGTGAGGTGGATCTGTCGCCGGGCTGTCGACCCACGGGTGAGAGCTGCACCAGCGGCGGTCCAACCGAGTGCTGCTCGATGAACTGCAACGAGGAGACCGGCCGGTGTGATTTCGGCGAGGACACCTGCAAGACCCAAGGGGGCAGCTGCACCACCGACGCCGACTGCTGCAGTGGCGCGTGCGACCCCGGCACCATGGCTTGCGTGCCCGCCTGCGCCCCCGATGGCCAGGCCTGTGTCGGCAACGCCGATTGCTGCAGCAATGCCTGCGTCGGGGACGCATGCGAGCCGCCGGGGGGCGACTGCACGCCCTCGGGGATGGCCTGCATCACCGGTGCGGACTGCTGCAGCGTGTTCTGCTTCGGCGGCTTCTGCACGCCGCCGCCCGACATCCCTTGAGCTGCGACGCCGACGGCGGGTGGCGGTTGCATCGAACCGACGAATTCCCGCCGTGAGCATGACCAGTCTCGCGCCCCGAGAACCGCCGGGGCGATCGCGTCACTACGTGGTCATGTACGTTCGCTGCTTGGGGCTCGTCGCCGTCGCCGGCGTGATCGGTGGCGGGGGCTGCTTCGGGAACGCACCGGTGGTCGAGGGCGAGACCGCCGCCGCCAGCGGCGACAGCTCGGGGCCCGGCACCGGCGGCACGACCTCGTCGACGGGCGGCACGACCACCGCGTCGGCCGGCCCCGACGACGCCGGCGACGGCACGACGACGCAAGATCCCTCGTCGAGCGGGGCTACGGCCCACGCCGACTCGGGCGGTGACACCGACGCGTCCGCCAGCGATGGGACGGGCCACGGCGGCACGAGTGGCGACGCCACGACCGGCGACAGCAGCAGCGGTGGCGGCTTCGACTTCGGGTGCATCGATGAAGACCTCGGCATGGCGATTGGTCTCGGCGTCACCGACGGCAACACCAACGGCGCCGACGACAGCTACGCGCCGACCTGCGTGGCCGGGGACGCGCCCGATCGCGTGCTGCTGTGGACCGCTCCCGCCGACGGCACCTACTCGTTCTCGACCATCGGCTCCGGCTACGATACCGGGCTCGCGGTGCTCTCGGGCGACTGCAGCGGCATCGAGATCGCGTGCAACGATGATTCGTCGCCCACGATCGTACAGTCGGATGTGAGCATCGCGTTGGAGGAAGGCCAGACGATTGCCATCGTCGTCGATGGCTACGAGGGCGCCAGCGGTGCCTTCACCCTGACGATCGCTTCGCGCTGAGCCGGGCGCTCGCTGGCGTTGGAGCGGTGCCGGTTCGCGGGCATCCGTGGCATGCTCCCGCCCGCCCATGGAAACCGCGCGACGTCGTGCCCGTGTCCGTGCCCTTCGAGCGCCGCGATCTCGGCGCACGCCCGCGGCCGCGGGGCGCGGACGTCTCGCTGCGCTCGCGTTGGTCGGGGTCTGTGGCTGCGCGAGCGGCTCGATCGGCCGCGAGACCCACCCCGATGGACTCGCGCGGATCCTCATCGGCGAAGAGTCCCGCATCGCGCGGACGTGCGCCCAGCTCGAGTCCGGCGTCGCCGGGGGCGGCGGCGTGTCTCCGATCGCGGCGCGGGCGATGGCCGCCGAGACCGAGCGCGACGCATGTCGACTGGCGAGCGTGCTCGATCCCAAGCTCCGCGCGCAGTGCGACCTCGCGACCGCACAGGTGACGATCGACGGCGCGCTCGCGAAGGACCCACCGCCGTGGCTGACGCTGGTGCTCAAGTCATCGGGCGCCCAGGTGCAGGGGCACTTCGACGCGCCGGCCTTCGCCGCGCGCTTCGACTTCTCGCGGGTGCTCGCGCGCAAGCTCGCCGAGGTCGGCGATCGGGCGGCGAGCTTCTCCGCGCAGCTCAGCCAGAGCTTCGGCCGCTTCGCCGGCGCGGTGCAGCTCGGCATCGATCTGTTGATCGCCGAGGCGACCGCGAGCTCGCTCGAGCGCTTGCTCGATCAGCCGGCCGTGCGCGCGCTCGCGGAGCCGACCGAGATCGCCCGCGTGGCCTGCCGCCAGCTCGACGACGGCCAGTCGCGGCCGCTGGTCACGCGGCGGATCTTGAAGCGCGCGATCCTGCGGCTCGATCCGCCCACCGACGTGCACAGCCCCGGGCAGCTGTGCGCGGCCAAGGTGCGGCCGGCGACCTGCGATCGTCTGGTCGGCAGCGCGAGCGGCCCGGAGGCGGTGCGGCGTACCGACGAGCTGTGTCGCACGGTGAAGCACCGCTCGACCTGCGACTATCTGTGGTTCCTGGTCGCGAGCCAGCAGGCGCGGCCGCTGGCCGAGCTGTGCAAGCAGGACGAGCACCCCGCGGCCTGCGAGGCGCTGGCGAAGGCGCGCCGGTCCTCGCAGAGCGAGGACGACGTCTGCCGCGACGCCTCGCTGCCGCACGAGCGCACGCGCTGCCGCAGCGCGGTGCGTTGGTTCGCGGCCCGCAATCTCTGGCACGACAACGCCGCCGAGAACGTCTGCTGGTCGAACCCCGATCGCTGCGCGCGCATCAAGCACCACGTGATGCCCGATCTACCGGTCGCGCAGCCGGTCACGCCACACCTCGATGCGGTGGTCGAGGCCGCGCCCACGGCGACACCCGACCTCGCGGCGTGCCTGGCCGCGGCGTCGCAGGTCTGCGGCGATCGTTGTCCCGAAGGCGCCAGCACCTGCGACGACGCGATGGCGTGCATCGACGCCGCCTGCGAGACCGTCGCGATGCAGCCGGACGCGATCCCCGAGGATCCGGTGGCTGCGGTCGCGCATCTGCGCAGCGCAGTGGCGGCGGAGCTGAGCACCGGTGTGGCGCGCCGCGCCGACCTGGTGCCGCTGGCCCGCGGCGTCGACGAGGTCGCACGTGCGCAGTCGCAGATCGCCAGCGGCGTGGGCCGCCTGCCGGCCGATCTCGGCAACGCGCTCAAGGCCATCGTGCCCGAGCTCGCCCGCGGTGCCGACGGTGGCACCATGCGCAGGCTCGAGGGGCTGCTCGACCAGATCGAGGCCAAGCAGGCCCGGCTGGACGAGGCCAAGGCGCGCCAGCGCAAGCTCGCCGAGCGGCTCGAGCTGGTCGCGCGGGTGGCCGGATTCACCGTGCGCGCGACCGCCACCGGCGTGTCGGTCGTGCTGAGCAACGTGCTGTTCGAGGACGCCGCCTCGGACCTCACGGTCGACGCCCGCACGCAGGTCTGCAAGGTCGCCGACGCGCTGGCGAGCCCCGACGTCGGCGCGATGCTGGGGCCCGACTATCGGCTCGAGATCGTCGGCTACTCGTCACCCAGTGCGATCGTCTCGTCGCGCCGCAAGGACGACAGCAACATGCTGTTGTCGATCGATCGCGCGTACGCGGCCTACGACTGGCTCACGGAGAACCCCGACAAGGCCGAGAGCAAGTGCGCCGGCCACCGCTGCCGCGACACCCGCTCGTGCAGCTCGACGGTGCCGCAGCACCGCGTGCAGGTCATCGGTCGCGGCTACAACGACGACGCGATCGGCGGCGCCGAGGTGCTGCGGCGTGTGGAGATCCACGTGGAGATCCCCGAGCTCGCAACCGGGGAGTGAGGCGCGTCGGCGGCTGTCAGCGCCCCGGCTCGCGTCAGGGCGCAGGCACGAACGCGGCCACCCACGCATCCGTGTTGCCACCCGCTTGCGTCTGGGCCGCGTCGAGCAGCGGCAGATCGCTCGAGTGGGTCTCGCCACCGATCCACAGACGCCCCTCATCATCGACGGTGGCACCGCGTCCGTACTCCTCCATGCCGCCACCGAGGAAGCTCGCGTAGAGCAACGAGTCGAACTCGGGAGCGACCCGCACGACCACCGCATCGCGCACGACGAGCGCGCCTTGGTAGGCGTCGGCGGTCACGGGGAAGTCGGTCGAGGTCGTCGTCCCGGTGAAGTACACGCTCCCGTCGGCGCCTACGGCGACGCCCTCGGGCCGGTCGCTGCCGTTGCCGCCGATGAACGTCGAGCCGAGCAGGGTGGTGCCATCGGCCGAGATCTTGGCTGCGAACGCATCATTGTTGCCGCCGCCGAAGCTCGTGTCGAATGCGCCGACGGTGGTCGGGAAGTCCATCGATGAGGTGGCCGCCGCCACGTAGCAGTTGCCGGCCGCATCGACGGCGAACTCGTGGGTCTCGGTGGACTCATTGCCCGAAGCACCGAGGTACGTCGCCCAGCGGAGCCCGCCATCGCTCGGCGCTGCGGCGACGACATAGAGGTCCCCGTTGCCGCCGTAGCTGCTGTCGTGGGCGCCAGGGGACGTCTGCGCGTCGCCCGAGGTGGTGGTGAGCAAGATGTAGGGATTGTCGTTGGCGTCGACCCGCACGGAGTTCTGATTCGAATCGTCGGCCGAGCCGCCGAGGTATCGCGCCCACAGCACCGTGCTGCCGTCGCTGGAGAGCTTCGCGAGCACGGCGTCGTTGCCCCCGAGCGGCGCGTTGACGAAGGCATCGGCGATCGCGGTGGGATAGCTGCCGGTGCTGCGCCCCGACGCGAGGTACACCGCACCGGTGGAGTCGACCGCGATGTCACGGACGATCGAGGGGTCACTGGTGCCGAAGTAGGTGCACCAGACGATCGCCGTGGCGTCGAGCGAGAGCTTGCAGACGAAGCCGTCTTGCTCGCCGTAGAACGGCGCCTCCTGCCCCCCTGCGAAGCTGGTCTGGGCGGCGCCGGCGGTCACGGGGAAGCCCGCGCCGGCACGACCCGCGACGTAGACACCGGTGGCGTCGACCTCGACGGCGTACGCGCGGTCGTACTGCGGGCCGCCGAGATAGGTACCCCAGGCGATGCCGCCGGCCTCGTCATACGCGAACACGAACGCATCGAAGGGATCGACCCCCGGCGCGGGCGGCCCAGGATCTCGATTCGGCTGCAACACACCCGCTGTGGTCGCGAGGTCGGTGGACGCACCGCCACCGGTCACGAGCACTCGCCCGGCGCCGTCATGCGCGAGGTCGCGGGCGTGCTCGAATTGGCTGCCGCCCAGGTACGTGATCCAGCTGGCGGCGAGGCCGTCGGGGAGCTCACCGCCGTCGGTCGTGGAGCCCGAGTCGGCCGAGCTGCCGCCGCCAGAGCTGCTGTCGGCGCCCGACGTGCTGGCATCGGAGGTGACCGGCGAGCTCGTGCCGGTCTCGGTCGAGGTGGATAGGCTGGTCGTGGACGCGCTCGCGGCCGACGTCGCGCTCGCGTCGCTGCTGCCGCTGTCGTCGCTCGACTCACCGTTGCCATCGCCGTTCGATCCACAGCCGGTCACGACGATGAGTGCCCCACGCAGCAGCCTTCGCATCCCCGTGGGTCGCGCGAGCGCGCCGGCGATTACAGGCCAACTCGCGCACCCACTTCAGGGGCCCAGATCCCCCGCGTAGGACTTCAGGAACACCGCCTCGACCTCGGCCGCGTTGGCCGGGCGCGGGTTGCCGGACATGCTCGGGTCCGCCAGCGCCTGCGGCACCAGCGAGCGCAGCAGGTCCGGCGTGATGCCGGGCTGGCCCTGCAGTGTGTGCGGCAGCCCCAGCTCGGCACGCAGCGACAACATCCACTGCATCACGCCGTCGAAGCCATCGCCGCCCGGCGGGCGCGGCAGCGCGAGCAGGCGCGCGAGTCGTTCCATGCGCTGCTCGATCTGGTTGCGATTGAAGACCATCACGTAGGGCAGGAAGATCGCGTTGGCGGTGCCGTGGTGCAGGCCGGTCGCGCCCCCCAGCGGGTGCGAGAGCGCGTGCACGAGGCCGAGTCCCTTCTGGAACGCGGTCGCGCCCATCGCCGAGGCCGCCAGCATGTGGGTGCGCGCGACCGCGTCGTGGCCGTTCTGGAATGCGGGGATGAGGTTCTCGTGGATGAGGCGCATGCCCTCGAGCGCGACGCCGTCGGCGAAGGGGTGATAGCCCGGCGCGCAGTAGGCCTCGAAGCAGTGCGCGAGCGCATCCATGCCGGTCGCCGCGGTCAGCCCCGGTGGCAGGCCGAAGGTGAGCTCGGGGTCGGCGATCACCAGCGCGGGCTGCATGCGCGCATGGAAGATGATCTTCTTGCCGTGATCACGCGGGTCGACGATCACCGACGCGCGGCCGACCTCGGAGCCGGTGCCCGCGGTGGTCGGAACGGCGATCGTGCGCACGATCTTGTCGGGGTCGGCGCGCTTCCAGTTGTCGCCGATGTCTTCGTAGTCGAACACGCCGCCCTCGTTGTGGGCGAGCAGCGCGATGCACTTGCCGGCGTCCATCGCCGAGCCACCGCCGACCAACACGATGCCGTCGTGGCCGCCGCTGCGGTACGCCGCCACGCCGGCGTCGACGTTGGCCTGCGTGGGGTTGGGATCGACGTCGTGCCACACCGTCGGCGATAGGCCCTGCTCCCTCAACCGCTTCAACAGATCGTCGAACCACGCCAGCTTCACGATCCCGGGATCGGTGACGACCATCGGCGAGCGCCAACCCCACTCGGAGCAGGCCGCGGGCAGCTCGCTGATGCGGCCGCAGCCGATGCGATAGGCGGTGGGGTAGTTCGAGTTGCCGCGGGGCGAGGCGAGGGTCTTCATGCGCTTGCGTCGGAGTATCGCCGAACTGCCGCGCGCCGACCTGCGCCAGCCGTGAACCGGGCCACCGGTATGGCTCGTGCCCGGAGCCGTGCCCGGAACCTCGGAGGGGACCGTGAGGAGATCCGCGAGGCCGAGGCCGTCCCCGCCGCCCGAGGCACCCACGCACCGTGACACCCCCGGCCACGGTGCGATACCTTTGGCTGCCGCTTTGCCGTCCAACGGAGTGATCATGAACAAGCCCCTCGTCGCCGCCGCCCTGTTCCTCGTGCCCGGATGTGGCCGCACCCTCGAAGCGGGAGGCACCGAGACCGACTCCGACGGTGGCACCGGCTCCAGCACCGGTGACGCGTCGGTGACGATCACGACGACGATGACGAGCACCAGCGCGTCCACCACCGACGCCACCAGCGACAGCACCACGCTCTCGACCACCGACGCGACCACCGACATGACCACCGGGGTCGACAGCTCGGGCACCACGACCGGTGGCGGTGGTGGCGGCTGCTGCGAGGTCCACGACACGCCGAGCTGCGACGAAGAAGAGGCCGCGGCGTGCGTGTGCGCGGCGTCCCCGGAGTGCTGCGTGTTCGGGTGGGATCAAGCGTGCGTCGATCTCGCGACCGGCGAGTGCGCGGCGATCTGCATGGGCGGCGGCAGCTCGAGCTCCACCGGTGGTGCGGTCGCATGTGACAGCACCGTGGAGATCGAGCTCGGTGCCACCGACGCCGTGCTCGACGGTACGTGGGCGATCCAGATGTCGCAGCAGGGCGAAGGCATGATTGCCGCGATCCCGATGGGCGAGATGGGTAGCGGCACGGTCACGTGGAGCATCGACGTGCCGTGCGACGACGACTGGCACATCTGGGTCCGTGCGGTCGACTTCGGCGCCAACGACAGCTTCTTCGCGCGGCAGGACGGCGGCCCCGACCCGGCGCCGATCTTCGAGCTCGCGTGCGACGGCTTCGGCCAGGGCTACGTGTGGCGCGAGCTGAATCAGCGCGATCCGGAGAACGGTGCGCCGTGCGAGTACGTCGAGGATCCATGGATCGCCAGCTGGGCCACCGGCACCCACGAGTTCCAGCTCGAGTTCCGCGAGTCGATCGCGGTCGCACGCATCGTCGTGACCAACGACGACACCTACGTGCCGATGTGACCGCGTCGCGGCGGTTCGCCCGAGAATGACGACGATACCGACGAAGGCACTGCTCACTTCGATCCCAGCGCCGCGTCGAGGCGCCCGGCCAGCGCCTCGCGGGTGGTCGCACCGGCGCCACGCCAGGTCTCCTTGCCCTGGGCGTAGAGCACGAACACCGGCACGCCCTCGATGTTCTCGCGCTCGGCGATCGCCTCGCTGCGATCGATGTCGATCCGCATCACCTTCGCGCGCCCCTCGTACGTGGTCGCGAGCTCGTCGACGATCGGCGCCATGGTCTTGCACGGGGTGCACCATGGGGTCTGGAAGTCGACGAGCACGACCGGCTGGCCGGCGATCTCGGCGTCGAACGCCTCGGGCGTGAGACCAGGCGCCTGCGGCGGGGGATCGGCCGGCAGATCCACGGGCAGGCCGGCGCCCTTCCACGCGTTCATGCCCCCGGCGAGATCGTAGACGCGGGCGAAGCCGAGCTGGGCCAGCCGATCCGATGCGTCGCGACTGCGGCTGCCCGCGGCGCAGTACACGAACATCGGCCGCTGGCGATCGAGCAGCTTCACCTTCTGCTCGAAGCTCGCGTCGTGAATGTCGACGTTGCTGGCCCCCGGGATCAGCCCGCGCGCGACCTCGTCGGGCGTGCGCACGTCGAGGTACAGCCCCTGCTGCTGCTCGGCCGCGGCCTTGAACTCCGCCGGGCCCAGTCGCTGGACCGCACCGGCCGACGCCGCAGACGACGCGGTATCGCGCCCGTGACAGGCGAGCGGGGCGAGCAGCGCGAGGACGAGGGCCCAGGGACGCAGATGCATCATCGTAGGTGAGAGCCACAGACGAGCACGAGGGTTCGCTGTCCGCGCAGAGTCCGTCGTGAGCTTCCTTCACGAGCGCCTCGACCAGCGCGCCGAGCGTCCACCTCGAGCGCCGAAGCGAGGTCGGAGGTGGCGAGCACGCGAGCTTGGGCCCATGCATCCCCGACGAACCTCGGGCACGCCGTACTAGAGAAGCGAACCGCTAAAGTCACGCGGCAAGTGCGGCCTGCAGCTCGATGAGGTTGGCGACGGCGGCGTGGCGCCGGAGGTCGAGCGTGTTCTTGCGGGCGCCCTTGTATCGCGCGCGGTCGCTCTGGAGGCCGCCGATGCGTGCGAGCCTGTGCTCGACGACGACTCGAGCGCGAAGATGCTGTCGTCCGTGCTCAGTCGCTCTGCGAGCCTCGAGTTTGCGATGCAGGCTCTCATGGGGGTGGATTCGGATCGCGCGACCAGCCTTGGCATCAGTGCATCGCGCTCGTAGGCGACAGCGATCGCAGGTCTCGGCACCGAAGTACGCGGTGGGAGTGTTGGCGGAGTACTCGGCCTGTTTGCCAGACGGACAAGTCACGAGTCGTCGGCGAAGGTCGATCTTGAAGGCGCTCTTGCCGAAGCGTCCATGCTTGTTCTGCTCGCGCCAGGGACGACAACGGACTTGCACACCGTCTCGATCGAGCGCGGCGATCTCGGGATGTGCAAGAAAGCCGCGGTCGATGAAGAGCTCGTCGAGCTCGCCGTAGGGCGCTACTTGGTCAACGAGTGAGGGTACAGCCTCGCGTTCGGGTTGGTTGGCGGGTCGCGCTTCGGCTGCGAGCACGAGCGGCGCGTCGATCGAAGTCGCGATGTAGCGCTTGTAGCCGTTGAAGGCCTGTGAGCGGGTTTTTCGGCCGTGGCGCATCTCCGGGTCGCCGACGGAGCAGACGCGGTCTTCAGCGACGCCCTTGCGGATCCGTACTCGTCTCGGTCGCTCGGGATCGGGCTCGGTATCTTGGTGGAGGACGCGCTCGAGCAGAACCGCGGCCTGCTCGACCTCACGCTCCTTCATCGCGTCGGGAGCCCGGGCGCGTGCCCAGTCCAGCAGCGCTTGTGCTTCACCGACGAGTCGTTGCAGCGCTTCACTACGCTGGTCATGATCATCCCAGTCGATGTCCAGTGCAGCCTTGATGCTGCTGCCCTGCAGCAGCGTGAGCCTGGCTTCGGCGATGATCGTGTCCTCCTCGACCGCAGCGATCTTCGCAAGTGCACTGACGAGCTTACCCATCGCCTGTCCGATCAAGTTCCAGGTGTCAGCGACGCGGCCGCGACCTCGCAGCGGCGATGAGTCGAACGCGGCCTTGAGCTTCTGCCAACCGAAGCCGCCAGTCCTCTTCGCGAGCTCGACGGTGCGCTCGAGCAATCTGCGGTCGAGGTCGTGCGCGGCCATCCGCTCGCGGAAGCGCGGCAGACTACCCTGCCCGAACGGAGCCTTCTCTTCGCCAAGTAGCCCCAGCACGAGCTGCCAGCGCGGATTCATCTCGGCTTCTTCGACCGCAGCGGCGTCGCTCGTCTGGGTGTACGCCTGCAACAGCACGACCATCGCCAGCAGCGCCGGCGGTACGGGCTCTTGACCGCGCGGCTCGTAAGCCCGAGCGAGCTCCTCTTGGAACTCCGGCGTGAACAGCTCGGCTCGGATCTCTCGCAGGAACACGAAGAAGCGGCTCGGCTTGCGCATGCGCGCCACCAGCCGCTGCTCCTCGGCGCTCAGCTTCGTAGGGACCTTCCACAGCATCGTGAGTGACCTCGCTCGCCAAACGAGATCACAGCGACACACCCTTGTCGATCCCCCTCGACCTTAGCGGATCGCCTCTCTAGTACCTCGACACAGCGATAGTGATGGGTCAGAACGCCGTCATGGCCTCGACTCCGCAAGGCGCCGTGCCGCCGGAATACCGTGCGTATTTCAAGGTGCGGCAACGCAGCGAGGCGCGGTCAGGGCGGTGTTATGGCCCGTCACTATCGCTGTGTCGAGGTACTAGTCGAGCCACAGCTCCCAGCGAGGATCGCGTCGTTGCAGCGTGCGATCCTCGCGGGCGTACTCCTGCTGTGCGCCGCCCGGCTCCTCGATCAAGAACGCTTCGATGGGGCCGAACACGCGGTCGAGCTCATCGGGGGTGCAGGTCGGCAGATAGCGCCGCATCACGCGGGGGTCGTAGAAGCGGAACAGCACCGTGCGACCGTCGGGTAGCCGTGCGCGTGTGAGGCTGGCGAGGTGCGTCGCGATGGTCTCGGCCGGGGCGTGGCTGGCGAGCAGCATGCCCCACGCGCGCCCGCGACCCTGCGAGGCGAACAGCTGACCGAAGCGCGAATTGCCCGACAGCCACACGAGATGGGGCGCGACCGCAACCAAGGTGCCCGGCAGATCGACGCCGTACAGACAGATCGATCGTTGCCCCGGCGACGCCAGCTCGGCGGCGATGCGATCGTCGCGGGCCGGATCGACCAGCGCGTAGACCCGCGCCGGCGGAGCCGAGCTGCGTGCATCGGCGAGCGCGCGACGGATGATGCCGTTGATGGTGCGCTTGTTCTGCGACAACTTGCGTGGCCTTAGCGTAGCGACGCCGATCGGAGTTTGCTAGTCTGGCAGCGCGATGCCGTGGTGGTTGCACGATGGCCAGACGATCGTGGAGCTCTCCGTCGATGGTCGACCCAGCGATCCCGACACCACCGAGCTCTCCGATCGTGAGCTCGAGCAGGTGGTGGCGCGGGCGGCCGCCGACGTGTGGGGCATCGCGACGCTGCGGCGCACCTACGCCGAGGCGTTCGCCCGCGGCGCGGGTGGCAGCCTGCACGACGACTTCGTCATCGCCGAGCTCGCCGCTGCGATCGTGGGTGGTCGGCTGCGCGGATGGGCATCCGCGCCGACGGCCCGCGCCGCGCCCAACCCGGCCGCAGTCGCCACCGCGCTGGCCGACACCGAGCTCACCGAACTCGCATCGCTCGCGAGCGAGCCCCCGGCGAGCCCCGCCCCGGTCGATCCTTCGGTCGCGCACCAGGTTGAGATCCTGCGTGCCGCCTCCGCGGCCGGCACCAGCTTCTGCGAAGAGTGCGAGTGCACCGAGTAGTCGGGCGCCCCCGCGGTCACCCACGCCCATGCCGTTCGCGATCGTCGACGTCGACTACCACGAGGCCGCGCGGCGTCCGGGATCGGCCGCGACCGCGGCGTGCCTGGTGGTCGAGCGCTGGACCGATGCCGCGCCGTTCCTCACCCACGTCGTCGAGATTCCCGAGGTGCTGCCGTACGCTCCGGGCCGCTTCTTCGAGCGCGAGCTGCCGTGCATCCTGGCGGTGCTGGCGAAGGTCCGCGAGCGCATCGACACCGTCGTGATCGACGGCTACGTGCAGCTCGACACCGACGGCACCGCGGGCCTGGGCGCGCACCTGCACGCCCACGAGCACGGCCGCTTCGCGGTGGTCGGTGTGGCGAAGAACGCCTACGGCGACGGTAGCTTCGCGCGTGCGGTGCTGCGCGGTGGCAGCAAGAAGCCGCTGTACGTGACGGCGATGGGGGTCGATGTCGAGCTCGCGGCGCGGCGCATCGAAGCAATGCACGGGCGACACCGCATCCCCACGCTGCTCGGGTGGGTCGACCGCCTCGCAGCGGGTGATCCCCCGGCCTGGCCCGCGTAGCCGGGGCGAGATCGGGCGCGAAGCGAGCGAAAGATCCGGCCGCGGTGCGCGTTGCTGCGGCATGCGTCCAAGGAAGGGGCGAGTCGGGGCGGTGTTGCTGCTCGCGCTCACCGGCTGCGGTGACTGTCAGCTGTTCTTGCTAGGTGGCGGGCCCGGTGTGTCGATCGACGTCGACCAGGCTCGGATGCGACCGTTCCGCGACCAGTGGCGGATCGAGCACGAGGGACCGTTCCGTCTGCTCGACGACGCCGGCGATCCCTTCATCCGCTCGCTTCGAATCGGTCGAGCCCACGGATTCAACGACAACTTCGACAATCGTGGCGACGTGATCGTGAGGTTCGACGGCCCGCCCGACACGATCCGCGTCGAGCTGCGACGCTTCGGCTTCGCGCCCGATGATGAACGTGTCGACGAGCAGATGTCGAGGTTGCTGCTGTGGGCGCGCGACGCGGATATCGACGCGCCACAGCCGGGGCGGCACCTCGACGACACCAGCCGTTGCGACGGTGTCGACGCGGACGGCGCTCCACGGCCGTGGCGCGATGGCTGTGCGATCTACGTCGAGTACGACGACCTCTAGCAGCTGAGCCGCGTGGGCGCCGACATTCGCGTCACGTTGCCGCCCGACTATCGTGAGTCGTTGTCGATCGCGACGCGGGACAACGACGAAGAGGCCGCATATCCCAATCGAGGTGACGTCTGCGTGGTCGAGTCCCAGGCCGATCTCGACGTGCAGCTCGGCAGCGGCCGCGCGTTCGTTCGCATGGCCCTCGGTGCGCTCGGGGCCGATCCGGCGGCGCCACCGAATCCGATGCCGGCATGCCCGGATCGCGCGGTGAAGGCCTGCAACGAGTTCATCGATCCGGTCACCGGCGAGCCCGCACCGTGGGCACCGCAGTGTCCGTGCCTCGCGCAGGGCTACACTGCCGCGGGCGTCCGCGTGATCGCCGAGGCGCCCGCGGCGAGCGACGTCGTCGTCGACGTGCCGACCGGCACGTGGGCCAACTTCCAGCTCGAGAACCTCGGTGCCTTCGCAACGCAGGACCAGGCCTGCGCGGCGCAGCTGAGCGGGTTCCCCAACGGATCGGTGCATCTCGACGATCGCACCTTCGAGACCGCCGCGCGCACGGTCGGCAGCGTGAACGGAATCGAGGGGGCGTTGGCGGGTGGTCTCGAGGTCGAGCTGGTATCGGGTGCGTGTGCATCGGTCGCCGCGGTCGAGTCGCCCGAGGCCTTCGAGGCCCTACGCGAGGACGGCGAGGACCCGCCGACGGAGTTCCGCGGCAACCTGCAGCTGTGTGCCGACTGCCTCGCGCTGCGATCGTGTGACGAGCTGCTGAGCGATGCGCCTTGACGGGCGCGTGTGGTGCACGTGGTGGCTTCGTGCGAACGAGATCGTGTCGCCGATGGCGACGAACGCAGCGATGGGATGAACCCGACAGGTGCTCGGCATCGACGTCGAGGCCAGCCGCGTGGCAGCGGTTCATCGCTGATCGAATCGCCAAGTCGCCCGTCTATCGCGGTCGTGACGCATCGTCTCTTCGCGCTCGTCGCGTGCGCGCTCACCTTCGCGTGTGACGCGGATCGCCCGACCACGCCGCTGCGGTCGCCCACGGTGGCGAAGGCGGAGGCGCCGGAGCTGCGGGCAGCGCCCACGACGACCGCTGGACCAAGTCGTGCGCTCGAGGCGCCGACTCCGGCCACGACGCCGAAGGACGTGATCGCCGAGCTCGCGGCGACGCCCCATCCGTCGCTGGTCGGACCATTCGCTGCGCTCACGCTGACGCAGACCACGACGGTCCGTGACGCTCGCTCGCAAGCGCCTCAGCTGTTCGCGAACAGGCGCGAGGGCGCGTTGACGGGGCCCTATGCGTTCACCGCGAAGGAGTGGCCCGACCAGCTGTTCGAGGTCGCGCCGCTGGGCCAGATCGACAGTGACCTCGATCAGTGGCTCGTCGGATCGTTGCGTGTCATTCGTCGCGCGGAGGGGGCCGAGCAAGCGCTCGCCGCGGCGTGGGGCGACCCCAAGACCGACGGTAGCGCGAAGGTGTGGCTCGCACCCGAGCTCGGGTTGCGCGCGGACCTGCATCGCCCGCACGGCGTCGACGCATCGAGGATCGCGATCACCCTCCGGGGCTACACGCCGCTCGCGACGCTCATCGGCACCGATGCCGCGCTCTTCGGATTCGAAGAAGGCGCGCCGATCCTCGGCGCAAAGGGCTCCGATCTCGTGCGTCGTTTCGGGCGTCGCATCATGGACTACGACAAGATCCGCCTGTGGCCGATCGAGAACGGTGGCCCCATTGATCTGTGGTTCGCCGCGCCGTTCGAGCTCGACGAAGCCTCGCTGCCCGATCACCTCGTCACCGGTTTCGCGCTCGAGCTCGGCAACGACCAGGCCGTCTCCGCGCTCCTCGAGAAGAAACTCGGCAAGCCGACCATCGATCGCGACGACGATAGGATCCGCGTGTACCGCAAGTCGCCGCGGGTGACCTTCGACGGCAACGAGCTCGTGGTCGGCGAGAAGCTCGACGGCTACAGCGCTACTGCGCCGTGATGACGATCTCCACGCGTGCGCCGGGAAGGACGGGGCTGACCGATCCCAGTGACCGGCTGGTCATCGACGGGCCGAGCGCCGCCGGACCTCGCCGACCAGCGCGCGGCACCACGGCCAGCGCATGCACGGTTCCTTGCCGAGAAGCGCCGACCAAGCTTCGCGCTCTTGCCGGGTCAGCCCCGCCTCGTGGAGCGCCCGTGCCAGGCCTAGCGCCTCGAGCTGTGCGGGGTCGTGCGTGGGTGAGGGCTCGTGGTCGGGCGACCACTCGCTCGGTGGATGGCGGCGCGAGACCTTGGGCTGTTCGTCGGCGAGGTGACGCCACAACCGCGGCGGCAGCGATACGTTCTTGAACGCCGACGGCGCGAACTCGCGGGTCCACTCGGCGTGCTGATGCCATCGCACGGTGTTGGGGCTCGTCTTCGTCCGCCGGGTCAGCCCCACGAAGCGGAGACGATCGTGGAGCTTACGAACATCCGCACCCTCGTCGCGCGACCACTGCAGCAGCAGGCTGGCGATCGCTTCCATCGTGCCGCCGGAGGCCACCACGTCGATGAACGCGGTCGCGTGGGGGCGCTCGATGATCGCCGCCGGGGCGAGGCCGACCGCGCGTGCGTGGTCGCGAAAACCATCGATCTGCTCAGCGGACAGATCGGCGACGGTGGTCGACCAGAGCGAGATCGACAAGAGCCGAGGACGCTCGGACCACGAGGTGCCCGCGAGCACGGCGCCGAGATAGTCGAACACGTTCTCGAGCGAGCGGCCCACGAACACCAGCTCGGCATCGCCGGCCCGCGCCACGATGCGGGCGGACGCGAGCCGGAGCTCGTCCATGTGGTCGGGCAGACGGCTCGGGCTCGGGAGCAGCGTCCCGAGCTGCTCGCGGTGGCGGACATCCCAACGAAACGGGCGTGACATCCGATCCACACGATAGCAGCGCGATGGAGCCCAACTCGCAGCAGCAGCAGCACTACCCCGCCTACCCGCCGCAGGGGTACCCGCAGGCCGATCCACCGCAGGCCTAGCCACCGCAGACCTATCCACCGCAGGCCTATCCGCCGCAGGCCTATCCGCCGCAAGCCGGACGTGGTGTGCCGTGATCGACGCGACCGTGCGCGCGTGTGCCCCGGAGACCGGATCGGCCGAGTCGTGCGCGGTGCCGGAGTTCCATCGAGGCCTCTCGGAGGCGGCCGCCGACCCGAAGAACGGCAAGTTCATCGGCTTCGTCCCCAGCACCCGCGAGGTCCGCTGCATCAACGGTATCACGCGCACGCACGACGTCCGCGAACGTCTGCTGCACGAGGTCGCGCCGTGGTCGTACGACGGCGTCGAACCGGCGCCGACTTGCTACGCGAGCTGTACGTGACGCGGTACGTCGGTGCTCAGCGTCCGCTGATCACGGACGCGAGCTTCACGACCGCGAACTTGCGCCACTCGGCGTAGGCGGGCAGTTCGGAGTAGGTCACGCCCAACGTCGTGTGGCGCTCGCCGCGGTTGATGCCGATGACGAAGGGAACGCCGGTCTCGCGGCCGTAGGCGCTCGACTCGAGCTGCACGGTGAGCTCGCGGGTCTTGCCGTCCGGGCCGTACAGGATCGCGGTCCAGTGGGAGTAGAGATCGCCTTCCGGTGCGAGCGTTTCGGTGATCATCACCGACTTTCCTTCGACGACGAGCTGCTCGATGACGAGTTCGTTCTGCCGCTTCACCTCGGGGCGGGTCGACGCGGCGAAGATCCGCTTCGCGTCCTGCTTGGCGAGCTCTGCCTCCTCGTAGCGGCCGAGCGCGTTGTAGGCCTGCACGATCTTCTTGACCGCGTCGAAGTCGTCGGGGTTCGCAGCCGCGGCGATCTTCCACATCGCGAGCGCATCCTCGTTGCGGCCGTGGTTCTGCAGGTACTGGCCGGCGTTGTAGGCCGAGCCGGGGTCCGGTGGCGTGGCGTGGGCCGCCGCGGTCCAGTGCTCGAGTGCGAGCTCTTCGCGGCCCAGGTCGGCGGCGAGCAGGCCCGCGAGCGCATGCGCGCCGGTGTGCGCCGAGTCGAGCGCAAGCGTGGCGACTGCGGCTGCGAGCGCATCCTCGCGCCGCTGCAGGCGATCGAGCAGCTGGGCGCGCAGGAACTGATCGTCCGCGGAGGCCGTCGCCGCGAGGCGGACGTCGAGCTTTGCGATCACGGCCTCGATACGCCCGCGATCGTCACCGGCAGCTTTGGCCTCGGCGAGCAGCGCCTCGGAGCTCGGCAGCGGGGGCGTCGGGGGCGTCGGGGGCGTCGGGGGCGTGGTCGTGGTGGTCGTCGGGGGCGCGCTCGCAGACGTCGACGAGGTCGGGGGTGCCTCGGGTGTGGGTGTAGCGGTCGGGCTCGACGCGTGGGCTGGCGTGGGGTCGCTCGACTCGAGACCGAGCACGTCGCATGCGGGCAGGGTGAGCGTGACGCACGCGGCGAACGAGGCCTGGAGGAGAGGGGAGCGGAGGCGGGGAATTCCGCGCGGACTTGGCATGCACGAGCGAAGACTGGCGCGGTGGCGATCTGATCACGCGTGCGGAGGGCGATTGCGTGGACCTTTCCCGCCGAGCCACCATGCGATCGAGGAGTGTCGAGGACCTCGATCCACGCCCGCGGACGATTTGCACCGCTGCTCGGATCCCGGGTACGGTCGAGGCGGATGCCGAGCGAGCAGCAGCATCGTGTGTACGAACTCGTGGCGCAGGAGCTGGAACGACACGCGCGCACGACGGACGATTGGTGTTGGGCGTGGCCGAGCGGGGTGTCGTTTGCCTCCGGAGCCAACGGCTCCGCGTTCGAGGCGTGCCTCTTCGTGGATCGCGATCGCGCGGACCCAACCCGCGCGCGAGACCTCGTGGAGGCCGTCGTCGCCATGCTGCGCCGGGACCATCCCGAGATCCCCGAGCCGCTTCGCCTCTCCGTGGTGCCGACGACGCGGCTCGAGTGGGCCATCCATGTCGTCACGCACGCATGCGAGGTCGCGGCGATCGTCGACCGCGAGCGCGTGGGTTCGTGGGTGACGCTCGGCACGATCGAGCGTCGATTCGGCTGGTCGGGGGTCGACGATCGGATCGAGGTGCAGATGTACGCCGAGTCGTCGGCCGACGAGGAGCGTGCGAGGCAACTGGGTGAGACATGGCTCGCCGAGCTGTGTGGCCGGCATCCGCAGCTCGCCGCGATGGTCTACGTCGTGGGCGAAAGCCACTGATCCGCACGGCGAGCCCCTCGAGTGCGGGGGGCAGGTCGTATCCGTGGCCTTGATTCGTCGGCGTCCACCGGTTCATCGGCATGCCGTTGGGCGTGAAGCAGGCCGGGAACCGCCGCTCCACGCGCCCACTCACACCGTCGTCGGCGGCGGGATGTCCTGCTTCTCGTAGAACGCCAGCTCCCCCTCGTTCCTGAAGAACTCGGTGATGGTGATGCCGGTGGGTACCGCCGGTGTCTTGGTCGGCGTCAAGGCGGTCAGCAGCGACGCGCCCGAGTCCTTGGAGGCTCGGTGCTGGCTTGCATCGACGTTGAACACCAGGTTCGTGACGCATGCCGCCGCCACGATGCTCATGCCGCACGAGGGGATCAGCTGGATCTGCGGCTTGCGCTCGCCACCAGGCGCCTGAGCATTGTCGTAGTAGCCCCTCAGCTTCTTCTGGCCGTGATCGAGGCAGACCTCGAGCCCGAAGGTGATGTCGTCCATCGTGAAGATCGACCCACCGCCGAGACCGCTCTTCGTGCTTTCGGTCGTCTGTTGGGCCTGCGCGACACCTTTGCCGTCGTCGCGCGCCGTACCCGGCGTGTTCGGGTGGACGGACAGCACGTCACGCGACCCCGGCGTCGGAAACAACCGAACCGACCCGACGCCGTCCAGCTCCGCCTGGTGGCGTTGCGCGCTGTAGAAGTCGTCCGTGCCGTGGTCGATCCCCGCGAAATCGACCGACGAGACGTTCTCCTTGTACACCAGCAGCTCCTTGAGCGCGCGACTCCCATCCGCGTTCATCGGCACACCGGGCCCGCCTCGCTGCACCTGTGCGATGTTGATCGTCTCGGCGTCACCGGGCTCGAACAGCTGGACCGTGAGCGCGTCGGTCGCGAGTGGCCCGAGCTTCAGATCGACCTCGAGCATGTAGTCGTCGCCGACGATCTTCGTGGCCTTCTTGACCAGGCCGAGCACATTCGGCTGTTCGAACGTCCAACCGACGGCGGGCACGAAGCCGACGCAAGTCACCCGCATCGTCGCGAGCCGTCTCGCAGCCGAGATGCCGACCTCCATGTCCTTCCCGCCGGTATCGACGACGAAGGCGCGCGATCGGCCGGCACCGTACACGGGTGGGCGATCGAACTCGAGCCTTAGCTTCTTCTCGCCCGGATCGGCGGGGAGCGAGGTCACCGAGACGACGTTCACCGTGTCGGTGACGGCCAGGTCGGAGACCGCCTCGAATGTCCAGCCCGCGGCGACCCCTGCTTCAGGAGATCCGTCTTCGCACTCGACGTCGAGCGTCTTGGAAATCGACGAGATCGTCAGGCTGGCGCCGTCGTGGCGCACGCGGTCCTTCGTCGAGATGAACCCGATCGCGCTCCCGAACACGAACAGCCAGTGCTGGTACTTCGCCTGCGCGGTTTCCTTGCGCATCTCGTCGAGGATCATCGAGATCGTCTCGTACGGGTACGCGCCGAGCTTGCCGCGGAAGTAGAACTCGGGCGCCATGAACAGCTTCAACGTGGAGGGAGCAGCGTCGAGTGGCCCGGTGTGAGCGCGGGCATCCTTCACCGCCTGGGCCATGATCTTGCAGCGCTGCAAGATGTCGTGCTTCGACGCCGCCTCGATGTCGCCGCCGAAGTTCGCCTTGACGTCCTCGCCACGGTACTCGCCAGTCCGCACGCGGTAGGCGATGAACTGCACGTGGGTGTAGACGGGCTTGGGCGCGAGCTCGTACTCGAGCTTGGTTTCTGCGATCGACTTCAGCTGCACCGCGGCCTCGAGATCGCCGCCCGCCTCGGTGGGTGCGGGCGTCGGCGTGCCGCGCAGGATCTGGAGCGGCAGCTCCCCGCCCGGCAACGCCAGCGAGACGAGGTAGGCGCCGGGCGGTGCTTCGATGCGGACCTTGCCGGTGAGGGCGTCGACCTGGCCCGCCGCGATCGCGAGGCCGGTTTGCTTCGTGCGCAGCTCGACCGGGATCGCGCCGCTCAACGGCGCATTGTCCCTTCGCTTCACGGTGATCTCGAAGAACGTCGGGACCACGGTGAACGACGCGTGGTCACACTCGACATCGACGTCGTCGATGTCGATCTGCAGCTTCACCTTGCCGACCAAGGTCTGCGCCCCTTCGGCCCAGAACGTCATGCCGTCGGCCGGCGCGGTGATGTCCCCGGGAAGGATGGGGCACGGCATCGCCACCGGCGTCTCGGCGTCGGCATGCTCCTCGCCCGAGCGCATCACGCCGCCGACGTCGGTCTCTTTCGGCAACAACCGCACCTCGTCACCCGAGCGGACCAGTCGCAGGGTGCACGGCGCATCGTGGGGCAACTTCAGCACGCGCACCCGCGCACGCGGGCTCATGAACTGCTCACCCTGCACGTAGAGTTCGCGCCCCGGGTCGCGCTTGGCGTCGTCGCCGAGTCGCGGAGGTGGGCCTGGGTCTGGCCACGGCACCGTCGGCGCCGGCCGTGGACCGGGATCCGGTCGCACGTCACCGACCTCGAGCTTCACCTCGACCACCGTACACGCGACCTCGCTGCACAGCACGCCATCCAGCGCCAGCTCGAGTCCGCAGTCGCCGACCGCATCGCTGACCTTGTCGCCCTGAACCCACAGCTCGACGGGTGGTTTGGTCGCGGGCAACACCACCGGTGCGTCGCCCGTGTCCGCGGTGTGTAGCCCGAGCTTGTCCCCGCGCGCCGAGAGCACGATGCGATCGGCGAGCTCGACCGGCTCGCACTTCACCACGAGCTTCGCCCGCGCACGCGCCTTCGCGACGTCTTGCACGTGCACGACGCGGCCACGCGTGCGGTCCTTCGCGACGTCCGCCGCGATCTCGGCCCCCCCCTTGTCGTGGATCACCAGCTGAACCACCGCAGCGGTCAGCTTGCCCTTGACCGACGGCGCGCACGGCCGGGAGCCGCCCTCCAGCGCCCACTCGATCCCGATGCCTTCGAAGGCGCTCGCCGAAACCGCCTCGAGCTCGAGCTCCACACCGGTACCCGGCACCGCGTCGATCTCGTAGACACCGCCACCCTTGTCGACGGCGCCGTACACGTTCACGGCCGCAGGCGACCCGGTGAGCGTCAGCGTGCCCTTGCCGTCGTGGGCCACGTGCGTGTTCAGCTTCAGCTTCGCTCGAGCTCCGCCGACGATCGCGATCGCGACCGGCAGCGCCATCGTCGGCCGCACGCGCTCGACCAACACGATGCCAGCTCTGGCGTCGGCGTCGTAGACGAGCCGCGCCTCGGGGGCGGTGGCCGGAGGTGCATAGGCATCGGCGTGGGTCGGCGCGACCTTGGCTCGGATCGTGTAGTCGCCCGGCTTGAGTGCCGAGAAGCTCGCACGCGCGGTGCAGCCCTCCTTGGTGTCGACGGTGCCTCCGTCGCACTCCAGCTCCACGTCGACGGGCACGTCGTCCGGCGTCACCGACACGGCGAGGTCCGGTCGCCTGCGCAGCGTGAACGACACCGACGCGATCTTCCCCGGGCGCACCGGGATGTCGCGAATGGACAGTGCCTCGGGCGGATCGAAGGATGTCGCGTGCTCGCCCAGATCGCCGAGCGTGGCGGTGTACTTTGGCTCGGCCAGCGGCTCGAAGTGCGCCAGACCGGCCACGTCGGTCGGCTGCGGCGCGCCACCGATGTCCACGAGGACGCCGCGCTTGTCGGTGCCGGCGCCTTTCACCGTCACCCACAACGCGCCGTGCTTCACCGGGCACTTGCCCACCGCGCTGAGCTCGAACACGCAGCCTTCGGGACACACCAACGTCTGGTCACACTTCGGACACTTGGCCATCCTGACTCCGATCGAAGACGTCAACCCGCGAACGGTACGACCACCCGGCCACCCGTCCGCTCCCACAACACCTGCTCGGTCAGCTCGATCTTCAGCTCTGGGGGCAGGGTCGGGTGCCGCAGCCGCGCCCACGCGCGGGCGTGATCGGGCGAGCGCTCCAGCTGCTCGCCGAGCTGGATCATCAACGCGAGCAGACGCGCGAGCCCATCCTCGGTGTCGAGGCCGCAGCCGAGCCCCGTCGTGATTCCACGACGAATGAGCGCGCGGGTCTCGTCGGCCCCGAGCGCGGCGATCTCCTCCGGATGCTCGCCCTCGAGCGCATCGAACAATCGCCGTTCCAGGCCCGCAGAATCTTCGACGGCCAACGCGTGGAGTTGTCGACTACGGATGACGAGCATCGGCGAGTCCGCGCCGCAGCGTAGCGTACTCGCGCGCAGGCCGTCGACACGACGAGAACGCGGCCGTTCGATCGTTGGCACTCCGGCGTCGCCGCGATGCGACGGCCCGGGGCTCGGCCGGACTTTCTCCACGGGCGGCGCTACAGGGCCCACCCACGACGTGTCCTCGAGGATGGAGGCGAGGCATGAACGGTCGAACTCGAGCTTGGATGTGGATGGTGTCGGTCGTCGCATCGGCCTGCGGTGACGTGGACGGCGGCGGCGGGACCGAATCGGTGTCGGTCGGGGACGGCTCGGGCTCGAGCGATGGCAGCTCCGGCGCGGGCTCGGGCTCGAGCAGCGGCGCCGACGATGGCGCTTCGCTGTCGACCTCGGTGTCGGCATCGACGTCCTTCACGACCTCCAGCGCCACCACGGGCGATGATGATGGCAGCAGCACGGCGTCCACCGCCGCCGACGCGAGCGACGGCGGCACCGAGGCCTCGACCGGCGGTGCCGCGGGCTGCGAGGGCCTCGGCCCCGCAGGCCTGCTGCTGTGGACGACCCTGGACGATGCGGGCTCGGTCGCCGCGCCCGTCGTGGGCGCGGGCAGCGGGACGAGCACCACCGCACCGATCGACGACTTCGTGGCGGCGCTCGACGACGGCGGCATCCGCCTCGACGCGCTCGCCGAGTCGGTCACCTATCCGCAGCAGGTGGGCGGGGTCGGCAACATCGATTTCGAGCGCGGCACGATCGACTTCTGCTACCAGCCGAACTTCGACTCCTTCGACAGCCTCGACCACCAGATCTTCGGGGCCAACGGTCCGAACGGTTCGTTCCTCCGCATGCGCAAGGCCGGAGGCAACAACGCCAACGCGCTCAACATCATCGTGCGCGATCCGGCCATGACACTGGCCGAGTTCCAGGCGCCCTCGACGAGCTACAGCATGTCGTCCGGGCAGTGGTACCGCGTGACCGCGAGCTGGGACTTCACCGTCGGTGATGCCGAGCAGAACATCCGCATCTACCTCGACGGCGTCGAGTTGGTGCCGTCGAACGTCCCCACGGGGCCGCTGCAGATGCCGCCGCCGGACGGCGCTGCGACGATGTCGATCGGCGCGTTCGGCAACGGCTCGGCCGATGCGGTGTTCGACGACTTCAAGCTCTACGACAGCGCGCTCTCGCCCTGAGCGATACCGCCACCAGCTCGCGCGGCTCCACGTGGACGCACCTTCGAAGGATGGACACGCGCGACCGACCCAGCGTTGCATGCCTGCGACCGAAACACCGCGAGGGGTTCCGGCCCCGCTTGCGTGGGTCGGTCCGCGTCGGTAGCGTGCGACGGTGCGCCGCTGTGGCACCCTCGCCGGTCTCGTCGCGCTGAGCGCGGCCTGCGTGCAGCCGAATCCGCGGTTCGTGGTCGGCACCGACACGACCGCGGTCGTCGACGACAGCAGCGGCAGCGGTGGCAGCAGCAGCAGCGGTGAACCCGGCTGCGCCCCCGATGAGATCTGTCTGTCGCCGGAGCGCTCGATCTTCGTGGCGCGCGGACAAGTCGCCTTCGCGGTCGGGGACGTCGACGGCGACGGCCGCGAGGACGTGGTGGCGATGGTCGAGGGCAGCGCGTGGGTGATGGACGGTGCGGGCGCGATGGTGCAGGCGGCGCAGGGCGGCTTCCAGATGGACGTGGCGCACCTGGTCGATCTCGACACCGACGGCGATCTCGACATCGTCGCGGCCGCCAACGGCAGCCGCATTGGACGCTTCGTCAGCGTCGGCGCCGGCGGCTTCGAGGAGCCCGAGTTCTGGCCGGTGGCGGCCCAGGCCACGGGCGTGGCGGGGCTCGATCTCGACGGGGACGGGCGCCGCGATCTCGCCGCGACGACGGGCGACGTCCTGTCGCTCGCCTTCGCGGACGCCGGTGGTGGCTTCCCGTCGTGGTCGACGCGACCGGCGATGGGCGCCGGCGATCTGGTCGGATTCGACGGCCACCCGCAGATGCAGGGCACCCTCGCCGCGACCACGGCGTCGGGCGTGACGGTGTTCGGCTACGACGGCGCCGCGTGGACGCAGGTGGACGCCCAGGCGGGCACGGGACCGGTCGCGCTGGCGCTCGGTGACGTCGACGGGGACGGCAACATGGACATCGTGGTCGCGGGGACGTCGCCGCCGTCGATCACCGTGCTGCGCGGGGTCGAGGGCGAGTGGGCCTTCTCGCCGATGGCCGCGCTCGAGCTCGACGCAGCACCGACCGACGTCGCGGTCGGCGATCTCGACGGTGATGACGTCCTCGATCTCGTGGTGACCCGTGGCGACGCGGCGCTCACCGTGCAGCGGGGGCTCGGGGGCGGCAGCTTCGATGCCATGTCGGTCGGGCTCGACGGCGCCGCCGTGGGTGTGGCCGTCGGCGACCTCGACGGCAACGGCCGCGCCGACGTCGTACTGGTGCGCGGCAACGACGAGCTCACGGTGATGTCCTCGACATGATGATCGCCGGACTCCTGTCGTTGGTGCTCGCCCGCGCGGAGCCGACCTCGCCCGCCGCCGGCCCCACGACGCCCGTGGTGCTGACGCCGATCGAGTACGAAGGCGAGCTGGTGGAGGCGTTCCGTGACCGCATCGAAGCCCAGATGCGGGCGGGACTCGAGCGCTCGGAGTACACGGTCCTCGATGCCGAGGCTGCCGCTGGTGTGCCTGCGTATCGCGTGCACGCGCGTCTCGGTGTCGACGATCGCAACTATCGGCTGCAGCTCTCGGTCGAGGACGCCCACGGCGTGAGCGTCGCGCAGATCGATCGCACCTGCGAGCTGTGCGGAATCCAGGACGTCGCCGAGATGGTCGCGAACGAGGCCGCCGCCCTGGCCGGAGATCTCGGCGCCCGCGTGCGCGCGTTGCCGCTGCTCACGATCGAGAGCCAGCCCAGCGGGGCGACGATCGAGCTCGACGGCCGCGCTGCGGGCCAGACTCCGGCGTCGCTCCGCGTCCCTGTCGGTCGTCACCGCGCTCGGGCCCAGCTGTCGGGCCACTTCGATCAGGAGGTCGAGATCGACGCGTTCGCCGGCCTGAACCAGACCATCGCGTTGCGACTGGTGCCGCGCCCTGTGCCACCGACCCCCGAGCAGCGGCGTCGCGCGGCGATGGGGCCGGTCGGCGCGGTCGTACTCGTGCTCGGGGGCGGCGCGTTGGCGAGCGGCGCCGTGTTGCTGGCGCTCGACGAACGCCCGCTGCGGAGCCAGTGCAGTGGCGCGGACATCGACGCCTTCGGCAATTGCCGCCAGCTCTACGACACCCTCGCGGGCGGCGTCGCGCTGACGGTCACCGGCGCGATCTCGGCCGCGGTCGGCTCGGCGCTGCTCGGCCTCGCCTACGGCAAGCGGCACCCGCGGCGCAGGGGGGCGCGCCGGTGATGCGATGAGCCCTGCGCTGCAAGCCTGCCCCGACGAGAACGACATCGTCGCGTTCGCCGAGGGCCTGGTCCCGGAGTCGCGGCGCGAGGCGATCGCACAGCACGTCGATCGCTGCACGACGTGTCGGGCGCTCATCGTCGAAGCCTTCGAGCCCGAGCCTGACAGCGTGCCCGCGGCACCGCGGACGCCTCGGCGCGGCGATGCGCTCGGGCGCTACCTCGTGATCGAGCCCATCGGTGCCGGTGGGCTCGGCGAGGTGTTCCTGGCCTACGATCCGGAGCTCGATCGCCGCGTCGCGGTCAAGCGACTGCGTCGCAACGTCGACGGCGCGGGCGCCGACACGGAGCGCGAACGCCTGGGTCGCGAGGCGCGGCTGATGGCCCAGCTCGCCGATCCCAACGTCGTGCACGTGTACGACGCCGGCGTTCAGGACGGGCACGTGTTCATCGCGATGGAGTACGTCGAGGGGCAGACGCTGCAGGGGTGGCTGCGCGAGCAGGCGCGCAGCTGGCAAGAGCTGGTGGCGGTGTTCGTGCAGACGGCCCGCGGGCTGATCGCGGCCCACGAGCTCGGCATCGTGCACCGCGACTTCAAGCCGGCCAACGTGTTGCTGGGGCGCGACGGGCGTGCGCGCGTGGCCGACTTCGGGCTGGCGCACGGCGTCATCGCGACGGCGGGGCTCGGCGAGGGCGTGGCCGGTGTCCGGGGTGCGCGGGCCGACATCACCGCGTCGGGCACGATCCTCGGCACGCCGGCGTACATGGCCCCCGAGCAACACGCGGGCGCGCGGGTCGACGCGCGCGCCGATCAGTTTGCGTTCTGCGCCGCGCTGTTCGAGGCGGTGTATGGCTGCAAGCCCTTCGCGGGGGACAGCATCGAGGCGCTCGGTCGCGCCAAGCAGGCCGGATGCATCGTTGCCGTCGAGCCCGCGATCGCGCCGCCGGCATGGTTGCACCGGGCGATCGTCCGTGGGCTCGCCCCGCGACCCGACGATCGCTTCGCTTCGATGGTCGCGTTGGTCGAGGCGCTGACCTCCCAGGAGCGGCGGCGCACGAAGCGTGCGCAGCTGCGGAACCTCCTCGCCCTCGGGCTCGCGACCGCAGGCATCGCCTCGTTCGCCCTGTGGCGCAGCGCGCCGCCGCTGGGCATCGGCGTGCAGGTGCAGGTGCTGCAACAGCGCGCCGAGCGTCACGCGGACGCGGGCGTCTACGTGTTCCCGCCCTTGGCGAAGCCGACGGCGGAGACCGCGTACACGGCCGTGCGTGGCCTCGAACAGCTCGACGATCCCAGTGGAGGGGCGCAGGACGCCGCCGTTCGATTGCGACGCCGCTTCGCCGACGAGCTGGTCGCGCGCGCGGATGCATCGTTCGACCGCACCGACGCGCGCGTGCTCGCGCTCGAGCTCTACACCGCCGCGTTGGTGTTCGATCCCCGCCAACCTCGGGCGCTCGAGCGCGCGCGGGTGCCAGCGTGGCTCGTCGCAGATCTCGGTCAGCGTGCGGAGAGTGGGATGCTGCGCGACGAAGAGCTGGCGCTGGCGGAGCTGGTGCGCATCGACGGCACCGGGCCCGCATCCGGGCAGCGCGACGCAGCCCCGGCGACGGCGCGACTGCGTGCGCAGGTCGCCTCGCTCCCGGCCTCGCTGCGACTGCAGCTCGCCGGCCCGCTGTCGCGGCTGCGCGACGATCCCTCGCCGGCCCCTGTGGCTGCGAAGACCCCCGACGCGGCGTCGCCCGTGGTGATCGGGGCCGACGCGGCGCCTGCCGGCGCGGCCCCGGCGGTACGCGACGCCGATCCGGCACGCAGACCGCGTGCGACGAGCGCTGCCGCGCGCCCGACCAACGACGGCGCCGCTGCGCCCGCGACTGCCGATCCGGCCGAGGCCCAGCGGCGCGCGGATGCGGCCTTGGCCCTGCTGCGCGCCGGTGACATCCGCGGCGCGGAGGCGGGACTGCATCGCGCGCTCGAGGCGGATCCGCGCAATGCCGATGCGTGGGGCGGCCTGGCCGAGCTGCTGTTCGAGGCCAGCCGCTACCACGAGGCCGAGCGCTACGCGAAGCTGTACGTCGCCGCGCGGCCGCGCAGCGGCACGCAGCGCATTCTCTTGGGCGACATTCAGTTCAAGCTGCAGAAGTACAAGGACGCGCGCGCGCAGTACGACAAGGCCATGCAGCTCGGTGATGCGCGAGCGGCCAAGCGGATCGAGCAACTCGACCAACGACTCGGGCGCGAATAAACTCCACGGTGGTGGACGACGCCGAAGCTCCGCTGCGCTCGATCCTGCTCGAGGTGATCGCGGGGCCGCAGGCGAGTGCAGCGGCTGCCATCGCGCAGCTCGACTCGCAGCTGCAGGCGCTGTTCGACGCCGCGGTCGTCGACAACGGCGACGACTTCGGCGTCGACGTCGCGGCGTTCGTGCTCTACCTCGCCGAACGCCTGCCCGACGACGTACCCTGCGAACAGGCGCTGTCGCGGGTGTGCGGCGGCGATCTGCTGCTCGCGATGGCCTGCGCGATGGGCCACGCCAAAGCCCTCGGGCAGCTCGAGCGACGCCATGGGCCTGCGGTCGCGCGCACGCTCGAGGGCATGCGCAGCCGCACCATCTCGCCCGACGATCTGCTGCAGATCGTGCGACAGAAACTGTTCGTGAGCGCCAGCGGTCCACCGCTGGTGACCCGTTACGCGGGGCAGGGTCGCCTGTCCGCGTGGCTGCGCGTGACGGCCAAGCGCCTCGGGCTCAACGCGCTCCGCGACGGTCGCGAGCGGCTCGACGTCGAGCCCGACGACGACGCGAGCGAGGTCGCCGACGAGCTCGCGGACGTCGAGCTCGCGGTGCTCAAGCGCGACTATCATGCGCAGTTCCGTGAGGCGTTCGCGGCCGCGACGGCGCGCCTGCCCGAACGCGGGCGCACGCTGCTGCGGCTCTCGGTGGTCGAGGGCGTGTCGGTGCGTCGGCTCGGCGTGCTGTACGGCACCCACGCGACGACCGCAGCGCGGTGGCTCGCTGCGGCACGCCGAGCGCTGATCGAGCTCACCATCGAGGAGCTCGGGCGACGGGTCGAGATCTCCTCCGACGACCTCGCCGCGGCGATCAAGTTCATCCGCTCGCAGCTGGATCTGAGCATCACGCGTCTGCTCGAGTAGGTCTGCTCACTCGGGCTCGCCGCGTCGGCGGCGAAACGCCGCGCTCTGGGCCACGCCGATGAGCAGCTCGGGCACGTGCGCGTCGGCGGCCTCGGAGATCTCGAGCAACGCGTCGAGCCAAGGGTCATCGCTCGAGCCGAGCTCGCGACCGACCGCGTACGTCAACATCTGCTGGGCCGCGCACCGCTGGTACGGCGCGCTGTCGGCGACCAGGCCGGCCAGAAGGGCGATCGCATCGGGATACGCGACACCGCCGACCTCGGTCGAGGGATCGATGTCGACGCCGTTCTCCTGATCGCGCCATGCACCGGTGGCATCGTAGCTCTCGAACGGCAGCCCGATGGGGTCGATGACCGCATGGCAGCCGGCACAGTTGGCGTTCTCGCGCAGCTGTTCGAGCACGTCGCGGGTGGTCTGACCCGGCCCCGGCTGCGGGAGGTTGTTGTCGACGTTGGCCGGTGGCGACGGCGGCGGACTGCAGAGGATCTTGTCGAGGATCCACTTGCCCCGTCGAGTGGGGGAGCTCCGCCCCTGGTTCGACAGCAGCGCCATCATGCTCGCCTGCGTGAACAGCCCGCGCCGTGGCACGTCCGCGAACGACACCGGCACGAGCGCGTCGGTGCCGGGCTCCGGCAGGCCGTACAGACGTGCGAGGCGATCGTTGACCATGCCCTGGTCAGAGGTCAGCAGGTCGACCAGCGAACTCTCGCCGGTGAACAGCCGCACGATGCTGGCCTCGGTCTCGGCGCGCATGGCTGCGGCCAGCTCGGCGTCGATTCCGGGGTGCTCGGCCGCATCGTCGAGCTCGGCGAGGCCGCGTACGCCAAGCCACTGGCCGGCAAAGTTGTCGAGCAACGCGAGCGCCCGGGGATCCGCGAGCATGCGCCGCACCTGGGCCTCGATCTCCGCCGAGCTGTGCAGCTCGCCGGCGTCGGCCGCGGCCATCAGCGCAGCATCCGGCATCGAGCTCCAGATGAAGTACGAGAGGCGCGTGGCCAGCTCGTGATCCGAGAGATCGTGGGCCTCGCTCGCGACCGGGTCGGCGTCGAGCTCGACGCGGAACACGAAGTGGGGCGACATCAGCACGTGCTGCAGCGCGAGCATCAAGCCCTCGTCGCGCGTGCCGCCGGCCTGGGTGGTCGCTCCGACGCGCTCGGACACGGCGGCCAGCTCGTCCTCGGCGATCGGGCGTCGCCACGCGCGGCGCATGAACGCCGAGAGCACGTCGTGCACGCAGGCGTCGCTCGCCGGGTCGCAGGGGATGATCTGCGCGCGGATGTCGGCGTGGGCGGGGTCGATCAGGGCGGCGGTCAACACCTCGTCCGTCGCGCGCTCGTAGAGGTCGAACAGCAACGGGGTCACGCTCATCACGTCGCCGATGTTGTCGTAGCCGAGGGCGGAGTCGTCGTCGGGGAAGTCGACGGCGACCCCCAAGTCGAGGCCGAAGAACAGATCGCGCAGGGTGTTGCCGTACTCGACGCGGTTGAGGCGGCGCAGGGTCACGCGGCCGGGATCGAGGTCCTCGCTGGGATCATCGACGTCATCTCCGCCCGAATCTTGGGCGCCGGTGTCGGGGTCATCGCCCGTGTCGCTGCCACCGACGGCGGTGTCGGCGGTGGCAGCGGCACTCGTTGCGCACGCCGTCAGCCAACACAGGCAGGCGCTGGCGCACACGACTCGAGCGATCGTCGATGGGAGCATGGGAACAGCCTCTTGGTTCTCGGTTCGAGGGCGATCGCGCGTCGAAGCCGACGCGATCAGAGCTGGGAGAGCGCAGCGGTCCCGTGGGCGCCGAAGCTGGGCACGTCGACGCCGAGCGCCCCGAGCACGCCGATGAAGAGATCGGCTATCGGCGGTTGGTTGCCATAGACCACGTGCCGGCCGGGTGAGAGCCCGAGCGCAGCACCACCGGCGAGCAGCACTGGGAGGTTGACGTGGGAGTGCACATAGCCCTCGGAGATCTCGTTGCCGAAGTAGGCGATGGTGCTGTCGAGCACCGAGTCGTCACCCTCGGGGATCGCGGCGAGTCGCTGCAATAGCTCGACGAACATCCGGACCTCCCAGCGCGCGATCTCGAGGTAGTCGGCGGCGTTCGCCGTCACGCCCAGGGCGTGCGAGAGCGTGTGATGGCCGGTGGAGATACCCAGATGCGAGAAGTCGAGCGAGTTGAGCCCCTCACCGCACATGAAGGTCACCGATCGCGTGCGATCGCACTTGAACGCCAGCGCGATGACGTCGAGGGTCGCGAGCACCTTGGACTCGATGTTGGTCGGGACAGCCGGAGCCTGGGCCATGCACGCCTGTACGCCGCCGAGTTCCTCGGACTCCACACGCTGCTCGAGATCGCGGACCGCGGTCAGGTACTCGTCGAGTTTCTGGCGATCGGTCGCACCCATCTTCGATCGTAGCGCCTCGGCTTCTCCCCGGACGCCGTCGAGGAGGCTCAGTCGCTTGGCCCGGCGAATCGCGAGTTGCTGCGACGAGGCATCGCTGTCGTAGCCCGCGAACAGCAGATCGAACGCGGCCTGGGGGTGGTCAGCTTCGGGATCGGCGTCGATCCATTCCACGAGATGTTGCGGATGTACGCGCAGCCATAGTTGCTGGCGTCGCACTGGGTCGCGCCGTTGTCCGCCAGCAGACCCAGTGCCAGGGAGTTGATCGCGCTCTGGCCGGCGATGAACTGCGCGTAGACCTGGTCCACGCTCGAGGTGTTGGAGAGGTCGGTCTGGCTGTCGGCCACCGGCGTGCCGGTCAAGAAGCCCGCGGTCGACGGCGCGTGACCGGCCGAGCCGTTCACGGCCGAGTTCTGCAGACCCGTCAGCACCGACACCTGATCCTGGATGTCGGCGAGCCCCTCGAGTGCGGGGGGCAGGTCGTAACCGGCGCCTTGGCTCGTCGGCGTCCACCGGTTCATCGGCATGCCGTTGGGCGTGAAGAAGGCCAGGAACCGCCGCGGATCCCCTCCGCCTCCCGCTCTGGCCTGCCGCGGCGCCATGGCCTCGAGCAGCGGCAGGCCGATCGCCAGCGCCGAGCCGCCGCCCAACACCGCCCGTCTCGAGATGTGTGCCCGTGCCATCGCTCGCCCTCTCATCCATGGACACGGCGTTGTCGGCGCGCGTAGCAGGCGGCTCGCAACTTTTTCCTCCGTGGCCGCAGCGCGCGTGTGGTGAAGGAACCTCGGCACGAGACCATGGACCCGCCATGACTTTGGTGAATGGACAGACACTCTCGTTGCTCGTGCTCACCGCGGCGATCGCTTGCTCGGCCGATGATGCCGGCGACGACCTCGGAGCTTCGTCGAGCACCGCGACATCCGACTCGGCATCCGACACGACATCCGGCACGAGCACCGCGGAGGGATCGAGCTCCACCTCCGCGTCGAGCGAGTCCGGCACGGCCACCTCCACCACCGCGGATACCAGCAGTGGAGGAAGCGGCGACTCGACCACCGAAGGCAGCACTGGCGTCGCCGCCTGCGGCGAAGCCCATGAGCTCGCAGAGTGGCCGAGCTCGGGCTTCGTCGCCGCGTTCACGGCCGCAGGCGAGCACGGCCACGTGTGGATCGACAACGAGGCGGCGAACGCCTACGTCGTCAGCTGGTTGCTCGAGCCCGACGTCCCGTTCGGCATCCCCGGCGGTCCGATCGAGCTCGACGGCACCTACAACCCTGGCTACTCCTACCGTCTCGACCCGGCCCAGGTCAGCATCGCGGAGGTCTGGACCGAGGTCTGCGACGCGGCGCCGTGCTACGTCGAGGCCGACCCCGAGGCGTGGTTCGCCAACCCGGGTGACTGGTGCCCGTGGGGGTTCACGGTCGAGACCATCTACGACTGTCACGGGGGCGACGGGCAGAGCTGCCCGGTGGTGTATCCGTAGCGGCAGCTGACGGTGTCGACGCCCACGTTCGAGTCGTTCTCGCCGACGCGAATCTCGAGCACGGATCGACGGCCGGGCGGGAACTATAGGGTCGATGCGCGCGCTCATCGTCTTCGTCGTGGCCGCACTCGCGTGGGCCGGATCGCCCGCACTGGCCCGCGCCGACGAGGCCGCGCAGGCGCCCGGGACCGGCATCTGGGTGGGCCTACGCGGCGGGCCGCCGAAGCTCCGCACCGCCCTCGCGGCCGCGCTGCAGACCCAGGCGAAGATCCGCGGAATCACCGATCGCGCCGCGGTCGATCTCGTGTCGTTGCAGGCCTGTCGCTGGAGCGACCTCGCGTGCTTCGTCGAGCTCGGCACGCGCCACGGCAGCCGCGTGATCCTGGTGGGCGAGCTGCTGCGAGCCGGCAAGGCCTACGAGCTGCGCGTCACTCGCATCAACGCCGAGCGCCAGCAGATCGTCGCCGAGTTCCGCATGCCCGTGGACCCCGAGGTCGCCGCGATCGACACCGCGAACCACGTGCTCGCGGGGCTCACCGGGGAGGTCGCCGCCACGACGCCCACGGCGATCGCCCCGCTCGCCGCGGAGTCGAGCACGGAGCCGACATCAGGTGGCGCCGCGGGTCGTGCGGTCGCCGACCAGCGGCGTGACCTGGCTCGCAAACCGCTGCGGATCCAGCATTTGCGCGGTGGGGTGCCGCGCCGGGTCCGATCGCATCCGTCGTCGAAAAAAACTCCATCGGGTGTCGGAACCAGGCATCGTGGATCGCTCGGGTGAGCAGAGGCGCCGACGCGCCGCCAACGACCCATGACCAAGAAATTCCTCCTCCTCTACCGCGGCCCCCTCCAGACCGAGCAGACCCCGCCCTCCGCGGAGCAGATGCAGCAGGTGCTCGCCGCATGGCACGCCTGGAAAGAGACCTTCCCATCGATCCTCGACATGGGCGACGGCCTCCTGCCCACCGGACGCGGGATCAAGGGCGGCGTCGTCACGGACGGCCCGACGGTCGAGTCGAAGGAGCTCATCTCCGGCTACTCGATCGTGGCGGCGGCCGACTATGACGCCGCGCTCGTCGTCGCCAAGGCGTGTCCCATCCTGGCGGCGCCCGGGATGAGCATCGAGGTCCGCGAGCTCGCCGGCTACTGAGATCGGAACGCCCGGGACTTGTCCACGCGCGACCACGGGCCGCTCGAACTCGTGCTCCGGCACGAGCACGGGCGGATCGTGGCGTCGTTGATGCGTGAGTTCGGTGCGCACCGCCTCGCGATCGTGGAGGACGCGATCGGGCAGGCACTCCTGGAGGGCACGACCGCGTGGCGAACCCGCGGCGTGCCCCCGCACGCGCGCGCGTGGATCCATCGCGCCGCCCGCCACCGCGTGATCGACGAACTGCGTCGCCGTCACCGCGAAGAAGGGCTCGACGGCGCGCCCGAGCCCGCGGTCGCGGCCGACGATGGCGAGGCCGCGCTCGCGGGTGACGTCCACGACGACGAGCTGCGCGCCCTGTTCGCCTGCGCGGAGCCGTCGATCCCGCTCGCCTCCCAGATCGTGTTCGCCCTGCGCGGGCTGTGCGGTTTCTCGACCCGCGAGATCGCGATGCGACTGGTCACCTCCGAGGCAAACGTCCAGAAGCGCTTCGAACGGGCGCGCGACCGCCTGCGCGAGGTGGACCTGCAACGGGTGCCGGACGCCAGCGAGTGGCCCGATCGCGCCGACGCAGTGCTGCGCATGATCTACGTGCTGTTCACCGAAGGCTACTTCGCCTCGAGCGGTGACCGCGTGCTCCGGCTCGAGCTGTGTCGCGAGGCCCTACGGCTGGCCGAGCTGGTCGTCGCGCATCCACGGGCGAGCTCGAGCAACGCGCTCGCACTGCTCGCGCTGATGCGGCTGCACCACGCACGGCGAGACGCCCGTGTCGATGCCGAGGGCGAGCCTGTCGCGATCGAGGAGCAGGATCGCCGGCGCTACCATCGGCGCGAGCTCGTCGAGGCGCTCGATGTACTGCAGACCGCGACCCGCGGTGGTCTCGCGTCGAAGTATCACATCGAGGCCGCGATCGCGGCCGAGCACGCCTTCGCGCCGAACTTCGAGGCCACGCGCTGGGCGACGATCCACGGGCTCTACCAGCGCCTCGTGCAGCTCGAACCCTCGCCGTTGCACGAGCTCCACGCTGCGATCGCGCTCTCGTATGCCGAAGGGCCCGGGGCCGGACTCGCGCACCTGGAGAAGACGCGACCGCCGACCTGGCTCAGGGAGTCGCACCTGTGGCTCGCGACCTACGCCGACCTCCATCGGCGCCTCGGCGATCTCGACCGCGCGCGGGAGTACTACGATCGCGCGCTCGCCATCGCACCGGAGAACGAGCGACGGATGTTGTCGCGGCGCCGCGCGGCGCTGGCCTGATCGGGCGCTGCGGGAACATCAGGTGGCGCCGCGGGTCGTGCGGTCGCCGACCAGCCGCGTGGCCTTGCTCGCAAACCACTGCGGATCCAGCACCTGCGCGGTGAGGTGCCGCGCCGGGTCCGATCGCATCAGTCGCGCGAACGCTGCGCCAGCCCAGAACTTCGGTAGCATGCGCGCGATCATCTTCGTGCGCAGCAGTGCCCGCTGCACCCGCGAGAAGCCGTGCGTCGCGTCGAAGTGCTCGGCGATGAACTCGGCCGCCACCATGCCGCTCTCGAGCGCGAACGAGATGCCCTCGACGGTGCCCGGCGACACCAGCCGCGCCGCTTCGCCGATCCACATGGCGTGCGATTGCGCGAGCTCGCCGATGCGCGTGGTCACGGTGGCGGGATGGCCCATCCACTTGCCGTGCGGCTCGGCCGAGGCCAACGCGGCCCCGAAGTGCTCGTCGAGCAGCTCCTGGAACAGCTGCTTGAGCGCGTCGGCAGCCGCGGCGTGCTCGGGGATCGTCAGGCCGATGTTCATGCGGCCGCGGGGCTCCGGGAACGCCCACGCGTAGTAGCCCTCGAGCCGTCGGTCCCAGATCATCACCGCCTCGTCGCTGCGCAGCGCGGTGTCGGACCACCAGCCCATGATGGTGCGGATCCCCGTCGCGGGGCTCGCGTCGGTCGAGAAGCGCGAGGGCGAGCCGTTGGCACACACCACGAGATCCGCTTCGATCGTGCCGTCATCGGTGCGGACGCCGGTGACTTCGCCGGCGTCGTCGCGCAACAGCTCGACCACCTTGGCACCCTCGCGGAACACGGCGCCGCTGCGCACCGCCTCGCCGATCACGGCCGCGTCGAGGTCGACGCGCGGCACCACCCACGCGCCCTCGCGCCCGGCGAGACGCACCTCCTCGCCCTCGGGGCCGCGCGCCAGCAGACGCGGCATGCCGACGTGGCTGCTGGCGAAGCGCTGCCGCAGGCCGAGCAGGTCGAGCATCTCGAGCGCATGGGGGGACAAGCCGCTGCCGCAGACCTTGATCCGCGGATACGTGGCCTTGTCGAGCACGAGCACCTCGGCGATGCCGAGTCGCGCGAGCACCAGGGCACATGCGCCGCCGGCCGGGCCAGCTCCGATGATGACGATCTTCGGGGTCTTCATGGCATCCGTCCCGGCCTGCGGCCGCAACCGTGCCACCAGCATGGCCGCACCCGCAGCGGGGGGCGCCGGCACGATTTGCGTCGCTGGTCGTCCCTCGCCATGCGCTCCAGCTCGCCGTTCCCCGGCGGCTCGGAGAGATCGGGGACCAGCCTTCGATCGCGATGCGCCCGTGCTTCGCGCGGCCATCCTCGGAGACGCTCGCCCGCGCGCAGTTGCTCGGGCCGCAATGACCTTCGCGGCCATTCTCGGGCGATCGGGCCGGCGCGCGCCCGCCGACCAAGGGCCCTGTGCGAGCCCGCCATACCGCCGCCAGGCGGCGCCATCGCGACGATGCGGGCACTTCGCGGCTGGCGTGCGTTCGCGCGTTCGACTCCGGCACCGACGCTGTCGCAGGCTCCCGCGCGTGAACCCGGCCGAAGCGCACGAGCGCCCCATCGATACTGATCCCACCGTGCCCGCGGGCGTGCGTGCCGCCCTCGTCCGCCGTGGCTTCGCCGCGTTGACCTCGGTGCAGCGTGCCGTGCTCGCCGACCAGGCGCAGGGCCGCAACCTTCGCATCTCGTCGCAGACGGGCTCGGGCAAGACCGTCGCGCTCGGCTTCGTGCTGGCGCGCGCGCTGGAGGAGCCCTGCAACGATCCCAAGGCGATCCGGGGCCTGGTGGTGGTGCCGACCCGCGAGCTCGCGGTGCAGGTGCAGCAAGAGCTGCGCTGGCTGTTCGCCGATCTCGACGACGTCCGCGTCGAGGTCGTCACCGGTGGCACCGACATGATGCGCGAGCGCCAGGCGCTGCGGCGCCCGCCGACGATCCTCGTGGCGACCCCGGGCCGCCTGCTCGATCACGTGCGGCGCGGCAGCGTGCGCTGCGATGGTGTGCAGCAGCTCGTGCTCGACGAGGCCGACCGCATGCTCGACATGGGCTTTCGCGAGGACCTCGAGGCCATCGTCGACGCGCTGCCGGCCGAGCGTCACTCCCACCTGGTCTCGGCGACGTTTCCGCCGCAGGTCCGCCGTCTCGCCGAGCGCGTGCAGTCCGACCCGCTCGTGCTGCAGGGCACCGACCTCGGGGTCGCCAACGCCGACATCGAGCACGTCGCGTGCTTGGTCGACCGCCACGACACCTACGCGGCGATCGTCAACGCCCTGCTGCTCGCCCGCGGCGAGCGGGTGCTGGTGTTCGTCGAGCGCCGCGCCGACGCCAGCGAGCTCGCCGATCGTCTGACCACCGACGGCTTCGCGGTGCAGTCGCTGAGCGGTGAGCTGAGCCAGGCCCAGCGCACGCGCTCGCTCGAGGCGTTCCGCCGTGGCGTCATCGACGTGCTGGTGTGCACCGACGTCGCCGCGCGCGGCATCGACGTGCCCGAGATCTCGCTGGTGATCCAGGCCGACCTGCCGCGCGACCCCGATGGCTACACCCATCGCGCCGGTCGCACCGGCCGTGCCGGCTGCAAGGGACGCAGCCTGTTGTTGGTGCCGCCGCGAGGTCAGCAGCAGGCGCTGCACGTGCTGCGCGTCGCCAACGTGCAGGCGACCTGGCGCCCGCTGCCGCGACCCGATGAGATCCACGACGCGATCGCCTCGCGGGCGCGCGAGGATCTGCGCGCTAGCCTCGAGCATGGTGCGGTCGGTGACCCTCGCGAGCTGGCCCACGCGTCGGCGTTGCTGCGCGAGCACGACCCCGCACAGCTGGTCGCGATGCTGTTGCGCGCGGCCATGCCATCGCTGCCGTGCGCACCGATGCCGACCCGCGCGATCGATCCCCACGCGAATGCGCGGGCGCCCTCGCGGCACAAGGGGCCGCATCCCGGCCACGGCAAGCACCCCCGCGGCGCGGCCAAGGGCGCCCGCGGCCCACGCCCGGACCTTCGGGTCTCGCGGCAGCGCGACGCTTCGTAGTCACGAACGCGTCGCGGGCACCGGCGAGTCAGATGATCTCGAAGTAGCGCGCGAGGTCCCAGTCCGCGACGTGCTTGCGGAACTGACGGTCCTCCCACAGCCGCGTGGCGGCGAAGTGCTCGACGAACGCGTCGCCGAACATCTCGCGCGCCGCGGTGCTGCGCTCGAACGCCACCGCGGCATCGCGCAGTGTGGTCGGCAGCGGCAGGCTATGCGGACCGTGGGCGTCGTAGGCGTTGCCGCGCACGATCTCGGGCAGCTCGAGGCGTTCCTCGATGCCGCGGAGACCGCTGGCGAGCGCCGCCGCGAGCGCGAGGTACGGGTTCGCGTCGGCGGGCCCGAGGCGGTACTCGCTGCGCTGGGCCTTGGGCCCGCCCGGGATGACGCGCACCGCGGTGGTGCGGTTCTCGACGCCCCAGTTGGCCGAGGTCGGCGCCCACACGCCGGGCACCATGCGGCGGTAGGCATTGATCGTTGCGCACACCATCGGTAGCACCTCGGGCAGGTACTTGACCTGCCCGGCCACGAACTGCCGCATGACCTCGCTCATGCCATGCTCGGCGTCGGCGTCGTGGAAGCGGTTCTCGCCGCTGGTCGCGTCGCATAGCGAGATGTGGATGTGGCCGCTCTGGCCCGGCACCTCGGAGCTCCACTTGGCCATGAACGTGGCCATGAGCCCGCGTTGCTGGGCGAGCACCTTGGTGAAGGTCTTGAAGATGGCGCCCTTGTCGGCCGCGCGCACGGCCTCGTCGACGCCGATCGCGGCCTCGAGCACGCCGGGGCCGGTCTCGGTGTGGAGAGCCTCGATGTCGCAGTCCATCGCGGACATGGTGTCGAGCAGCTCGTGATAGATGTCCGCGTGAACCGTCGAGCGCAGCACCGAGTAGCCGAACATGCCCGGCGTGAACGGCTTGAGGTTGCGATAGCCCTTCTCGCGCACCGAGTCGGGCGTCTCGTCGAACAGGAAGAACTCGTACTCGAGCGCGGCCTTGGGCACCAAGCCCATGGCGTTCGCGCGGGCGACCACGCGCTGCAGCAGCGTGCGGGGGCAGACCCCGGCGTAGTCCCCCGCGAAGTTGCCGATCACCAGCGCGGTGTCTTCCTCGCACGCGAGCACGCGCAGCGTCGAGAGATCGAGCACCGCCGGCGCGTCGCGATAGCCGGTGTGCCAGCCGGAGACCTTGACGTTGTCGTAGAGCGCGTCGGCGCTGTCCCAGCCCAGCACGACGTCGCAGAAGCCGAAGCCGCCGTCGACCACCGACAGGAACTTCGCGCGGTCGACATACTTGCCGCGCAGCACCCCGTCGATGTCGAACACGCCGATCTTGTGGCGCTTGATGCCGGCGTGGTCGAGCCAGCTCTCGAGGGTCTTGCGATCGTGGACGCCGTGCATGCGCGAATGCTCCCTCACCAGCTGACGCGCAGGTGGAAATTCTTCGGTCGCGTGACCTGGTCGAAGCCCAGCGTCGACAACGAGACGCCGTGGCCAGAGTCCTTCACGCCGGTCCATGCCATCGCCGGGTCGAGGTAGTCGCAGCGGTTGAGGAACACGGTGCCGGCCTCGACCTGGGTCGCCAGCGCGGCGCCGCGTTCGGCGTCGCGGGTCCAGATCGACGCCGTGAGGCCGTAGTGGGAGTCGTTCATCAGGCGCACGCCTTCGGCTTCGTCGCGGATGCGCATGATGCCGATGCTGGGTCCGAAGGTCTCCTCGCGCATGAGCGCCATCGAGTGATCGACGTGGTCGAACACCTGCGGTGCGAGGTAGCACGGCGACAGCTCGGGCACCGCGAAGTGGCCGTCAGCGACGAGCGCCCGCGCGCCGCGGGTCACCGCGTCGCGGTTCTGTGCGCGCACGTGCTCGGCCGCCGCCGCGTTGACCATGGGCCCCAGACCGACGCCGTCGCGCATCGGGTCGCCGAGCACGTACTTCTTCGTGAGCTCGACGTAGGCCTCGACGAAGCGGTCGTGCAGATCCTCGTGCACATAGATGCGCTCGATGCCGCAGCACGACTGTCCGCTGTTGTAGAAGGCGCCATCGACGAGGTTGTCGACCGTGAAATCGAAGTCGCAGTCGGGTAGCACCAGCGCGGGGTCCTTGCCGCCGAGCTCGAGCCCGACGCCGATGAAGTTGTCTTGCGCGACCGCGCGGTAGACTTCGTGGCCGCCGCGCACCGAGCCGGTGAACGCGACGTAGCCGAAGCGGCGCGTGCCCATCAGCTGCGCGGCGGTGGCGTGGTCGACCGGCAGCGCCTGCACCAGCCCGGCCGGCGCGCCGGCGGCGAGGAAGGCCTGCTCGAACTGATCGGCGACCAGCGCGGTCTGGTGGGCGTGCTTGAGGAGCACCGCGTTGCCCGCGAGCACGGCCGGCACGACGACGTTCACCGCGATGAGCAGCGGGTAGTTCCAGGCCGCGATGTCGAGCACCACGCCCACGGGCTCGCGGCGGATGAAGCGGCGCAGGCCGGCTTTCTCCGGCAGCACATCGTCGGCGAGCGCGGCCTCGGCGATGCTGCAGAGGTGGTTCACGCGCTCGCACATCGAGCGCTCGAACTCGCCGCGGGCCTGTCCGACCGGCTTGCCCATCATGCGGGTGATCTGCTCGCTGTACTCGGGCAGCCGCGCGCGATAGCTCTCGAGCATGCGCTGACAAAGCGCGATGCGCTGGGGCAGGGGCGTCTGCGCCCAGCTGCGTTGCACGGTCTCGGCCTGCTCGATCTTGGCGAGCGCGGCCTCGAAGGACAGCTCGGCGTAGCCGTAGGCGACACGACCATCGATGGGGCTGAGGATGTCGGGCATGCCGGCCGAAGGTACCGCGAAACCCCGTCGGCGATGGTCGCACCCGTTCGTGGCGGCCTGCGGCCGCCGCGTCACTCGTGGCGCAGCGCGACGATCGGGTCGAGCCGTGCGGCCTTGAGCGCTGGCAGGTAGCCGAACAGCACGCCGACCACCGCCGAGACGCCGAATGCCGCGGCGACCATCTCCATCGACACCACGAATGGCATGCCCAGCTGCGTCACGATGAGCCATGTGCCGCCGACCCCGAGCGCGATGCCGACGACGCCGCCGAACACCGACAGCACCATCGCCTCGACGAGGAACTGCAGCAGCACCTCGCGGGTGCGGGCGCCGACGGCGAGGCGCAGGCCGATCTCGCGGGTGCGCTCGGTGACCGAGACCAGCATGATGTTCATGATGCCGATGCCGCCGACGACGAGGCTCACCGCCGCGATCGCGCCCAGCAGCGCGGTCATGGTCGCGCTGGTGCTCTCGAGGGTGCTGGCGATCTCGGCCATGTCACGCACGTCGAAGTCGTCGGCCTCACCCTCGCGCAGGTGACGGCGCTCGCGGAGCAGCGCCTGCAGGTCGCTGCGGACCCGCGCGCTGGTGCCGTCCTCGACCGCCGACACGTAGATGGTCGCAATGTCGGTCCTGCCGGTCAGGCGCCGACCGACGGCACGGAACGGCATCAGCACCACGTCGTCTTGGTCCTGACCCATGTTGCTGCCCTTGGGCGCGAGCACGCCGATGACGCTGCAGCTGGTCGCGCCGATCCGTAGTGTGCTGCCGAGCGGCTCCGCGCTGGCGTAGACGTTGGTCACGACCGTCGGCCCGAGGATGCAGACCGCCGCGCCACTGTCGAGCTCGCGGGTCTCGAACATGCGCCCCGCCGCGATCTGCAGGTTGCGGACCTCGAAGTACGCGTTGGTGGTGCCGGTGATCGAGGTGGTCGCGTTGAGGTTGCCGTACGCGATGGTCGCGCTCGCGCTCGCGCCCGGCGCGACCACGACCCCGTCGATGTCGCGCTCGATCGCCGCGACGTCTTCGGGTGTGAACGGCACCGCCTCGGCACGCGTGCCGCCGCTGGCGGCGCGCGTGAAGCTGGGCCGCACGAACAGCAAGTTGGGGCCCATCGCCTGGATGTTGGAGGTGACCTGCTGGCCGGCGGCGCGGCCGAGGTTCACCATTGCGATCACGCTGCCGACGCCGATGACGACGCCGAGCGCGGTGAGCAGCGAGCGGCCCGCGTTGCGCCGGATGGCGCCCAACGCCAGCACGAAGGTGGTCCAGAGGATCACGACGCGGCCGCCTTTCGTTCGTCGGTCAGCACGCGACCGTCACGGAACGTGATCACGCGCGATGCGTATGCGATGAGCTCGGGCTCGTGCGTGACCATGACGATGGTGATGCCGAGCTTGCGGTTGAGCTCGCCCAGCAGGCGCATGACGTCATGGGTGGTCTCGGTGTCGAGGTTGCCGGTGGGCTCGTCGGCGAACAGCACCACCGGCTCGGTGACGATCGCCCGCGCGATCGCGACGCGCTGCTGCTGACCGCCCGAGAGCTCGGCGGGGGTGTGCTCGGCGCGGGTTGCCAGGCCCACGCGCTCGAGCGCACCGAGGGCTGCTGCGCGGCGCTTGCGGGCTCCGACGCCGCGGTACACCAGCGGCAGCTCGACCTGCTCGACCGCCGACGTGCGCGGCAGCAGGTTGAAGCTCTGGAACACGAAGCCGAGATAGTGGCGCCGCAACAGCGCCAGCGCGTCACGATCGAGCCCGCCGATGTCGACCCCCGCGAAGCGGTAGCTGCCGCCGGTGGGCTTGTCGAGGCAGCCCAGCAGGTTCATGCAGGTCGACTTGCCCGAGCCACTCGAGCCCATGACCATCACGAACTCGCCTTGGTCGATCTCGAGGTCGACGCCGTCGAGTGCACGCACCTCGGACTCGCCCTCGCCGTAGATCCGCCGCACGTCGACCAGCTGCAGCAGCGCCGGCGGGTCACCGACCAGACTCACCACCGGTTGCGCGCTCATCGGCCGCCTCCGCCGCTGCTCTGACCGACCACGATCGGGTCGTCGTCGACCAGCTCGCCGCCTTCGACCTCGGTGTACTCGCCATCGCTCGCGCCCAAGGTCACGCGCACGCGCACCGGCGCGCCGTCACGCAGCACCCAGACGCCGGGGGCCTGCGGCTTGTCTCCACCACCGCCCATGCCGCGCATGCGCGGAGGCGCCAGCGGGTTGAAGCCCTTGTTCTGCGTCGGAAGCTGCGGCGTGTAGCGCAGCGCGCCGTTGGGCACGCGCAGCACCGCCTTGCGCGTGTCCGACACGATGGTCGCGCTCGCGGTCATGCCCGGACGCAGCGCGAGGTCGGCGTTGTCGACGTCGAGGATCGCGTTGTAGGTGACGACGTTGTTGGTGACCAGCGGTGCGAACGAGACCTCCCGGACACTCGCGGTGAAGGTGCGGTCCGGCCACGCGTCGACCTCGAACGTCGCCTGCTGGCCCGCCCGCACCCGCGCGACGTCGGCCTCGTTGATCGGCAGCGCGAGCTCCATCTTCGACAGGTCCTCGGCGATGGTGAACAGCTCGGGGGCCGCCAACGATGCCGACAGCGCGTTGCCGGGCTCGACCGCGCGCGACATCACGATGCCGTCGATGGGCGAGAGGATGACCAGCTTGGAGAGGTCGGTCTTGGCCTGATCGACGCGGATCTTCGCCAGGCTCGCCTGCGCGGTGGCACGCGAGACGTCGCTCTTCGCCAGGGTCGCCGCGCTGCGCTGGGCGTCGTTCTCTTCGACCGAGACCAGGCCTTGCTTGGCCAGTGCGTCGGCGCGGCGCTCGAGGCTCTCCGATTCCTTCAGCGCCGCCTTGCTGCGGCTCAAGTCAGCGCTCGCCGACTTGAGCGAGGCCTGGGCCTCGGCCAGCGCATTGGCGGCCGTGATGGGGTCCAGCCGCACGAGCACTTGACCCTTGGTGACGCGATCGTTGACGTCGACCTCGACGCTCGCGACGCGACCCGAGATCTCGGCGCCGACCGACACGGTGCTGCGCGCCTGCAGCGAGCCGGTCGCGACCACGTGCATCTCGATGTCACCGCGGTCGGCCGCGACCGTCTCCCACTGGATCGGCACCTGCTTCGCGTTGCGTAGGCGCCACCACGTGAAGCCGCCGCCACCGATGACGAGCAGCACCACCAACCACACCACCGCGCGTCGGCGACGGCGCCCCTTGCCGGCACCGATGCGATCGAGCACCTCCTGCGGACTCGGTCGTGGAGCAGGGCTGACGGCGGTGGAGTCGGAGAGTGCGGAGGCGCCCACGTCCACAGCATGCCGCCCGGTCGGGCCGCCGTCGGTCGACGGCGCGTAATCCCAGCGTGAAGCGGTTGCGCGGACGTGGCCGCGATGCGCGGGTCGTGCCCCGGCCAAACCCGCGGTGGAGCGCGCAGAAGCCCCTCACGCAGCGACGTCGGTGCGGGCCAGCACGCGCCCCGCGGCCCACACGCATGCGATCGCGCACGGGACCGCCATCGCGAGCGCGCACGGGCCCAGCCACGCCAGCTGCGCTCCGTGCCAGACCAGGCTCGATACGGTGATGGCGTCGGCGAGCCACGGGCGCGGGTCGAGCAGGTCGGGTCGGTAGAGCAGCACCGCCGAGGGCATCACGGTCGCGAGCCAGACCGCCGAGCCGGCGAGCAGCGCGAAGAAGCTCTCGCGCATGCGGACCAACAGCGACTCGAGCGCGGCCAGCTGGACCAGCGCGATCGCGGTGACGAACAGGCCCGCCCCGAGCGCGCCGAGGATCGAGATCTCGGCACCGTCGCCGAAGTGGCCCGCGAGCGCGACCAACATCGCGAGCGTGACCGCGACGCCGACGAGCACACTGGTGAGCAGCACGGTGCCCGTACGCGCGGCGAGGAAGCCCTGCGGCGTCACCGGCTTGGCCAGCAAGAGCTCGAGTCGATGCTGCTCGCGCGCGACCACCAGGCCCTCGACGAGGCCCGCGAGCCCGACGTAGAACGCCGCGAAGTAGATCGCGACGACGTCGTTGAAGAGCATCACGCCGCCGAGGGTGCGCAGGCGGAAGCCCTGTTGCAGCAGGCCGATGGCGGCGTCGGGGAAGTGTGGAATCACCGCGTGCGACAGCGCGAGCCCGCCCACCGCCGCCAGCGTGACGCCGATTGCCGCACGGCGAGGCGTGGCCGCGGCCTCGGCCCGCACGTAAGTCCACGCGGGGCCGGCACTCACGACAGCACCGCCAGTCGTCGAGCGCCGATCGAACCAATCCACAACATCGCCGCGGTCGCGAGCACGAGCGTGCCCGCCGGCACCAGCGTACCGAGTACATCGAGGTGATCGAGCCGCCCGAGTGCCGAGGCTCCGACCGCGATGGGGTTGAGGTTCGCCCATGCGCGCCAGGCCGGCTGGTAGTAGCCGACCAACGCCATGCCCACCAACGTGGTGGTGATGCCGAGCGCGACCAGGGCCGCAGCCACGCGCCGACGCACCCACGCGGCGCAGGCGGCCGCGAGTGCGGTCGCGAAGGTGGCCGCGAACAGGTTGGGCACCATCGCCAGCAGGAACGGGCGCGCGTGGAAGCCCGCCACCTGCACGCTGAACCACAGCGCGCCGAGCAGCTGGGTCGCGATATAGAGGATCGCCATCGCGAGGCACGCCGACATCGCGCGCAGCACGAAGTAGCGCGACATGCCGATGGGCTTCGACGCCACCAGCACCAGCGAGCCCAGATCGCGCTCGCGCAGCACCACACCGCTGGCCATCACGACCGGCAAGAACGCGATGGCCTTGTTCATCACGAGATCGATCCAGAGGTACATGAACAGCGCGAATGGGTCGTCGCTGGCGAACCATGCCTGGACGGCGGCGAGCACGTGCGGCGGGGGGCGCTCGAACAGCACCGGGATCGAGACCACCGCGTACAGCAACATCGCGGCCGCGAGCCAGGTCTTGCGCTCGCGCAGCGTTGCGCGCAGATCGAGCCACTGTAGCCGTGTCATGCTGCGGCGCTCCGCACCAGCGAGAGGTAGAGGTCGTCCATGCCGGCGACGCCGTGCTCGGCCTTGAGCGTGGCGACGGTGTCGCACGCGATGAGCTTGCCGTGGTGGAGCGCCGCGACGCGCTGGCACACCGCCTCGACGTCCGAGAGGATGTGCGACGAGAACAGCACCGTCACGCCGCGGTCGCGGGCGAGCTCGCGCAGCAGCTCGAGCAGCTCGTGACGGCCGAGCGGGTCGAGCCCCGAGGTCGGCTCGTCGAGCAGCAGCACGCGCGGCTCGTTCACCAAGGCCTGCGCGAGCCCGACCTTCTGCGCCATGCCGGTGGAGAAGCCGCGCAGCCGGCGATCGGCGGCGTCCTGCAGACCGAAGCGTGCGAGCAGGGCCTCGGTGCGCTGACGCGCGACCGCGACCGGCAGCTCGAACATCGCGGCGATGTAGTGCAGGAACCCGCGCGCAGTCATGTCGGGCGGCAGCGTGTAGCTGGCCGGCAAGAAGCCGGTCACGCGGCGCACCTCGAGCGCGGCGTGGGTGCAGTCGTGGCCGAGCACGCGCGCCGCACCGGTGCTCGGGGTGGTGAGGCCGAGCAGCATGCGCAACGTCGTGGTCTTGCCGGCGCCGTTGTGGCCCATGAAGCCGAAGATCTCGCCGGCGCCGACCGTGAACGAGAGCGCCTCCACGGCGGTGACGGTGCCGAAGCGCTTGCCGAGGTTGTCGATCTCGATCGCGGCGGTGCTGGTCATCGGGTCCTCGTGCGGGTGCGGGTGGTCTTGCGGGTGGGCTTGGCGGAGCGCGGGCTCACGGCTGCGCCAGCGGCGGTGCCGTGTCGCGGCGTGTCGTGCCCCGGCCGCGCCGCGAGACCGCGTTCGAACAGCTCGACGATGGTCGCGAGCGTGCGCTCGCCCGAGAACAGACCCAGCTCGGTGATGAGGCCGAGGTGCTGCGGCGAGAAGCGCAGCACACCGAGTACGTACGGGATGGCGTCGCGGTCGACGTCGGGGCGGATCTCGCCGCGGGCGATGCCTTCATCGACCCAGCCCGCGATCTGATCGATCTCGACCTTCGCCGCCGCCGCGGCCTGCACCGGGTCCGTCACCAGCAGCTCCCGCAGCTCGGGATCCTCGCGCATGAGCTTGGCGAACAGCGGCTCGCGGAGCATCTCGCGGAATGCGAACGCCAGGGTCCCCACGATGCGCTGCAGCGGCGAGCCGCGCGACACCACCTCCTGTTCGTAGCGCGCGCGGATGCCCGCAAACACCTCGAGCACGAGCTCGCGCAGCAGCGTGCGCTTGTCCGGGAACTCGAGGTAGAGCGCACCCTTGGCGCAGCCCGCCGCCTGTGCGATCGCGTCGAGGTTGGTGCCCTTGAAGCCACTGCGCGTGAACTCGGCTTTCGCGGCGTCGAGGATTCGACGCCGCCGCGAAGGGTCGCGGGGGCCGCGGGCGGGCGTGCTCACAGAACTGATATGACTCATTTGTTCAAATTAGTCAAACCGATGGGAGGTGCCTCCTCGGGCCCGTGGGCGCCGGTTGCGGTCGGCGCCGACCAGCACGCACGCACGCCCGTCGGCGCACCCCCATCGTCGGCCAAGCAGGTATGCTGACGCCGCGACGATGCCGAAGTGGAGCCCCTCCGATCTCGCGCTCTCGCGACCGGTCACCGTCGGCATGGCGCTCGTGGCGGTGGTGTTGCTGGGCCTCATCGGGTTGTCGCGCATGCCGCTGTCGTTCCTGCCGCGCGAGCAGGCCGCGCGCGCGTACGTGCGCGTCGACATCGCGCGCACCAGCCCCGAGGTGCTCGAGCGCGAGCTCATTCGTCCGCTCGAGGAGGCGGTCGCGGGCCTGCGTGGGGTCGCGCGCACGCAGGTCGGGTCGGGTGGCTGGGGTGTGCGGATGAACCTCGAGTTCCAGCCCGGCGAGGACGCCGACGCGCGCAAGCTCGAGCTGCGCGACCGCATCGATCGGGTGCGCGGCGAGCTGCCGGAGTTCGTCACCAACATCGAGATCGGCAGCTACACCAACGCCGACGATCCGATCATGGAGGTGCGACTGTCGTCCGGCACCGACCTGTCGCAGGACTACTATCTGATCGAGGAGCGCATCGTGCGGGCGCTCGAGCGCATCGACGGCGTTGCGCGCATCGAGCTCGACGGCGTGTCGCCCCACGAGCTGGAGATCGCGGTCGATCTCGAGGCGGTGCACCGCACCGGGGTGTCGCTGGCGGAGCTCGGCGCTGCGGTTCGCGACGCGCGACAGGGCCACAGCATGGGCGTGGTGCGGCAGACCACGCGCGACGCCGGCGTGCGCAGCCCGTCGGCGCCGGCCGAGCCGGGGCGCTTCGCGGCGCTGCCGCTGCGACGGGGCGCCGACGCGGCGCAGGCGATGGCCGTCGCCGCGACCGAAGCTGCGGCCGAAGCGGCGGCCACCGAGGGCGGCATCCCCGGCGCGGTCACGACCGCGGGCGCGACCGTGGTCGACACCGAGACCGGCGATGACGCTCGCTTCGCCGCGCTCGGCGAGGTCGCGAGGGTCCGCGTGCACCCCGAGGAGAACCGCAACGCCAAGCGGCTCAACGGGCGCCGTGCGGTGAACCTCGAGGTCTTCGCGGCCGCCGGCGCCAGCGTGGTCGAGGTTTCGCGCGCCGTGGCGCGCGTGATCGACGAGCTGCACGCCGACCCTGCGCTCGATGGCATCGAGGTGCTCGTCGTTCGCGATCAGGGGCAGATCATCCTCAAGACCCTGGCGGACCTGCGCGACAGCGGCATCTACGGCGGTCTGCTGGCGATGGCGGTGCTGTTCCTGTTCCTCCACCGCTTGCGCACCACCGTCGCGGCGGCGGTCTCGGTGCCGTTGTCGGTGCTGGCCGCCGGCGCCGTGCTGTTCATGCGCGGTGAGGAGCTCAACTGCGTGGTGCTGCTCGGGCTGGTGCTCGGGGTCGGGATGCTGATCGACAACGCGGTCGTCATCGTCGAGGCCATCGCGGCCCAGGCCCGTACCGGGTTGTCGCAGCTCGAGGCCGCTCGACGCGGCGCCCGCGAGGTCGGCTTCGCGACCATGGCATCGACGCTGTCGACCGTGATCGTGTTCGTGCCGCTCATCGTCAACGACCCGGCCGACGAGCTCAGCACCTATCTGCGACCGCTCGGCACCACGCTGGCGATCGGTCTGGTCGCGAGCCTGTTCGTGAGCCAGACCTCGGTGCCGCTGCTGCTCGGCCGCCTGGTGCGGCCCTCGACCAGGCCCACGCATCACCCGGTCCTGGGGCTCTTCACCCGTGGCTACGCGTGGCTCATCGCTCGCACGCTGCGCTGGCCCAAGCTGACGCTGCTGCTCGGCGTGGTGCTGGCGGCCTCGGCGGCATACCCGGCGAGCAAGCTCGAGCTCAAGCTCGGCCGTGCCGACATCAAGCCCGACCACCTGCCGATCCGGCTCGAGTTCAGCGGCAGCCGCAACTTCGAGAAGATCGAGCACCACGTCGTCGTGCTCGAGGAGGCGTTGCTGGCGGCCCGCGACACGCTCGGCGTCGAGTCGGTCTCGTGCTCCTACGGCGATCACCGCAGCTCGTGCCGCGTGTACCCGCGTGACGCGTTCGAGAGCGAGCTGGAGATGGCCGAGTTCGAAACCCGCGTGCGGCAGGCGCTACCCGAGCAGGTCGGCGTCCGCTATCGGGTGAACGAGTCCGAGTTCAGCTGGCGCGACAACACCGATCGCAACGTCGTCGAGTTCGCGATCAAGGGCGACAACATGGCGACGCTGATGACGCTGTCGCAGCAGGTCTCCGCACACCTCGAGCGCACGCTCGCCAAGGGCGACGCCAACGCGCCCGACGCCGGCGGTTTCGACCTCGTGACCACGCCGTACACCGACGGCGCGCGCGAGCTCCACGTCGTGCTCGACGGCGATCACCTTCGCGCACTGGGATTGTCGGCCGACGACGTGGCGTCGCGGGTGTCGCTGGCGTTCCAGGGCATGCCGCTCGGACGCGTCCGGGGCGAGCGCGGCGAGCTGCGCCTGCGGATGTCGGCGGCGGGCGAGGGCGAGAAGGGCCCGGGCATCGAAGACGTCCGCGACCTGCGACTGCCGTTGCCGGCCGGCGGGGAGATCCCGCTGGGCGCGGTCAGTGAGATCGAGTTCGAGCGACGGCCATGGTGGATCCAGCGCGTCGATCGACAGACCGAGGTGCGCCTGCAGGTGCGCTTCTTCAACGCCGATCCGAAGGCCAACTTCGAGCTCGTCAGCGCCGCGATGGCCGACTTCGTGTTCCCACCCGGCTACGGCTGGGGCCGCGGCACCCAGTGGCGAGGCCAACGCGAGGCCAACAACGACATGCTCGTGAACCTCGGGCTGTGCCTCTTGCTGGTGTACGCGGTGATGGCCTCGTTGTTCGAGAGCTACCTGCAACCGGCGGGCATCCTCGTGACGTGCCTGCTGGGCGCGTTCGGGGCTCCGTGGGCGCTATGGCTCACGCAGACGACCGTCGACGCCACCGCGATCGTCGGGCTCTTCATCCTCGTGGGCGTGGTGGTGAACAACGGCATCATGCTGATCGATCGCGCAACCTCGCTGCGCGCCGGCGGGATCGCGCGCGCCGAGGCGCTGCAGGCCGCGGGGCGCGATCGCCTGCGACCGATCCTCATGACCGTGACGACGACGATCCTCGGCCTGGTGCCGATGCTCATCCACCACCCGACCCTCGCTGGCGTCTACTACCATGCGATCGCGATCGTCATCACCGGCGGGTTGCTGACCAGCACGCTCATCACGCTGGTGTTCCTGCCCGCGGCGTACGCGACCATCGAAGACAGTGCGCTCGGCGTGCGTCGCGGCTGGCGCCGGTTCGCGGGGGCGCGGCGTCGATGAATGCGCCGACGATGGCGGAGGTGCGGCTCGACAAGTGGCTGTGGGCCGCGCGTTGCTTCAAGACCCGGTCGATCGCCGCGGAGGCCTGCGACGCCGGCCACGTGAAGCTCAACGGCAACTCGGCGAAGCCGGCCAAGAGCGTGAGGGTGGGCGATCGGGTCGAAGCGAAGACCGAGGGCGGGCTGCGGGTGTTCGAGGTCGTCGCGTTGTCGGACCGACGCGGCCCCGCAGAGCAGGCTCGCACGCTCTACGTCGACCACTCGCCACCGCCACCGCCACGCGAGGAGCCGGTGGTGACGCGCGAGCGCGGCGTCGGCCGACCCAGCAAGCGCGACCTGCGACAGATCCAGAAGCTGCGCGGCCACTAGCGTTGCTGGCAACGGCACCGCGTCGGAGTCGACGCCGCTGACCCGTCCGATCTCGGGCCAGCGGGCGTAGCGGACGAGGTGCCCGCGCGCCCGCGTCGCCGCGATCGCCGCGAGGCTCGTCGTGCATCACTTGTGTCCCATCGATCACGATCGACGCGACGGCACTCGATTGCCGTAGGCGCTGCGGGGCATCGCGTCCCAATCGCCGCGGTGATCGGGCTGCTGCGTCACGCACGATCTGCCGGAGCGTGCGTACGACATGTGCCGCCGCGTGGGCCAAAGCCCTTCGCGTGGGCGCCTCGGGGGGCGGGTCGCGCTAGGCAACGCGGCGTTACGCTGGCAGGCTGTTACATCTGGGGTGCCGACGCATCTCGGCACCACGCATGGCCAGTCACTCGCGAGCACCGGACGACGACGCGCAGCGGACGATCCTGCACATCGGCCCGGCGCCTGTGCCTCGCCCCGAGACCCGGCGCACGCCACCGCCGCCGCCCCGCATGGGTGCGCGACCGGCTGCACACGCGGAGGTCCCCGATACGGCCGAGGCCGGCGTGCCGATGCCGATCGACGTCGGTGAGCCGACCGCGACCCAGCCCATCGATCTGCTCGCAGTCACCATCGGCGGCGTGCTCACCGGCACGCGCTATCGCATCCTGCGTGCGCTCGGCGACGGCGGCATGGGCACGGTCTACGAGGCCGAGCACGTCGACATCGAGCGCCGCGTCGCGCTCAAGATCCTGCGGCCCGAGTACACCCGCACACGCGCGATCGCGGAGCAGTTCCGTCAGGAGGCCCGCGCTGCCAGCAAGGTGGGCTCCGAGCACATCGTGCAGGTCTACGACTTCGCGGAGCTGCCCGGTCGCTTCGTGATGTTCACGATGGAGCTGGTCGATGGGCCGACCCTGCGCCACGAGCTGCGTGCCGGACCGATGTCGGCGTCGCGCGCCATCGGCCTGCTGCGGCAGATCTGCAAGGGGCTCGACGCCGCACACAAGGCCGGCGTCGTGCATCGCGACGTCAAGCCCGAGAACATCGTGATCGAGCGTCGTCGCGGCCGCGCCGACGCCGTCAAGCTGCTCGACTTCGGCATCGCGGCGATGCTCGGTGAGGATCTGCGGCCGATGTCCGCCGGCACGCCGCACTACCTGGCGCCCGAGCTGGTGGCGGGCGCGAAGTTCGATCAACGCGCCGACATCTACGCGGTCGGCTGCACCGCCTACGAGATGCTCACGGGGCAGCCGCCGTTCGCAAGCGACAGCACCGACCTCGACGAGGTGCTCGGTAGCCATCTCTCGGACACCGCCGAGCCGCCGAGCAAGCTGCGCCCCGAGCTCGGTATCCCGCCTGCGCTCGATCGCGTGATCCTGCGCTGCCTCGCGAAGCTGCCCTCGAATCGCTTCCGCACCATGGGCGAGCTCGAGGCCGCGTTGTGTGCCGCGCAGATCGACGCCTCGTTGCAGACCAGCTGGGACGACCTGCCGCTGCCCGACGAGGTCGACCCCGAGCTCCGCGAGCGGCTGCTGCGTGAGATGCCCGATCTGAACGGACCCGCGCCGCGCCGCCGGCGTGCGTGGGTTTCGCCGCTCATCGTCGGTCTCTCGCTGGCACTGGTCGGGGTCGCTGCGTACGCGTGGGTCGCACGGGGTGACTCGGCTGCCGCGGTGCCGGTCGGGCCCACCGAGGTCGAGCGGCTGGTCGACGAGGCGCGGGCCGCCGGCGCGCTCAGTGCCTACGTCTACCCCACGCCCGAGGATCCGAGTGGCGCGACCGCGTTCTCGAAGATCCGCGAGCTCGAGTCGATCGGTGACGAGTCCGCCGTCGGCGCTGCGTCGGCGCTGCGCGAGGAGTTTGCCGCCACCTTGTCGCGCCTGGGCGACTCGTACTGGGACCGCGAGGGCGGGCACGTGTTCGCGGTCGAGTACTATCGGCAGGCGCTGGTGTTCGACCGGACGCTCGCGCACGCCCGCGAGCGCGCCGAGCTCGACGACGATGCCGCGATCGATCAGCTGTCGCGCAAGGCCGAGAGCATCGAGTTCACCGAGCAAGAGATCGCGGCCGCACGTCTGCCCGCCAGCGATCGCGGCCGCGATCCACGACGCCCGAGCCCGTCCGGCCCCGCTGGGCGCGACGCCGAGCCGGTGGTCGCCGAGGTGGCGGTGGCCGCGACAGGGGCCGAGCCGTCGACCCCGAGCGAGCCGCTGCCGCCGCGCCCGACCCAGGCGGCCGCGGACGAGCGCGCCGGCGCGGCCGATCTCAGCAAGAGCGCCGCGAAGCTGTTGTCGTCGGGCCTGCGCAAGGATGCCGAGGAGATGTTCAAGCGCGCGCTCACGTACGACCCCAACAACGCGCAGGCGTTGGCGGCGATGTACGGCATCGAGGCTGCGCGCGGCAACCACGACGAGGCACTCGAGTACGCCGAGCGCCTGGTCGCCAACGCACCGCAACGCGCGGAGCACCACATCCGCGTCGGCGATGCGTCGATGAAGCTGGCCGAGTACGCCGATGCCCGTCGGGCGTATCAGCGTGCCGCAGCGCTGGGCTCGAAGCAGGCCGCGAAGCGGATCGAGAAGCTCGACGAGGTCTCGCCACCGCCGGCGCCCGAGCCCCGCGCGGAGCCGGACGAGGACGCCAAGGTCGACGCCGACGACGAAGCCACCGAGCCGCCAAAGGTACCGACCAAGTCTGCCGAATCCGACGTGTCGCCCGACGACGCCGCGGGCTAGTACCTCGACACAGCGATAGTGATGGGTCAGAACGCCGTCATGGCCGCGACTCCGCAAGGCGCCGTGCCGCCGGAATACCGGGCGTATTTCAAGGTGCGGCAACGCAGCGAGGCGCGGTCAGGGCGGTGTTATGGCCCGTCACTATCGCTGTGTCGAGGTACTAGTGGAAGCCCGCTCGCGCTGCATCGAAACCAGTGCCCCGCGAGCGGCTTGAGCTGTGGCCGTCGTCACTGTCGCATCGGCCCCACAGCGCGCTAAGCTCCAGGCATGATGCTTAGAACGCGTGTCGACGGCGAAGGAGGTCGGGCGAGCAGGCGCCCGCCCTGGCGATGGCGGGCGTGTGCGCTCGCTCTCGCGATGACGGCCTGCAGCGGCTCGGTCAGCAGCAGCAAGCTCGGGGAGCTCGGCAACGGCACCTTCGAGTACCGCTGCGTGGGCCTCAACGACCCCGCCTGCGGGCTCGACGAGCTGACGCCCACGTTCCCCGACTGCATGCTGGTCGGCGGGCGCTTCGACCTCGGCTTCACGCTGCGCGACTTCGACGAGGTCTCCGATCTCGGGTCCGACTTCGTGTTCGTGCGCGCCGCGAGCGAGTCGTTCTTCGGCAGCGGGGCCGCGTTCACGACCCTGCGCACCGGCAACGCCGCGTTCGCGGCCTTCGCCGACGATCACGTCGTCGACGTGCTTCACCTCGATCTCGTTGCCCCCAGCGGCACGGAGATCCTGCAGGTTGGCGGTGGCGTCGTCGGTGACACGCTGAGCCTGGCCCGCGGCGAGACGCTCGAGCTGCTCCCACGCGGCACGGCGCTGGCGTCCGGATGCGTGGCCGCCGGCGGTGCGGTGCCGTTCACGGCGACCGCCGAGGATCCCGCCATCGTGCAGCCGAGCGTCGCGCAGACGTTGTCGGTGACCGGTGTCGCGCTCGGCACCACCACCCTCACGGTGGAGCTCGGCGACACGACGCGGAGCATCACGGTGACGGTCGAGGGCGAGCAGACCACGGGTGAAACCGCCACCGACTCGGGCAGCAGCGGCAGCGACGGCAGCAGCGACAGCAGCGGCAGCGGCAGCGACAGCGGCGGCAGCGACAGTGGCAGCGGCGGCTCGAGCGGTGGCAGCACCGGCGGCAGCTCTGGCAGCACGGGGGGGATCTGACCATGGCACGACTCACCCGCTGGCTCCCCTTCGCGCTGTTGCTCGGTGCGGCCGCTTGCAAGCCCCACTATGACGGCCTCGAGCTGCGCTACATCGTCGGACAGGGCGACCTCTCGGCCGACGGCCTCGCGATCACCGAGGGCGACGTGGTGATCGTCCAGGTGCAGCCGCTGTCCGACAACCCCTACGAGGACTACGAGAGCTTCGACCTCGTCACGCTCGAAGCCTTCGACGAGTCGATCATGCAGGCGGCGCCCTCGACCGACGTCGACAAGTTTGCCTTGCTGGGCGGCAAGGTCGGTAAGACCTCCGTACGCGTGAAGATCAACGGCGACGAGGTCGACATCATCGATGCCGAGGTGCTCGCGCAGCCCGAGGTGGGGCCATGAGCACCATCGCGATCGCGTGCATCACCGCGTTGTCACTGATCTCCGGGGCGGGTGCGCCAGCGCTCGGCGAGGCCCCGACGGCGGCGCCCACCGAGCCAACGACGGGCATGGCCACAGACACGGCCACACCCGAGCCCGCCGCGTCGGCGCCGAGCACGACGACGACGACGACGACCACCACCACGCCGGGCAGCTGGGACGCCGTGCAGGTCGAGGTCCAGGTCTCTCCGCCGCCGCCGCAGGTGGTGCCCGCCCCGGTTCCCCCACCACCGCCGCGGCGCGCTCCGACGCCCGGTGCGACCGCTGCGATTGCCTTGGGCGCGACCTCGCTGGGACTCGGCGTGTTCTCGATCGTGCTCATCGCGGGTCCGTCGGCGCTGGTGAAGCGCGCGGCAAAGGACCGCGCCGAGCGCGATCCGATCATCGGCGTGAGCGATCAGGCGACGCGCTACCGGCGGGCACGCAACGCCGACGACACCATGGAGGCGTCGTTCTGGACCGGCGTGGCGCTCATCGGTGTCGGAGCGATCGCGCTGGCGGTCGGCATCGCGTTCAAGAAGCGCGCAAACGCGGCGCGACGCCAAGCTCGGCTCGCACCGGCGAGCGCGGGCCTGGGATTTCGCTTCTGAGCCTCGACGAGCTCGCGCGGTGGGCTCACCGCGCGGGGCCGAGCGCCTTGCGCTTCTCGCGGTTGGCGGCAACCAGGCGCTTGCGCGCGGCCTTGCGTCGCTTGCGGGCCTCGGATCGGGTCTCACCCGGCAGTTGCTCGCGCACGCTGACCGAGCCGAAGTAGATCGAGCCGGTCACCAGCACGCGGACGTGCGCGTGCTGTGGGACCGGCTCGATCGGTTCGATCGGCTCGTCGTGATCGACTTCGCCGAAGAACGCGCTGCACTCCAGGTCGATGCGCAGACCCGGCGGCACGATGATCTCGATCTCACCGGCGACCACCTTCACCACGAACGCCGTGGTGCCCTCCGCCAGCCGGGCCTCGCGGAGATCGAGCCGCACCGAGGCGAGCACTGCGGTGACCGCGTTCTCGCGCGCGGGCGTCCACGGTCCGGTGCGCTTGGTCTCCGAGAACCATGCGCCGATGGTCTGCGTCGGGGCCAGCTCGTGGGGCTGCGCCGCGACCCGCACCAGCTGCGTCGGCTCGACTACCGTGGGTGCGACCAGGTCGCGCGCGAGCAGCTCGATCTCGGTGGCAGTCGCGGCCCGCTCGAGCAGCTCGAGGCGCCGGTCCAGCTCGTCGGCGTCGATGAGGTCACGCGCATAACCTTCGCCGATGCGCTCGCGCGCGAGCGTCCGCGCGCGCTCCAACGCGACCAGGTTGTTGGGCTCGTCGGCCATCCGCCGCCAGTGTGCCGCAACTTGCCCGCGTGGTAGCGTCCGCCGCATGCAAGTGTTCGTCACCGGCGCCACGGGCTTCATCGGCGGACGTCTGGCGCGGGCTCTGGTCGCAGGCGGCCATCGCGTGCGTGCCCTGGTCCGCGACCCCGCCGCGGCCGCGCAGCTGCGCGCCGCCGGCATCGAGACCCACGAGGGCGACGTGCGGGATCGCGGCAGCGTGCGCGAGGCGATGCGTGGCGCAGAGCGTCTGTTCCACGTCGCGGCCTGGTACCACATCGGCAGCGACGACGCGGCCCAGGCCCACGACGTCAACGTCGTCGGCACTCGCAACGTGCTCGAGGTGATGCGCGAGCTCGGGGTCGCGCGTGGGGTGTACACCAGCAGCATTGCGATCTATGGCGACACCCGCGGCCGCACGGTCGACGAGGACTCGCCGTGCAACGGCCCCTTCAACAGCGTGTACGAGGAGACCAAGTCGCTCGCGCACCGCGAGGTCGCGTTGCCGATGATGGCCGAGGGGTTGCCGCTGCGCGTGGTGCTGCCGGGGGTCGTGTATGGCCCCGGCGATCACAGCCCGATTCGCGACTCGTTGGTGATGCTGTTGCAGCGCAAGCTGCCGGTTGCTCCGCGGCGCACGACCTATTGCTGGGGGCACGTCGACGACACCGTCGACGCGCACCTACGTGCGATGGAGCGGGGGCGCGACGGCGAGTGCTACATCGTGGCGGGTTCGGTGTGCGAGCTCTCGCGGGTGTTCGAGATCGCGGCTGCGCGCGCAGGCGTACCGGCCCCGCGCCTGCAGCTCGACGGCAAGACGCTGCGCACGCTGGCGCGTGCCTCGGACGCGCTGCAGCGCTTCTTGCCGCGGCTGCCCTCCGCCTACCGCGGCGAGTCGCTGCGCAGCGTGGCCGAGACCACCTCGATCGCCAGCAGCGCGAAGGCCGAGCGCGAGCTCGGCTGGCAGTCGCGCGGCCTCGACGTCGGCCTGGCCGAGTGGGTCGACCACGAGCGCTCGCTGCTCACGCGCTCGGGCGGCGCAGCGACGCGCCAAGGCGCGGCGGATTAGCTGCCGTCGCCGTCGCTCTCGCGGGCGGCGGCTTCGAAGATGCCCTGGGCCATGAGGCTCGTGCTGGCATCCGCGCGCGCGCGGTAGATCTCGCCACGCACGCGCCGGATGCCGAGGTCGGCGGGCGCCGCGAGGGCGGCGAACTCGACCAGGTGGCAGGCGAGGGCGAGCTCGCCGGCGTCGAGCAATGCGCGCGCGCGCTCGCACAGGCGGGTCGCACCGCCGGCCAGTGTCGCCAGCTCGCTCGCGAGCACGTGCTCGCGTGCGGGCTTGAGATGGGCGGGGTTGCCGTCGTACCAGCCGCCGTAGAGCCGCCACAGGTTGCGCACGATGAACTCCGGCTCGTCGTACACGGCGCGGAGATACGGCCGCTGCAGCAGCCGCTCCGGCACGACCACACTCGCGACGACCTCGTCGAGCCGTGCGCCCGTGTTCATCGCCGCGACCGTCTGCTCGTGGAGGGTCTCGAGCAGCGTCGCGGCGTCGCCGAGCGCCTGCGCGACCCGATCGGCCCCCAGGATCGGTGGCCCGTGACCGGGGCACAGTACGCTCGCGCCCAGGGCCGCCATCTGTCGCAGCGCCCGCGCCCACTCGATGGGGTAGCGCTGGACCTTCTGTGGGTTGCCGCAGTTCGGTGCGGCCCAGATGAAGAGGTCGCCGGTCGCGAGCACGCCGCGGCTCGGCATCCATGCCCACGCGTGATCGTCGGTTTCGCCGCGCGCGTGGTGGAGCTCGATGCGTTCGCCGCCGAGCTCGAGCACGTGGGTGTCGACGAAGGTGCGATCCGGGTAGCGGAAGTCCTCGGGGAACAGCGGCGCGGGCAGCCGGAACTGCCGCATGTTGATGTGGCCGTTGTAGCCGGCGGTCATGCGGTAGCGATCGAATCGTTGCGCGACCGCGGCATGGGCCAGCACGTACGGCGTCGCCGCCGTGGGCGCCCGCGGTTCGTCCTCGTAGGCACCGAACCCGAACACGTGGTCGACGTGCCCGTGGGTGTACACGGCGGCGTGCAGCGGCCGCGAGGTCCAGCTGCGTACCGCCTGCCGCACCCGCGCGGCCAGCAGCGGGCTGCCGACGTCGATCAGCACGAGTCCCTCGTCGGTGTCGATGGCGGTGACGTTGGCGAAGCTGCCGACGAAGGCGACGCCGCGGGCGACCTCGTCGATGCCCACGAAGCCGCCCACGAGCGCGTGGGCAGAGCGCATGACGTGGTCAGCAGGCGCGACCCCCTGCCACATCGATTCCGCGAGATCGAGCACTGCTCCCATGGTGATCCGCCTGGTCGGTTCAAACACTACGGCAGCGCCGCGAACACATCGCTGCAGCCCGCGCCGTCCGGCAACCGTACCAGCTCGAACGCGCCGCCGTCGATGATGAACTCTGGCAGGTTGTTGTCGAGCGTGGTGGTCTGCCCGTCGGAGCAGCTCCCACCGCCGACCGTCGCGCAGCCGACATTGTGGTTCTCCATCGTGACGCTCGCGTCGCCCGAGGCGGCATCGCAGGTGTCGATCGTGCCGTCGAACTCGAGAATCGTGCGCGAGACGAGGTACAGCGATTGCGCGCGTGCGTTGCTGTCGAGCACTTCGATGCGCGGGTAGGCGTAGTTGCCCCCGGTCTTCGCGGTGGCGGTCACGCCTGGCGCACCATCGCCGTCGTGGTCCACGCTGGAGAGCGCGTGCCAGTCGCTCGGCCACGCGTCGTCGAGCGGATTCGCCATCGTGCCTCCGAGCACGACCGCGCCGCGCTCGAGGTGCAGCGCGGCGCCTGGATCCGCGCTCGCGATGGTCGCGACCGCATCGACGGTCGGCATCGTCGGGCTGCTCCAGATCGCGTCGGGGAACATGGTGCCGTAGGTCTCGTTCCCCGCCAGCAGGCCGGTCTCGAAGTCGGGCAGCTCAATGCGACAGACCCGGCCGGTGACCGCCACGTCGCCGCCGCCGGGGGCGAGGTCGGCCAACAGCCAGATGTCGATGGCGCCGGCGCCCGCCAGCACCGCGAGGCCGCCGCCCCAGCTGACGTCGACGCTGAGCTGGATCGCCGCGGTCATGTCGAAGTCGCAGGTGCCCCCTTCGCCGGTGGGATCGCCGGTGGGATCGCCGGTGGTCGCGGTGGTCGGCGAGGTCGAGCTGGCGGTGCTGCTCGCCGTCGCACTGTCGCCGGTGTCGTCGTCATCGGTGTCGCTGGCTTCGGTTGCGCCCGCGTCGGTGGGCGAGCTGCCGTTGCCGATCGTGAACGCGGTTGCGTCGCCCTGTGCACCGTCGTCGGGGGCACACGCAGCGGCGATGGAGGCCAGGAGGATCGCGATGGAGTCGGCACGCCCTGGATTGCGCATGGTGGCTCGCAACAGCAGTCTGCGTGCCAAGCGATGCGGAGGTGGCGACGTCGAAGGGTTCGGCGCAGCTGTCGACTGCGAGCGCACACGGCGATGTAGCGCGTGGCCTGAGCAATCTGCACAGCGTTGAGCAAGCCGCTCAATCGTCGGCGTTCACCGGCGATGCCGGCGGATTCGCCTCGACAACTCCGACGCGTGGACACCATGATGGAGCAGCGTGGTGTCGATGAAACGATCGAGCTGGAGATGGTTGGCGTGGGCGTGCGCGGCGTCGATGGGGTGCAGCGCCGACGATCCGATGGTGCGTCCGCGGCTCGAGATCATCATCGATGACCTCGGTGTTCCCCATGTCTTCGCGGCCACCGACGCCGACGCGTTCTACGGCGCGGGCTACCAGATGGCCAGCGACCGGCTGTTCCACATGGAGATGACCCGACGGCGTGCGCTCGGCCGACAGGCCGAGGTGCTGGGCCAGGCCGCCGTCGAGGACGACGAGCTGGCGCGCATCTTCGACTGGCCCGGCTGGGCCGCGAAGCACACCGAGCTGATGCGCACCGACAACCCCGAGACCTACGCGGTGCTGGAGGCGTGGACCCGTGGCGTCAACGCACGCATCGACGAGATCGAGGCCGGCGAGGCCCCGCGTCCGCACGGCCTCGGTCCCGATCTCTACGACTTCGTGCCCGAGCCGTGGACGCCGCATGACGTGATGAGCATCGCGACCATGACCGGCTTCGGCAACGACCTCTCGTTCGATCGCGAGGTCTTCGCCACCATCGCGTACGAGCTCGCGCCGCAGGCGATGGCGGCGATCGAGCTGCTGCGACCGATTCGCAACGTCTTCACCACCGGCGGCGTCGCGGGTATCGCTCGACCGACGTCGCCGTCGCGCGCCCGGACGGTCACGACGCCTGCGATCGACGATCCGCTCGAGCTGGCGCGACGGCTCGAGCGCAGCATGCAAGGCCTTGCGCGCCTGCGACGGCTCCGGGGGCTCGGTAGCAACAACTGGGTCGTTGCCGGCGAACACACCGCCAATGGCCGGCCGATGCTGTGCGGCGACCCCCACCTCGGCTTCGATCCGCCAGGCGTCTTCTATGCCCAGCACATCAACAGCAAGGAGCAGGGCGGCACCATCGACGCGGCCGGCTTCTCGTTCGTCGGCACACCGGGCATCTCGGTCGGTCACACCGAGCGCATCGCGTGGGCACCGACCACTGCGTTCGCCGACGTGATGGACGTCTGGACGGTCGCGCTGCCCGACGACGACCACGTCGCGATCGGCGGCCAGGTGGTGCCGGTCGTCCACCGCGAGGAGGTCATCGTGGTGCGCGGGCCCGGCAAGCCGGTCGGCGAGGGCAGCTCGCGCTCGCTGGCGCTGGTCGACGTGCCCGGCTACGGCGTGTTGCTGCCCACCGATCTGGTGCCCTTGCCGCTGGGAGAGCCCGGCGATCGCCTGCTGATGAACTGGACCGGCTTCCAGGCCAACGCGTTCAAGGGGTTGCTCGACTTCAACGTGGCGGAGTCGATCGACGAGTTCGATCGGGCGGTCGATCGCTGGAACGGCAACTTCAATTTCGTCGCGGTCGATGCCGGCGGCATCACCTACCGCGTCGGCACCAAGGTGCCGGTCCGCGACCTCTCGGGCGGCCGCACGCCGCACCTCGTGCAAGACGGCGACGACGCCGGGTCGCTGTGGACCGCCGCTCGGCTGCCGCCGGCGCAGCTGCCCCACGGACGCGGTGAGGCCCGCGGCTTCATCGCGACCGCCAACAACGACCCATTCGGCTTCGCCGCCGACGGCCGCATCGACAACGACCCGTGGTACTTCGGCGCGTACTTCGACCCGGGCTGGCGTGCCGATCGCATCGAGTCGCAGCTGCAGGCGATGACCGATTCCGGCGGTGTCACGCTCGAGCAGCTGACGACGCTGCAGCGCGATGCCCACAGCGGACTCGCCGACGATCTGCTGCCGCTGCTCTTCGAGGCCCACGGCCGCATCGACAGCGACGCGGCGCTCGCCGAGTTCGCCGCACGCGATGAGCTCGAGACCTTGGTGGCGCTGCTGTCCGGCTGGGACCGCCAGGCTCGGCGGGACTCGGCGGCCGCGCTCGTGATGCACGCCTACACCTACTTCGTCGCGCGGCGCACCCTCGAGGACGACATGCCGCTGTTGTTCCTGCAGGCGCTGGAGCTGCAGCCGTCGTTCATCATGAAGCTCGCGGCCATGGCCCTGCGCGGCGACTACCCCAGCGGCGATGCAGTGCTGCAGGAGGGGCGCGACGTGATCCTCTTGAGCGCCTTGGCCGACGTCGCGGCGCTGCTGCAGGCGCGCTACGGTACCGTCGAACCCGCGGCCTATCGCCTCGCGGACGCCCGCTTCGCCGACCTGGACGGCGCGACCGGAACCGGCATCGATCGCGGGCGCTGGGCCACCGACGGTGCCGAGAGCTCGATCAACGTCGCTGCCGACAGCACGTTCTTCGATGCCAGCGGCGAGGTGCTCGACGAGTGGCGAACGCCGCACGGTCCCATCTTCCGCATCGCGGTGGAGTTCGAGCACGGCGACACCCCGCGGCTGCACTTCTCGACGCCGTTGGGCAACGTCGCGGAGCCCGACAGCCCGCACTGGCAGGACATGATGCCCGCGTGGCTCGACGGCCCCCCACACACGATGCTGTTCGAACGCGCCGAGATCGAGGCCGCGAGCGAGCGCCGCTACACGCTGCTCGACGACGAGTAGCGCGGGCCATCGCTCGGTTGCCGCTGCCGCGGTGCCGGTGCGCCCGTCCAGACGGCGCTCGACATGCTCGCGAGCTGGCGGCCATACTGGTGGCGGCGATGATGCATGCCCCCCCTCGACGCCGCGCTGACGCGACGCGGGCCCACGCCGGCAACCGCTGGGTGACGCCGGGCATCCTCGCGCTGGCGCTGGCGTGCGGTCGCGAACACGGCGGCGACGCCGGGGCCGAGGGCAGTGCGAGCGCGGGCGCGACGATGGTCACGGCCGCTGGCGACTCCGCGGACACTGCGGTCGACTTCATCCTGCAACCCGACGGCGGGCCGGTGCTCGAGTGCGACACCTTCGCGCACGACTGCCCCGCCGGCTCGAAATGCATGCCGTGGGCCGCCGATGGTGGCGACTCGTGGAACGCGACCCACTGCGTCACGGTGCCCGAGGGTGCGGCGGCGCCCGGCGAACCCTGCATGGTCGAAGGCTCGCCGGTCAGTGGCATCGACGACTGCGACGAGACCTCGATGTGCTACTTCGTCGGCACCAGCGACGGCCTCGGCATCTGCGTGCCGTTTTGCGGCGGCACCCTCGAAGACCCGACGTGTGCCGCAGCAACGGTGTGCTCGGCTGCCAATGGCGGCGTGCTGAACATCTGCCGTTCGCTGTGCGATCCGCTGGTCCAGGACTGTCCGCTGACCGCGTCGTGCCTGCCGACCCCGTCGCGCGATCAATTCGTGTGCGTGCTGGATGGCTCCGATGGCGGCGGCAAGGCCGGTGCGGCCTGCGAGTTCGCGAACGCCTGCGCGCCCGGGCTGTTCTGTGCCGCCCCCGCTACGGTGCCAGGATGCGACTCGAGCGTGGGCTGCTGCTCGCACCTGTGTGATCTGACGGCACCGGATGCCGACGAGCAGTGCACCATCGGCGGCGGCCAGGAGTGCGTGCCGTGGTTCGACCCAGGCACCGCTCCGGCCGCATACGCGAACGTCGGCGCCTGCGCCTTGCCGCAGTGAGCCATCCGAAGGACCATGCGGCTACCCACCCGAGGGTCCGAAGCGATGGCGTGGTTCAAACCCAAGCGACGAGACGAGCCCCAGCCGCAGGCAGCGCTGCCGCCCGCGAGCGAAACCCCGACCGACGCGGTCGCGATCGACGTGTCGTTCGACTCCGACGATGCGCTCGCGCGCGCGGTCGCCCACGACCAGGCGGCGCTCGCCGAGCCCGCTGTGCCGGCCGGGCCGAGCGTCAGGAGCTCGACGCCGAGTGGGTCGGCGATCCGCGACGACGGCACACGTCTGTCGGAGGACACGACGATCATCGGGTCGATCGCGACCGCCTCCGACCTCTACATCGCCGGGCGCATCGAAGGCGACGTCGAGTCGGGCGCGGCGATCCACATCGGTCCGGAGGCGGCGGTGGTCGGCGACATCTCGGCGCTGCGCGTCGCCGTCGACGAAGGCGGCGCGATCGAGGGCGCCGTGGTCGCCACCGATGCGGTGATCGGCGGGCTCGTGCGCGGCCGCGTGACCACGAGCGGTCGGCTCGCGATCCGCAGCAGCGGCCGCGTCTTTGGTGACGTCAGCGCAGTCGCCGTGCAGGTCGATGAGGGCGCCACGCTGCAGGGGCGCTGCACGATGACGCGGCGTTAGGCGCCGCGTCGCTCAGCAGGCGGCGTTGCAGCACAACACCGAGCGCATGATGTTCGCGCACGGCAAGGACATCGCGTCGGTGTGACTCGAATCGAGCCCGTCGTAGAAGGTGTCGGCATCGAGGTGATACACCACGCCCTGGGCGGTGAACTCGAGCCACTCGCCATCGGCGAACATGCCGGTGCCGTCGGTCCAGTCGACACAGCGACCGCCGGGGCCAGGCGCCGACGGCACCGCCTCGACATCCTCGATGGTCTCGCGATGGACCCACGCGAAGGTGTTCACGAGGCCGGCGAACTCGTCCGCCGCCTCGGCCGCGCGGACCTCCTGGTACTCGCAAACGTGGTCGGCCCCGAGGCTGGCGCATGCGGCGTTGCCGGCCGCCAGGCCCATCTCGCCCTGGAACCCCCACGGCACCGGCATGCCGTCGAACTTGCCCGCGTAGATCGTCGCCGAGCAGTCGCCGCTCTCGGAGCTGCTCGATGCACCGGAGTCGGCGCAGCCGTCGGTGGCGCAGCCACTACCTCCGCTCGACCCGCTGCCGCTGCTCGATGCACCGCTGCCATCGGTCGCCGCCCCGCAGGTGCACGGACCCACGACGCCGCCGGCCTGGCAGATTGCGGTGCCGAGCGCACCGTCGAGGCACGAGCACGACACCGGCGCGCCCGGGGTGCATGCGGTGCCCTGGGGGCCGTCGTCACCCGCCTGCACCGAGCACGCGGCCGCGCCGAGCAAGCATCCCAGGATCGCGGTCACGCGCTCGAGCATCGAGCGACGAGGATACCACGGTGTGCATGGGCAGCCGCCTTGGGCCCCAAGGCCCGTGGTGCTCACGGCATGCCGTCGGCGTTCCAGCCGCTCAGGATCCCGTGGTCCTGCAGCGCGGTCGAGCGGTAGATCGACACATGCGTCCAGGTGTCGTGGCCCGAGCCGGTGTACGGCACGCCCTCCTGCGACCAGCCGCTGTCGTCGGACCAGTAGCGCACGTCGACGCCATCGTAGGAGCCGATGACCTCGGCGATGCCGACGAGTTGATCGGTGCGGATGCCTTCGATGAGCCACGCCAACCACTCGCGCGAGGCCGGCCAGTCCATGCCGATGTCGATCGCAGCTGCGTGCCACTCGCAGACCGGTACGTTCGCCGCGCCCTCGAGCGAGTAGTCGCTCGCGGGCAGGTTCGCGGCCGGCACGTGGTAGCCGTAGGTGTGGTTGGCGTCGCCGCAGATGCCGAGGAAGCTGCCACCGATCGCCGCGAGGCGGTTCTTCTCCAGCACGAGCGCGGGCGCCTGCGTGCACGCGGGTTCGCACACGACCGTGGCCGGGTCGACGCAGCTACCCGCGACGCAGAGTAGATCGTCGCAGCAGTCCTCACCGTTGGCGGTCGTGCACGGCGCATCGATGTCGCCGCAGCACACGGTGCCGAGGCTGGTGCTGCCGCAACGACCGTCGCAGCACTCGGCATCGGCGCTGCGCGGATCGGTCGGCATCAGGCACACGCCGCCGTCGCCACTGGAGCTGGCGTCTGGCCCATCGTCGCCGGCCGAGCTGCTCTCGCCACCGCCACGGGTCTCGCCCACGCCGCCGCCGTCGCTGCTGCCGCCGGCCGCCGTGGCGCTGGTGGTCGCGCCGGTCGTGATCGCACCGCCGCTGCTGTCGTCGGGCATCCACGCGGCACTGGTGCCGTCACCGTCGTTGGCGCAGCCGAAGGCGGCTGCGAGTGCGAGTGCCGCAACCCTGCGTGATGTCGTCTGCATGTCTTGCCGCTCCACCACGACAGCTTCGGTCCGATCCGCGCGGGCGGGGGACGCTCGCGTCGCGCGCTACACCGCTGCGCGTACGCAAATCACGAAGGCGGTGGCCGATGGTCGTGGCGACACTCGAACGACTGGGGCGCGTGCACGTGGACGCGCCTGCCGAGTCGGTGAGGTGCGACGCATTCTCAAGCGTGCGAGGGCGGTCGTGCCGACGCCTCGTCATGGTCGCGGCCCGCGGCCGTCCGCAGGTACGCCGCGTGCGCTGCGAGCCAACGCGCCTCCTGCTCGTCGGTCACGTCGTCGAGCGCGAGGTTCAGCACCGTCACCGCCGCGGATGCGATGAGACTCGTGAGCAGTGGCTCGGCGTCGGTCGCCAGCGCGCGTCCGACCAACGGGTGCCGCGCGTCGATGCACGCGCGCGCGTCGTGCCAGCGGACCACGCGACGTCCGTCGAGCGCACGCACCTCGATGAGCTCGAGGTGCACGTCGGCGGGGCCGGGATGATCGCCGCTGCGCAGCATCCGGAGCTCCTGCACGACGGCCGCCAGCAGCCGTTGATCGGGGCTCGGCGGGCGCGGCTCGGGGGCGACCGGGGGCGCGTGCACGGCTTCGGTCGCGGTCGCGGCGGTCGGCATCGAGGCGGTCGACGGCGCCACCACCGGTGCGGGCTCGACCGGCACTGGGTTCGGATTCGCCGCTGCCGCCGGGCTCGGCTCGACGTCCTCGACGCTGGCCTCTTCGACGTCCGCGACCGCTGCGTCGCCCTCGCGCCACAGGCCCAGCGACGCGAGCTCCTGCGGGCGTTCCCGTTGCGCGGTGGTCCACGCGATCGCGTGCCCGTTGGCGAGTGGCAGCAAGGGAAGATCACGCAGCTCGCGGAAGAGCCGTCGCGCGACGTGGCTGGGCCAGCTCCGACCCGCGCGGGGGAACTCGCCGAGCCGCAGCAACAGCGCGCGCAGCACCTCGGTCCGGCGATCGTCGATCGACAACGGTGCGCGCCGCAGGTCCTCGACGAGCTCGACATACAACCCCGCCGCTCGACCCTTCACGTACTCGGCACGCGTGCGCGACAGCTCGCAGCCACTCCAGTCGGCGGCGGTCTCGATGCCTTCGCCCTCCAGGGCACCCGCGCACGGAAACAGCGTCGAACCGCGCCAGGTCGACAACGCCTTGCCGCCGCGGCCGAGCACGATGCCCTTTGCCCCGTCGGGCTCGGCGGTCAACCACAGACTCCCGCTCAGGTCGCGGCCGTCGATCGTGGCGATCACGAGCGCGTCGCCGGGTGGACGCGGCAGCGGCGGGCCGCTGCGCTCGAGTCGCTCCAGCTCGAGCCGCGCCAGTACCAGCGGCTGCGAGTCCTCGACGCGACGGAACAGGCCCGCGAGCGCGCGGTACTCCGCGTCATCGCGCGCCATCGGCAGCCAGCTGTCCGCGCGCAGACCAGGCAGTCGCACCAGCGGCAGGACCCCGCCCGGGCGCAAGCGCGTGCGCAGGTCGGCCAGCGTGCGCGGTGTCAGGTCGGCGTCGACGAAGAACGCGACGCTGGCCAGCTCGCGCAGGCCGGCGTTGGCGAGCGCGCGATCGCTGACGTCGCCCTCGGGCAGCAGCTCGGTCATCAGCTGCAGCGCCCACGCCCGCAGCATGGCGGCGTCGCGGCCCGCGGGGTTCCACGCAGCAGCGATGGCGCGCGCGAGCCGGGCACGATGGGCCCGACAGATGGACGTCACGCGCACGCGCTCGATCGACGTCAGCCGCGTGTAGTCGCTCTCCGAACCGAAGTCGCGCGTGTCGATGACGCCGATCCATGGCGTGCCCGGCACGGGCTGTACGGAGGTGACGGGGCGACCCCGCGTGCAGATCGTGACCATCGCACGCTCGACCGTGACGCCGGGCAGCACCGGCGGTAGCCCGAGCTCGCCGCGGAACTCGGGATCCTCGATCACCGCCGACACCAGCGCGATGCCAGGCGGAATCGCGAGGTCTTCGAGTACGGGCGCGCTCTCGAAGGCCCGCCGACGGGCCGCACGCTGCAGCTCCGGCGCGGCGTCGACCAGGCGCGAGCCGAGCAGCGCGCTGAGCGGGGCGAGCATGGACTCGTCCACGATGCCGGCCTCGTCGAAGTCGACCGGGACGTCGGCCGCGTCCGCGCTGGCGACGTAGCGCCAGCGTCGCTCGGCGATCGCGGCTGCCGCGACCTCGGCGAAGGTGAGGCTGCGACCGCGTGTGGTCGAGATCACCGGCAGCTCCATCATGCGCTCGAGGTGGTCGGCGCAGCCGAGCGCGGCCGTGGTGACGCGGTCGGGGGACGCAGGGCGACGCGGCAGTCCGTGCGCCACCGTGGCGGGCAGCGGCGCGACGCCGTTGGCCACCGTGCGCGCGAGCGACTGGTACACGCGCGCTGGATCGTGGTGCTCGACCAGCCTCAGCAGCTCGGCGTAGGTCTGGGCGCGCGCGGTCGGCCCGGGATCGGTGCCGAACGCGACCCAGGCGTCGACGTGCTCGGGACGCGGCATTGCGTGCGATAGCGCGGCCAACACGGCGTGGGCCAGCTGCGGCGCGAGGGCGTCGCCGGCGGCAACCAGGGCCTCGCACACCGCCGTGAGCGCGAGCGCGACGCAGCGGCGCACGGCGTCGCGTCGGCCCGGCTGCACGCCGTCCCAGGTCGGCAGCACCCAGGCGTCCGGGATCTCGACGGCGACGCGCATGTTGCCGATGCGAAACGGAAGGCGATCATGCGTGAGCACGCGACCGTCGACCCGGAGCTCGAGCTCGGTGTCGGCCGCTGCGGCCGCGACGGCTACGATCGCGACCTCGCCGGTGACGGTGTCGTCGCCGAAACGCAGCGGCCCCAGCGTGCAGTTCGTGGGCCACGGCGTGGGCACGGCGGCGGAAGCGAAGAACTCGTCGCGCGCGATCCAGTGCTCGAACTCGCGACCGACGCGCTTCACGGCGTCGTCGCCGAAGAGCGCCTGCAACAGCGCCAGGCCGCGCTCGCTCGCACGCACGACCAACGTCGGTGCGTGCGCGAGCCTGGGGCGCTGGCGGCTGATCACCCGGACCTGACCATCGCGCGCGAAGGACTCGGCGATCGCTCGCAGGTCGACGGCGTTCCCGGCGGCATCCTGGAACAGCGGCAGCGTCGCGAGCGGGTGGGGGGACGTGGCGGACGCGCTCGCGACGTCGAAGCGCCACGGCGCGGCACGATCGTCGAGCAAGGCTTGGAGTTGCGGCGCGCGCATGCCCACCGAAGCGAGCACGCGTCGGAGTCCCGCCGGCGTGTTGGTGGCGTGGGCGTGCTCGAACAGCATCTCGAGGTCGACGACACCGCCGTCCCCGTGTCGCTGCGCGAGCAACCGCGCGATCCGGTGGTACGCCGCCAGCACCACGCGCATGCACGCTGCGAACGCGTCATCGCGAACGACGTCGTCATAGGTCTCGTTCGGGGTCAGCGTGCCGGTCACGACCACGTGATGGGGCGCGTCGGGAAGGTCGATCGAGAGCTGCACCAACATGCAGCCGTCCACGACGATGCGCAGCCACGATCGATCCTGCACGGGGTCGCGGACCTGACCGATCTCACCGGTGAAGCCGCCCTCGTCGAAGCGCTCGAGCAATGCGTAGGCGTCGGGCTCGAGTCGTGGCTCGAGGGGGCGCGCGCGCCAGGCACGGAGGTTGCCCTCGCGGATCGCTGCCCGCCGCAGCAGCGGCCCCAGGTTGACCGCCTGATCACCGAACACCGCCGTGAAGGCTGCGCGATCCGAGTCGCCGAGCTGCGGCACGTGGGCAAAGCTCGACATCGTCGCGCGCTCCGCCGGCGACGGCTGCTCGAAGATGCGGCTGGGCACGAAGCCGAATGGAAGCTGCTGTGCGATCTCGGCGGTGCTGCGCCGGCGACCGTCGAGGCAGGGCCACAGGCGCAGCGCCATGCCGGCTTGCGCGAGCGGAGCCTGGGGATCGCCGCCAGCGGCCAGGTGTTGCCCCAGCCGCAGGCACAGCAGATCCCGCAGCGGCGTCGGCACGGCGTCGGGTGGCGCCGCGGCGAGCTCGCTCGCCATCGCCGACAGTGCACCGTCGCGCGCGGCGGCGATCGCCGCGAGTAGCTCCTGGTAGTGCTCGTCCTGCACGACGTCCGCCATCGACGCGTCCGTGCGCAGGTGCGAGGCATCGAGGGCACCGCGGATGCACGCGAGCTCGGGCGCCTCGAAGCGGTGGGTCGCGAGCCACACGTGATGGCGGACGATCTCGATCTCGCCGGGACCGCCCGTGGCCGCGAGCGCGATGCGGCCGATCGCCCGCCCACCGAGGGTGACGTCGTGCGCCCAGGCGCACTCGGGCGGGAATTGCCACGGCGGCACCGCCACGCCGTTGATGTGCACGCCGATGCCTGCGTGGGCACAGCGCGTGGCGAGCAGGACCTGCTCGCGCACGACGTTGCTGCCGAGCGCGAAGAACCGCAATACCAGGCCCGGGCGAAATCTCTCGCGTACGACCAGCCGAACGCCAGGGGTGATTCCGGTGGCGCGCTCGATCACGTCGTCGCGACCGACACGCTGCTCGAGGCGCACGCCGCTGGCATCCGCGGCGCCGCACTCGAGCACCGCGCTGCGGGGGTTCAGCGCCATCGCGGCGTTGAGCGCCAGCGCCAGCTCGCGCAGCCCGGGCGGAGGTGCGCGCTCGCTGAATAGCAGCGGATACAGCTCGCTCAGCTCCTCGAACGAGAACGGCTGCGCGTCGCTCTCGAGCGTGAGCGAGCTGGTATCGATGCGCGCGTGCACGGTGGTGGCACCACGCACCGCGAGTGCCTGGACCATCAGCAGCACGTAGCGGTGCGGGTCCGCGAGCTGGAACTGTCGCAGCTTCTCGCGCGCGCGCTCGGCATCGAGGGTGAACCCACCCGTCGCGGCGGCGCGACCCTCGGCGCGTAGGCGCTGTGCTATGGCGTCGAGCTCGGCCATCGTCGCTCCATCACGTGTTCGAGCATGCGGGTGTCGACCGCCTCGTCGAGGCTGCGTCCCACTCGCAGCGCCTTGGCGAGGAGGTAGGCAGCGAGCTCGGGCTCGCCCGACGCGAGCGCGAGGAACTCGCGCACCGCTGGGTGGCGGAGGTGGACCACGAGCGCGTGTCGCCTGCTCCACACCCCCGTCGCGAGCGTGTGCAGCTCGTCGAGGCCGACGATGGCGCCGGGCTCCGGCTGGGTGATCGCGACGCGCTCGACGATGGCGGAGTCGGGGTAGTCGAAGTCACCCGGCACGATGCCGGCGAGCTTGGCCCCGGCGGCACGCAGCAGTGCCGCCAGCGCGTCGCGCAGCTGCGGCCACGCGCGCGGGCAGTCTTCCTCCCGCAGCAGCTGCGGCCGACACCAGCGGGTCTCGATCTCGTGGTGGTCTGCCCGCGGTACCAATGCCTCGGCGAGCTGCTCGAGCACCGTCTCGCGCGAGCCGTGCAGCACCACGAAGCCGGCCTGCTCGAGCGCGTCGGTCAGCGTGCTGCGCTGCCGCGCATAGCCGATGCCGCGGTCCTTCGCGCGGCGACGCAGCTCGGAGATCGACAACCCGACCCCTGACGGCGTGTGCACCACGGCATGGCCGGCGGCGATCGCCGGCGCGAGCGTGTCGGCAGCCACGTGCCACAGCGCGACGCGCTGCAACGCCGCGCGCCGGCTCGGCTCGGCCTCACGCGCCAGCGCTGCGAACACGGCGGCGGCGAGCTCCGTGCGCGCGCCGGCCAGCACCCGCGCGAGCGCGCGGTGGAAGCCCTCGTCCTCGATCACCGCATCGCGGGTGAGCGTGTGCTCGAGCTGCGGCGACGACACCTTGAACGCCAGCCCATCGAGCGCGGCGGTGGCACCGCGGGCGACGGTGGTCTCGAACAGCGTGAGGCCCGAGTTGTAGAATGCGTGGAAGCTCGAGAGGTCGGCGTGGTGTCCGACGACGATCTTCGCGAACGGGTCGTCGAGCTCGATGCTCACCACCGCGTGCGGCAGCGCGAACGGCTCCCGCACCGAAGCGCCCGCAAAGCGCACGTCGGCGGCAACGTGACGGCACCAGTGTCGGAGCGCCGCCTCGCAACCGCGGGCGATCTCGGCGTGGCGCCGGGCGTCACCGGGCAGCAGCAGCGTGATCTTGGTGCCGTCGACCGGTTGGTCGAGCGCGATGAGCTCGTAGGTGCGATCGCGCCGGAACAGAACTCGCCAGCTCTCGCCCTCGCGCGCGGTGTCGATGCACACGAACTCGGGGTCGAGTGCGAACACCGACACGAAGCCGATGCCGAACTTGCCGATCTTGGTGTGATCGCCCTCCTTCGAGGACGAGAACAGCCGCGTGAGGCGCTTCTCGATGATCTCGCGCGTCATGCCGTCGCCGAAGTCGTCCACGTGGATCGACACGACGCCGGTACCGTGCTCGCCGGCCTGCCAGCGCACGTCGACATCGATCTCGTCGCTGCCGGCGTCGATCGCGTTCTGGACCAGCTCGCGCACGAACGCGAAGCGATCGGTGAATTGGTGCACCAGCTCGTCGAGCGCGGCGTGCACGGTCGGGGTCGCGGTGCTGGCCACGGTCGCGCACGAGCTTAACACCCGCGTCGTACAGAGGATCGCCGGCGGCGCCGGGGCCTGCGAGCCCACGGCCACGACGTGCCCCGAGCCGCCAAGCCCCCGGAATCGCGCGGTGCAGCGGTCGATGAAATGCCGTCCCGCACGACCTGGTACGGTCGGCCATGTCGAAATCCAGCAACAAGTGGGTGGCCGTCGGGCTGCTCGGGGTCGCCGGCGTCGGGGCGTGGATGCTCGGCCAGCGGATGTTCGGGGGCGACGATGCGGTGGCCGAGTCTGCCAAGCACGCCGTGAACCAGGTGTGGATCGAGCGCTTGCCGACCGATCAGCGCGACATGGTCCATCACCTCGTGCTCGTGCGACACGCCCGCGGCCGCATCGGCGCGGTCGGCCGGTCCTCGCAGTGGCGTCACTTCGTCGAGCTGTTCCAGTGGGGGCTCGAGGGTGAGAAGCTGAGCGTGTTCCTGCCGCAGGAGCAGCAGAAGGCCAGCCTCCGCGTGCGCACGTGGGAGTGCGCCGACGAGGCGCCCGAGCCGTTCGAGCTGTGTCTCGAGCTCGGCTCTGGCAAGCGCACGCAGACGCTCTACAGCCGCAAGGACTGGATCATCGAGCCGAACGACGTGGACGGCTCGATCGCCGAGCTCACCGCGGAGCAGCCCGAGCTCGCGGCGGTGCTCGCGGGTCTCGAGCCTTCGGACGCGGCCGAGCCCGATGCCGACGCGGTCGAGCACGCCGAGCAGATCGATCTGCTCAATCGCTAGCACCGGCGGTTGGCGGGCGCGCGGAGCTGCGTGCGACGGGGCAGGGGGCGCCTATCGGCCAGCGGTGGCGGGGCGTCTCTGCCGCGGTCGAGGGTGTGCTTGCACCCATCGGCACCCGCGGCGCAGGCTACGGGCACCCGCGGAGGGCCGAGGTCACGATGGAGATATTGTTCGCGCTGTTGTTCATGGCTGGCGTGGTGATGCTCACCGGGGTGCGCGTGCTGCGGGAGTACGAGCGCGCGGTGGTGTTCCGACTGGGTCGGGCGCGCAAGCAGCTGTCGGGTCCGGGCATGGTGCTGATGCTGCCGCTCGGCATCGATCGCGCGCGCACCGTCGACACCCGCACCAAGGTGGTCCAGATCCCGCCGCAGGAGGTCATCACGCAGGACAACATCTCGGTGATGGTCGACGCGGTCGTGTACATCACCGTCGAGTCGCCGATGCACGCGGTGCTCGAGGTCGAGCAGTACATGCCGGCGACGCTGCAGTTGGCGGCGACGACCATGCGCGCGGTGATCGGCCGCATGGACCTCGACGAGATCCTCGCCCATCGCGATCGCGTCAACGACGAAGTCCGCACGATCCTCGACACCCGCACCGAGCAGTGGGGTGTCGAGATCTCGGCGGTCGAGCTCAAGGACATCGTGCTGCCGCAGGAGATGAAGCGCGCGTTGGCGCGGCAGGCCGAGGCGGAGCGCGAGCGTCGGGCGAAGATCATCGCTGCCGAGGGTGAGCTACAGGCGGCGGCCAAGCTCTCGGAGGCCGCCGACGTCATGTCGCGCAACCCCGCGGCAATGCAGCTGCGGCTCTACCAGACCATGGTGGAGATCTCGGGCGAGCCGGCGTCGAAGATCGTGCTGCCGATCCCGATCGAGATCATGAGCGGCATGGGTTCTCGCGGCGCGAACGTCGAGCAGATCACCGCGGTGGTGAAGCAGGTGCTGGGCAGCGCGACGGCGGTCGCCGCTGCGCCGACCGCCCCGGCGATCGCCGCCGCCAAGGGCAGCGACGCCGGCGTGCCTGCGCCGGTGCGCGTGCGCCAGGGCGAGCCACCGTCACCCGCCGCGCATCGCCCGGTGGGCGACGACGGCTAGTACCGCACCTTGATACGCCCGGTATTCCGGCGGCACGGCGCCTTGCGGAGTCGCGGCCATGACGGCGTTCTGACCCATCACAATCCCTGTGTCGAGGTACTAGCAGCGCCCACCGTGCTACCGTCGTCGTGACGATGACGCGGTCGTACCTGGCACTTTCGATGGCTCTGGCGACCCTCTCGGGGGGCTGCGGTGAGCCCAAGCCGCTGGCGCCGGAGCTGGTCGGTCACCGCACCCTGCAGCCCATCGCCGAGACCGGCACGCTCGTGGTGCAGCGCACCGAGTACGTGCCGCTGTACTCGAGCCTCTACATCTCGGACCACACGCAGCCGATCGACATCAGTGCGACCTTGAGCCTGCGCAACGTCAGCCAGCGGGTGCCGGTGGTGGTGACCGCGGTCGACTACTACGACAGCGATGGTCAGCTGATTCGGCACTTCCTCGAGCAGCCAGCCGAGCTCGGCCCGCTCGAGACCGCGGAGTACTTCGTCGCGCGGGCCGATCGCACCGGCGGCAGCGGGGCCAACTTCCTGGTCCGCTGGGGCCTTCGAGAGCCCGGCCCGGACTTGTTGGTGCAGGCGTTGATGCACGGCCGCGACGGCAACGCGGGCGTCTCGTTCCTCACCGAGGGGCGCGTCATCGACGACGCGCCCCCCGCAGCGAAGCCCTAGCGGCTCACTTCGCGTCGGCGGCCGGCTTCGCGTCGGCGGCGGGCTTGGCATCGCCTGCGGGCTTGGCATCGCCTTCGGGCTTGGCATCGCCTGCGGGCTTGGCATCGCCTGCGGGCTTGGCATCGCCTGCGGGCTTGGCATCGCCTTCGGGCTTGGCATCGCCTTCGGGCTTGGCATCGCCTTCCGGCTTGGCATCGCCCTCCGGCTTGGCATCGCCCTCCGGCTTCGCCGGGCCCTCGGGCTTCGCGGCGGTCTTGGTCGCGCCCTTGTCGGCCTCCTTCGCCTTGGTTTCGGTCTTGCCGTCGGTCTTGCCCTCGGGTTGGCAGGCGATGGCGGGCAGGCAGGTGACGATGGCGGCGATGATGAACTTGCGCATGGGGGACAGCACTCCTCGAAGAAGAGTCTGTCGTCGTCGCCGCTGCCACGCCGTCATCGCGCCGCGGCCGCTCGGTCATCGATCGTCGATGCGACCTAGCCGATGGTCATCGAACGGTCAGCTGGCGCCGCTGCGCAACAGCACCGCCGGCAGCGTGCGGAAGAGGATCTTGAGATCGAGCCACAGCGACCAGCTGTCGATGTAGTCGAGGTCGAGCTTCATCCACTGCGCGAAGTCGATGCCGTTGCGGCCCGAGACCTGCCACATGCCGGTGATGCCGGGGCGCACCGACAGCCGACGGCGCTGCCACGCCTCGTACTTTGCGACCTCCGACGGCAGCGGCGGGCGCGGGCCGACCAGGCTCATGTCGCCGAAGAGCACGTTGAAGAACTGCGGCAGCTCGTCGAGGCTGGTCTTGCGGATGAAGCGGCCCACGCGGGTGATGCGGGGGTCGTGCTTGATCTTGAAGACCGGGCCGTCCATCTCGTTGAGGTGCTGCAGGGCGTCGAGCTTGGCCTCGGCGTCGGTGCACATCGAGCGGAACTTGAGCATCACGAACTTGCGGCCGTTGCGACCCGAGCGCACCTGCTTGAACAGCACCGGCCCCTTGGACTCGATGCGGATCGCGATCGCGACCGCGAGCATGACGGGCGCCGCGAAGAGGATCGCGATGGTCGAGCCGACGATGTCGAGCACGCGCTTGGTCAGGAGGCGGCCCTGGCTGGTCGGTACCCGCGAGAGGCCGATCATCGGCATGTCGAAGCCGGTGACGCTGGCGATCTCGACCTTGCCCGACGACGGCACCATGCCCTGCATCGTGACGAGCACGTCGACGCCGCGGAGATCACAGGCCTGCAGCGCCGCCTCGAAGGTGTCGAGGTTGCGACCCGGCACTGCGAAGACGACCTCGTCGATGACCTCCGCGTCGAGCAGCCGCTCGAGCTCGTGCAGCTCGCCGCGCTTGGGCTCCGCGGCGGCGTCGCATGGCTCGCCCGGCACGCACAGGTGTCCGACGAAGCGGTTGTTCCACGAGCCGCGGTCGCGCAGCGAGCGGGCGAACGCGACCGCCGCCTCGCCGCAGCCGATCACCAGCACGCGGTGATCGTCGACCCGCTTGGTGCGGCGCAGGATCCACATCAACCCCACCCGGCCGAGGCTCAACACCGCCATCTGCGTGAGCCCGAGCAGCAGCACGAAGCTGCGCGACAGGAACCCCCACTTGAAGAGGAAGGAGGCGACCACCAGGGCCGCGAGCGAGAGCCCCACCGCGCGTGCGTGTCGCCACGCCACGACCGCGGGGCTGACCCGGAAGTCGGAGGTGCGGCAAGTCCACAGCGTGAACGTCCACACGGAGACCATCACGAGCAGGACCCGCGAGTAGGGGTCGTCGCCGCCGTGCAGGCCGAGATCCGCGAAGAACTCCGGCAGCCCCAGCGCCGCGGCCTTGGTGCGCAGCCACACCGCCGCGAGGAACGCGATCGCGGAGAGGCCCACGTCCGCGATGAGCAGGAGCTGGCGAAACAGCGCGGTCTGGTGGCGGGTCACGGTCAGTCCAATCCTCGGCGCGGGGGGCACTTCACGGGCTGTGCCACGGGGAAACGCTGCGATTGCAGCCCGTGGCGCGGCTTTGTCGTGGCCAGATGGGTAGCCATGGCTACCGAAGCAGCACCAGGTGGACGGGACACCCGGCGCATGTGACCACGCCGTGGAGGGGCTACGAGGCGCGCACGCAGATCGGACGGGTGGAGTCGTCGTCGATTGCGGCCGGGTGGGCGGAACGGGCCACGATCGCGTCGCGGCCCGCCGACTTGGCCGCGTAGAGCGCGGCGTCGGCGGCCGCCATCAACGCGGCCCGGCCGGTCGGGCCGACGCTGGGGTGCGCGAGCGAGGAGAGATCGGCGACCCCAAAGGACAGCGACGGGGTCCGCGAGCCCAGCGGGGCATGGCGCTGCAGATTCCTGCGGATGCGCTCGCAGACCAGCCGTGCGCCCTCGGCATCGGAGCCGGCCAGCAACACCGCGAACTCGTCGCCGCCCAGCCGCACCGCGACATCGCTGGGGCGGATGGCGCCCTGTAGCGCCGAAGCGACGCCCTGCAGCGCGCGATCACCCGCCTCGTGGCCGAGCTCGTCGTTGATCGGCTTGAAGCGATCGACGTCGATCGCCAGCACCGCGATCGCCTCGCCGGTACGGGCGGCCCGGGCCAGCGCCTGGTCGAGCAGCGGCTCGAAGCCGCGACGATTCCACAGCCCCGTCAACGGATCGGTGGTGGCCTCGGCGCGCAGCCGCTCGACGCCGAGCTCGCGCTCGTACATGCGCGACACCAGCGAGAGCACGTGCTCGACCATCGCGGCGGCGCTGTCGTCGGCCTCGAACTCGAGGCCGACCGACAGGACGTGCGGCCGGGAGCCCGAGGCCGGCAGGGCGACCGACAGATCGCCCGGTGCGTCACCGTCGAGCTCCACCCACGCGACCTCGGCCAGCAACCCGAGCCCGGCGACCGCCCGATGCAGCAGCGTGTCGGGACCGTCGGCCTCGGTGAGGAACTGCAGCAGGCGCACCAGCGCGAACCCCTCGGCGAGTCGGTCGCGTGGCTTGCCGCCGGCCCCGGCGAGCTCGCGCAGCGGCGCGTGGTCCTCGAGGTCGAGCATGTCGTCGTCGAAGGAGGGGGCCAGATCGAGTGCGGTCGCCAGAGCCATGTCGCTGCACACCACGTAGCAACTGCGATGCCACCCGTCGGGCCAGCCCCTCGCCGAGCCCCGTCGATGCGCCGAAACCCTGCGCCAGGGCGCTCTGGCGGCGACGACGTTGTGCCTGCGGCCCGTTTTGGTAACGTCCGTCCCGCATGCCACGGCTCACCCCGCGTACGATGGGTTCGTTGACGATCCTGCTCGGGACCGTCTGCGGACTGTCAGTCTCCGCCTGCAACAAGGGCGGTCGCGACAAGTCGACCGCATCGCAGTGGATCGACCACCCCTCCTCCGGCAGCAAGGCCGGCTCGACCATCACCTTCGCGCCGCTGGGCGTGAAGTTCGAGATCCCCGAGACGCTGTACGTCTACCGCAACTGCGGCGAGGCCTCGCACAGCCCCGAGGGTGATCATGGTTGGGTGCCGGTGATCACCTGCCGCTCGACCAACGCCGACGCGTTCGGTGGCGGTGAGGGCGAGGACGAAGATCCGTTCGCGGCCGAGGATGCCGAGGAGGCCTCGGGCGTAGAGGAGATCGCGCTGACCTTCTACGTCACCCACAAGACCCGCCCGCTCGACGAGCGCTCGGTGACCTGGTTCGAGAGCCAGTTCAAGCAGGCCGGCATCGGCGTCGACGAGATCAGCTACCAGCACGACTTCCAGAAGAAGTCCGGCATCTACGCCAAGCTGCATGTGTCCGAGAACGGCGAGCCCACGCCGCACACCGAGATCGTGCAGTTCATGTTCCCGCACAACGACGTCGTCTTCATCGCTCGCATGGAGTACCCGTTCGGCGAGAAGCGCAGCGTGGAGCAGGACTGGAAGTACATCCTCTGGAACTTCGACTACCTGTAGTCGCCAACCGCGATGGGCGCGGTCGGGCTCGTGGTCGCGGACCCCTGATCGCGAGCCATCCGTGCGCATCGCCCTCAAGATCACCCTCGCGCTGACGCTGTGGACCATCGGGGTCCTGCTCGTCACCTCCGAGCGCGAGCTCGACCACGAGTTCGAGCTGATCGATCGCGACCTCGCGGACGGCTTGGTGCTGATGGGTCGTGCGCTGCGGCCGTTGGTCGAGGACGCGTGGGAGCGGGGCGGCGAGGCCCAGGTCGAGCCCGTCATCGAGGCCGCGTACGCCGACGAGCGCGCGGTCCAGCTGCGCTGGTACGGCCCGCGCAGCGCCGGCGGTCGCGTCCCCGAGGATCCCGAGCTACGTCGCGGACTCGATCGGATGCTCGCGACCGATCAGGAACAAGTGCTGCGCTGGCCGCCCGGCGACGAGCCCGACTACATCGTCGCGTTCCTGCCCATCCACCACGCCGATGGGCGGCTGGCGGCGATCGAGCTGCGTCGCTCGCTCGACGTGCGGCGCGGGTTTGCCGAGCGGAGCCGCCGCGGCCTGTGGATTGCCACCATCGTCATCAGCAGCTGTGCGGCGTTGATGGCGATCGTGCTCGGCTGGCTGCTGGTCGGGCAGCGGGTCGGGCGAATGATCGGGTTGTTGCGCGCGGTCGGCCGCGGCGAGAAGGCGCGCCCGCTCCCGACCAAGGCCCGCGACGAGCTCACCGAGCTCACCCATGCGATGAACGACATGGTCGACGATCTCGAGCGCGCGCGCGAGCGAGGCGAGCGGGAGTCGGCCGAGCGCGAGCGACTGACGCAGGAGCTGCGACACACCGATCGACTCGCGACGATCGGCGCGCTCATGTCGCGACTCGCCCACGAGCTGGGGACGCCGCTCAACGTCATCGCGGCGCGTACCAAGCTGATCGCGCGCGAGCAGGTCTCCGGCACCGCGGTGGTCGACAACGCCCGCATCGCCGCCGAGCAGACCGATCGCATCACCGCAATCGTGCGCAGCTTCCTCGACTTCTCCCGGCAGTCCCGCGAGTCGAAGCGCACGTTCGTGTCGCCGGCGATCGTCGAACACATCGAGACATTGCTCGGCGGCCTCGCGCGCGAGCGTCATGTCGAGCTGGTGGTCGGGCATCGCACCGAGGCGATGGTCTGCGGCGACCTGCTGCTGCTGCAGCAGGCCGTCACGAACCTGGTCGTGAACGCGCTCGACGTCGCCCCCGAGGGCACACGGGTGACGGTCGACGTGAACAACGTGAAGGTGGATCCACCGGCCGGACGCGGTCGGGGCCTCGGCGAGTACGTCTGCGTGACGGTCGGCGATCGCGGCAAGGGCATCGACCCGCAGGTGCTTCCCCACCTGTTCGAGCCGTTCTTCACCACCAAGCCGCGCGGCGAGGGCACCGGACTCGGCCTGTCGATCGCTTCGGGCATCTCGCACGAACACGGCGGATGGATCAGCGTCAACTCGAGCGACGGCCAGGGTACGCAGTTCATGCTACACCTGCCGATCGATGGCGACGCGCGACCAAGCACCGATCCGGGTCCTGGCAGTCGATGACGATCCGCGCTTCTGCGAGCTGGTCGCAGACACGCTGACGGGCTGCTCGGTCGCGACCGTCGCGAACGAGTCGGACGCGCTGGCGCGGGTCCAGACCTTCGATTTCGACGTCGTGTTGACCGACGTCAACCTCGGCGGCGCGGGGGGTATCGCGCTGTGCCAGCGCATCTCCGAGCTCGACCCCGACCTGCCGGTCGTCGTCATCACCGGCTTCGGCAGCATCGACACCGCGGTCGCTGCGATGCGCGCCGGGGCCTACGACTTCGTCACCAAACCGGTCGAGATGGACCAGCTGCGCTTCACGCTGCAGCGCGCAGCGGGGGTCCGGGCCCTGCGTCGCGAGGTCAACGTGCTGCGCGAGCGCGTGAGCGCCCAGCAGCCGTCGGGTTTGCTCGGCGAGAGCCTGCCCATGCGTCGCCTGCTCGAGCGGGTCGCCAAGGTCGCGGCCTCCGACGCAACCGTGCTGCTGCGCGGCGAGAGTGGCACCGGCAAGCAGCTGGTCGCGCGCGCGATCCATGGCCAGTCCAAGCGCAGCGACGAGCCGTGGGTCGCCGTCCACCTCGCGACGCTGCCGAGTGCCTCCGTCGAGGCCGAGCTGTTCGGATCGGCCGAGGGCGGCGAACCGCGTCCAGGTGCCTTTGCGCGGGCGGGCGGCGGTACCGTGCTCGTCGGCGAGATCGGCGACCTGCCGCTCGAGCTGCAGCCGAAGCTGTTGCGCGTGCTCGAGGAGGGGCTCGTGCGCCCCGTGGGTGGTGACGCCGACGTGCGTGTCCATGCGCGCGTCATCGCGGCGACCAACCGCGACCTCGAGGCCGCGGTCGAGGCCGGTCGCTTCCGCGAGGACCTCGTGTTCCGGCTCGGGGTGCTCGACCTCGAGGTCCCGCCGCTGCGCGCCCGCGGGCGCGACATCCTGCTGTTGGCGCAGCACTTCCTGCAGGGCTTCGCCGCCGAGAGCGGCAAAGATGTGCGCGCGATCGGACCGGACGTCGCCCAGCGGCTGCTCGACTATCCTTGGCCGGGCAACATCCGCGAGCTCCGCAACGCGATGGAGCGCGCGGTCACGCTCGCGCATGGGCAGCGCATCGAGCTGCCCGACGTGCCCGAGCGGATCCGCAGCTACACGCGCAGCGACGTGCTGGTGGTCGCGCACAACCCCAGCGAGCTGGTGCCGATGGACGTCGTCGAGCAGCGCTACATCCTGCGTGTGCTCGAGGCCGTGGGCGACAACAAGACCCTCGCGGCCAAGGTCCTCGGCCTGGGGCGCAAGACGCTCTACCGCAAGCTCGAGCGCTACGGCGCGATGGAACGGGGCGAGCGCCGGCCGATCTCGGTCGAGGGTCACGACGACACAGAGTCCGACGACGCCGACGAGTCACACTGACACAGGCGGCTCGAGCTGGGCCGCGAGCAACCGTGGACGCTCGGACGCCGGCTCGCGAGAATTCCTGCCGAGCACGCGAGCCGGCCCGTGGGCACCACGGGCAGACATCGCGGCCGCTGCGAGCGATCCTCGACCATGGCAACGCCGACGCCACCGGCCTTGATACCCTGCATGCTGCGGCGGCCGGCGAGGCCCGCGGGCGGGGGCGGTACGTGAGCACAGGTGCATCGCAGGGTGCGGCGAGTCGCGCCGCCCGCCTGGAGTCGGCCCCCAAGGAGCCACCATCGACCGCTTCGCACGCGCCCGAGCGGCTGCGTGCGGCCATCGAACACGGCGCGCACTACCTCCCGACCCAGGGCCCGCTCGAGCTCTTCATCCACCACAACACGCTGCACGCGTTCGAGTCGTTGCCCTTCCACCGTGCGATCACCACCGCCGCGAAGCTGGTGGGCGGTAGGGGGTACCTGTCCGAGGCACGCTTCCGCGAGGCCTATGCGGCCGGTCGCATCGACGACCGCGATCTCGAGCTCGCGATCGCCTACCGCCGCGCGCTCCCCGACGCGGCCGCGCGATCGCCCCACGCGTTGGCGAGCCCTGCTGCGGTGCTGCGCGCGGCCATGCTGCACGACCTCGACGTCGAGCCCGCGGCGCGGGTGCGGTGGCGGCTTCGCGAGGACTTCGCGTTGACCGAGCCCGGCGACGAGCTGCGCTGGTCGGTCTGTCTCGATGCGGTGCGACGCATCGGTCGCTCGCGTCGCCCGGATCTGCGCGCCGACGCAGCCGCCGTGCTGGACCGGCTCGGCGAGCTGTCACATCGCGATCTCGTGCGCATGTTCGCCGACATCGACGTGTCCGAGTACGTCGACCGCTGGCTGATCCGCGCCTGTGCGGCCCACCTCGACGAGGGCCTCGCCGCCGATCGCGATGACGATCGCCGCCTCGGGCTCTACGCGCACTGGCGTCGGTTCCAGCGTCCCGGACGACGCTACCTGCGGGGGCTGCCGGCGGCGCTGCGGCTGCCGGAGGATCCGCTCGATGCGGTCGCGGTGTCGCTCGCCGGTCTCGGCGTTGGGGCCGATCGAGTCGACGCGTACATCACCCGCGTGCTGCAGCATCTGCCAGGGTGGGGCGGGCTGATCCACTGGCGTGAGCACAACCGTGACCATCGCCCCCAGCTGCCGCCGGTGGCACTCGTCGACTACCTCGCGATGCGTCTGCTCGGCGAGTGGTCGGAGCTCGAGCGGGTGTGTCGCGACACGTGGGGCTGCGCAATCGCGGCGCTGGTCGAGCACCTGCGCCAGCGTCCCGACGAGGCCGCGGTTCGCCTCGCGCTGCACGAGGGCCACGTCTCCGACGTGTTGGCGCGCAAGAGTCGTCGCGCGATGGACCGCGGTGGCGCGACCTCGGAGGCGACCTGCGCCGCGCTCGTCGAAGAGATCGAGCACGACACCGAAGGCGCGGATCTCGAGCGCGCGTGGCAGCTGCACCGCCTCACGCGTGCGCTACACCTGTACGGCACCGAGCTGCAGGCGACGCCGATCGAGCGCATCGCCGAGCTGTCGTCGCTGCTGGATGGTTTCGCCGCCGCCGTGCGGCTGCCGATCTGGCAGGAGGCCTACGAGATCCACTACCGCGACCAGGTGCTCGAGGCCCTGCACGACGGCCGCGAGCATCGCCACGTGGCGACCGGGCGCGGGCAGCTCCAGGTCGTGACCTGCATCGACGATCGCGAGGAGGGCATCCGGCGGCACATCGAGGAGACCGAGCCGCGGGCCGAGACCTTCGGGACCGGCGGCTTCTTCGGCATCCCGATCAGTTTTCGCGGGCGCAACGACGAGGAGTTCAGCGCCCTGTGCCCGCTCGGGGTCACGCCGGCGCATCGCGTGCTGGAGGTCCCGTGCGACGACGAGCACCGCGGTGCGCGGCGCTATGACAGCAGTCGCGCCGCCGTGCGGCGCTGGCGAGGGCACTGGCGCAGCATCCTCGGCCACGGCTGGGCCTCGCTCCTGGGCGCCTACGCGGTGGGCTTCTTTGCGTGGCTGTGGCTGCTCGGACAGCTGGTGTTTCCGCGGCGGTTCGATCGTGCGCGCCGGCTCGTCACGCGCGCGCTGATGCCCGAGCATCCCACCGTGCTCACGACCGACGAGTCGTGCCGCGAGCCGCAGCATGCGATCGCCGGCTTCACGCTGCGCGAGCAGGTCGAGCGGGTCGGCGCCACGCTGACCAATATCGGGCTGGTGCGGAACTTCGCGCGCGTGATCGCGATCGTCGCCCACGGCTCCACCAGCACCAACAACCCGCACTACGCCGCGTACGACTGCGGCGCCTGCGGTGGACGTCATGGCGGCCCCAACGCGCGCCTCTTCACGCTCATGGCCAACTCGCCGGCGGTCCGTGCGGGGCTGCGCGGCAACGGCATCGACATCCCCGATGACGCCCATTTCGTCGGCGGCGAGCACAACACCACCAACGAGGGCTTCACGTGGTGGGACCTCGACCGCTTGCCCGACTCGCATCGCGACGACTTCCGTCACCTCGAGCAGGTGGTCGCCGAGGCGGCGCGACGTTCGGCGCAGGAGCGCTGCCGCAAGTTCGACCACGCGCCCCGGCACGGCGGACCCGAGGACGTGCTGCGCCACGTGCAGGAGCGGGCACTCGATCCGAGCCAGGCCCGACCCGAGCTGAATCACGCCACCAACGCGCTCGCGGTGTTCGGTCGTCGTCGGCTGACCCGCGGTGCGTTCCTCGATCGGCGCGCGTTCCTGGTGTCGTACGACCCCGAGTCCGACGCAGGTGGCGAGGTGCTCGAACGGCTGCTCATGGCGTTGGTTCCGGTCATCGCCGGCATCAACCTCGAGTACTACTTCTCGACCTGCGACCCCCAGGTCTACGGCGCCGGCACCAAGCTGCCCCACAACGTCGTGGGCCTGGTGGGGGTCATGGACGGCGGCAGCAGTGACCTGCGCACGGGGTTGCCCACGCAGATGACCGAGGTCCACGAGCCGGTGCGCGTGTTGTTGGTGCTCGAGCAGACGCCGGCGGTCATCGCCGCGATCATGGCGCGCCAGCCGGCGATCCGCAGGCTGTTCGAGAACGGCTGGGTGCTGGTGGCGTGCATTGGTCCCGAAGACGGCGCCACACGGGTGTGGGTGCCGGATGACGGCTTCGTGCCGTGGCAGCCCCGGGGGCTCACGCTGCCGGTGGTCCACAACTCCGCGGCGTGGTTCACCGGGCACGACGAGCTGCTCTCGCCGGCACGCATCGTCGCGCCGCGGCGGATCGCGGGTGCGACATGATCGGTGCGCCGCAGCTGGCGACCGCCGTGGCAGCTGCGGCCGACGACGGCTTCGATGTCATCGGCCTCCTCGTCATGGCGTTGCCCTCGCTGCCGCTGTTGCTGGCGGCGTGGTTCGGGCTGGCGGCGGCGGTCGGCATCCGCCTGCGTGAGCGCACGATCGTGCGCGCGACGCTCGGCGGTGCTGCGACCGCGGCGGTCGCCTCGCTGGTGGTGCTGGTCCACGCGCTGCAGCAGGCGCAGCCGCTCCGCGTGGTGATGGTGCACTGGCTGTGGGTGCCGAAGCACGGCATCGACGTCGCGTTCTGGCTCGACCCGCTGTCGGCGGTCATGGCCGCGATGACCTGCACGCTCGGCTTCGTGGTGGCATGGTTCTCGGTCGCGTATCTCCACCGCGAGGCCGGCTTCCAGCGCTACTTCATGCTGGTCAATCTGTTCCTCGCCGGCATGCAGGTGCTCGCGCTCGGCGACGGCTTCATGCTGCTGTTCCTCGGCTGGGAGTGGGTCGGGCTGTGTTCGGCGCTGCTGATCGGCTTCTTTCACGAGCGTGCGGCGCCGGTCCGCGCGGGCGCGCGGGCATTCATCACCAACCGCTTTGGCGACTTCGGCCTGCTCACCGCGTCGCTGTTCGCGGCGCACGAGTTCGGTGGCGACGGCTGGGCGGCGATGAACGCCGGCGCCGTCCACCTGTCGCCGACGACCGCGACGGTGATCGGGCTGGCGCTGTGGCTGGCGGCGATGTCGAAGTCGGCGCAGCTGCCGTTCTCGAGCTGGATGGCCCACGCGGTCGAGGGGCCGACGACTTCGACGGGGTTGTTCTACGGCGCGGTCATGGCCCACGCCGGGGTCTATTTGATGATGCGCACCGGCCCCATCGTGCAGCACTCGACGATCACGCTGGCGGCGATGGTCGTCGTCGGTGGGCTCACGCTGGTGTACGCCGCCGCAGTCGGTGCGGCGCAGCCGGACGCGAAGGGATCGATCGTCTACTCCACGATCGCGCAGCTGGGCGGCATGTTCGCGGCCTGCGGGCTCGGTGCCTGGCACCTCGTGGTCATCCTGATGGTGCTGCACGCGGGCCTGCGCGCGGTGCAGTTCCTGTTCGCACCGTCGGTGATCCGGCAGGTCCGCGCCGCGCAGCACGCGGCCGCACTCGACGCGATGCCGACCCAGGGGCGGATGGTCCACAGCGGCCTGGTCGGGCTGGCGCTGGTGGTCGCGGCCTGGGGTGCGTTCGGCCTGTCGAATCGCAGGTGGTGGTACGGACCCACCGGCAGCGTCGGCCTGCTCGGCGCCGACGGTGACCTGGCGCTGATGATCGCCGCGCTGGCGTCGTTGTTGGCGGTGGCGTACGTCGGCACACGTCGGCCCGAGCGTCGGCGCCCGCAGGGGTTGGCTGCGCGGCTGCACGAGCGTGCCCTGCATCGCTTCGATCTCGATGCGTTCCAGGAGGCCGTCGCAGTGCGCCCGCTGCTGGCGCTGGGCGGCGCGCTCAAGCGACTCGATGACCGGTGGCGTGACCGTGCGCGTGCGCTGGCGGTGGCGGGGCTCGTGGTCGCTGCGTTCATGAGCTTCGATCCGGTCGACGTCGAGGCCGGGCATGTGGTGGTGGCCGAGTTCGGCGGCACCGCATTCGGTGGCACGCCGTGGCTGTCGATGATCTGGCTGCTGCCGCTGGTCACCGCGGTGTTGGTGTGGCGGATCCACGACGACGAGTGGGCGCGGGTGTTCGCCCGCGGCGGCGCAGCATTCACGCTCGCGCTCGCGATCGCCGTGGTCCGACGCTTCGAGCCCGGTGACGACGGCATGCAGTTCGTGGAGCGTCTGCCCCACGAGCTGCTCGGGCTGGGCTATCACCTCGGCGTCGACGGCATCAGCGTGGTGTTGGTGCTGCTGCAGGCGCTGCTCGTGATGCTGTTGCTGGTCGCGCTGGGGCGTCGGACTCGACGTGGCGCGCTGGTGTCGCTGCTGTGCCTGCACGCGGCGTCGCTGCTGTCGTTGGTGTCGATCAACCTGCTGGTGCTCGCGCTGCTGTGGGTCGTGATGATTGCGCCATCGTGGTCGCTCGTGCAGTACGCCGGGCCCGATGCGGGCACACGCCGCCGCCTGGGCTGGTTGGTGGGCCCGATGACGGTGTCGGCGCTGTTGCTCGTCGGCATCGTGATCGTGCTGGGCACGCGGCTGCCGACGACCTCCTTCGATCTCGACGCCATCACGGCCTGGGGTATCGGCGGTCGCACGCAGGCGCTGCTGTTCGTGCCGTTCATGGTCGCGCTGGCAATCCGCCTGCCGTTGGTGCCGTTCCACGGCTGGATGGTGCGGCTGCTCGAGGGCTCGCCGGCGGTCGCTGCCGTACCGATCGCGCTCACGCCCCTGGGTCACTACCTGTTCCTGCGCCTGGGCCTCGAGCTGTTCGGTGACATCATCGGTCGACACGCGGTCACGCCCGCCGTGATCGCCGTGTTCGGCATGGTCTTCTGCGTGTTCGTGGGGCTTGCCCAGGGCAGCCTGCGCTCGGCGCTCGCCTACTTCCAGCTGGCGGTCAGCGGCAGCCTGCTGGTCGGGGTCGCCTCGACCGATCCGATGGGGCCGACCGCGGGGCTCGCGAGCGCTTGCAACCTCGCGATCGCCGGCACCGGTCTCCTGCTCGCCGCCGACATGGTCCACGCGCGCGCCGGCACCACCGACTTCGCTGCGCTCGGCGGCCTGGTCCGCACGGCGCCGCGGCTCACCGGCCTCTTCCTCGTGATCTCGTTGGCATACGCCGGCTTCCCCGGTGCGCTCGGCTTCATCGCCGAGCACCTCGCCAGCCACGGCGCATTCGAGGCCCACGGCACCCTCGCGATCGCGATGGTCGCGGCGGTCAACCTCGCCTCGGTGCTGCTGTGGTGGAGCTTCACGCGGGCATTCCTCGGCCCCTGGCGCACGCCGCAGCTATCGAACTTCCCACGGCTGCTGCCGCGCGAGCACGTCGCACTGCTGGCGGTGGTGCTGCTCGTGATCATCGCAGGGTGGTGGCTCGAGCCGTGGGTCGCGATGATCGAGCCGACGATCGCGGCGCACATGCCCCGGCTGTAGCGGGTCGGCCTGCGGTCACGCGATCCGAGCGAACGCGAACAGGCGTGCGAGCCGGTGAACTCGCCGATCCGCTGCGCGCCCAAGGGGATCGATCGCGCTCACCAGCCGTCGACGCCGACGTGCCACAGCAGACCGTCGGCCACGCCGTAGGTCCCGCAGGCGACCCACTCGAGTCGTTCGATGTCGTGCTCCTGGTACGATGGCGAAGGGACGTAGAGGGCCGACGGCGCGTCGAAGCCCGGCCCGAGGTCGGGGATCGCGAGGCTCTCGGCTCCCGCCCAGTCGATCGCGTCGTCGGCCGCTTCGCGCGCGCGCAGCACCGTGATGCCGCCGTCGCTCGCACCGCCGCGCACGAGCGCGAGTGGCTGGCCGGCGACCGCCACGAAGCGCCCGCGGAAGCTGTCCGGGATGCTCGCAACCATCGTGCGGTGCTGGTCCCAGCTGGCACCGCCGGGCTTGAAGAAGTACGCCAGCGTATTGGCATCGGTCTCGGTCAGCACATGCGTGGCGCCGCTATCGGGATCGACATGGACATCGGCCGCGCTGCGGACGTCGACCTCGTCGCCGTCGGCCAGGCTCACGAAGCTCGGTGTCTGACCGAGCACGAGCTCGACGACGACCGCATCGTAGGTGCCGGCGGGATAGCTCCCGGTGAACTGCTGACCACTGCTGACCCGCCAGCACGACCTCGCCCGGGCCGCGGAATGACGCGAACACGTAGCTCAGGTCGTTGTAGCCCGCCAGCACCGTGCTGATCGGGCCGTTGAAGCCGCCACCGTAGTCGTAGGTATAGATGAACTGGCCCGGACCACCCGCTCCGCCGACGACCGTGAACCACACCAGCTGCACGGGGTCGGGGCCGCGCGCCGCACCGACGTAGTTTGCGCTCGCGGGCGTTGTATAGGTGCCACCGATGTCCACGAACGCGCAGCCGAGCGGCGTGACATCCTCGATCGCGAACTCGCAGTGCTCCATGTGATGGCCGACGATGTCGATCGCGAAGCTGCGGATGACCGCACCGTCCATCACGCTGGCTGCATTCTGCTGGACATCGGGCAGGTGGTTCTGACTGCCGACCTGCGCCCAGCCGTCGCCATCGCCGCGGAAGTAGAGGATCGCGCTGTTCACGTCGACGCTGGGGCCGGCGTCGGCGACGAACCACGGCACGCCGTCCGCGGTGCGCATCACCCCGCGCAGCTGCGGACCCCAGCCGCCCGTCATCTCGGGATGATGGCGGTTCTGATCGGTCACCAATGCCGTGGTGACGACGGGCGCGCGCCCGCCTGTGCTCGACCCGGTGTCGTCGAGGGCGCCCGTGCTCGCAACCGCAGTGGTCGAGCTGCTCGATCCAGAGCTGGTGGAATCCGTGGCTGCGCTCCGTGCCGAGTCGGTCGCGGTCGTGGCCGCCGTGGTCGTGGTGTCATCGGCACTGCCACCTGCGCGTCCGGGAGGGTGATCCGCACAGGCCACCAGCGGGACTGTGAGGATGGGCGCGCAACGCATCATGGCTCGATGGTACCGCGTGGTGCTGCGGGTGCTGCGGATCGTCGCCGGCCCCCCCACTACGCGATCCGATCGAACCCGAACAACCGCCCGAGCGGATGCTCGCGACCCTCGATGCGCGCACGCAGGAGGCCGCCGCCGAGCATGCTGTAGGTGATGCCGTTGCCGCCGTAGGCCATCGCGAAGTGCACGCGCGGGCCGTGCTCGGCGTGGGGGCCGAAGAAGGGCAGGCCGTCTTCGGTCTCTGCGAAGGTGCCTGCCCACGCGAAGCAGGGGCGCACCGCGATGTCGGGCAGCAGACGCTGGGCCTTCTTGTTCAAGCTCCGCGCCTTGGTCTCGACCCGGCGATCGCGGCGCGCCGGAAGATCGATCGCGTCGTCGTCACCGCCGACGAGCAGGCGGCCGTCGCCGGTGCTTCGCAGGTAGAGATAGGGGCGCGCAGACTCCCACACCATCGTGCTCGCGAACGGGCCGAGGGTGTCGGCGTCGATCGGGTCGGTGATGAATGCGTAGCTGCTGCGGGTGCGGGCGACTCGCTGCCCGAGCACCCGCTGGCCGGCGTAGCCCGCCGCGAGCACGACATGGCCCGCATGCACGCACGCGCCCCGCGGGGTGTGCAGGGTGACGCCGCGCTCGGTCGCCTCGAAGCGATCCATCGTGGTGCGGTCGAAGACGTGGCCGCCGCGCCGGGCGAGGCGGGTCAACAGGCGACAGGCCATCCGGTACGGATCGACGCGCGCGGCGACCGTGCTGAGGATCGCGCAGGGCGCAGCGATGCTGAATCGCTCGCGTACCGCCGCGGCCTCGAGGAACTCGACCGGCAAGCCGTGGGCCCGGCGCATCGCGAACTCCTCGCGCAGGTCCTTCGCGTGCCCGCGCTTGCTGGCGTAGTACAGGCTGTCGGTGGTCGCGAAGTCGACGTCGCCGAGCTCGGTCGCGACGGCCTGGAGCTGGGGGATCGCGTCGAGGCACGCACGATACGCGAGCACCGCGTCGGCCTCGCCGTAGCGCTGCGCGAGCGCGGTCATGTGGGTGTCGATCTCGTACTGCAGGAGTGCGGTGCTGGCCGCGGAGCTGCCCCAGCCGACGTCGCGCTGCTCGAGCACGACCACCGCGTGTCCGTGCTGCGAGAACTCGTCGGCGATGAGCGCCCCCGTGATGCCGCCGCCAACGATCGCAACGTCGCAGCGTACGTCGTCCGTCAGCGGCGGAAACGCGGTCATCAGGCCGTTCTTGATCGCCCAGAAGGGGTACCCGCTCTTGAGATCCATCGGATGCTGGCCGCCGCGGTGCAAGAACGGAGCCCGACACCGCGCGTGGCCAAGCCTAGCGAGGGCACCCTGCTCGATGCACGCCGCCGCGAGCCCACGCGCCCGGCGGGCGCCGCCGCGCGTGGTCGACCGGCCGCGGGTTGCGATGCGGCTGGTAGCATCGCCGCATGTCGATGCCGATCTACCTCGATCACAACGCGACCACGCCGGTGCATCCTGCGGTGCGCGAGGCGATGTTGCCGTGGCTGGGCGGGCAGTTCGGCAATCCCTCGTCGAGTCATGCGTACGGCCGTGAGGCCGCAGCCGCGCTGGCGCAGGCGCGCGAGGCGGTCGCGCAGCTGGTCGGTGCGTCGCAGGACGAGGTCGTGTTCGTCAGCGGTGGCACCGAGGCCGACAACCTCGCGATCCTCGGCGCGGTGCTGCCCCGCGACCGCATCGTGATGTCGGCGGTCGAGCACCCCGCGGTCGAGGCGGCGGTGCTCGCCCGCGGCGTCGAGGTCGAGCGGTTGCAGGTCGATCGCAACGCGCGGGTCGAGCTCGTCGCAGCGCGAGGCCGGCTGCAGCGGCCCGCCGGCATGCTGACGGTGATGCTCGCGCAGAACGAGACCGGCACGCTGCAGCCGGTCGCGGAGCTGTCCGCGCTGGCGCGCGCCGCAGCGCCCGACGTGGTGGTGCACTGCGATGCCGCGCAGGCGGTCGGCAAGGTCCCGGTCGACATGCGGGCGCTCGGGGTCGACCTGCTCACGATCGTCGGCCACAAGTTCTACGCGCCGGTCGGCATCGGTGCGCTGGTGGTGCGCCGCGGCGTCGCGCTCCACCCGATCTCCCACGGCGGCGGGCAGCAGCGCGGGCTGCGATCGGGCACCGAGCCGGTCGCGCTCGCGGTCGCACTCGGGGCCGCGTGCTCGCTGGCGGCCGCCGACCTCGTGCGCGAGTCGGCGCGGCAGCTCGAGCTGCGCGAGCTGCTGTGGCAGCGACTTCGGCAGGGCGCGCCGACGCTGGTGCGCTCCGGTGCCGACGTGCCGACGTTGCCGAACACGCTGCACGTGCGCGTGCCCGACCGCAGCGGCGCGGCGATCCTCGCGGCCGCCCCAGAGGTCGCTGCATCGACCGGCTCGGCGTGTCACGCGGTGCTCGACCACGGACCCGGCGACATGGTCGCCGTGGGTGGCGTGCTCGGTGCGATGGGCGTGGACCCACGGGAGGCGGCCGGCGCCCTGCGGCTGTCACTCGGTCGCAGCACCACGCGCGACGACATCGAGCGCGCCGCACAGGCACTCCTGCGCGGCATGTAGCGCGCCGCGGTTTGTGGCACGATGGCGTGGGTCCGCATGCCGAAGTCCGCGGTCACGATCGAGCGACGCTACGACGCACCCGCCGAGCTCGTGTGGGCGTTGCTGACCGACACCAATCGCTTCGATCGCGCGCTCGGCCTCGGCTTCGCCTCGTATCGCTGGGAGACCATCGACGGCCGGCGTGTGCACGTGGCCCGCGCGCGCCAGAACGGCGTCGAGATGGAGTGGATCGAGCCGCCGTATGAGTGGATCGAGGGCCGCATGCTCGAGGGCGCGCGGCAGTTCCTCGCTGGGCCCGCGAAGACCGGCGGCATGCGCATGGAGGTCGAGCCCGACGGCGACGGTGCCCGTGCACGCGTGACGGTCTCGGGTAGCTCGACGCAGTGGTACATGCGGCTGCTCAATCCGCTGGTGCGCGCGCACCTGGCAGGACGGACGCGCGCCTACCTCGAGGCCATCGCCGAGCTGCTGCGTGGCCCTGCGCTCGCGCGCGTGACGGCCGAAACGCCCGGCGTGAGACCGCCCGCCGAGCGCGTCGCGGCGCTGCTCGACGACGGATCGAAGCCGGCGCTGAGCGGCGGGCACACCCCGGTCGATCACGCCGAGCTCGAGCGCCGGGCCGAGCGCCTGCGTAGCTACGAGCTCCCGGGTGCCGCGAGCGAGCGCCTGATCGCGTGGCTGCGCGAGCGCCCCGACGAGGATGTCGCGCAGATGCAGCCGTTCGCACGCGCGCGCGGCTGGGGTCTCGATCGCCGCGAGGTGCTGCGGACCTTCTTACACGCCACGCGGGCGGGGCTCGTCGACCTGAACTGGCAGATCAACTGCCCGGTGTGTCGAGTCTCGGCGGCGGTCGAGGACTCGCTCGAGAAGCTCGGTCGGCAGGTGCACTGCGAGGCCTGCAACATCCGCTACGACGTCGACTTCGGCCGCAGCGTCGAGGCGGTGTTCCGCTGCAACGCGGCGGTGCGACCGGTGACGCCGGGGGTGTTCTGCGCGGCCAGCCCGGCGCTGCGCCCCCACGTCATCGCGCAGCTGCGGGTCGAGCCGGGCGCGGTGCGGGATGCGGTGCTGCCGCTCGCCGACGGGCACCTGCTGCTGCGGACGCTGGGCGCACAGCGACCCGCCGTGCTCGAGGCCGCGGTCGCGCCGGCATCGCTTTCGGTGGTGCTGCGTCCCGGCGAGGTCGAGTGCACCGCGACGGGGGCGTCGAGCGACGGCACCACCGCGCTGCGCGTCACGTCGGCGCTCGACGAGCCCGCGTACGTCTCGATCGAGCGCGGCGCCTGGTCCTGCGACGCCGTGCTCGGCAGCGTGATCGCGACGCTGCCCGAGTTCGTCGAGCTGTTCGCCACCGAGGCCCCCGCGGCGGGGCTCGAGCTCAGCGTCGGGCGGCTCGTGTTGCTGTTCAGCGACCTCACCGGTTCCACGGCGCTGTACGAGCGGGTCGGCGACGCCCGTGCGTTCGCGATCGTGCAGGCCCACTTCCGCTCGATGGAGCGCTGCGCAACTGCCCACGACGGCACCGTGGTCAAGACCATGGGCGACGCCGTGATGGTCTCGTTCTCGCGGATCGAGGATGCCGTCGCCGCCGGCATCGCGATGGTCGCGGCCACCAACGACGAGCACGGCGGTGAGGGCATCAGCGTGAAGATTGGCATCCACGAAGGACCGTGCCTCGCGGTGCGCGCCAACGATCGCTTGGACTTCTTCGGCACCACGGTCAATGTCGCGGCGCGCCTGCAGGCGCAGGCGGGTCCGTCGGAGCTGGTGCTCGCGCGCGAGACGGCGGCGCATTCCGCCTCCGCGCAGCTACTGCGCAGCTTCGGCGTGCGTCGGTTCCGTGCGTCGTTGAAAGGCATCGCAGCGGAGCAGGAGCTGCTGGGGTTCGATCTGCGTGCCCCGGTGGCGGCGGCGATGGAACGTGCGAGCGGTGACGAGACCTGATAGGCTCGTGGACGTCGCTCGCATGCCTCCGCTCGACGAAACCCGTTTGCAACGCGTGCTCGGGCGCTTCCCATGGAAGCGTCGCAAGCCGCGGGGCGGTGCGCTCGGTGTGCCGCCGGTCTCGCTGCGCACCCGTGACGGCGAGCAGCTGTGGGCCGACCCGCTCGAGCTGGCCGAGTTCTCGGACCCCGGGCCGGCGCTGCTGTGCGTGGCGCTCTCGGGTGATCAGACCTCGCGTGCGCTGGTTCGCAGCCTGGTCGAGCACCACGCACGTAGCCGCGGCGTCGACCTGCCCGAGTTCGTGCCCGAGATCACCCGCGCCGGCGTGATCGTGCTCGACGAGTTGTTCGGCCAGAGCGGTCTCGACCCCGCCGCCGAGATCGGTTCGCACGGCCTGCGCGAGCTGGTCACCGCGACCTGGGCGATCGCGGCCGCCGAAGACCGCCACGCGGCGTAGCGCCGCGCGTCGCGGCGCTGCACCACCGGCTGCCGGCGTCCTGCGTCAGCCCTGCGCGGGCGCCAACAGGCTCGGCAGGTACTCCGCTGGCGCCTGCAGGCCCATCAGCTCCAGGCAGGTCGCGGCGATCCAGCCGAGGTTGGCCGCGTCTGCAGCGGCATCGCGACGGACCTCGATTGGCTCGCCCGCGCCGACGATGACGAACGGCACCGGGTTGAGGCTGTGGCTGGTGCGGACCTGCTCGCGGCCCTTGGCGTCGAGATCGATCATCTGGTCGGCGTTGCCGTGGTCGGCGGTGACGACGACCACGCCCCCCAGCTTCTGCACGCATGCGATCACGCGAGCGAGGCACAGGTCGACCACCTCGACCGCCATGCGCGCGGCGTCCAAGACCCCGGTGTGGCCGACCATGTCGCCGTTGGCGTAGTTGACCCGCACGAAGTCGTAGTGGCGGCGCTGCAGCGCGGCGACCAACGCGTCGGTGACCTCGGCGGCCTTCATCCACGGCCGCTGCTCGAACGGCAGCGTGTCGGAGGGGATCTCGATGTAGTCCTCCGTCGCGCCGTCGAACTTGCCGGAGCGATTGCCGTTCCAGAAGTAGGTCACGTGGCCGTACTTCTGCGTCTCGGCGATCGCCAGCTGCGACTTGCCGACTGCCGCCAGCAACTCGCCCATGGTGTCGTCGATCGCCGGCGGTGCGACGAGGTAGCGCCGTGGCACCTGCTCGTCGCCGTCGTACTGCATCATGCCGCAGTAGAAGACCCGCGGTCGTCGTCCGCGATCGAAGGCCGTGAAGTCGTCGCGCTCGAAGGCCTTGCTGATCTCGATGGCTCGATCGCCGCGGAAGTTGAAGAACACCACCGCGGCGCCGTCGTCGATGGTGCCGACAGGCCCGTCGCCCTCGTCGATCACGAAGGCCTCGAGGTTCTGGTCGTCGACGCCGAGCTCCGCGTACATGGCCTCGATCGCGCTGCTGGTCGAGGCGAAGCGTCGGCCGTGGCCGTGGACGTGGCAGGCCCAGCCCCGCGCGACCATCGACCAGTCGGCCTCGTAGCGATCCATGGTGACGCGCATGCGCCCGCCGCCGCTGGCGATGCGGGCGTCGCAGCCGCGCGCGCGCAGCTCGGCAAGCGCCTGCTCGAGGGTTGCGACGTAGCCGAGCGCGCTGCGGGCGGGCACGTCGCGGCCGTCGAGCAGCGCGTGCACCCGCAGGCGCGTCACGCCGGCATCGGCGGCCCGGCGCAGCATCGCCAGCAAGTGAGCGATGTGGCTGTGGACGTTGCCGTCGGACAGCAACCCCATGAAGTGCAGCGCCGCGCCGCTGTCGCGCACATGGGCGACGGCGTCGCGCCAGCACTGGCCCTCGAACATCGCGCCGCTGTCGATCGCGGCCGCGACGAGCTTGGCGCCCTGATCGAAGATGCGGCCGGCCCCGATCGCGTTGTGCCCGACCTCCGAGTTGCCCATGTCGGCGTCCGAGGGCATGCCGACCGCGCGCCCGTGGGCGAGCAGGGTGCGGTAGCTCGGCAGCGACCGGAGTCGCGCCAGCGTCGGTGTGTGAGCGTTCGCGACGGCGTCGCCGCGGTCACCCCGGCCGACGCCGACGCCGTCCATCACGACGCACACGACCGGGCCTGGGGGTGCGACGCGCGTGGGGTGGGGCTGCAGCCGGATCGTCATGGGGCAGGGAACATCTAGAACATGAAGTGATAGCCCACCACGATCTCCAGCATGAGATCGAAGGGGTTGGTGTCGGGCGGCGCGTCGGGCAGATCGGGGCTCGGGCGAGCGACCACCTGCTTGCGCGAGAAGTACTTGTGGATCGTCGCGCCGATCGTGATCGAGGAGTTGTTGCGGATCGGCACCCCGATGTGACCGCCGCCGCGGATCATCGCGGTGGTGTCGCTGACGTCTTCTTCGTCGATGATGAACGGGCCGAACGGGCGCACCAGGGTCGATACGCCGAGACCCACGGCGACGCCGACCTCGGCGAAGATCGGGCCCATCACCAGCTGGAACGACGGGCCCAGCGCAAAGTCGGTGTGGCCGAGCGCCGAGAAGCGCCGCGCGCTGCTGCCCGACGGGGTCGGCACCGAGTTGCGCTGCAAGAACCGCGTGTGACCCAGCTGCACCTCGCCACCGAGTCGCAGCGGCCCCAGGTGCAGCGCGTGCACGCGGAACTGCAAGCCGGCCCCGAAGCCGACCGGCTGGATGACCTCGGCCCCGCCGGCGAACAACACGCCCAACCGTGGCGCCGCCATCACGCTGAACACCGGGCCGCGTGCGCGCAGGATGGCGTCGTTGCCCCGCCGCGCGAGGCTCCGCTGCGATCGCGTCGCTCGGCTCGGCGCCGGCGATGCGGCCTCGGTGGCCGGCGCCAGCGCGAGCGCCAGCGCGAGCGTGCCTGCGAGCGCCATGGACACGCGACGGACCATAGCAGGCCCCTCGTCGACCGTCGTGCGGGGTTTTGCGATGCTTGCCGCCGATGACGTCACGCGTGCGCGACCCCAGACCTTCGCTCGAGGACTCGCCCTGCGGCGGCACCGCCTTCGTGCCGGCCTGCGCGCTCAGTCGGCGGCGCTTCGTGGGGGCCTCGGCGGGCGTGCTGCTGGTCGGCTGCGGCGCCTCGGGGATGAAGCCGAAGTCGGTGCCGGCCGCCAAGGACGGCGTGGTCGAGATCGACGTCGGCAAGATTCCCGAGCTCGCCACGCCGGGCGGGATGATCGCCGCGCAGCCGCAGGGCAGTCGCAAGCCGCTCATCGTCATGCGCCTCGAGGGCGAGCGCTTTCGTGTGTTGTCGTCGCGGTGTCCGCACCTGGGCTGCACCGTGCGCTGGGACAACGAGGCGCAGCAGCTGCGCTGCCCCTGCCACAACTCGCGCTTCGGCGACGACGGCAAGGTGTTGAAGGGGCCCGCGAAGGAGCCGCTGCGCGAGTATCCCAACCAGTTCGCGGGTACGCACCTGCAGATCGCAGTGCGTGACGATCGATGAGCATCGCGGGTCGTCACAGCATGATCGAGCTCTACGGCTGCCCGCGGGCGCTGCTCGATGACCTGCCGCGGGTGCGCGCTGCGATGCTCGAGGCCGTCACGGTCTCCCGCGGGCAGCTCGTCGGCGAGTGCAGCCATCGTTTCTCGCCGCACGGCGTCACGATGGTGGGCTTGCTGGCCGAGTCGCACATCAGCATCCACACCTGGCCGGAGCATGGCTACGCCGCGGCCGATGTCTTCACCTGCGGCGAGCACGGTGAACCGGAGCTGGCGTGTCGCCGACTCGCGCAGCTGCTGGCGGCCGAGCGCTTCGAGCTCCGCACCGTCGACCGCGGCCGGCCCGGTGGCCTCGAGCAGCCGCTCTCGAGCCCGGCTTGACGCCGCCGCGCCCACGGCCTATTGCGTGGCCGGCATGAGCGGTGACGGCACGCGGGTGCGCGTCGAGGTGCGGCGCGACGCCGGTCGCATCGGGCCGGCGACAGGCCCGTGGTTGCGGCGCAATCAGATCTCGCGCTTCCTCGGCGTGCCCGACCCGCACGCGCTCGCGCAGGTGGTCGATCGCCACGGCGCGACGCTGGGCTGGGGCCTGGTGTCGGCGGTCTCGCAGATCACGGTGCGCATGATCTCGTTCGAGACCGACGAGCCGGCGCACGACTGGCTCGAGCAGCGGCTCACGACCGCCTTCGCTGCGCGCGTGCGGGCCGACCTCGACGGCCAGGGCACCAGCGGCTATCGACTGGTGAATAGCGAAGGCGACGGGTTGCCTGGCCTGGTGATCGATCGCTACCGCGAGGCGCTGGTCGTGCAGCTCGGCACCGCTCCGATGGCCGCACGCGAGGCCGACGTGATGGCGTGGCTCGGCCAGCACTGGTCGGGCCCGGTGCACGTGGTGGTGTCGGAGTCGAGCGCCAAGCTCGAGGGCATGACTGCGGGGGTCCGGCCCGAGCCCGGCGGCGTGCTCGGCTTCGACGAGTGCGGGCTCGCGTTCGAGGTGCCGGCTCCGCCGGCGCAGAAGACCGGCGCGTACTTCGACCAGCGGGACAACCGACGCGAGGTCGCTGCGCTCGCGGCCCGCGATGGTCGGCCCCTGCTCGACGTCGGCTGCCACGTCGGCGGCTTCGCGCTGCACGCCCGCAGGGCCGGGGTCGAGGTGGTCGCGCTCGATCGATCGCGCAGTGCTCTGCAGCACGCGCGGGAGAACGCGGCGCGCAACGACCTGCGGGACATCACGTTCGTCGAGGCCGACATGTTCGAGCCCCTGCGCGACGAACGGCTCGCGGGACCGTTCGGCACCATCGTGTTCGATCCACCCAAGCTCGCGGCGCGTCGCAGCGATGTCGATCAGGCACTCGGGGCCGCCACACGCGTGATCGAGCAGCTGGTGCGACGGCTGGCGCCGGCAGGTCACCTGGTGGTGTGCAGCTGCAGCCACCACCTCGCGCGCGAGCACCTCGATCGTGCGGTACTCGCCGCCGGCGACGGCTGGACCCGCGTCGCCGCGTGGGGGGCCGGCCTCGATCATCCGGTCGCGCCGTGCCACCGCGAGGGTGAGTACCTGCGCGTGAACGTCTACCGCCGCACGTGAGGCGAGCGCTCGCCGACGAGCCAGCTCAGGCGGTCGCGGCCGCGAAGTGCTCCTCGCGGATCGAGATGCGATAGACGCTGTTCTCGGTCTCGACGTAGAGCACGTTCGACTCGGAGGTCGCCAACACGCGTCGCACTGCGGTGGTCACCATGCGGCGCCCGTTGGGGTCGCGGAAGATGACCATGCCGCGACCGACGACCGGCTCCGACAGCAGGTAGCCCTCGTAGATCCGACCGACCGTCGAGGTCAGGCCCGACTGGTCCCGCGACGTCCGAATCTTCGTGGCGACGACCGAGAGCACCCTGATGCCTAGCTTATCCCCGGCGCTGCAGCTGCGCCACAATGGACGCGCCGCCCGCCCCGCCGCTCGCAGGGGTCGGCAATTGGCGGTGGCACGATCGAGCGACGGGCCGCGGTTCGTCGAACCACTGTCACGGCGCCGCGTTTGCATCGGCGGGGCCGGCCGTCGCGCGTTGCTACGGAAACCTCAGGGCTTGCGCGCGGAAGGGCCCTCGAACTCGGCGACCTCGGCGTCCGGCACCCAACCCTCGATGCCCCCCGTCATCCGCACCAAGGCCCACCCTGGGGTGCGATCCACGATGCGCACTTCACTGCCGCCTTGGATCGCGAACTCGACGGCGCGGTGATTGCCTGGGCCCTCGCGAGCCTCGGCGCGGTTGGAGAGCACCACCGCCGGCGGTGTCGTGCGATCTGCGCGAAGCGAGAGGATGTGCAGCGTGGCGAGCACGAGCCACAGGCTTCCCGTGGTCCAGACGAGGGCGCGGCGGAGCCCCGCGGTGCGGGCGGATGCGCCCAGACGGCCACGCACGAACACCGCCAGCGCCGCGAAACCGCTCAGCATCGAGAGCCAGGCGACGCCGGGGCCACGCAGGGTCTCGACCACGAGATCCCACCAGGTCTCGGGCGCATCGATGATCGCGTTGGTGGTCGCCGCGGCGAGCTCCGCACGTCGACGTACCACCGCGAGATTGCTGCGCGCCGCCTCGGCGATCTCGGTGGTCGGGTTGCCCCGGAAGTCGAGCGCTTGGCGTAGATGGAAGGTCGCGCGCCCGAGCTCGCCGGCGTTCGCGTAGGCCGTGCCCAGGTCGTACGACAGCAGACTGCTCGGCTGGCCCAGCAGCGCCCGCGCCTCTTCGTAGTGGCGGGCGGCCGCTGGCCAATTGGCCGCCTTCGCCTCGCTGTTGCCCGCCAAGAACGCATCGTCGACGGCGTCGGCGTGAACCGATCCCGGGGTCGACGCCACTGCAAGGAAGAGCGCGCCGAGGCCGGCGCGGACGAGGCGTGCACTCATGCGGGACCCCGCGCCAGCGATGAGCGCTCGGTGAGGGCAATCGCGTCGTCGAGCAGCGCGCGTCGGTCGTCGACGGTGCCCAGCTGCGCGGCGAAGCGGGCCGCATCGCAGCGCTCGAGCAAGTGTTCGAGCGTGCGGAGATCTGCCGCGGCGACGCCGCGCCGCGACAACAGCCGCACGAGCTCGGGGCGTGGCAGACCCGTGGCCTCCGCGCCGGCGTGGGAGACCGCGAGGTCGTGGGCGATCGCAGCGATCGCGGCGTGGAATCCCGCACCGCTGTCGAGGGCCGCCGTCGCGGTGTCGATGCGCTCGCGCTGCAGCCGCCGACTCGCACTGCGGCGACGCGCGTCCTCGTCGGGACCCCAGCGACGCCACGCGGCCGTGCCGCCCCACACGGCGATCGCCACGCTCGGCACCGCGGCGGTGGCCCACGCCCAGCGAGCCGTCGTCAGCACGCGGGTCGGCGAGGCCTCGCGCGGCAACGCGTCGGCCACGATGATCGGGGCGAAGCTCTCGGTCGTCGGCTCGCCGGTGACGACCGGTGCATCGGGCTCGGGCACGCTCGGCGCCGCGTTGCCCTCGACCTCGACGACCAGCGCCTCGCTGCTGGCCACGTCGTAGCGACCTTCGAGCGGATCGAAGTAGTCGAGTCGCACCGGTGGGAGCTCGAGCTTGCCGCCCTGCTCGGGAATCACGAGGAACGCGTAGGTCCGGCGCCCGCGCACCCGATCGACCGCCTGCATCTGCGAGTCGACCTTGGGGTCGTAGCGCCGCGCGCCTTGCAGCTGCGGCCACTCGCCCGGATCGACCAGCGCGACGTTGCCCTCGCCGGCGATCTCCACCGTCCATGTGAAGGGCTGGCCGGCCTGCACCTTGGTGCGGTCGACCTTTGCGGTCACGGTGAAGCGCCCGACGTTGTTGGGGGAGAACTTTGCCGGCTGGCCCGCCGCCGGCAGCGGCTTGACCTCGATCGAGACGGCGGCGCCGCGATCACGACGACGACGACCGATGGTGATCTCGGGGGCACCGATCACCAGCGTGCCGGCCTTCTGCGGGAACAGGGCCCGTCGCATGCCCGGTCGCACGCGGTACGGCACGCCCGCGACCTCTTCGACCGCGCCGTCGCCCTCGGGCAGATCGTAGCTGTAGAAGTCGGCGAAGTTGGGCGGTGTACGCAGGGCCACGCTCGACAGCAGCGAGCGCTCGTAGACGTCGAGCCGATACTCGATCTGCTCGCCGATCCACGCCTGCGTCTTGTCGGTCGCAGCCCACACGAACACGTCGCCGCGGGCGCGGTCGGGCTTGCCGGTGCTCGGTCGCGCGGCCTCGAGCGAGGCCTCCGGGGTGCCCTCGACCACGATCTCCACGATGTTGGAGCGCACCGCATCGCCGGCGTCGTCGACGTCGAACGACAGCTTGTAGGTGCCGGGCTTGAGCGCGATCGCGGTGATCGACATCGAGCTGTGCATGGTGCGGCTGTTGCGGCCGCCGCCGATGCGGATCTCGAACCCGCTGCCCGAGGAGTACTGCGAGACCACCTCGAAGCCATCGGCCAGACCGCTCGGTAGCTCCGGATCGGGCACCGCCCCGCTCCCTTCGCGGCGGACCTCGAGCGACAGCTCGACCTCCTCACCCACGCGCAGGGTGGTCGTGCTCGCGGTCAGCTCGGCGACGACGCCGGCCGCACGGGCGCGCGCCGGCAGGGCGAAGGTCAGCGCCATCGCACCGAGCACGAAGCTGCGACGATTGCGATCCATGGCTACCAGTCCTTGATGGGGCCGTTGATGCGGCCGCGCGGGCGATCGAGCAAGTAGCCGTCCTGCTCGTCGAGCTGGTCGAGCGCACGCTGGAGATCGGCACGCTCGACCGGCGTCGGCGCGGCGGGCTGCTCCTGCTTCTGGTCGGCTTGCTTCTGGTCGTCTTGCTTCTGGTCGTCTTGCTTCTGGTCGTCTTGCTTCTGGTCGTCTTGCTTCTGGTCGTCTTGCTTCTGGTCGTCTTGCTTCTGGTCGTCTTGCTGCTGGCCCGAGTCACCGCCGCTCGAGTCGGAACCCCCGGAGTCACCGCCGCCGCCCGAGTCGGAGCCGCCGGAGTCGTCGGAGCCGCCCGAGTCGGAGCCGGCGGAGTCGTCGGAGCTGCCCGAGTCGGAGCCGCCCGAGTCGTCGGAGCCGTCGTTCTCCTCGTCCTGCTTCTCTTCGTCCTTCTTCTCCTCGTCCTGCTTCTCTTCGTCCTTGCGCTTGCGCTGCAGCGCGATCTCGAGGTTCCACTTGGCGTTCTCGTGGTCCGGCCGCGCCTGGAGGCAGTCGATGTAGCGCGCGATCGCGTCGTCGTACGCCTCGGCGTTCAGCGCGAGGTTGCCGAGCTCGTAGAAGGCACTGGCGCGCACGTCGACCGACTCGGCCTCGCTGGCGCGCTCGAACGCGGTCTTGGCTGCGTCGGTGTCGCCCTTGGCGAGCAGTGCCAGGCCGCGATCGAACGAGAGCTCGGGGCGCTCGCCCAGCCGCGCGACCGCGCGGTCGAAGGCCGCGAGCGCTTCGTCGTGTTGCCCGGCCTCGTACGCGTCGATGCCCGCTTCGACGTCGGCGTCGTGGCGCGCGAGCCGGTCGGCCAGCCAGCCCGCGAGCAGCACGGCGGTGATGGTGCGTCCGATCATCGTGGGTCGGCCCTCCGGCGGCGCTGGGGCAGCGCCAGCGCCAGCGTCAGCAGCAACACGGCGGGGATCACGAAGAAGCTGTAGCCCTCGTCGCGCAGGATCTCGATCGTGACCTCGCGTCGCGACCTCGACAGCCCCTCGAGCTGCTGCCGCACCGCATCGAGCCCGAAGTGCTCGGGATCGACATGCACGAAGCGACCGCCGGTGGTCTTGGCGATCTCCTCGAGCAGCTCGGCGTCGATGCGGGTCATCACGTAGTTGCCCTGCTCGTCGGTGATGTACCCGTCGGGGTTGCCCTCGTCGTCGAACTTCTGCACCGGTTCGCCGGACTTCGAGCCGATGCCGACGGTGTAGACCCGCACCCCGAGTCGCGCCGCCTCCTTCGCGACCTCCATCGGTCGGCTCTCGGTGTCCTCACCGTCGGTGAGCAGCACGATGGCTTGGTCGTTCTCGGCCGGTGGGATGGTCTTGTCGTCGAGCTTGGTCTCGTCCGTGCCGTCGGCGGCGATGAGGTCGTCGGCGTCGCCGCGGCGGGCATCGACGAGGAATGTGAGCGCGAGCGTGAGCGCGCGGCCGATCGCAGTGCCGCCGGGCTTCTCGCGCCGGGGATCGGCGGCCTGCAGGTAGGTCTTGAGCAGGCGGATGTCGGCGGTGACCGGGAAGCCGCGCGCAGCCCCGGCGAACACCACGACGCCGATGCGATCGCCGCGTCGCGCCGCGTCGTCGAGGAACCGCGCCAGCTCGGCCTCGAGCCGCTCGCTGCGCGACGGGTAGACGTCGGCCGCGAGCATCGACTTGCTGTAGTCGACCGCGATCACGATGTCGAGACCGCTCGCCGGCACCACGTTGGCCTTGCCGCCGTACTGCGGCCGCAGCAGCGCCACCGCCACGCACGAAAGGCCCGCGATCGCGAACACCGATTGCAGCACGCGGTTGCCGGTGTGCACCGACGACAGCAGCTTGGTGACCAGCGCGGACTGGCCCAGCGCCGCGCGTGCGCGTGCGCGCTGCCTCGCACCCCACAGCACGGCACCGATCGCGAGCGGCACCGCCAACGCAGCCCACCACCAGTCGAGCCGACCCCAGTCGATCGCATCGAGCGTGCGGACCGTGAGATCGGCGGGCGGCTCGGCCCAACGCCATGCGCTCGCGATGCTCACGGGAACCTCCGCAGTCTCGTGTTGCGCAGCACCAGCTCGAGCACGAGCAGCGCCAGCGCCGGCCACAACAGCCACGCGAACAGCTCCGGCAGCACCGACTCGCCGGCGATCTCGGAGCGCTCGAGCTTGTCGAGCAGGTCCTGGAAGCTGCCCGAGAGCGCGTTCTCGTCGGCCGCGGTGTAGGCATAGCCGCCGGTCGTGGCCGCGACGCGCTCGAGGCGTGCGGGGTCGACGTTGCCCTGATCGCGGCCGTGTTGGCCCATCAACACCGTGTAGATCTGCACGCCGCGGGTCGCGGCCTCGCGCGCGATGGCGTCGGGATCGAGGCCGTCGGCGTTGTGGACGCCATCGGTGAGCAGCACGATGACGCGGCTGGCGGCCTCGGAGTCGCCCAGTCGGTTGAGCGCCATGCCGAGTCCCGCACCGATCGCGGTGGTGCTGCCGTCCATGGTGCGCAGCTGCAGGCGTCGAACCATCGAGCGCAGGACCCCGTGATCGATCGTCAGCGGCGACACCGTCGACGCGCTCGAGCCGAACGCGACCAGGCCGATGCGGTCGCGTGGGCGTCGCACGATGAAGGCGTCGATGACCCGCTGCGCGGCGCCCAGGCGGTTGGGCGCGAGGTCGGGCGTTTCCATCGATTCCGAGAGGTCGAGCGCGATGACGATGTCGATGCCCTCGTGCTCGATGCGGTCGGCACCGTGGGTCGACTGCGGCCGCGCGAGCGCGAAGCACAGCAGCATCGCGGCGGCCAGGCGCATGCCGTCGGGCAGGTCGACGAAGTGCACCGCCCAGCCCCGTGCGACCCGACGCAGGCTGTTCGAGCGGGAGAATCGCATGGTCGCCGGACGCGGCCGCAGCAGCGCGCGCACGACCAGGGCCATCACCGGGACGATCGCGGCGGTCGCCCACCATGGCTCGGCGAACACGATCCACCGCACGCCCTCGCGCAGCAGCGCCAGCAGCACCAGCGCGACCGCCAACAGCGATGCGAGTGCCCACCCGAGGGTCGACGCGATGCTCGACCATGGCTTCATGGCGCGGCCTCCGGCGCGGCGGGGTCCGGGGAGATTGCTTCGCCGGCGGGGTTGCGATCGCTGCGCGAGCGCTCCACGGCGTCGCGCACCCATGACAGGTCATCGCCGGCGGCGCTGCCATCCGGGCGCATGCGCGCGAACTTGACGAGGTCGCTGCGCTGGAGGAACGCAATGACCTCGTCGGCGGACAGCGGCGCGACCGCATTCGGATCGCGCAGCAGTGCGCGGCGGATCTCGTCGGTGGTGCGATCGAGCGCCTCCACGCCGAAGCGCCGCTCGAGGTAGCCCTTGCCGATCTCGGTGAGCTCCACGTAGTAGTCCTGCACGCGGCCATCGCCGAGCAACGAGCCGCGCTCGAGCTCGGCCAGCGCCTCGAGGGCGAGCTCGTGGGCCGGAATCGCCGGTGCCAGCACGAGCGGCCGACGACGGCGACGCAGTCGCGCGATCACCCACCAGGCCACGAGCGCGGCCACCAGCGTGGCCGCGACCGAGTACACCACCGTCTCGGCGAGCGTGTTGGGGTACTCGATCGAGATCGGCGGGTCATCGCCGCGCGGTTGCGGATCGGCCTCGTTGGCGAGCAACGCGTCGACCGTGAAGGCGACCGCGGGAACGGCGGTGGTCTGGATCGCGCCCTGCTCGTCGACGTAGGTGAGCGTCACCGTGGGCACCGTCGCGGGCCCGGGCGCGAAGTGCTGCAGCGTCACGGTGAAGGTCTTGCGCAGGCCCTCGCCGGTGGTCTCGGGCTCACCCTCGGTGAGCTCGACCATGTGGAGCGGCTCGAAGCTCACGCCGATCGGGAGGTTGACGCTGTAGCCGCGGGGGTACGCGGCGGTGATCTCGAGCGTCAGCAGGTCGCCCACGTGGGACGGATCGGGCCCGAGGCGCGCGGTCACGGCGACCGGCGACTCGGCCGGCACGTCCGGCGCGGCGACGGCCGGCGCGGCGACGGGCCCGTCGACCGGCGCAGTCGCTGGCGCGGCCGCCAGTGCCGCCGCCACCCACGTGGCCCGTGCGAACTCGAACGCCGCGATCAATGTCGCATCCTCCGGTTGCGCCGCGCGAAGTAGGCGACCAGCGGTCCCTGCCAGTCGGCGCCGCAGCGCACGTTCACGGTCGCGAGCGACAGCTTGCGCATCAGTCGTTCGAACGCGTCGCGTTCGCGCTCGACCTGGGCCTTGAAGCGCGCCGCAGCGCGCGGGCTGAGATCGACGAAGCCGTCGTCGCCGAGCTCCAGCAGCTCGAGGTCCTCCAGCGCGACCAGGCCCAGCGGTGGCAGCTCGAGCTCGATGGGGTCCTCGACGCGGATGGGGATCACGTCGTGGCGACGGGCGGCGACCTTGAGTGCGTGCTCGAAGCGCGGGTCCCAGCTCGTGCCCTTCTCGTCGACCGCGTCGACGAAGTCCGACACCAGCACCGCGACGGTGTGGCCCTTGGCCACGCGCGCGAGGTACTCGAGCGCTGCGCTCGGCCGCGTGCGGCGGCTCTGGGGCTCGTGGGTGAGCACCCGCTGGACGACCGCCAGCACGTGCTTGCGACCGCTGCGCGGCGGCACGAACACCTCCACGCGATCGGTGAAGCCGACCAGTCCGACGCGGTCGTTGTTGGAGATCGCCGAGAACGCGAAGGTCGCGGCCAGTCGCGCGACCAGCTGCCGCTTGTCGTAGTCGCGGCTGCCGAGGTCGAGGCTGGCCGACATGTCGACCATCAGCATCACGGTGAGCTCGCGCTCCTCGGTGAAGAGCTTCACGTGCGGCATGCCCGTGCGCGCGGTGACGTTCCAGTCGATCGTGCGCACGTCGTCGCCGGGCTCGTAGGCGCGGACCTCGGAGAATGCGATGCCCTGACCCTTGAACACCGACTGGTACGAGCCGGCGATGTGCTGCTCGACCAGGCGGGAGGTCTGGATCTCGATGCGTCGGATCTCGCGCAGCAGCTCGGTGGTGCGCGCGCGGGCTTCGTCGCTGGTGAGCGGTGCGCCGGCCATGTCGGAACTCGTCAGGGCACCTGCACGTGCTCGAGGATCTGCCGCACGATCTGTTCGACCGTCTTGCCCTCGGCCTCGGCCTCGTACGACAGGATGATGCGGTGGCGCAGCACGTCGGGCGCGACCGCCTTGATGTCCTCTGGGCTGACGTAGCCGCGCCGGCGCAGGAACGCGTGCGCGCGCGCGGCCTGGTACAGCGCGATCGAGGCCCGCGGCGAGGCGCCGAAGTCGATGAACGCCTGCAGGTCGGCGAGGCCAGCCGCGCCGGGGCGACGGGTCGCGCCGACCACGTCGACGATGTACCGCTGGACCGGCTCCTCGACGATGATGTCGTCGATGGTGCGGCGCACCCGCGCGATCTCGTCGGGGCCGATCACCGGCTCGGCCTTGGCCTGCGAGGACTCGGTGCCGGAGCCCATGCGCTTCATGATCTTGAGCTCGTCGTCGGCGCCGGGGTAGTCGACCTTGATCTTGAACATGAAGCGATCGAGCTGCGCCTCGGGCAGGTTGTAGGTGCCCTCCTGCTCGATCGGGTTCTGCGTGGCCAGCACCAGGAACGGCGTCGGCAAGGGATAGGTGGTGTCGCCGACCGTGACGTGGCGCTCCGCCATCGCCTCGAGCAGCGCGCTCTGCACCTTGGCGGGCGCGCGGTTGATCTCGTCGGCCAGCAGCAGGTTGGTGAAGATCGGGCCCTGCTTGTTGGTGAAGGTGCCGCTCTGGTGGTTGTAGATGACGGTGCCGATGACGTCCGACGGCAGCAGGTCTGGCGTGAACTGCACGCGCTTGAACTGCAGCTGCAGCGTCTGTGCGAGGGTGTTCACCGTGAGGGTCTTCGCCAGGCCCGGCGCGCCCTCGAGCAACACGTGCCCGCCGCACAGCAGGCCGATGAAGAGGCGCTCGATCATGTCGTTCTGACCGACCACCACCTTGTGGATCTCGGTGAAGAGCCGATCGACGAACGCGGACTCGCGCTCGACCAGCTCGCTCACCATGCGGATGTCATAGGCGCCAAGGGTCATGGCTGATGGGTTCCGTGGGCTTCGTGGGGAGCTCTCGCGGGGCGCGGACGGCGGCCCTCGAGAACTCCGGAGGGGGCGCGCTTCGTGGGTGCAGCCCTTGGTGGCCGGCGTCGCGAGCGTCCTCGGACCCGCACGTGTCGTGCGGCGGTGGGACCGGAGGCAGCCCGCGGGTGCCCGCGGACTGCGAGCGCGGCGGCATTATTCCCGAGCGGCCTGGGCCCGCGCAAGTGTGCGCGTCGCCCCGCGGTTTGACCGCACCCCGGGGGTGATCTACAAGCACAGCCGCACATGAGTACCCCAAAGAACGAGCGCATGTTCGACCTCCGGGTCGTCCACCGGTACATCGGGTCCGGTCGCGTGACCAAGGAAGAGTACGACGCGCACCTCGCGGGGCTCGTGGATGTCGCGGAGAACGTGCGGCCGCGTGAAGAAGGTGGCGACGAGGACGGCTACGATCGTCCGATTGCCGCCAACGAGCCGCGGCGTCCGGCGCCGCTGCCGATCCGTCGCGTCGTCACCGACGAGTCCGACATGGACGACGACGACGACGACGATGACGATCTCGACGACGACGACGGCGACGACGACGACGACGGGGACGCGGCGCAGGCCGACGAGCCCGCGACCGATGCTCCCGCCGATGACGACACGGGCGGCTGAGCGCGCGCGCACCGGCTGGTCGGCGTGGTTGTTGCTCGCGTCGGTGCTGCTACCGACGGCGGCCGCGTGCCGTCGCGTGACCGAAGACGCAGCACCGTTGCCGAGCGCCGTGGTCACCAATGGCGGCGGCGAGTCGTCGCTGCCGCGGGGACCGACCGAGATCTCGACCATCGTCGTGCCCGACTTCGCCCGCGTCGCCAAGCGCGTGGGCCCGTCGGTCGTCACGGTCATCACCCAGGTCACCGCCGCCGACGACCGCAAGGGCGCCCGCGTCGTCCGTGGGGTCGGCAGCGGGATGGTGGTCAGCGCCAACGGTCAGATCCTCACGAACGAACATGTGGTCGCCGGCTCGAAGGGCGTCGAGGTCGAGTTCGCCAGCGGTGAGCGTGTGGTCGCTCGGGTGGTGTTCGCCGACGACCTGCTCGATCTGGCCCTGCTCGATCTCGAGGGCTCGACCCCGACGCTGGTGCCGGTCGAGCTGAGCGCACGCGAGCCGACCCCGGGCGAGTGGGTGATGGCGGTGGGGCAGCCGTTCGGCCTCGGGCACACCGTGACGGTCGGCGTGATCGGGGGCCTCGGCCGCGATCACGACGATCTCGGGCGGCCCGAGGGGCTGCGGCCCGACGGGGTGTGGAACTTCATGCAGACCGATGCGTCGATCAACATCGGCAACTCCGGCGGCCCTCTGGTCGACGCCGACGGCAGCGTCGTGGGCATCACGACCGCGGTGCGCAGCGACGGGCAAGGCCTGGCGTTCGCAGTGCCGGCGGCGATCGTCCGGCGCTTCCTCGACGACGTGTGGACCTTCGGTCGGGTCCGCCACGCGCGGCTCGGCATGAAGGCCGAGAACGCCGAGGCGGGGGTGATTCCGGGTCGCGGCGGCGTGGTACGGATCACCGGCGTCGACGAGAGTGGGCCCGCGGGTCGGGCCGGCCTCGCGGTGGGCGACGTCATCCTCGCGATCGATGGCACCCCGGTGCGCCGGGTCTCGGACGTCGCGTACCGCACCTTGCTGCGCGGGGTCGGAGCGAAGCTGACGATGACCATCAAGCGCGACGGACACGTGCCGGACGACGTCATGGTCGTCGCGGCCGAGGCCCGCGCGGGTTCGTGATCGAGCGGGCCTGACGACGCGCGAATCCGAGATTCGATCTCCGCGGCGGTGTCGTGGCGCAAATCTCATGGCGGTTGCAAGGCCGGCTTTGGGGCTGGCGTTCACGGCCACATCCGACGAATCTTTCCGAGACCGAGGTCGCGTGAGCGCCCCAGGCATGCACCGGTCGCGCACCCAAGGAGTACCCCATGAACATCAATGTCGATCGCTTCCTCGCCCTGACCGCACTGCTCGCCGCGCCGCTCGTCAGCGCATCGGCGTGCATCATCACCTCCGACGATGGCGACACGGGCGGCGGTAGCGACGGCTCGGCCTCGGCCTCGGCGTCGACGACCAACTCGACCTCGAACGGCACCACCGATGGCTCGACGACGGCGTCGAACGCCGACGGCAGCACCGGCAGCGTCGACGGCAGCGGCTCCGACAGTGGCGGCGTCGACTCCGGCAGCGGCTCCGACTCGACCACCGGCGGCGACGTCGGCAACTGCTGCGAGGCCAACGGCGGCCCCGGCTGCACGATCCCGGAGATCCAGGACTGCGTGTGCGCCCAGGATGCGCTGTGCTGCGACGAGGTGTGGGACGACATCTGCGTGGGCGAGGTGGTCTCGCTCGGCTGTGGCACGTGTGATCTGCCGCCGCTCAACTTCGACTGTTACTGCACCGCGGATTGCGACGGCACCGCGGTCGACACCCCCTTCGAGGTCTGTGCCACCGATCCCGGCGCCGCGGCGCCCGCGGGACAGTCGGCATGCGAGGCAGCCCTCGGTGCGATGTGCACGACCTCGAGCTGCGAGGCGTGCGAGTGCTTCACGTCGGAGCTGCCGATGATCATCTGCGAGTAGTGCATCGCTGGCCACGTAGTGCATCGCTGGCCACGCGGGCGGATCCGGCACGCCGATCCGTCCGCGGCCGCCCCTGGCGCACGCGCGGCGCAGCGCTCGCGCGCGCCGGGCTCACGTGGCGATGTCGGCCTCGGCTGGGGTGCGGCCGCGCGTTCTCATGCGCGCGCGGCCACGCGTGCGGCTGCTCGCCTTGACGAACGAGCGGCGCCCGGCTAGGTGGGCAGGCCATGATCACGACGCTAGCCCAGCGACTGACGGTGATGCTGCTCGACACAGCGGTCGAACGCGGCGCGCAATCTCGGTTCGTCGGCGTGCGTCTCGCGGCCGGTGCCCTCGATCGCGCACGCGGCTGGATCGGGCTCGATCGCGTGCGCCGTGCTTCGCCGCTGCCCGACTGGCAGCCGACCGCGCCCGATCGACCGATGTGGGAGACCGATCGCAAGAAGCTGCGCAAGTGGCAGCTCGATCGCGGCATCTTGAAGGACGAGACCGCCGGCGCCGAGGCGCAGACGCCGGCCGTACCGGCCGATGCGATCAAGGTCTACTACAAGCGCGGCTGCCCCTACGCGCGCGCGGCCATCGAGCTGCTGCGCGAGCGCGAGCTGCCGTTCGTCGAGCAGGACGTCAAGGGCGATCCGCAGACGCTCGAGTGGTTGACCATCGTGACCGGTCGCAAGACCACGCCGCAGGTGTTCGTGCTGGGCCGTCCGGTCGGCGGCTACGACGAGCTCCGCGCGCTCGATCAGAGCGGTGAGCTGGCGAAGATGCTCGGCGTCGACGGCCCGACGCAGGGCGACACCGACACCGACGCGCTGGTCGACGACGAGGTCAGCGTCGACGACGTCCGCGTCCGACTCGAGGACGGCGCGACCGTGCTCGCGCTCGACGTGCGCTCGCACGCCGAGGCCGACGACACCGGCATGCTCGCCCATGCCGTGTTGATCCCGCTGCACGAGCTCGAGGCGCGCGCGACCGAGCTCGATCGCGCGGGCGTTTGGGTGGTCTACTGCAAGAGCGGCTCGCGCTCGCGCACCGCAGTTTCGTTGCTGCGCGGCCTGGGCTTCGCGCAGGTGGTGAGCCTCGCCGGTGGCATCGAGGCCTGGCGCGCTGCCGGGGCGCCGGTGGTCCGACTCGGCGCCACCGCCCCGCGCACGACGGCGCCGCGCCGACTGCCGGTCGTGCACCCAGAGCGCTCTCCCTTCGAGGCCGCGCTCGATCTCGGTGACGCCATCACCGACGTACTCGAGGGTGACGCGCTGGTCGAGCGCGTGCGCGAGGTGCTGGCCGAGTGTCGTCCGCTGATCCAAGCCGACGGTGGCGATGTCGAGTTGCTCGACATCCAGGCCGACATCGTGCACGTCGCGCTGTCGGGCAACTGCATCGGCTGCCCGAGCTCACAGGCGACGCTGCGGCAGGGCATCGAGCGGCGCTTGAAGCAGCGCATCCCGCAGATCAAGGGCATCGCCTCGCCGCAGCTGGCGTAGCCCGCGTTCGCAGCCGTCCCGCGCTACCGCGTCGCGACCCGGCCCTCGAGCGTGCGGGCACAGTCGCGCACGCGCTCGGCGAGCTCGCTGCGCTCGCCAGAGATCAACACGTCGGCGATCTCGCGCAACGCGGCCGCGATGGCGAACTCGGACCCCGAGCGGCCGCGCAGGCCGAGGCGAGCGAGCACACGGGCGAGCGCGAGCCGTTCGGTGATGGTGGCAGGGGACGCTTCGTCGGTCGGGTCCATCATCATCACGGCCATGCGCGTGGTTGCCGGTGCGGCAGCTCAGGTTCCCGGGGGCATCGAGCGCTCGCTGTAGCGGGGCGCGGCCGAGCGCACCGTTGCGCGGGCGAATTCGGCGTCCCCGACGGTCATCCGGGCCCGTTCCTCGACGTTTGGTGCGAGTGCAGACCGTTCACGTGAGACATCGGGAACCTCCTGATGGTCCGAGCGCACCTCGAAATCAGGGGCGAAACGATGGCGACGAAGAACTCGCGATTCCAATTGATCATGGTGTTGTGCGCCGCGCTGGGGCTCGGCGCGTGCCAGACCGACGGCGACGCGAGGACCGGCGACGGTGCCGGCATCGTCACCCGGGTCACCGCGTCCGACGAGACCCACCAGGCGACAGGCATCGCCGCGTGGAGCGTCATGGGGCTCGACGAGCAGACCACGATCGTCAGTGGTCTCGACGACGCCGCATCGCAAGTGGCGTCGTTCACGATGCGCGTCACGCCGACCACGTTCACGTTCGAGGTCTACGGTGCGACCGAAGGCGTCATCTCGGTGACGCACGAGGGTGAACTGATCGAGAACACGCTCGACAGCACCGAGCTGATCGAAAGGTTCACGCAGGATTCCAATGCGCTGCTCGAGGCAGCGGGCTTTCGTAGCTGGACGGACTGCGCCGTTGGCGTTGGCAGCACGGTCGCTGCATGTGGCCAGGCCTGGGCCTCGAAGAAGGACTGGAAGGCCTGGACGGCGTGTGCGGCCACTGGCGGAGGCGCGGCGAAGACGTGCTACGACGCTGCGAAGGAGTCGGTCGGCGGTGGAACCGGCGGCACCGGGGGCACCGGGGGCACCGGCGGCGGCACGCAAGGTACGGACGGCGGCTCGGGTGGTACGGACGGCGGCTCGGGTGGTGGCTACGGCTCGGATGGTGGCTACGGCTCGGACGGTGGCTACGGCTCGGACGGTGGCTACGGCTCGGACGGTGGCAACGGCTCCGACGGCGGCTATGGCTCGGACGGCGGCGGCTACGGCTCGGACGGCGGCGGCTACGGCTCCGACGGTGGTGGCTACAACAGCGACGGTGGCTACAACAGCGACGGTGGCGGCTACGGGTACGGCTACGCGCCGGTGGAGCCCGGTCGCGGGCGCTTCGCCGCGAGTATCCCGACCGACGGTGCCGTGTTCTCGCCGGCGTTCGGCGACGCTGCCCCCCTGGAGGGGCCCGTCACGATCTCGTCGTGGAACCTCGACGCTTCGCGTCGGCGATGAGCTCGAGCCGCGCGGTCATCCGGGAGCCGGCTGGCCTTCGGTCAGCTGGATCTGCCGCCACGCACCGCTGCGGAAGCGCCAGCCGAGCACCAGCGCCAGCGCGGCCAGATAGGCGACCAGGCACGCGATCGCCCCGACGGGCCCCGCGCCCGTGCGCAGCACGACGAGTCCGGCGAGCGGGACGAACAGCACCCACGCCAGCACGACGCGCGCCCACATGCACCACGCGGTGTCGCCGGCGGCCCGCAGGGTCTCCGACAGCGTGATGCTGATGGCGTCGAACAGCTGCCACGCGGTGCTGACCAGCAGCATCGTCGCGCCGATCTCGACCAGCTCGGCGCTGGCGCGCTCGCGCGCGAAGATCGACATCACGCGGTCGGGCATGAGCGCATAGACCAGCCCGACGAAGAGTTGCCAGCCGCCCGCGACGACCATCGTGCGCCGGACCAGGCCGGGGACCGCGTCGCGATCGTCGCTGCCGATCGCCTGGCCCACGAGGATTGCACCGGCCGATGCGAGTCCGAACGCGGGCATGAACGCGATCGAGTTGACCTGCACCACCGCCATGAACGCCGCGACTGCGGTGGTGCCGAGCTCGGCCACGACCACGTTCACGAAGAAGGTGAACGCCGCGAACTCGAGGAACCAGTTGATGCCGTTGGGCAGCCCGAAGCGCAGCATGCGGGCCAGCTCGGACCACCGCAGCGGCCCTCGACTGCCCTGCGCGACCACGCCGATGCGGCGCCAAAACGCGAACGCGACCAGGGCGAATGCGCACCAGCTGGCGAGCGCGCTGGCCCACGCCGCCCCCGCGACGCCCAACGCAGGGGACCCGAGGTGGCCATGGATGAACACCCAATTGAACCCGACGTTCAGCACCATCGCGACCAGGTTCACCATCATCGGCAGCCGCGTGTTGCCGACGCCGGCGTACCACGCACCCAGGGCTTCGATCCCGATCACTGCCGCGCAGGAGGTCAGGCGGATCGCCATGTAGTCGACCAGCAGCTGCTGCACCGCGGGTGTGTAGCCGAGCAGCGCGACGGTGCCGGGCAATGCCAGCGTCGCGAGCCCGGTGAGCAGGCCCGCCGCCAGCGCCACGCCGAGGCCGTACCACGCGAAGCGACGCGAGCCGGCGGCATCGCCCGCGCCGGTGAGCTGCGCGGAGAAGCTCTGCACGATGAACGCGATGCCCATCGGCAGGATGAACACGTTGAACGAGTTCGAGGCACCGGTGGTCGTGGCTGCGATCGCCTCGTCGCCCAGCGACGCCACCATCGCAGCGTCCGAGAAGCCGATCACCGCCTGTGACGCGCGCGACAGCACCACCGGCCACGCCAGGCGCAGGAGGGTCGCGTAGTCGTGCCGTGCCGCCATCCGAAGCGGCGGGACGATAGCAGCGGATCACCGCCCGCGAGCGTGGGCGAACGGTGGTGAAAGCGTCATCGTTGCCGGCTCGGCTTCACAGCCGCGCCACGCACTCGACACAGGACCACGCCCGCGGCGCCGTGGGGTCGTCGCGCAGGCCCACGAAGGCGCGTTCACCCGCGGGCAGGGCCGCGCCACAGCGCGCACAGGTCGACGCGCGGTTGGGCACGACTTCGTTCCACGCGTAGACATCGGCGAGATCGTTGGACGTCGGCGAGCGGGTCGCGCCTGCTGCGGGCGCGGCGGTGTCGCCGGGTGCGGCCGCATCCACGCCGGCGGTGGCGCTGGCATCGTCGGCGCTGGTGGGGTCGTCGGTCGCGCTCGCATCCGTGGGTCGGCGGCCCCGCGCCCGCGCGACACCCTGACCGACTTGCCGACCGAGCTCGATCGAGTCCTGCACGATCGCGTCGACGCCATCGACCACGCTGCCGACCATGTGCAGCGTGTCCTCGAGGATGTTGCGGACCAGCTGCGAGACCGGCAGCCGGCGCCGCGTGGCCTCCTGCTTGAGCGCCGACTCGAGGCTCTCGGGCACCCGCGTCTGGATCAGCCGGTCCTTGCGCTCGCGGTCCGTCATGGCCTGCACTGTACCGCGTGCCGCCGACGCGAGGACAGTGATGACATCGTTTGTATGACAAAATATACGTGCGATTCCAGACAGTTTGGAGATATCGCTTGCCGTTGTTCGCGTTCGTATTACAAACGATGACATGAAACAGCGCAACACGCGCCAAGCCGAGCCGACGCTCCCCCGGGACTTCGTGTCGCTCGATGACCCCCGAGTCGAGCCCTTCGGACGCGATCTCGACGAGCTACGGCAGCGCATCGAGGCCGAGGTCGGGGCGGACGATCTCACCCGCGTGCGTCGGCTCGATCGGCTCTCCCGCGGTCTCGAGATCACCGGCCGCGTCCTGCTCCACTTCAGCTTCGAGCCCGTCGGCTTCGTCGCCGGGGTCGGCGCGTTGTGGCTGCACAAGCAGCTGCAGGCGACCGAGATCGGACACACCGCGCTGCACGGCGCCTACGATCGCATCGAGGGCGCCGGCCGCTTCCACGCCAAGCGCTTTCGTTGGGACGTGCCGATCGACGAGCGCGCGTGGCACCACAGCCACAACGTCGAGCACCACCAGTACACCAACGTCGCCGAGCGCGACCCCGACCTGCGCTACGGCATGGTGCGGCTCAGCCCACGGGTGCCGTTTCGTGCCCATCATCGGCGGCAGCTGTGGTCGGTGGTGTACACGTGGCTGGGCCTGGGCTTCTTCATGAACCTGCACGCCACCGGGCTCGACCGCGTGATCATCGACGGTGACGCGGGGCCCCAGCGCGCCGACGAGCCGGCCGGGCAGACGCTTTCCGATCGCCGTCACGCAGCGTTGCGAAAGTACGCGCCGTACTATCTCTACAACTTCGTGCTGTTCCCCGCGCTCGCGGGTGCAGGCTGGTGGAAGGTGCTGCTCGGCAACTGGATGGCCGAGACCCTGCGCGACGTGTACTCCGCGGCGTCGATCTTCTGTGGGCACGTCGGTGCCGACGTGAGGGACTGGCCCGCCGACACGCGACCCAAGGGGCGCGCGCAGTGGTACGCGATGCAGGTGCAGTCGGCGAACGACTTCCGGGTGCCGTACGTGCTGTCGGTGCTGTGCGGCGGGCTCGACTATCAGATCGAGCACCACCTGTTCCCGCGGCTGCCGCCGGAGCGCCTGCGGCAGATTGCGCCCGAGGTCGAGGCGCTGTGCGAGAAGCATGGCATGCCGTATCGCGTGGCCTCGTGGCCCGCGACGCTGGGCAAGGTGTTCCGACGTCTGCGCAGCCTCACTGCCGAGTTCGTCGCGCCCGCCGCCGGTGTCGCTGCCACGCGCGAGCAGGCCGACGCGGCGTGACGGCGACGGCCGCCCGGTGTGCAGCCACGCGGTGCGAAAGTTGGCTATCGTGCGCGCCACGATGATTCCGCGGCTGCTGCTCACCGTCGTCCTCGCTGCCACCGCTTGCACCGGCAAGACCTCCGAGGGGGCACCTGCCGGTGACGCGGCGCCGACGGCCGATGGCAAGGCCGCCAATCCCAAGCCCGCCGCCGACCCCAAGCTGCTCGATCCCGACGCTGCCACCGCGCAGGCGCCCGCGACCTATCGCGTGAAGTTCGACACCACCAAGGGTCCGTTCACGATCGAGGTCGTGCGACAGTGGGCGCCCATCGGCGCCGATCGCTTCTTCAATCTCGTCGAGCTCGGCTTCTACGATGACGTCGCGTTCTTCCGCGCGATCGATGGCTTCATGGTCCAGTTCGGCCTGCACGGACACCCCGATGTGACGCGGGCGTGGAAGGCCGCAGATCTGCGCGACGATCCCCGCACGCAGCGCAATGCGAAGGGCACCATCAGCTTCGCCAACCGCGGACCCAACACGCGCTCGACGCAGGTGTTCATCAACTTCAACGACAACGCGCCGCTCGACAGCATGGGCTTCGCGCCGTTCGGCCGCGTCGTCGAGGGCCTGGACGTGGTCGAGTCGCTGCACACCGGCTACGGCGAGGGCGCGCCACAGGGCGCGGGCCCGGATCAGATGCAGATCGAGCGCGAGGGCAACGACTACCTGCGGCGGCGTTTCCCGAAGCTCGATTGGATCAAGACCGCGGTCGTCGAGAAGTAGGCGCGGGCGAGGCGCGGGGTGCGCTACAGGCGCCGAGCGAGACGGCGCCGCAGGGGCGGGCGTGGGCGCGAGACGGCGGGGACTTGCCCGCCGGCCCTGGATCGTGCGAGAAAACGCCCACGACTTTGACTGACACCGGTGTCAGTGACGGTCGTGTCCAGTCGGACTCCCGCTCCCGCACTGCCTCGAGGACTCCCCATGGCGACCACGTCCGAACATCGCAACGACCTGCTCCGCGTCATCCAACAGCCCGCCGTGCAGCAGCTGCTCGACGACGCCCGCGAGCGCTTCTCCGCCGAGGCCGGCGTCAGCTTCCGGTCGATCAACACCCAGTTCCAGCGCCCGGTCGAGTTCGACTTCACCGCGCAGCAGCGGGCCACCACCACGCTGCTCTTCGGCGGCTTCACGTTCCGGCACGAGTACCTCATCAAGTGCGCGTTCGAGAACCTCGGCTACAAGAGCGCGGTCCTGCCGACGCCCAACACCGATGCGTTCCAGGCCGGTAAGGAGTACGGCAACAACGGGCAGTGCAACCCGACGTACTTCACGGTCGGCAACCTCGTGCAGTACCTGCAGTGGCTGCGTGACGAGAAGGGTCTGTCGACGCAGGAGATCATCGACGGCTACTTCTTCATCACCGCCGGTGCCTGCGGCCCGTGCCGCTTCGGCATGTATGAGGCCGAGTACCGCCTCGCGCTGCGCAACGCCGGCTTCGATGGCTTCCGCGTGCTGCTGTTCCAGCAGAAGGGCGGCCTCAAGCAGGCCGACGTCGAGGCGGGCCTCAACCTCAACACCGACTTCTTCATGGGCATCGTCAACGCCATCAACATGGGTGACCTGCTCAACGAGCTGGCCAACCAGATGCGACCCTACGAGGTCGTGGCGGGCGAGACCGATCGCGTGCTCGATGCCTCGCTGGCGTTCCTCGGCGAGGCCATGAAGCAGAAGCGACCCGCGGCGCTGTCCGGCAAGATCCGCGAGCTCATGTCGGACTCCGCCGACAAGCTCGACCTGCTGGTCAAGTTCCTCGACATGGTCACGACCGACGACTACACCGCGCCGCTGCGCGAGGTCGCCCGTCGCATGAACGAGGTGCAGCTCGATCGTCTGCAGCCCAAGCCGATGGTGAAGGTCACCGGCGAGTTCTGGGCCCAGACCACCGAGGGCGACGGCAACTTCAACATGTTCCGGTTCCTCCAGACCGAGGGCGCCGAGATCATCACCGAGCCGATCGCGACCTGGCTGACCTACATGTTGTGGCAAGAGAAGATCAAGGCGCGCGACCGTCGGATGATCGACGAGACCGAGGCGGATCTGAAGTGGTGGCAGGTCGGCAAGCGCCTCAAGCTCGACAGCAAGTACCTGAAGAAGCGCACCGCGATGGAGATCGCGGACCGCATCTATCGCCGCGAGTACGATCGCATGCGCGAGGCGCTGGGTGGCACCACCCACGAGATCGTCGACATGTTCGAGATGGAGAAGCTCGCGCACCAGTTCTATCACACGCGTTCCGAGGGCGGCGAAGGCCACCTCGAGGTCGCGAAGAACATCTACTACACGGTCAAGGGCATCGCGCACATGGTGCTGTCGCTCAAGCCCTTCGGCTGCATGCCCTCGACGCAGTCCGACGGCGCGCAGTCGGCCGTCATCAACCACTTCAAGGACATGATCTACCTGCCCATCGAGACCTCGGGCGAAGGCGAGATCAATGCCCACAGCCGCGTGCAGATGGCACTCGGCGAGGCGAAGGCGAAGTGCAAGCGCGAGTTCGCCGACACGCTCGCGAAGCTGCCGTACTCGCTCGACGAGCTGCGCGCGTGGGCGGAGCGCAACCCCGAGGTGAACCGGCCGCTCTACCACCTGCCGCACTACGAGGGTCTCACCGGCACCGCGGCTCGCACGGCGCGTCACATCGCCGAGCGCATGCAGGCCGAGGGCATCGCGCCGGGCGCTCGTCGCCCGAGCGACGCCGAGCTCGCCGCCGAGTGATTCCACCGTGGGGGCCCCGCCGGCCCCTGTAGTGTTGGTACGGACGATCGCGGCCGCTGGCCGCGATCGTCGTTTGTGCGCTCGATCGCGTGGCCTTGGCGAACCGCGGCGATGACGGGGTCACCAACAGCATGAGTGGCCGCTCCCCGCACCTCCGTCGTTGCTCCGTGGGTCCCATGCCGCCGATGGCGCTGTGCCTGGCCGCTGTCCGCGGCGCTGGCGTGCACCGTCAGCGGCCACGCGGAGCTCGAGGTCTCGGCGACCGACGTCGCCAGCACCGACGACGGCTCGGACGCGACACAGGGCGAGAGCGCTTCGCACGGCGGCAGCATGTCCGCGAGCGCGGCCGACGGTGACAGCTCGCAGGGCGACGGCGGTGACGCGAGCGCCGACAGCAGCACCGGCGAGGGCAACGACACCGATCCACCGCCGGAGTGGCTCGGCGCCTCGATGGGTTGTGGTGGGCAGCCGGGGTCGATCCTCGACGGCGTGATCGACGTCGGCGGCGTCGCACGCGAGTACATCATCGAGCTGCCGACTGACTACGATCCCACGCGGGCGTACCCGCTGGTGTTCGGCTTCCATGGTCTCACCGAGAACATGTCGACCTCGCAGAGCCGCTTCCGCGTGCAGCAGGAGTGGGACGGCGAGGCCATCGCGATCTACCCCAATGGCCGCATCCTCGCGCAGTTCGGTGGCGTCAGCGGCTTCGAGTATGGCAACCCCAACTCGGCCGATGTCGACATGTTCGACGTGCTCGCCAACACCGCGGCCAACCAGCTGTGCGTGGATCTCGACCGCCTGTTCGTGATGGGCTTCTCCGACGGCGGCTACTTCACGCACTCGCTGATGTGCTATCGCGGCGCGTACGTGCGCGCGGCCGCACTCGGAGGTGCAGGGCTCGGCGGCACCTCGGCGCAGCCCGAGAACTGCCACGGGCCGGTGCCGGCCTGGACGATGCACGCGACCAACGACGAGATCGTGCCCTTCGTCAACGGCGAGGCCGTGCGCGATTTCTGGCGCGCCGAGGACGGCTGCGGCACCGACACCACGCCGATTTCGCCCACCGACCGCTGCGTCGAGTACCAAGGTTGCACCGGCGAGAACCAGCTCGTGTGGTGCGAGTCCGATCAGGGCCACTGGTGGGTCGAGGACTGGGCCTCACCGGCCGCGGCCGAGTTCCTCCAGCGCTTCAGCTCGCCCAACTCGCCCGACTGACCCCCGCGGGGCGGGCGATGGCTTGACACTGCGCGCGCGCGGGTGATAGCCCGATTTCCGCATGCGCATCCTCGTCACCGGCGGTGCCGGCTTCGTCGGCAGCCACGTCGCCGAGGGGCTGGTGGCGCAAGGACACGAGGTCGTCGTGGTCGGTGTCGCACGCGAGGAGGGCCCCAATCGCGTGCCCGACGGCGCGGCCTTCGAGCAGGTCAGCGTCACCGATCGCGAGGGCATCGAGCGCGCGTTCGCGACGTGGAAGCCCGAGGTCGTCAGCCATCACGCGGCGGTCGCAAACGTCACCCGCAGCGTGCGCGACCCGCTGCACGACGCCGAGGTCAACGTCATGGGCTCGCTGGTGGTCCTGCAGGCGTGCCTGCGCCACGGCGTCTCACGGCTGGTGTTCGCGAGCACCGGCGGGGCGATCTACGGCGACGTGCCCGAGGGCACCAAGGCCAAGGTCGACTCACCGGTGTTCCCGATGAGCCCGTATGCCTGCAGCAAGCTCGCGGTCGAGTACTACCTGCGTGCGGCCGCGCGCGAGCACGGGCTGGCGGTCAACATCCTGCGCTACGGCAACGTCTACGGCCCGCGGCAGAGCAAGCACGGCGCGGCCGCGATCGCGGTCTTCTGCGCGCAGATCCTCCGCGGCGAGCCCATCACGATCACCGCGCGGCGCGACAGCGGTGACGACGGCTGCATCCGCGACTACGTCTACGTGCGTGACTGCGTGCGCGCGAACGTCATCGCCGCCGCCGGCGAGCTCGACGTGCAGGTGCTCAACGTCTGCACCGGCGTGCCCGCGACCACCGCCGACATCGCGCGCGGCCTGATGCGCGCGCTCGGGCGTGAGGTGCCGTTGCTGCGTGCGCCGCGTCGCCCCGGTGACGTCGAGCGCTCCGCCATCGACGAGCGCGAGTTCGTGCGACTGGTCGGCGAGCCGACCCCGCTCGACGAGGGGCTTCGCCTCACCGCCGAGTGGTTCGCGGCCAACGTCGATCCCAACGCGCCGCTCTGAGCGGCCGCGCGCGAGCCCGCACTCACCGTCGGGGCGCTTCGCCGGTCGCCCAGCGCGTGAGTACGTCGGCGACGCCGGCCGGCAGCGGCTGGTCGGGTGGCATCTCGCCGGCCGCGACGCGTCGACCGATCGCCGCCGAGTGCAGCAGCGCGGCGGCATCGCTCTCGAAGGTCGCGAAGGCCTCGGCGGTGCCGTCGGTGCCGTGACATCGCACGCAGTGCTCGCCGAGGATCGCCCGTACTTCGTCGGGCACGCGCGCGGTGCTGGGGATCGGCTTGCTCTCGACCTTGGGCATGTCGTCGAGCGTCAGCGGCTCACGGCTGTAGAGCGTGGTGAGCGGGACCTCGCTGGTGTACGCGTGGCACACCACGCAGTTGCCGAGGTCGCTCGGCCACGGCGGCATCAGCTCGAGCTTGCCGTCGTAGTAGTCGAGGTTGCGCAGGCGCTCGGCCGCCACGAATGCGATCTGCTGCTTGGGGCGCGTGATGGGCTCGCGCAGCTGCGTGAGCTCCTCGTAGATCGGTCGCGCGCGGTCGAGCTCGCCGAGCGTCACATGCCCCTCGGCCAGCTCGAACATGAAGTTCTCGTAGGTGTTGGGGCATTGCTCGGGATCGCGGGCACCCTCGCGCAGCTGGGACCACCGCGCGCGCAGCTGGGTGAAGTAGTTCACCGCATCGCGCACGCGCTGCTTCTTGCCGCTGGGAATGTTGCCGGCGAAGAAGAACGAGAAGTTGCCCGCGACCGCGAGCAGCTCGATGTCCTCGGGGTCGCGGGTGGTCCGCTCGCGCAGCTGGTCCTCGAGCTGCTTGACCACGCCGTAGGCCGCGAGCAGGCGGCCGCGGTTGCGTAGCTCGAGGATGCGGCCCAGCTGGGAGAACGCGTAGGCGACGAACTGCTCGGAGCGCATCTCGCCGACCGCGACGTCGCCGAGGTACGCACGGTAGGCCTCGATCTGCGCCCCCGCCTTGCTGCCGTCGCGCTCGACCGCGCGCATGTTGTAGAAGCGACCGAGCGCGCGTGCCAGCTCGCGATCGTCGCGATCGAGCCGGAGCGCGGCCTCGAGGTCGAGCTCCGCCCGCTCGCGCAGCGACAGCACGCCCGAGAGTGCGAAGCGCATGTGGGCGAGGCCCGAGGCCTTGCGGGCCTGCGCATCGTCGGGGTGCGCGTCGGCGTTCGCGGCCAGCTTCGCGAGGTACTCGGTCTGCGCGGGCGTCAGCGCGAGGTCGCGTCGCAGCGCCGGGTCGGGCGCGCGGTGGTCGGTGCCGGTACGCGTGGGCTCGCCCCGGGGATGGCAGCCGAGCAACACCGCCAGCGCCCCCAGTGCGAGCACCCGCGCCCGCGCATGGCCGCTCATGTCTGGTCTTCTTCGCGCAGGCGAATCGGGCCGAACTTCTCCGGGTCCTGGGCCATCGGCGCGGCGTTGCCGTAGAACGCTCGGATGCGGTCCATGTCGACGTGCACGTCGCCGGTCATCTCGATCGGGTCTGCGAAGCCGCCGACCTTGTTGCGATAGTCGAGGAAGCCCGGCACCACCGGCACCTTGGCCCCGAGCGCGATGCGATAGAAGCCGGACTTCCAGTACTCCGTCCGCTTGCGCGTGCCCTCGGGCGGGATGACGAGGTAGAAGTCGTCGCGGCGCTCGAACTCCCGCACCATCTGATCGACCATGCCGTGCTTCGCGGAGCGATCGATGGGGACCCCGCCGACGCCGCGCACGAGCGGGCCGGTCAGGCCCTTGCCCCACGCGTCCTTCACCATCCACGAGATCGGCAGGCCCACGGACTGCGACAGCAGCACCAGCAGCACCCCGTCTTGGTTGGCGGTGTGCGGCACCGCCAGGCACACCGCCTTGCGCGGCGCAGGCAGCTCGCCCACGTAGCGCCAGCCTCCGAGGGCGGCGAGCCCTGCACGCGCGATGCGTGCGTTCCAGCTGTCGCGGTTGCCCTTGGCCACGGTGCTCCTCGGCGCAGCGGAGCGTAGCGCGGCCACGGCGACCCAGGGGGAAAGCCGCCGTGGGGCCGCGTGCGCCCACGCAAGCGGGGCACCAGGGATCGAACTGCCGCCCCGCACGACTACGAAGCGCACGCGATGGCCGCGATCGGACGCTTCTGGGTCGGGACCCTCAACGCAGAGACACTGTGCCATGCGGGACAGCGTCTGCTGCAGACGCCCACGTGGCCGGGCTACGACCGCGGCAGCTACGGCGCCAAGGTGGCGTGGCTGGCCCACATGCTCGACGAAGGGCCGCTCGACGTGTTGGGTCTGCAGGAGCGCCACAGCCGTCAGGCCCTCGACGACGTGCTGCATGCGTCGAAGCTCCGGGGGGCCGAGGTCTTCGCGCCCGGCCTCGACGCCGAGGTGCCCCACCACGACGATGGCGTGGCGTTCGTCGGCGGACCCCACAACGCACTGGTCACACGCGTGGAGATCGTCGACGCCGAAGCCATCGTGGACTTCCCGGCCAGCGTCCGCGCGGGGGTCTGCGAGCTCGCCGACGGCGACCCTGCGCACCTGCGACGCTTCGGTCGCGCGATGCTGCGGGCCACGCTGCGGCTGCACGGCGGCGCGGCGGTGACGGTCTTCGTCGCGCATCTGCACTCGCGACGCGGCCGCTTCGACGATGGCGTCGATCGCTCTCACCCGGTCGGCGTCGCGTTGGCGGCCGCGCGGGCGCACGTGGTGCGCACCGCCGAGGCGGTCGCGCTGCGGGCCCTGGTGGTCGAGCAGCTCGAGACCAGTGAGCAGCCGGTCATCGTGCTGGGCTGCTTCAACGACACGCTGTGGTCGACGACCACCCAGCTGGTGGCGGGGCCGGTCGCCGCACGGCTCGGCGACATCGAGGCCGGCGAACGCCTGCTCCACAGCGCCAACGAGCTCGACGACGGAGGCGACTGCGACCCCGACGAGTACTCGCACGTGTTCGATGGGCGCGCGCAGCTGCTCGATCACGTCTTGGTCAGCGAGCAGCTGCAGCGGCGCAATCCCAACCGCATCGGTCGGGTCCGCAACGTCCGGGTGCTCAACCAACACCTCCTCGATGCCGGCCACTCGGTCGCCAGCACCCCGCCGCCCTCGGTCCGCACCGACCACGCGTTGGTCGCCGCGCAGATCTCGTTCGACTGACGGCGTCGCGCTCCAGGATCGCGGCCAGCGGGCTCTGCTACGCTGCGGGCGTGTCGTCGCGGTCGCTGTGGTTCGCCGCACTGTTCCTGCTCGGCTGTCGCTCGCAGGGTCTCGCGCTCGTGTCGGTGGCCCCTGCGCCCCCGCAGCCGTCGATGCCTGCGCCGGTGCCCGCCGCACTGCCGCCCCCGGTCGCGACCACGGCGGCCGACGAGTGCAACGCCGAGGTTGCCCAGCTCGAGCGCCACGACGGTGATCTCACCGTGCACGCACCACCGGACCCGCCCGCGCAACGCGAGTTCCGCGGCCGCCTGCGCACGCACGTCGAGGGTGGACTCGCGAACGGCATGGCGCGCACGTGGGTCGGACCCAACGTGCCGCAGTTCGTCCCGCTGATGACCGACGGCGCGGAGCTGTTCCTGCTCGAACGCGATGGTGACGACTACGTCGCGCTCTACCGCGAGCCGTACGACCGCGGCCGCTGTGGCGGCAGCGATGCCCGCAACTGCACCTTCGTGGTGCGCGGCTTCTCCCGCTGCGGCGAGGAGCGCTTCCGGCTCGACCTCGATCGCTACCTCTCGCGGCCCGATCACCTCGAGGTGCAGGACCTCCGCGTCGCGGGCGGCGTCGTCTACTTCAACGAGGCCTGTCAGAGCTACGCCGCCGAGGCGCGGGGCCGCTGCTCCGCGCTGGTCGCGGTCGACGCCACCAGCGGCGAGCTGCGCTGGCGCAGCGCAAACCTGGTCTCGAACAACCGCTTCCTCGTGCTCGGCGACTGGATCGTCAGCGGCTATGGCTTCACCGCCGAGCGCGACGTGCTCGTGCTCGTGCGGCGCAGCGACGGCGAGGTCGTTCAGCGCGTGCGGCTCGCGAAGTCCCACGAGGATCTGTGGGTCGACGACGACGGCCAGCTGGTGGTCGTGCTGTACGGCGGTCAGCAGCGGGTGTTCGAGCTGCGCGGCTTCGATGGCGACGCTGCCCGGCTGGTACCGCGGTAGCGGCCGCGCAGCGCCCGTGCAGGGCGCCCGCTATCGCTTCGACCGCGAGGCGCGGCCGTCGGGGCGGGCCTCGCTGGTCACGCGCACGCTGCCGGCCTTGCCGGCCTTCTCCTGCTGTCCACGCTCGGCCACGAGCTGGGCAAGCTTCGATCGGGCCGAGGGCGAGGCACCGATCTCGCGCTCCAAGATGTCCATCAGGGTCGTCAGACGCATCGCAGATCGAGGTACCGCGATCAGGGAGATCGGATCCATCGTCGCGCTTCGCACAGATCCTCCGAGATCTGCATCGCAGCGCCGATCTGCGATCCCGACGTCGAATCTTGGCTCGATCCGATCTCCGATCAGATCTCGGCGACCGCTCGCGGCGACGCGAGATCTCGGGTTGGAGATCGCTTCGAAGGCAGCGATCTCGCTGCTTGTTCGTGCAGTCCTGACGCCGACACGCTCGCGCCGCTAGCGATCTGCGCGCGACCCAGGTGCACGACGTTGCCGCGCGCGAGTCGGTGCTCCGCGCCGCCGGCCAGTCGCACCAGCTCGGCGTGGCGCGACGATACCGACAGCGCGACGTGAGCCTCCAACAGCAACTTGCCGTGCGCGACGTGGAACCGCGCGGAGCGAGGGGGACAGTCGGCGATGCGGAGATCGTCGTCGGGACCGCTGCCGACCCACAGCCCGCGCTCGCCCACACCGAAGATGCCGCCCCCACTGTGGCGCAGAACCCACGAGGGGGCGAGCGCGTCGACGCTCGTCGATGCCCTGAGCGTCACCGTCAGTCCGGGGAACGTCGACGAACGTCACGACGCGATCCCGTCAGTACCCGAGGTCGTGTTTCTGCGCCTCGGCGAGCGTGTGATGGAGCCGTCGGGCCACGCGCCGAGGCTCGCGAGCACGAAGTGGCCGGCCGCCGTCGACACCCCAACGCCTCATTCGCGCAGCCCCGGTGGCGGCAGCACGGGCCCCCCGCCCGGTGCGTCGTCCTGCACGGCGAGGCACTGCGCCACCGCACCGAGGCCCGGGATCGCATCGAACACGGTCGCGAGCGCCGAGGAGGCGTCGGTGAGCATGCCTTCGCCGAAGCCGACCAGCACCGGATCGATGATGTTGAGGTAGCAGGGGTTGGCCGGTGCCAGCACGGCCTTGGCCTCGTCGCGCCACCAGAAGTAGAGCGAGCGCGCGGTCCACAGGTACGTGAAATCGTAGGCGGTCGGGTTCGGTCGCCACGCGGCGATGCGATCGGGGTCGACGCGATAGTTGGCCTCGTGGGCCAGCACCAGCGCTTGCGCGTCGTCGAGGGCGTCGCGGGCGACCTGCAGCCGCGCCGCGAGCTCGGCATCGTCCTGGTCGTAGATGCCGTCGACGTAGTTGTAGAGCGCATGCACCTGACGGGCACGCAGGGCGGTCATGCGCGCACCGACGGCGAGATCGGCGAACAGCGGCGCGGCCTCGCTCGGGATCTCGGGCGCGAGTTCTTCGAGCTGGTCGGCGATGTCACCGAAGCGGGTCTCCATCTCGGCCAGCAGCGGATCGAGCTGCGACGAGTAGGCCGGCGGTGAGTGCAGCGGGTTGCGCATCTCGACCAGGCCGAGCTTCTCGGGCTGGGTCATCGTGAAGCTGATGCCGGGGATGTCCTGCCCGAGATCGGTGAGGTCGTCGAAGGGCTCCCAGCCCTGCAGGTAGGCCTGCCCATTGCGTCGCACGATGTCCGACGGCGCCGTGCCATTCACGCGGCCTTCGATCAGGAGCTCGTGCTCGGCCTTGGACAGCTGCACCAACAGCGACGCGACCTGGGGCCCGACGGTGCCGAACGGCTGCACGATGGGCTCGAGCGCGGCGAACAACGCCGCGTCGTCGTCGAGATCGGTGCGAGGGTTCCATGCCGCTCGGGCGGCGACGACCTCTTGCACCCAATAGCCCCACTCCCAGCCGCTCGAGAAGGTGAGCTGGCCGTCGATGGGCGCGCCAGCGTGCTCGTCGCAGCCAGTGAGGCCGGCGTCCTCGGCCTGTGCGATGAGCCGCGCGTCGTGCAGGCGTCGCTCGGCGTACACCGGCAACAGCAGCGGCACGTCGACGTCGAAGCTCACCCAGTACGCGGCCTCCGGGTGCCACACCACCGTGCGTCGGCCGGCCTCCTCGGCGAGGAACTCGAACATGAACGCGAAGTCGGTGTTGCCGTAGGTCGGCGCCGGATCGTCGACCGCGTAGTGCTGCACGGTGTGCGGCATGATGCCGAGCCGCGCATCGGCGTAGTGGGGCAGGAAGTTGAAGTTGAGCGGCTCGCCGGTGTCCGGGTCGGTGTAGTTGGCGACGGTCTGGCCGCTCGACGTGTGGATCTTGATGAGCGCGGTGCGGCCGTGGGCCTCGTCGAGGTGGCGCGCGAGCTCGTCCATCCACGCGACCATGCGGGTGTCGTCGGGCGCGGTGAACTCGGTGGTGCCGCTCTCGGTGGCGAGGTAGTCGAACTGCGCCGCCATCAGCCAGTCGACCCGATCGCGCAGCTCGGCGAGCTCCTCGTCGAGCACGCCCGAGTCGGTTCGCACCAGCCGCCAGGTGTTCTGCTGGTGCAGGCGGATCGGCACGTCGACGCCGACCCAGATGCCGAACGCGTGGGCGCGCTCGACCATCGTCTGCAGCCGGCCGCGTCGCTCGTCGCTGTCGGCGAAGGTCGCCCAGCCCTCCGAGTACAGCAGCAGCCAGTGCACGCGGTTCTGTCGGTTTGCGAGCATCCACTCGAGGAACGCGTCCCACTCGCCAAGGCTCGCCTGCCAGCCGGCGAAGTCGTCGGGGCCACCGGGGCCCCAGCCCTGCAGCATCTCGGTCAGCTCGAGCGGGTGCATGGTGTGCAGCTGCACGCCGCGAATCGGCCATCGCGGCGCATCGGTGCGGTCGATGCTCGGCAGCGTGTCCGGCAGCGCCGCGGGGCGCGTCGGTGCCAGCGGGTGGAGGAACGCGAAGCCCAGCGACTCGAGCAGTGCATAGCTGCCGTAGCCGAGCCCGAGCTCGGCGTGTCCGAACGGATCGGGATCGATCGCGGCGCCGTCGGTCACCAACGCCGCGGCGCCGGCCACCGTGCCCGAGCGCAGGATGAAGCCTTCGCTGGGTACGCCGGCGAGCTCGTCGGCGCTGATCAGCGCGCGCGTCGAGCTGTTGTCGCCAAAGCCCAGCACCCAGCTGTCGGGATGCACGTCGTCGATGCTGTCGCCGGCGTCGAGCTCGACCACGGGACGATCGGCCACGGCTTCGATGTGCTCGACGACGCGGGCGCGCACGGTGGTCGAGACGTCGTCGCCGAAGTGCAGCAGGATCTGGGGTGTCCCGGGATCGACCCCGGTGGTGCCGCCGTCACTGCTGTCGGCGGGGCTGGTCGTGGTCGACAGGGTCCCCGACCCGGAGCCCCCCGTGGTGTCGGCACCAGTGCTGTCGTCGCCCGAGCCATCGGCGGCGCTCGAGTCGTTGCGGCAGGCCGCGAGGGCCAACAGGAGCGGAATCGAACCGTGGAGCCGTGCGCAGCCGCGATGCATGGGACGCCCATGATGCCCGGGATGCGCGGCGGTTGCCTCGCACCGACGCGAGCTGTCGCACGCGATCTCATCGCATCCCCGCCGCAGCGGCGACCTGCTCGCGCGCCCACGCCAGGAACGGGTCGTGCTCGTGTCGCTCGTGCCAGAACATCGACACCGGGAAGCCCTCGATCGGCAGCGGCGGCGCGACCACCTCGAGCGCGAGGTAGCGTCGCACGGACTCCGCGGATCGCTGGCCGCACGTCAACACGGCGTCGGAGCCCGCGACGATCTCGGCCGCGACGTGGAAGCTCGGCACCACCGCGGCGATGCGACGCCGCAGGCCTCGCTTGCGCAGCGCGAGGCCGACCGAGCCGATGACCTTGCCGGCCGGCGAGATGAGCACGTGGTCGAGCGCTGCGAAGCGCTTGACGGTGAGGCGCGTGCGCAGGGCGGGATGCCCGCGCCGCAGCACGCACACGAAGGGCTCGCGGTGGATCTCGCGGCTGCGCAGGCCGGTCACCGTGCGCGAGCCCGAGATGCCGAGATCGATCTCGTCGCGGGCGAGCGCGGCCGCGGACGCAGGCTGGAACGGCAACACCACCAGATCGACGCTCGGGGCTTCCCGCTGCAGCGCGCGGTGCAGCGGCGGCACCACCAGAGCCTGGGCGAAGTCCACCGCCGCGAGCCGCAGCGGGCGACGCTCGGCGGCGGGATCGAACCGCTTGGGCGCTGCGACCACGCGCTCGAGCAGGGCGAGGCCGTCGCGCAGGGGCACTGCCAACGCCTGCGCGCGCGCGGTCGCGGCCATCTGGCGTCCGACGCGAACGAGGATGGGGTCGTCGAGCAGCGCGCGCAGGCGGGCCAGCGTGTGACTCATCGCCGACGGGCTGACCGACAGCCGCCTCGCCGCACGCTCGACGTGACGAGTCTGCAGCAGCGCGTCGAGGGCCACGAGCAGGTTGGTGTCGAGCGCGGCGAGTTGGCTGCGTTCCATGCTGGCCGAGCATACCTGCATGCGGTGCAGGTATGGGCCTGAGTATCTTGCATTTGGATTCATGCCTGGGCGGCCGCAGCTTGGGGCCCACCAGAGGGACCACGACCATGCGACACACCATTGCCCATGCATTCTTCTCGCTCCTGCCCGTGATGGGCGCCTGCACCACCGACGACCCCCAGGACGACGACGTCGGCAGCAGCACCGGCGCGGACACCAGCGGCAGCACCGGCGCGGACACCACGACCACCGCGACGACCACGATGAGCACCGACGGCACCGGCAGTACCGATGGCGGCAGCACCGACGGCGCTTCGAGTGACGGCGGCTCGGACTCGGGCTCGACCGGCGGGGGCGCACCGCTCGAGCTCGAGCCGGTGGTGGTGTTCGATCCCGCCGCGTTCGAGCTGCCCGAGGGGCTCGCGATCGACGGCGGCGACGCGCTGGTCGGCTTCGCGTTCACGGGCGCGATCGAGCGCATCACGCTCGCTGACGGCGCTCGTTCCGTGGTGGCCACGACCCCGCCGCCGCCGCCGAACACGAGCTTCGTCACCGGCATCACCACCGACGGCGACGGCCAGATCTACGCCGCGGTGGTCTCGTTCACCGCCGAGCTCGCGGCCGGCATCTACCGTGCGCCCGCCGAGGGCGGCGACGCGGTGTTGTGGGCCAGTGATCCCGCGATGGTGTTCCCCAACGGCTTCGCGTGGTCGGCCGCGGATACCCTGCTCGTGACCGACTCCGTCTACGGCGGCGTGTTCGAGATCGATGCCGACGGCCTCGCGACGCCGTGGCTGCAGCTGGCCTCGCTGGAGGGTGATGCGAGCAACTGCGGCGGCACCAGTGACATCGCGGTTGGGGCCAACGGCATCGCGCGCGATGGTGATGTGCTGTGGGTGGTCGGTGGCGACCAGGGGGTGGTCGTGCGCGTGCCCATCGAGCCCGACGGCAGCGCCGGCCTGCCCGAGACCGTCGCGGGGCCGGACTGCGAGCTCGCGGGCCTCGACGGCATCGTGCTCGACGACGACGGCAGCGTGATCGCGGCCGTCAACCGCAGCAACCGCATCGTTCGCGTCACCGCCGACGGCGACGTGGCGGTGCTCGCCGAGGGCCCACCGCTCGACTTTCCCGCCAGCGTCGCGATCACCGACGATGGCGGCGAGCGAGCGCTCGTCGTCACCGGCTTCGCGCTCGGGGAGTTCCTCGCCGGCGGTGCGCCGGCGCCAGCACTGCTGCGCGCGGCGTTGCCGTAGCCGCCGCGTACGCCCGGCCCCGCGGCTGCAGCTGCGGGGCCGTAGGGCGGTCGCACCGTCCGCCTGCGACTGTCGCCGTGAGTGCTGCGGTCGCGTGCATTCCGACGATCGCTCCAGCAGCGACCGCTCGTGCCGCGCCGCTCGATCGCAGGAACAGTGGGCTGGCGCGGGCAGTCGACCCATCGCCGGCACGAACGGCGAAGGGGCGACAGGAGATGGCGGGAGGAGCATCGGGGGCGATCGCGTTGTGGGCGAGGGACGTCAACCGTCAGCTTCGCGAGCTCAATCGCGGCCGTGCGAAGCGAGTTCACGTGCGACCAACCGGTGTGGGCGCGCGCATGCACGATGCCGTGCCCGTGGATCTGTCTGGGCTGCGGTTGGCTCGACGACGGGCCGCGCGCCGGTGATCCGATGCGCACGGAGGGCACGCGTACGCCAACGTACCCGTGTCGTCACTGCGGCAGTCCGGCGTGGCTCGATCTCGGCGATGCGGCCGCGGCCGCGAACCTGCGGGAGCTCGAGCTCGCCGACCTCGGTGCGCGACGACGACGACTGACCGACGGCGCGCGCACGCTGGCCCTCGCGGTCGGAGGGCTGACGCCGGCGCTGCTCGGTGCGCCGCTCGGGGTGGCGATCGTCGGCGGGGCCATCGGCTGTGCGATGGCATCGCGCAGGTTGATCGCGTTGCTCCGCGATTCAGAGCGAATGCGCAGCCCGTGGCGCTGGCGATTGCCCGAGCTGGCCTCGCCGCGTGTCGGCGAGGTGACACGTACCGGCGTCGTGACGGCGGACAGCCGCACGCGCGCGCCGTTGAGCGGTCGGCCGTGCGTGGCCTGGCGCGTCGACGTTCGCCACGCCCGCGCCCAGCGAGGCGCGGTCGCCCTCGCGGAGCAGGGCAGCGTGCCGCTCGCGATCGACGGCACGTGGCTGCCGGCCGCGCCGCTGCTGGCGCTGCCGCTCGAGCCGTGCCCCGGCTCCGAGGCAGCATCGACGTTCCTCGCGTCCAGGGGCCTCGATCCCAATGATGCGCTCACGCTGCACGAGGCGGTGCTCGACGCCGACACCGTGGTGGCGCTGCACCACGTCCATCACCGCGGCGCGGGCATCCTCTGCGCCCATCGCGGGTGATGCCACCGCAGGCGACGGCAGCGTGTGCGTCGGCGCCTCGCCACCCGCGAGCTCGCGCCCGGCAGCCGGGGCTGCGGCGAGCGCCTCACAACGCCGCCATCCGCAGCACACCGGCGGTGTGATTTCGCAAGACATCAGGGGTGCCACGGGACTAGCCTCGCCGCCCACGTGGCCGAGCACGACGACCCCGAAGAACCCGGCGACTCGTCGCGTGCGAGTCATCGCGAGACCTCCGCGCGCATGCGAGCGATCGCCTTGCTCGCAAATCGCCTGATCGGACTCAAGCCCGGGGTGCTCGCGAGCGTGCCGCTGACGCCCGAGCTCGACGAGGCCGTGCGCGCGTGCCAGGGCTTCACCAAGAACGCCCGCGCGCGCCAGCTTCGACGCATCGGCTCGCTGCTGCGCGCCACCGACCTGGCACCCATCGAAGCCGCCATGCGGGAGATCGAGACCGGCCGCGGCGAGCGATCGCGTCGCGAGCAGAGCTACGAACACTGGCGCGTGCGGCTGCTGAAGGAGGGCGACCCCGCGATGACGGCGTTCGTGCGCGCGCACCCCAGCGCCGATGTCCAGGCGCTGCGACAGCACGTGCGCATGGCCGTGCGTGAGCCCGAGAGCCCGCGGGGCAAGGGCGCCGCGCGTGAGCTGTTGCGGGCGATCCGTGCGCTCGGCGAGGGCGCGCAGGCCAGCGCCGAGCCGGACGCATCGACCGACGACGACGACGCGACGTGACACGTCGCCGTCGCGCTCGACGGCTCACGGCGTCGTGAGGGTGATGGCGACCCGATGGGTGACGCCGCCGCCGTCCCAGCAGTCGACGTCGGGAAGCTCGGTCGCATCCGCCACGTCGCTGGGCTTGGTGGTCACGTTGAGGCCCGCGAGGTTCTTCGAGAGATCGACGGCGCCCTGGCGGAGGTCCTTTGCAGAGTGGCGACCTTCCAGCACGTGGGTGAGCACGAACTCGCCGGCCGCTTCGGCGTCCTTGGGACCGTCCTTGCCGAAGTGCGCCGCGATCGCCTCATCGGAGGGCACCAGCACCGTGATGCCCTGCTTCGAGGCCAGCCAGCCGCCGAGCCCCGCGAACTCCACGAGCTCGCCGAAGCGCCACGCACCAGTCAGCGTGGTGCCAGACTCGCGGCAGTCCGGCGGCGGCACGCTCGGATCGGAGATGGGCGCGAGTTCCGAACAGACCTCGTCGTAGAGACCATCATCGTCGGCGGCTCGCAGGCACAGCCGCGTCTTGTCGGGATCGAGCTCAGCCATCACCGCGCGTGGCAACACAGCGCGAATGCCATGGGCGATGATCTCGCGGTTGCCTTCTCCGTCGAGCAGGTACCAACGGAAGTCACTCGCAGGTGCGCCGAGGTCGTCGTAGGTGCCGCTGCCGTCGAGCACCAGCGGTCCCATCGCAACGCCGGTGTCGACCACTGCCATCCGCGGAACCGGCGCTCCCGAGAAGAACCGCACGTAGATGTCCGCGTCGAGCGTCACCTCGAGCGTCGAGCCGTCGTCGAGCGCGACACTGTCCCGCAACACGCCGGTGAACGTCATGTGGGGATCGAGCGAGCCACGACGAAGATCGAACGCACCACCGGGCCCGTCGTCGGGGGCGGCCAGCGGGCGCCGCCACGCCAAGGGACCCGAGTTCTCGGCGCCATCGAGACCGGCAAGGAACTGCAGCGGCAGCTCGCTGTGCTCGGGTGTGTCCGCCAGCAGGTCCCAAGCATCGGGTGCGGCAGGATTCGGCAGTACCCGCGCGCTGGTGACCATCGACTCCACGTTGGTGAGCACCAGGCCATCGAGGGTGTGACCGGCGATGTCGACGGGGCCCGCGATCTCGACGCGGATGTCATTGATCGACAGCTCACAGCCGGGCGGGGCGTCGCAGTTGCCGCCCTGGATCGTGACCGGCGTGCCATCGACAGGGTGGATCTCGGCGGTCGTGCCGATGCCGTCGATCGTCAGCTGGAGCGTGGATAGCTCGGCGACCACGTGGCCGTGACGCACCGCGTCGGCGGGTACCTCGGGAAAGAAGAACTCGCGTGGAGGATCGTCGAGGGTCGAGCACCAACCAACGGAGGCATAGGACGCGGAGAGGACCTCGGTCTCGGTCGTCACGTCGGGGGCGAAGCGGGGATCGGCGCACGCGGCCTCGCAGACGGCGGTCGGATCGCCCTCGAAGGTCGTGCACGGCCGGATCCCGCCCATGGTGACGAGCTCGTCGAAGCAGTCGGTGCCACCGCAGGGCTCTGGTCGGCAGCCGTCCTCGTCGCAGTCCCAGTCCACGTGGGGGATCAGCTGAGTCCATTGACACTGACAGGCGTAGCGCTCGCCCTCCAGCGGGAGCGTGTGAGAGGCGTAGCAACCGGAGACAATCGTGACGCCGGCGCACAGCGAGGTGATGGCGCGCGCCGATCGCCGGCGCTTCGCATGAAGGTTGGTCTGCATGGCGGCGGTAGGCCCGGGTCGCCGCGTTTTGATCACGACGATCGCATCGCGATCTCGATGATCGAAGCCGGTGTGCGAGCTGGCCGATCGGCCGCTACGATCGACGGGCGTAGCGGTGCGCTCGTCGCCTCAGCGTGGAGCGGCGAGCCACGCGTCGATCTCATCGATCTCCCGCTGCCACTGCGCGGCATCGGTGCCGTACAGCGCGCGTGCCTGCTCGCCGAGTGCTCGTGCGTCCGCGCGAGCGCGGGCGTCGGTGGCGAGGCGCCAGCGTGCCTTGGCCAACGCGAAGAGCGTGTCGCCGAAGAGGGTCGGGTCGACTTCGACCTTGCCCTGCAGCGCAAGCGCCTGCTCGAGCGCCATGCGAGCACCCTCGGCATCGCCGGCGGCGAGCCGCGACATGCCGAGCGCGTTGCCGGCGTAGACGATCATCGGATGCTGGCCACCTACGGTGGCCTCGAACATCGCGAGCGCGCGCTCGTCGATCGGCACCGCCTCGCCGGGGCGCCCAGCTGCGACCAGGGTGTAGCCGACGTTGAGCAGCGAGATCGCGAGGTCGGGATGGGGATCGCCGAGGCGCTCCTCCCAGATCGAGAGCGCCTCGCGGTGTCGCTGCAGCGCGAGCTCGAGGTCGCCGCTGCGACGCGCGATGCGACCGAGGTCGTCGAGCAAGGTCGCGACCGCGATGCTGCGCGGGCCGCGACTCGTGCGGGTGGCCGCGAGCGCCTGCGTGAGCGGCTCGACCGCGAGGTCGAGCTTGCCGGCGAGGCTGAGCGCGCTGCCCAGCTCGCGCAGCGAGTCGGCGACGATGGGGTGCTGCTCGCCGTAGTGTGCGGTGCGGATCGCGATTGCGCGGCGGTGGTTGACGATCGCCTCGTCGTAGCGACCCAGTCGCACGAGCGCGGCGCCGATGTCGTCGAGCACGCGCGCGACCTCGAGGCCATCGGGGGCGTGGGCACTCCAGTAGGTCAGCGCACGGCCGTGGGCGACCAAGGCGGCCTCGAAGCTGCCGGCCGCAACCAGCACGCTGCCCTCGGCGCTGTCGAGCTGCGCCGCGCGCTCGGGGTCGCCCCCGCTGCGGCGCACCAGTGCGCGCCCGAGCGCGAGCCAGGTCTCGCCGCCGCCGCGATCGGCCTTCACGAAGCCGACCTCGTGGGTGAGGTTCGTCGCCAGCTCCGATGCGCGTCGCGGATCGTCGGCGGCGAGTGCTGCCGCGAACGCGCGGCGGTAGCTCGCGATGGCGTCGTCGGGATGGCCGAGACGCGCCGCGAGGGCGCCCTCCCAGCCCGCGATCTGCACCGTCAGCGGCGGATGATCCACGAGCGTGGCCGTCACGACCCACGGCGACAGTCGCAGGCGCGCCTCGGCGAAGTGGCCCAACGCCTCGGCGCTGGCGACATAGGCGAGCGCCTGCTCGGCGCGCTCGGTGATCGCGACGGCCTCGCGGTCGGGGGCCGCGGGGGCGGCCTCGTCGGGCGCGTTGCACTGCTCGAGCCGCGCGAGTCCGTGCACTGCGTCGATCGAGTGCTCGACGGCGGCATCGTCGGCGGCCACGAGCCCTGCGAGCAGCGCGTCCAGCTCGGTGCGCCGTCGCTCGAGGCAGCGCATGCGCACATCCATCACGGCTTCGCTCTGCTCGCCGGTGACGCGGGTGGCCGTGCACGCCGCCGTGCGTGCGTCGATCCACGCCGCGGTGTAGTCGTCGATCGCCGCCGTCACGGTCTGCGCAGCAGCGGGGCCGTAGGTGAGCCCGGTGCTACGGAACGCCCGCGCGATCGCGTCGCGGCGAGGGTCGTTCCAGGTCTGCACGATCACTGCCTCGCTGCCGGTGCACGGCGCGGGCCTGCTCTCGACCGGGATGCGTCCGCCGATGCGGCTGCCTGCGATCACGCCGGCGGTCAGCAACGCCGTACCGCCCAGCGCGAGCGCAGCCACGCGACGGCGTCGCAGCGTGCGATCGCGATCGAGCGCCTCGAGCAGCGCGAGCATCGATGGATGCCGTCGACGCTCGTCGGTCTCGAGCCCCCGCACGAGCGCGGCGTGGACGTGACGCGGCACCTTGGTGCCCGCGGGTGGCTCGCGCAGGCGCCCCTGCAGCACGTTCGTCGCCAGCGCGACCAGGCTGTCGCCGGCGAACGGCGGCGCGCCGTACAGCGCCTGCCATAGCGCGACGCAGAACGAGAACTGATCCGAGCTGGCCTGGACCTCGGCGCCGAGGTGTTGCTCGGGCGACATGTACGCGGGCGTGCCCATCACCGCGCCGTCGGCGGTCATCGAGTGCTCGAGGGGGATGGCGACCTTGCGTGCACCGCTCGATCGCAGCAGCTCCGCGCTGGCCTCGCGATCGATCACCACGTTGGCAGTGCTGCCATCGTGGCGCGCGAGGCCGAAGTCGAGCACCCGCACGCGGCCGAAGCTCCGGCCCGGCTGCGGCTGCGCGCCGACCATCACGTTGTCGGGCTTGAAGTCGCGGTGGATGAGGCCGACCGCGTGGGCGGCCGCGAGCCCTTGTCCCGCTTCCGCGAAGCAGGCGAGGATCTCGCGCCAGCTGCGGGGGTCAGCGCGGCACCACTGCGCGAGCGTCATGCCGTCGACGAGCTCCATCGCGACGAACACCAGCTGGCCCTCGATGCCGACGTCGAACACCGGGATGACGTTGGGATGGGCCAGTCGCGCCATCGCCTGGGCTTCGCGCAGCAGCCGGCTGCGCTCGTCGTCGCCGCGTTCGCGATCGACGGTGACGAGCTTCAGCGCGACGCTGCGATCGAGGTCCGGATCGAAGGCACGGTAGACCACGCCCATGCCACCGGCGCCGAGCCGCTCGAGCACGATGTAGCGCCCGACCAGCCGACCGCGCTGCAGTGGCGCGTCGCTCGACGAGTGCTCGCCGCCGTCGGTGGTGCCGGCGAGGTCGTGCGAGTCGTCGCCACCCAGCACCCGGGTGCGCTCCAGTGGTGGGCCCGCGGCGGTGTCTTCGTTGGATCCGGCGGTCACGTGCTGGCTACGAGCGCCGGGCCGGCGCGCCGCCGAGCATGCCAGAGTCGCGTGGTTGCGGTCACGCGCGACGCCGCCGCCGCCGCGCGAACAGCAACCATGGCCGCATCCGCGTGAACGACAACACCTGCGTCGGCTGCCACCAGGGATCGAGCTCGCCGGACTGCGCAACCCCGTGCGAGACATGCGTAGCGCGGCCGAGCCGGAGCCGTCGACGGTTGGACGGTCGAGCCGCGTGCGACTAACCTCGTGCGCGATGCCTCGCTCGATTCTCGCCCTCGGCCTCGGTCTGCCCCTGGCATGCGCCGCGGCATCCACCACCCACGACGATCAGGCACGGCTGGCCGTGGTCGTCGCAGGGATCCACGACGTGGTCGGCCACTATGACGCGCGCACCGGCGAGGTCGCGTTCTTGCCCGGCTTCGTCGAAGCCGCGCCCGAAGCGAGCTTGTGGCTCGACGGCTCGCCGGTGCAGGGATCGCTCGGCGTGACCGCACCCGCGCTCGGGGTCGACGACGTGCTCGTCCTGTCGACCGACGCGGGGCGCGAGATCGATCTGTCGCTCGCGGTCGCCGACGACGATGCCACGTCGTTCCGGGCCCCGTACACCCACTACTTCTGAGTCTCGACCGCGCCGATCACTCGTGCAGCTCGCATGTGATCGAGATGACCTGCAACGCATCGCTGATGCCCGCGGCGAGGTGCTCTTCCTAGGATCGGTCGCGCTCGCTCGTTCGACCGAGGTGCTGATGGATCCGCAGCGTACGCTCGAGCCGACGCGCCAGCGCCCGCACCCGCGGCGGCAGGCGGAAGTCGTGGCTGTATTGGTGTTGGAACGCGACCGCGTCGCCGACGCGTACCGCCACATGACGCCAACGCCCGTCGGTGGCGGCCTGGGCGTCGTACGACGGGCCGTCGGCGAGGCGTCGCGCCTGCCGGCGCGCGCGCGCGAGCGTGGCGCGATCGAGCCGCCAGTCGTGGACAGTGTCGTCGTCGCGCCCGTGCACGCGCCCGTGCTCATCGACGTCGAGCTCGTACGACAAGCAAGACCCCAGACACCCGCTCGCCGTCACGCGCAGTGCGACATCGGGCGGGAGCGCCGTCGCGGGGCCGCGCGGTGCCACGCGTGGTGATGCCGCGAACACCGTCTGCTGCAACAACGCCTCGCCGCCTCGCGGCACCACCAGCACCAGTTGCCTCGCGTGGCGCGCGGCCGGGTCGTGCACCCCCACCACGCACTCGCCGTTCGGCAGGCCGACGAACGTGGCGAGACCGTCGTCGCCGGTGGCCGCGAACGCCTCGGTGCCGCCGCAACTCATGTCGACGGCGATCGAGGGCGCGGGCGCGCGGGCCTGGTGATCTCGCACCTGCACGGTGATTCGCGACGCGCCCGCTGCGGCGTCGACGAGTTGCGGGCGGGATGCCGCCGGGGGCTTGGGGCGCGCGACGCGGGCGGGCGGCGTGCAGGCGAGCAACAGCGCCGAACAGGCGAGCACGAGCGGCGCGAGCAGGGCCGCAGAGCCATCGACGCGGGGCACCGTTTCAGGGTCGCACCCGTCGAGGGCGAGGTCGAGCGTCTGCGGACCGCTACATGGCGCCAAGGTGTTGCGGTCACGCGCGACGACGACGGCGCAGCGCGAGCAGGATGGACGCCGCGAAGCCGCCGCGGGATTGCACGCCGGCGTGCTCGTGGGCCGCTTCGGCGGATACGCCCGGATCGCGACGCCCGTCGCAACATCCGCCGCGGTCGTGCAACCATCCCAGTCGAGCGAGGCCGAGCGGCGCGATCGCGCGCCGCTGTGAGCCCGCGTCGGGAGCCCACGATGTCGTCCTCATTCATCCGCGTTGCATCCCTGTTCGTCGTCGCCGTGTCGATCTCGTTGGCCGCCAGCACAGCCGACGCACGCGACGCGTGCGACCTGCTGCCGACCACTGCGAAGAAGGTCACCAAGGTCGTCGCCTCGCTGGGCGACCCCTACTGCGACGTGACGTGCAACCAGTGGCCACCTGGCTACGGCCCCAAGCCGTCGGCGCCGGTTCCGTCGGGGACTGCGGGCTTCGCGTTCACCAACGGCAGCCACGACAAGTGCTCGATCAAGATCTCGAACAAGCTCGGCTCGGCTGAGTTCTGCAAGGCCGAGACCATCTGCCTCGGTCCCGCGGGTCGGACCAACGACGGCGGCACCCAAAAGTGTCCGACGTTCGAGTTCCAGACCGTGACGTTCAATCCTCGCCAGGACTGCAAAGACAAGACGACCCCGCGATTCGGCATCTCCGGCGTGTGGGTCGATGCATCGTCGTCCCGCGAGGTCCATCGCGCGGTGTCGACCAGCTGCACCCAGACCGGCCTGTCCGATCTGATCATCCAGGGTGAGAACGTCGCGCTCGCCGATCGCATCTCGTTCAGCGACGGCCGCATCACGGCCACACGTCGACAACCCCACCCGGCGTCACCATGTCAGGCGCCCGGGTGCGTCGAATACATGCTCAGCGTCGACGCCGATGCCCCGCTCGGCGATTTCCACGGCACGCTCGGCCTGTGGGGGCGCACCGAGAAGACCTTCGACTTGAAAGTCGTCGCGGCGACGTCGTCGACGTGCCCGACGCAGACCGCTGGACCGCGGCTCACGGGCAGCAGCTCGAGTGCCTCGTCGAGCTCGTCCAGCACCATGAGCAACACCCAACCCGCCGTCCAGTTCGGCGGTACGCGCACGCCGAAGGCCAAGGCTCGCAAGCGTTGCGGCCCCTCGGATCTGACCTACACCCGCGACCCTGCGGTGTTCGAGCTGACCACGGACACGCGCGTGGAGATCGACACGGACCTGGTGACGTTCGGGTGCCCGCAGTCGGCCCCTGCCGGCACGCCATTTTCGGGCGTCAACCTCACCAGCAACGGGATCTTCTATCTGCGCGGGGTCGATGAGTTCGGCCTGGGACGACGGGTCGACTTCGACGCCGAGGCGGTGTGGTTGCCCGCTGGCCGCTACACCATCGTGCTCGAGGAGATGCAGACCGCGCCCGGCGACTACAACCTGTTCTGGTGACGCGCAGCCGCCGGACTGGCGGTGCCCGATGACCGCGCCATCATCGGGCGCTGGCCGTGTTCGACGGTGACGATGCGCGGGCGATGATGGACGACCACGATCGGCGCGCCTCGGGATCGACCCGCGGCCCGGCGTCACGTCGGGGGCATGATGATCTCGGGCGGCCGGCTGAAGGCGGGCGAGCGCACGGTCCTCGGCTTGCCGTCGATCTCGAAGGTCACCTCGAGCTCGAGCTCGCGGCCGCGCGAGGTGCCGCCGCCGAGCTTGGCCTCGACCGCGGACCAGTCGGGCGGCGTGAGTCGATAGCTGGCGTGGAACTCGGCGCCCGCGGCGAGCCGCTCGTCCCACGGCGTGTATGCGCCCGCATCGCTGAACGCCGAAGGCAGCCGCGCGGCGACGGACGCGAGCAGGCCCTTGCCGCGCACGTCGTGGAGCTGGATCGTCGCGATGCGCACCGCGGCGGTGGCCTTGCCGGTGTTGGTGAAGCGCAGCTGCAGCGTCGAGGGCTGGCACGCGCGGCGGTACGCCACCGCCGAGGGCGCTTCGCCCGGACGCGGCGGCATCGGTGGCGAGCGCTTGGCCGGCGGAGGCGGTGGCACGTCCTCGCTGCGCGCCGCCGGGGTCGACGGCGACGGGTTCGCCGCCGGCTCGGGATCGGGGCAGTCCTCGTCGAGCGTCACCGAGGCGATGGCGATCTGCACCGCGCTCGCGACCGGCTCGGGCGGCTTCGGCTTGGGGGCGGTCTTGCCCTCGGGCTTGGGATCGGTGTCGGTGGTGTTCGCCGGCGCGAGCGCCTGGTTCGGCTCGCGCGCGTCGAGCGACGTGCACGCCGCGAGGGCAAGGGCGATGAGGCAGGGGATCGTGGTCGTTCGCATGGCGGTCTCCTCGGGGTGTGAGCATCACTGCGTGCGCAGCCACGCGACCAGTGCGTCGCGATCGTGCGCGGAGAGCTTCGTGCCGTAGGCGTGGCCGGGCACCGCACCAGGGCCCCGAGCGCCGCGGGCGAACCCGGGCTGCAGGCGCGCGCGGTCGAACAGATCGTCGAGCGTCGCGACGCTGCCGTCGTGCAGGTACGGCGCGGCCGCGGTGACGCCGACCAGCGGCGCGGGTCGGTACAGCCCGGTGCCGCGCGAGGTGCCGTTCGCCAGCGCGGGATCGGTGCCGACACGCCGCGCCGACACGGGCACGCCGCTGCGGGCCTCGTCGCCGTGGCAGTCGAGGCAGTGGGCCTCGAACACCGCGCGGCCGCGGGCGATCCGGGCGTCGTCCCCAGCGCCTGCCGAGATCGCCGCGTCGGCGATCGGCGGCGCGTCGAGCGAGTACAGGAACATCGCCAGCGCCCACGCGAGCTCCCGGGGCGGCCGCGTACGCTCACCGTTGGCGTGGATGTACTGGGTCTCCTGGCGGATCGCGAGCACCAGCGGCGTGGCGCTGCCGTCGCGGCGATCGTGGACGATGGTCGCCGCCTGGGTCAGGGCTCGTAGCGATCGCAATCGCCACAGATCGGGGATCGCGACCGGATCGGCGTCGTCGTCCTCGGTGATGTCGGCGCGGCCGGGGCCCCAGCTCGCGAGTCGAGCGGCGAGTCGCGGATCGATCGCGTCGCCGAGATCACGGTGCCACGCCAGGCGCATCGCGCCGTAGTCGAGCTCGCGCCGTGCCCGGCCGACGACCAGCGCACCGTCCTCGAGCGCGGTGTGGCACAGGGCGCAGGTGATCCCGACCTTGGTGTCGCCGTCGACGTCGGCGAACGCGACCACGCCCGGCACCACGCCACCGTCACCGGCGGCGGGATCGCGGCGCAGCCCGATCGCGTCGGCACGGGCCACCGCGAGCGCGTGCGCGGCCGCGGCCTCGGGCCGCAACGGGTAGGTGAAGAACACGCGGCGCCCGAGCGCGACCCACTGCGCCATGGTGTCGGGCGTCTCGCCGTCCCACAGCGGCGCGGCGTCGTCGGGCAGGCGCACGGTGCCGCGCGCCTGCAGCGTCTCGAGCTCGGCGTCTGTGAGCACCACCGTTCGTGGGTTCCACGTCGGCAGCGCGTCCCAGCCAGTGTCGACGCGGGCATACGACGCGACGCGCAGCTTGCCGTACAGGTTGTCGGGGTTGCGCAGCGACTGCAGCACCGCGGCGCGGCGCGCCTCACCGTCGTGCAGGTACGCGTCGGTGAACGACAGCAGCCACGCGTCACTCCACGGCGCGTCGCTCCACGGGGCGTCGGCGACGGGCAAGGGTTCCACCGCTGCCGGCGACGCCTCGGGCACTGCGCGCGGGTAGGGCTCGCCGCCGCCCGCGGACATCGACACGGCCGCGGCGACCAGCACGGTGAGGGTGAGGCGCACTCGCATGGGAGCTCGGCGTTCGCGGGGCCCCGCGTCGGCGGGACGATGGTCGCACGAACGCGCGACGCCGGCGGCGGGTCTCCGGGCGGCCGCTCGCGCCCCGGCGAGCCGCCGCTGCCCGTGGTGCACAGGCGCGAGCCGACTTCGGCATGCTGCGAGGTCTCGCGATCGGAACCAGACCCCGGTGTCGACGCGAGTGATGGCCGCGTTAGCCGCAGACGAGCGTGCGCGCTTGATAGCCGTTGCCGACGGTCGTGACGACGAAGCCCGCGAGCGCTGCGAACCCGTAGCCGTAGGCATCGGCGCCGCCGTCGACCTCCGTACCCGTGTGCCAGCAATGGTCGGCAGCCGTGTAGGCCGCGACGACCGTCGGGTCACTTGCGCCGCACGGCCCATCGTTGCACGTGGGTGACCACGCCGCGAACGCGTCGCCGTTGGGGTGCGCGGCCAGCTGCGTGGGACCGATCGGAGCGTTCGGCGTGCCGAGGATGATCGAGTCGGTCCAGCCGTGCTCGTCGTCGTGCGTCGCGACGCGCAACGACGGTGGACCTCCGGCAGTCGACCACAACGCGTAGCCGCGTCCGCCGATTGCGAGTGTCCTCGCGCTCCATGCGTCGACGGCCGCAGTCGAGCCATACACATCGAGGACATCGGTCTCGCCGACGACGTCCTCGCGCGTGTACGTGTGATAGTTGAGGGTGTCGGCCGCCGCGCCTCCTTCGCTCTCGTTGCCGAAGTACACGCGTCGCATCGTGCCGCCCGCGTAGTCCTGTGGGTACGGCATTTCGATCGCGGGGCCGAGCGTGCCGTCGGCTGCGATGAAGTAGGTCTGCTCGGGAATGTCCGTGGTGGTCACCGGCGAAAACACCACCTCGGCGGGCTCGAGCTCGCGCATCGAGATCCAGAAGATGTAGCCCTCGTAGCCCCACAGGTTCGTCCATTCGCCGGTCGCGGCATCGTGCCGCTTCACCGCGCCGCTGCGCGGATAGACGCCTGTCGCCGGTCCGGTGACGTACCCGACGTAGATGTCGCCGTCGCCCGAGTCGACGATCAGCTCGGCGGCGTCGGCTGAACCGACGGGGCTCGCGACGAGCTCGAAGGGATCGACCTCCCACAGCTCGGTCGCGACGTCGAAGTACGCGAGCGTGAGTTGCTCGGGCTGATCCCACGCAGCGTTCGAGCGCACGAGGACCGCAATGCGGCCGTCGGCGAGCAGCTCGTGATCGGCGATGTAGCGAAACCCGGGGATGTCGGTCAGCTCGACGTGCGTCCACACCTCGCCAGCGAGACGATGCGCAAAGAGATCGCCGTTCGCATGCTCGAGCACGACGGCGCCGTCCTCGGTCGCGACGACGCGCAGCTCGGTGTACTGCTCTTCGTTCCACGGGCCGGGATCGCGCAGCTCGATCGACGAGGTCCATGTACCCGCGTCGGGGTCGAGCACCCCGGCAAACACCGCCTGGTCGTAGTCATGCGTGGCGGCGATGATCCGACCATCCCCGGTCTCGCCCGCGCTGCGGCCCGGGTTGAGCAGCTGCGATTTCGGTACGCCGATGGTCGAAGGCAACGAGAGGGAGCACGCGGCACAGCTCGGCGCCACGCCTGGGTCGTCGACCGGCGCGCCCGTCGAGCCGTCCGGATCGGTCTGCGTGCCTTCGTCGCTCGAGGCGTCCGCACCGGTGCTGGTCGTCGTCAGCGGCCCGGTCGTCGCCGACGGACCACCACTCGTGCTCGATGACGACTCCGAACCACCGGCACCCGCGTCATCACCGCCGCACGCAACGCAGAGCCCGAGCAGCAACGACACGAGGGGGCCACGACGTCCACGCAGTTGCATCGACGCGGTAGATGCCCGACGCCGCGGTTCGATCACTCGCGGGCGAAAATCGCCAGGGCCTGCGTCGAACTGCAGGATCAGCTGCCCTCGGTTCGGTCGGAGCGATCTCGCCGCAGTCACGCGCGACGACGACGCCGCAGCGCGAGCAGCATCAACGCCGCGAAGCCGCCGCGGGGGTCGAGCGGTGCCCCCGCGTCGCACGAGCAACCGCGCCCGAGCGTGTCCGCGTTCTCGGCGGTGCCGTCGCTGCCCTGCGTGCCACCGCTGGTGCCGCCATCGTCGCCCGGGATGCCCGAGCCACCCGTCCCGCCCGGTCCACCGGGACCGCCGGTGCCGGTGTCGGCGGTGCCGTCCGGCGGCATGCACTCGTGCGCGTCGTTCCACGCGTCGAGCGCGTCATCGATGAGCGGGCGATTGTCGACCACCACGATCGGCGCGCCCTTGGGCGGGATGTCCTCGATGCGCTCCGCGTACGGCATGCCGGCGTCGAAGGCGGGCCACGTCCCGTCATCGAGGTAGACCTGGCGACCGTCGGCCAGGGTCGCGATCGCGTCCAGGTCCGCGTCGCACTCGACGCACTCGACGGTCGCCACCGAGACGTTGCCGACCTCCCGCAGATCGGGCGCGGGCTGAAAGGTCGGATCGAGCGTCATCTCGTGGGGTGAGATGGTCGTGAACATGCGCGTGAGGTAGGGCCACGCGCCGAGCAGATCCTTGGCGTGCAGGCCGGGCGCGATGACGCGGTCGCGCATCTCGTTGGCGAACGCAGGGCCGTCCCACAGCGGGAAGTCGGTCTGGTCGGCGTAACACGACAGGCAGCGGTAGAAGTCGTTCTCGGCCACGTCCGCTGGCGCCGGCAGGTACTTGCGCAGCATGCCCACCACCACCGGGTGGCCGACGAAGCAAGGTCCGTTGCGGGTGCAGTTGGCCAGCTGCTGATCGTTGAGCAGGTGGACGACGTCGATCGCGGCCGCCGCGACGAACGCATCGGCGTCCCAGGTTGCGGCCCACAGGGCCGAGTCGTCGATGAGGGCCGAGTCGCCGGCATACTCGGTGACGAAGCCATGTCCGCCCTCGGCGGCATCGACCGCCTGGGTGATGACGTCGGCGTACTCGGGCCCGCTGTAGGACCAGCGGAAGCGCAGCGGGTTGGGCACGACGTGCTGATAGTTGAGCGGCGCCCAGCGCTCGTCGCCGAGCATGAACACCCGCACGGCCATGTCGTCCTTCGCCGCGATCGCGGTCAGGCGCAGCGGCACGCACGGCTCGTCGCCGAGGTAGCGCAGCACGATCGGATGCACCTCGCCCACGTCCGCGGACGGCAGCAAGCGGAACGCGACCAGCACGTGACCATCGGCGAGGTAGCTGTCGAGGATGGGCGCGGCTGCGGGGTCCTGTTCGTAGCCGTTGTCGCCGAGCCACGTCATCACGCCATCGACCGTGCCGCCTTGCAGCACCGTCACCTCGAACGCGCCGACGCTGGTGGTCTGGACCTCGGGATCGACGCTGGCGCCGCTTCCGTCGGGGTCTTGGATGAACCCCCCGCCTTCGTCGCCTGCACCGCAGTAGGGCCCGTTGGTGCCGAACAGCGGCGTGGTGTTGGAGAGCAGCGCGTCGAACAGCGGCTGCGAGCCGACCTGGAACTCCGGCACCGCGGGCATCGGCAGTAGCCACGCGAACTTCTGCGCGTCGGTGTTGGGGTCGATCGCGATCTGGATGTGCGCCTCGACGTAGGCGCCGTCGCGCACGAACACCACGGTCTCGGCGGCCTGATCGACGACGTCGAGGTTGGGCCCCGCGTCGCAGAAGGTGCCGCCGCAGGCCTCGGCCTCGGTGCCGGAGAACAGCACAGCCAGCGAACTAGCCAACACCGACGCGGTACCAAGAAGTCGCATTTTGAACCAATACCTCACATTGCTAGTAAAGATCAACACAATCCTGGCAGGGTGGATCCCCGAGGGCGACGGGCAGTGGCCGGGGCGTAGGCTCGACGGGTCGTGACCCAGCGTTCGGCGTCGATCCAGCGGGCTGCCCCCACCACGCGCGAGCACGTGCTCGCGAAGCTCCGCGCGATCTGTCTCGCGCAACCGGGCGCGCTGGAGAAGCTCTCCCACGGCGAGCCGACGTGGTTTCGCGGACCCAAGGGCAAGGTGTTCGCGATGTTCGACGATCACCACCACGGTGCGCCGCACATCTCGGTGTGGCTCGCCGCCACGATGGATCAGCAGGAGGCCCTGGTCGCGGCCGAGCCCGCGCGCTACTTCCGGCCGCCGTACGTCGGTCATCGCGGCTGGGTCGCCGCCGTGCTCGACGACTCGCCCGACTGGCGCGCGGTCGAGGCGCTCGTGCGCGAGGCGTTCGCACTGGTGGCACCGACGCGTGCGTCACGGGGCGCGTCGTCGTCCGCCGCATCCTCGCGCGCGGCTCGTCCATCCTCGCAGGCCAGCGCTCGGACGACCCCGCCGCGCCGGACGAAATCCGCGACGCGCCCGCGGTAGCTCTGGCACGTGGGCGCGGGCCGCTTCAGGGCGCCGCGTCGGCGCAGTCGCCTCCGCCGAGGCTGGTCTTGTTGGGCCAACCTTGATTGGCGCCGCGGATCTCGTGCGCCGCCTCGGCACCGAGCTCGGCGGCGAGCCGTGACTCGAACTCGGTACCGAGCTCGAACTGCAGTCGTAGCACGCGCTCGCCCGCGCTCTGCTCGGTCGGCGCGGTCGCGAGGCCGGCACGCTCGGCGGCCACGCGCCGTCGCACGTCGGCGCGTAGACCTTCATCGACCACCGCGTCGAGCACCGCGTAGAGCTGCGGCAGGGACAGCCGATCGACCAGCTCGGGAGGGAGCTCGAGTTCGGCGACCAAGCCCCGCAGTCGTCGCGCGACATCGTCACGCAGGCCGCTCGCGGCGGCGGAGAAGCGCGCTGCGTCGCCCTCCGAGAGGCCGGCGGCTTCGATCATGGCGCCGTCGGGCAAGGTATGGTCCGAGAACACGAACTCGGGCGTGTCGAACAACAGACGTCCACAGCGCGCCAGCTCCACCAGATCGTCGTGCGATGGATCGGTCCAGAGGTGAGGCGCGCAGCTGCCCTGCTCGGCGCAGTCCTTGGCGGCGGCGCGACGAGCCTCGGGGCCACCTTGCTCGTCGACGCTGGCCTCGCCGCCACCCGCGGAGTCCCGCACCGCATCGAGCTCTTCCTCGAGCGCGCGCAGTGCTCGGCGCTGCTCCGCGTTCTCGCGCACGAGCGACGCGTAGGGGCTCGCGTTGGGGCCGTGGGTCGAGGCGGTGTTCTGCGCGATGGCACCGCCCGACCCATCGCTGGCCTCGTCGTCGAGCAGCGGTGCGCGGTCGCCCCACGCATGCGCCGACTCGCCGGCGGCGAGCTCGATCGAGCCGCGATCGTTGGCGAGCACGACCTGGCCCTCCTGAACGCTCAGGAACACGCCAGCGGAGACGATCGCGCCGGCGCCGGCGCTACCCAGATGTTTCAGCTTGCTCGACAAGGGGAGGACCTCCACGGTGAAACAGGTGCCCGCCACGCTCACGTGGCCGGCGGGCGTCTCGACGACGAACGCATCGCCGCGGTCGACCCGATAGAACACCGCACCCGCGGATTGTCGGACACGCACGTCGCCGTCGTCGTCGATGTCCCACGCGATCGCACTGCCGGCCTCCGCGACGGCCGTGGCGTGGTCCCCGATTTCGATGCTCTCGCGCGCATCCGTGGTCCGACGCCCCGACTGCGCATGGCCACCGGTGGCCATCGCGCCGACGCCCAGCGCCATCACGGCGGCCGCGGCCATTGCCGCCCAACGCGGCCAGCGGCGCTCTGGCTCGGTGGGATGGCGTCGTGCGACTGCCCGCCATGCAGCGTGCAGATCAGGCGCGGGCGCATCGAGGTGCAGCCGCAGACTCAGCTCTCGGTCCAGGGCCTCGATCGCCGCCAGCTCGGCGCGCAGCTGGGCAGAGCACGCGAGCTCGCGCTCGAGCTGCGCCCGCGCACCGGTGTCGAGCTCGTGGTCCAGGTAGGCGCGCAGCCGCCCCGCGTCGTCATCGTTCATGGTTCACCCTCCGCGCGCGTGGTGCCGAAGCGTTGGTCGTAGATCGCTGCGAACGCCCGCTGCGCCCGCAGCAGCAGCGTCCCGACCGAGCTCGGCGCGACATCGACGATCGCTGCGAGCTCCGCGTAGCTCATGCCGAGCTGGCGCAGCATCAGCAGCTTGGCGGCCCGCGGGTCGAGGGCCGCGAGCGTGGTGCGTACCCGGTCGCGGGCGCGACGGCGCTCGAGCAACGACTCCGCGTCGTCGATGCCGTTGATCTCGGGCGCATGTCGCTCACGCTCGACGCGACGACGGTGGGCACGCAGCGCGTTGAGCCCGCGATTGAGCGTCACCCGCAGCAGCCACGCCCGGACCGCTGCGTCGTCGAGCTCGAGGGTCTGCCGCGACAGGCTGACGAAGACCTCCTGCGCGAGGTCCTGCGCCTCACCGAGCTCGCGCATCAGCTGTGTCGACAGGCGCAGCACGGCCGGGTAATGCCGCACGAAGCAGGCCCGGAAGCCCGCGGGCAGCGAGATCGGGTCAGGGGGAGGGGACCGAGGGTCCATCGCGGTTGGGCGATGGAACACCGCCGCGCGAGGGATTGTGACAGGCCGTCACACGCGACGGCGCAGGGCCGCCGGAACGGTGGGCGGCCGACCATGACGGCGGCCGGAGGATCGTCGACCCGGCGGGAACCGATCGCCTGCGACCTTCGTGCACCCGCAGGCGGCCGCGTCCACCCGCGCGCGGCGCCATTGTGACGGACGCCGGTCCGGGTGGACAATCGCGCCGGCACGGGGACGAAGGCGCGAGGTCCATGACGCAAGCTGCGATCGTCGAGGTCGAGGATGCGACCCGGCACTACCGCATGGGTAGCGACACGATCGCTGCGCTCGACGGCGTGTCCTTCACGATCGCGCCCGGCGAGTACGTCGCTTTCGTCGGTCGTTCGGGCTCGGGCAAGTCGACGCTGATGAACCTGCTCGGCTGCATGGAGCGCCCCAGCGCGGGGCGCGTGCGCATCGCCGGCGAGGACACCCGCGCGGCCAGTGACGACGCGCTGTCGCGGATCCGCAATCGCCACATCGGCTTCGTGTTCCAGAGCTTTCAGCTGCTGCCGCAGGCGACCGCGCTGCAGAACGTCGAGCTACCGCTGGTGTACCGCGGGGTCGCCAGGCGCCGTCGTCGACGCGACGCCGCCGAGGCGCTCGCGCAGGTCGGGCTCGCCGACCGCATGCGTCACCGGCCGCACGAGCTGTCGGGCGGGCAGCGGCAACGCGTGGCGATCGCCCGTGCGCTGGTGGGCGAACCGTCGCTGCTGCTGGCCGACGAGCCCACCGGCAACCTCGACAGCAGCACCGAGCGCGCCATCATGGAGCTGTTCGACGCCCTGCACGGCCGCGGTCACACGCTCGCGATCGTCACGCACGAGCCCACCATCGCCGCGCGCTGCCCTCGCGCGATCCGACTCGCCGACGGCAAGATCGTCGCCGACGGCCGTGGCGTCGAGGTCGCACGCGAGGGCCTCGACGGAGGTGGCGATGCCTGAGCGTCGCGCGATCGTACTGGCCTCGATGCTCGCGGCGTGTACGGCCGCCGACGGCGCAGAACCCGATGCGCATCCGATCGTGGTGGTCGAGCGGGGGTCGATCGCGACCGGCCTGTGGATCACCGGCGAGATCGATGCCGCGAGCTCCGAGTCGCTCTCGGGGCCCACCACCGAAGACTGGCAGCTGTCCATCCGTTGGCTGGCCGAGGACGGCGCGGTGGTGCACGAGGGCGATCGCGTGGTCGGCTTCGACAACGTCGCGGTCGCCAACCGCATCCGCGAGCTCGAGCTCGCGGTCGTCGAGGCCGGCAGCGCGATCCTCGAGCACGACGCCAAGACCGACGTCGAGCGCTTCGACAAGGCCTTCGCCGCGGCCAAGAGCGACACCGAGTTCGAGAAGGCCGAGGTCGACGGCACGACCCCGGCCGAGCTGCTGTCGCGGCGCGAGTTCGAGAAGTATGCGCTGGCGGTCGCGCGTACGAGGGCGGCCACCGTCGACGCCGCCAATGAGCTGCGTGTCACCTCGAAGGCCGGCGCGCTCGAGGCCGAGGTGAAGCTGCTCGCGCTCAGCAAGGCCGAACGCAAGCTCGAGGCCGCACGGGCGCAGCTGGAGTCGCTCGAGCTGCACGCCTCCCGCGACGGCATCGTGCTGGTGGGTCGGCACCCGTGGGAGGGGCGCAAGCTGCAGGTCGGCGACAACGTGTGGCCAGGGATGGAGGTCGTGCGGCTGCCGGATCTCTCGCAGCTGGTCGTCAAGGCGCGTCTCGACGACGTCGACGATGGACGCGTCATGCCCGGGATGACGGCGCGCTGCACCGTCGATGCCTATCCGTCGACGCTGCTGGTGGGCCATGTCGTGTCGGTGTCCGAGGTCGCGCAGACGGTCGCGCGCGACTCGACGCGTCGCCACTTCGACGTCGTCATCACGCTCGAGCCCGTCGCCGCCGTGAGCGAGCTGCGACCGGGCTTGTCGGTGCGGGCGGAGATCATCGGGCCCACGCACGACGACGTGGTCGTGGTGCCGCGGGGCGCACTCGACGCTGCGAGGTGGCCCGTCACCGCGCAACGCGACGACGGCAGTGTGGTCGGGCTGCAGCTCGGGGCCTGCGATGCGCAGCGTTGCGAGGTCCTCGAAGGCGTGCGCGCCGGCGATCGCCTGCGCGTCACGGAGGGTGGCCGATGATGCGACGCGCGTGCTTGGCGTGCGCCGCCGCGCTGGCGTGCGCGCCGGCGTCGGCGGAGTCGAGCACGGTGGTGGTCGAGCGCGGCACCTTGGTGGTGACCGTCGATGTCGCAGGGACGCTGCGGGCGGTCGACTCCGATCACCTGGGCCCGCCGCCGGTGCCGGAGATGTGGAACTTCCAGATCCAGATGATGGCGCCCGAGGGCGAGGAGGTCGCCGAGGGCGCGCCCGTGCTTGCGTTCGACGCCAGCGAGCTCGAGCGAAAGCTGGAGGAGAAGATCGCAGAGCGTGACTCGGCCGCGACACAGCTCGAGCTGAAGCAATCGTCGTCGCGGGTCGCTCGCCACGACGAGCAGCTCGCGATCGCCGAGGCCGAGGCCGCGCTGCGCAAGGCCAAGGTGAAGGCCGACGCGCCGCCGGGGATCACCGCCGTCATCGAGCTGGAGAAGGCCCGTCTCGATCTCGTGCTGGCGCGGAACAACGTCGAGTACCTGGGCAAGAAGGCCGCCGCAGCGGCGCGCCGCGACGCCGCGGAGATCGAGGCGTGGCGCGGCAAGCGGGACCGCGCCGAGGGGCGCGTGCAGCAGATCCGCGCCGCGATCGAGGGCATGGCCGTGCGCGCGCGCCGACGCGGCACGGTGATCCACCAGACCGACTGGGAGGGTCACAAGAAGAAGCCGGGCGACAACGCATGGCGGGCCGAGACGGTGATCCAGGTGGTCTCGCTGGCGAAGATGACCGGCGACGGTGAGATCGACGAGGTCGACCTCGGCCGGGTCGCGCTCGGCCAGGCCGTCGCGCTGCGCCTCGACGCCAGCAGCGACGCCGAGATCGCGGGCACCATCGCCGAGATCTCCCACGTAGTCGGCGTGGCCTCACCGCAGAGTCCGCTCAAGGTCGCACGCGTCGAGATTGCGCTGTCGGACGCCGAGGGCCTGCGCCTGCGGCCAGGCATGCGCTTCCGCGGCGACATCGAGATCCAGCGCGTGGACGAGGCACTACTGGTGCCGCTGTCGGCAGTGACCATCGATGCCGACGGCGCCCACGTCGTGCGCAGCACCGCGACGGGTGACGTTCGCGTCGACGTCGAGCTCGGCGCACGCAGCCGCGAGCGCGTGGTGGTCGAGCGCGGTCTCGACGAGGGCGACCACCTGCTCGCCGAGCCCGGGGAGCCGCCGTGATCGCGGTCCGCATCGCATCGCCGTGGCTGCTCGCGTTGGTCGCGTGCGGGCGACTCGAAGCTGCGGTCGTCGAGCAGGTCCCGACCGTGGTGGTCGAGCCGCGCCAGAGCTTCGTCCGCAAGGTCCGCGCCGACGGCGTGCTGCGACCGGTCGAGGCCACGCAGGTGGCCGCGCCCGCAGACGCCGACGGCCCGCTGAAGATCGCGTGGATCGTCGACGACGGCGCGCACGTGAAGAAGGGCGACGTGGTGGTGCGCTTCGATGCCTCCGACGCCCGCCGCATGCTGGCCGACAGCCGCGACGACCTCGCGACTGCCGAGCGGCAGATCGGCAAGGTCGGCGTGCAGGGCAAGGCCACCCAGAGCAAGCGCGAGCGTGCCGCGACGGTCGCCAAGCGCGAGGCAGAGGTCGCCAAGACCTTCCAAACCACCGACACGACCATCTTCTCGCGCATCGACGTGGCCGAGGACAGCATCGACCTCGAGCTCGCGCAGGCCAAGGCCGGCCACGCCGCGCGCGTGCAGGGGGTCGAGCGCAAGGTCAGTGCGCGGCAGCGGGCGCTGCACGAGATCGCTCGCGAGCAACACGGCCGCGAGGTCGAACACGCGCAGGAGCGGCTCGCACGCCTCGAGGTCACCGCGCCCCACGACGGCGTGGTCGTGCTCGAACGGGGCTGGCGCGGCGAGACTGTGCGTGTCGGCGATACCGTGTGGGGCGGACAGAAGCTCGCCGAGCTGCCGCTCGTCGCCGCCATGCAAGCCGACGTGTTCGTGCTCGAGGCCGATGCCGGCAACGTCGTCGAGCAGCTCGGCGCCGAGCTTGTGGTCGACGCGCACCCCGAGCGCGCCTTCGAAGCGAAGGTGAAGCACATCGACACCCTCGCGCAGCCGCGCAACCCCGAGGTGCCGGTGCACTACTTCGGCGTGGAGCTGGCGGTGGCCGAGCCCGACCTCGCGGTCATGCGCGTGGGCCAGCGCGTGCACGCCACCATCTTCGTCGAGCAGGCCGACGCGATCGTGGTGCCGCGGCAGGCGGTCTTCGAGCGCGACGGCCGACACGTGGTGTTCCGCCGTCGCGGCGACGAGTTCCTGCAGGTCGAGGTCGCGCTGGGCCAGGCCAGCCCGGGCCGGGTCGTGCTCGAAGCCGGGCTCGAGCCCGGCGACGAGGTCGCCTTGCGCGACCCCGAGCAGAGCAACGCCGCCGCGGCCGCCCGCGGCGCGGCGCAGGAGGGTTCGCGATGATGCGCATGACCGATGCGCTCGCGGCCTCGCTCGAGACCTTGAGCGGCCACAAGCTGCGCTCGGCGCTGACCATGCTCGGCATGATGTTCGGCGTCGGTGCCGTGATCGCGATGCTGTCGATCGGCGCCGGTGCTCAGCGACGTGCACTGGGCCTCATCGAGCGCATGGGCGTGCGCAATGTGTTGGTGCGCGCCAAGTCGTTGGAGAAGGACGAGCTGGTCGAGATCCGCAAGAAGTCGACCGGGCTCTCGCTGCGCGACGTCGATGCCATCGAGGAGGCGGTGCCGCAGATCGATCTCGCGGCGCCGCGGGTCGAGATCGACGCCTACAAGATCCTCTCGCACACGGGGAAGACCGAGGCCAAGGTCTACGGCGTGACCCCGGCCCACGCCCACCTCACGGCGTTGACGCTGGCGCAGGGGCGAATGCTCGACGCGATCGACGAACGCACCCACGCGCAGGTGTGCCTGCTCGGATCGGCGACCCGGCGCGAGCTGTTCGGCGCGGCCGAGGCGCTCGGGCAGGCGGTCAAGGTCAACGACGTGTGGCTCGAGGTGGTCGGTGTGCTCGCGCCCGAGGGCGACGACGACGAGCGCATCGAGGGCGTCGCGGTGGCCTCGCGGGCGCGCGAGATCCTCGTGCCGCTGTCGACCGCGCAGCGCAAGTTCGACCACGACCCCCTCGAGGATCCGCTGGCGGAGATCACGGTGCGCACGCTGCCCGATGCCGATCCGCTCGCAGTGGCGGCGGTGGTGGCCGGTCTGGTCGAGCGCCTGCACGGCGGCGCCGACGATTTCGAGGTGGTGGTGCCGCAGCAGCTGCTCGAGCAGAGCCGCGAGACCCAGCGCCTGTTCGATCTCGTGATGGGCTGCATCGCCGGCATCTCGCTGCTGGTCGGTGGCATCGGCATCATGAACATCATGCTGGCCTCGGTGTTGGAGCAGACCCGCGCGATCGGTATCCGTCGCGCGGTCGGGGCGCGCCGTCGCGACATCGGGCTGCAGTTCCTACTCACGGCGTTCTCGCTGTCGCTACTCGGGGGCGCAGCCGGCGTGGGCCTGGGCATCGGCATCGCCGACGTGGTCGCGGCGTGGGCCGACTGGCCGACGGTGGTCACGGCGTCGACCATCGTGCTCTCGACCGGGGTTTCGCTCGCGGTGGGCCTGGTGTCGGGCCTGTATCCGGCCCTACGCGCGGCGCGATTGCAGCCCATCGAGGCGCTGCGCCACGAGTGATCGCGTGTTGGAATTGACAGCCGCCGGATCCGCGCGCACCGGGATCGATCGCGCCGCGCTACAGCGAATGCGGTAGGCGCCCGCCGGACGCGCGCGCCGACCACCGCCTATCCTGGCGGTGGGATGGGGCTCAATCGCAAGGGCGTGCGGGTGCGTTGGTTGGCGACGACGACGCTGGCGTTGGTCGGCGGTTGCTACCAGGGCTTGGCTGGCCAAGGTCGTGGCGACGGCGACACGCTGGGCGGGAGCGATGGCTCGGGCTCGAGCGGCGCTGGCGGCAGCGATGACGGTGGCGGGCCGGCGGCGATCGAGCAGCCGCTGCAGCCGCTGCATCGGCTCAACCGCCTCGAGTACAACAACACGGTCCGCGACCTGCTGGGCACCACGACCCGCCCCGCCGACGCGTTCGGGCCCGACCCCGAGGCCAACGGGTTCGACAACATGGCCGCGCAGCTGTCGATCTCGTCGACCCTGCTCGACGGCTATGCCTCGGCGGCCCGCGACGCGATCGCCGACGGCGTCGACGAGCGCCCGATCTACCGCGAGCGCTTCGCGATGGAGACCCTCGGCGTGCAGGGCGGCTACGCGATCGGGGCCCTGTGGGCGCTGTCGGGTGCGGCCGTCGACGTCACGCTCGACGTCGAAGCGGGCGGCGATTCGGAGCTCGTGCTGACCGCGGGCATCAGCCTGGTCGGCGCCGCGCCCACGCCCGAGGTCGCGATCGAGCTCGACGGCGTGGTCGTGGCGGGCACCGTCGTGAGCGGCAGCGGGGCCATCCCGGTCGACCACGTCTTCCCGGTCGCGCTGACCGCCGGCGCCCACCACCTGCGTGTGATCCCGACCAACTTCATCAACGACCCGGCGGGCAACGTCACCAACAACGTGTTCGTGGCGTCGTTGACCGCACGCAGCATCGCGACCGCGTTCGGGCCTGGTCGCTCGCGGGTGTACGTGTGCGAGCCGGTCGAGCCGACCGCGCGCAGCTGCTACGGCCAGATCATCCGCAACTTCGCGTTTCGAGCCTGGCGTCGACCGCTGCAGACCGGCGAGGGCGAGGGGCTCGAGGCTCTGTTCGACGAGGTCGTCGCCGGCGGCGAGAGCCCTGAGGATGCGCTGCGTCTGGTGATGCGCGCGGTGATGCTCTCGCCGAAGTTCCTCTACCGCATGCGCACCACCGACGACGAGGACGGCGACGGCTGGCTGGACGACTACGTGCTGGCCAGCCGGCTGTCGTACTTCCTGTGGAGCTCGATGCCCGACGACCGGCTCTTCGATGCCGCAGCCAAGGGCGAGCTCGCGACCGACGAGGGCCTGAGCGAGGCGGTCGCTTGGATGCTGGCCGACGACCGCGCCATCGCGCTGCAGGACGGCTTCGCGGAGCAGTGGCTCTCGACACGCTACCTGCAAAACGCCAGCCCCAGCCCCGAGATCTACCCGCAGTTCGACGAGAACCTGCGGGCCGCGATGACCGCGGAGTCGAAGCTGTTCTTCGGTGACTTCCTGTTCAACGCGCTGCCGGCCTCGATGCTGATCAAGCCCGACTTCGCGTACCGCAACGACCGCCTGGCGCTGCACTACGGCGCGGTGTCACCCGGCACCAACGACATGCGGCGTGTGCCGGTGGCGCCCGGCGAGCGCGGCGGTCTGCTGTCGCTGGGTGCGTGGCTGACCGCGCAGTCGGACGCCGAGCACTCGAGCCCGATCCGTCGCGGCCGTTGGCTGTCGGATCGCCTGTTGTGCTCGCCGGTGCCGCCGCCACCCGCGGGCCTGGTCGTGAACCCCATCCACTTCGCCGACGACGCCTCGGTGCGCGAGCAGCTCGAGATGCACCGCTCCGAACCCGGCTGCGCCAGCTGCCACTCGCTGCTCGACGTGCTCGGCATCGGTCTCGAGGAGTACGACGGCGTCGCGGCCCTGCGCACCGAGCCGAACCTCGACAATGCCGGCGAGCTGCCCGACGGGCGCACCTTCGAGGGCGCTGCGGGGCTCGCAGATCTGTACGTCGAGAGCGACGTCTTCGTCGGCTGCCTCACCCAGAAGCTCTTCACCTACGCGGTCGGCCGCGCCCCCGAGACATTCGATCGCGACACGCTCGAAGAGCTCGCCCGCGTCGCGACCGAGCGCGGCGACGACGTTGCCACCATCATCGATGCCATCGTGCACACGCCGGCGTTTCGCTCGCCGGCCGCGCTCGAAGGGGGGTCCTGATCATGCGCGCGTTCACACGACGACGATGGCTGTTGGGCGCGGGTGGGGCGATGCTCGCGCTGCCCACGCTCGAGCTGTTCACGCCCCAGGCGAGCGCCGCTGGCGGGGCCATCCCACGGCTGCTGGTCTACTACTTCCCCAACGGGCGCCGCCCCGAGTGGTGGGTGCCGAGCATGGCCACCGGCGCGCCGGTGTTCCCGGCGCAGTCGGCCGCGCTGCAGCCGTTCGCCGACAAGCTGCTGTCGCTGGTGAACCTCACCAACACCGCGGCGCTGATGAGCCCCGGGGCCGCGCACGCGATGGGCACCGGAACCATCATGACCGGCACCGCAATCCCCGATGTCGCGGGCGGCGTGTTGCACAACAACGTCTCGCTCGATCAGATCATCGTGCAGCAGCGGATGCCCGACACCCGCTTCTCGTCGCTGCAGTGGAGCGCAGGTGAGCCCGGGCCCTGCGATGTCGGTGGCTCGTCGTGCGCGTACACCCAGAGCATCTCGTGGGCGGGGCCCGGTGAGGCGCTGGGGTTCGGCATCGATCCGCTGGCGGCGTTCGAGCGCGTGTTCGGCAACGGCGTCGACGGCCTGCAGGGCGCAGCCGCGGAGCTGCGCCGCAAGTCGAACAAGTCGGTGCTCGACTTCGTCGACGACGACGCGCGCGCGCTGCAGCAGCGGCTCGGCGCCAACGACAGCGTGCGGCTCGAGGGCTACTTCGACGCGCTGCGCGAGCTCGAGAAGAGCTTGACCACGGCGGCGGCCAGCTGCGAGGCCCACCCCGAGCCACCGCTCGGGGGCCTGCAGTACGCCGAGCGGGTGGCGGCGTTCCATCAGCTCATCCGCCTGGCGCTGCAGTGCGACCAGAGCCGCATCATCAGCTTCATGATCGAGTTCGGCCTGAGCGGCCGCTCCCATGACTTTCTCGACGCACCCGGTGGCCACCACGCGCTGTCGCACTTCGGCGATCAGACCGGCAAGGACCGGCTCGAGCGGGTCGAGACCTGGCACGCACAGCAGCTGGGCGCGATGCTGCAGCTGCTGCGCGACACCCCCGGGGAGTCGGGCGGCACGCTGCTCGACGACACCGTGGTGCTGGCGATCGGCAGCATGGGCGAGGGCAGCTCGCACGACCACGCCCGGAACTGTCCGCACATCTTCGGCGGTGGCGGCATCGTGCAGGCGACCGGCCGCCAGATCGCGTTCCCGGCCAACGGTCCGGCGCCGCTGGCCAACCTGCACGCCACACTGCTGCAGGGCTTCGGCGTGCAGGGCAATTTCGGGCTCGGGGGTGCGGTGTTCGGCGACGACGGCACCGGCATCATCGACGGCGTGCTGGTCTAGCCGAGCGTCAGCCGGAGACGATCGTGATGAGGAAGGCCGCGCTCACGGCGATCGCCAGCGTGATGCCGTAGCTGATGGCGAGCAGCAGCGCCCGCCACCACGTCGCCGCCCACGACAGCTCGAACGCGCGGCGCAGGGCGAGCGTGGTGTGGATCATCGTCGCCAGCACCAGCAGATCGCCGATGCGATCGGGCAAGATGGTCGTGAGCGCGACGACCACGAACCACAGCGCATGCACGTGCAGCCCGAACACCAGGCAGTCGACGTAGGTGTGGCGGATCGCGCGACGCCAGAGCAGGAGCTCGACCAGCAGCGCGAAGATCGGCACCGCCAGGAACAGCATGCGCGGGACGTGGGTGGTCATGCCCTCGAATGCCCGCTTGCGCTGCTCGGTCGGGGTCAGCTGGGCGAACCTCCGCGCCTGCCCGGTGATGCGACGTCCCAGTCGCGGGCCCCATCCGTCACCGGACGGCGCGTTGGCGTCGGCGCCCGGCACGATCTCACCGTCCTGCACGTCGGGGCGCACGAGCATCGGGGTGTCGCCGTCGAAGCTCGATGCATCGACACAACCGCGGATCGCGATCGACGAGAACGCCAGCACGCTCATCGCCAGGTACAGCCGTAGCGGTGAGGTGTAGCGGGCCCGCCGGCCGTGGCGGAACTCGGCGGTCAGCAGGCCCGGCCGGGTGAACAACGCCCGCAGCGTGGTCGCGAGGCGGCCGTCGAGCACGAAGGTCTCGACCAGGAACTCGCGGATGATCGCCCACAGCGGTCGCCCGGGATCGCGGTCGCGCTGGCCGCACGCGCTGCAGAAAGGGCCATGCAGTGGCGCCTCGCAGTTGTGGCAGCGGCCCCTCGACGTCGGCGGGGCAGCGGCCTCGCCCACCGCGTCGTCGCTCACCGCGTCGTCGCTCACGTGCGCTTCGACCCCGTCGGGGGCGTCGTGGTTGCACCGACGTGGACCGCCAGCCATCGCGCGCCGGCCGAGGTCGCGAGTACGCGGTGGCGCGCGTGGGCCGGCAGCAGGATCCAGTCGCCCGCGCGCAGCACGTGCGCGCGGCCCTCGACCTCGATCGTCGCGTTGCCCGCGAGTAGCACCACCCACTCGTCGTGGGGCTGATCGTACGCGCCGGCGTCGGGGGTCGCGGAGCTGACGATGGACTCGATCGTCACGCCACCGAGCTCCGCCAAGCTCGTGAAGCGCTCGCCGTGGTTCGGCGCGTCGGGGGTATCGAGCAGATTGCCTGTGGCCAACCGCGGCATCGCGCCGCAAGCATGCCGGCAAAGCCGCGCGAGGGTCAAAGCGCGGCCGCGGCCCTCGGGGATGCGCTGCGTCAGGAGCCGCGCGCGTTCGGGTCGCCCGAGCTGTCGATCGTCGCGGCCCGCCGTTCGAGCGCTGCGAGCTCCACGAGCTCGTCGTCGCCGAGTCGGTCGCGACCGCGCCGCGCGAGCGCCAGCGCAGCCACGGCGGCTGCGAGGTCGCCAGCGGCCGGCCCGGCCGCGAGGTGGGTGCGCGCGCTCGCCAGCGCGAGGCCTGCCAGATCGGCATCATCGCGACCGATCGCAACGAGGCCCGCGAGCACGTCGGCGTACGCCGCTGCGGCGGTCCGGACGTCCCCGCGGGCCTCGGCCACGCGTGCGACCAGCTCGACGAGATCCTGTCCGATCGGCTCGTCGAGGCCGAAGTGGGCCGCGATGTTGTCGCGGTGGATCGCGAGCATGCGCTGCGCACCCTCGAGATCGCCGCTGTCGAGCAGCATCTCGATCAGCTGCAGCACCCCGTTGGCGCGCTCCGGGTGGTCGACCGTCAGCACCCGGGCGCGCAGCTCGTTGGCGGCGGCCAGGCGTGCGAGCCCGCCGACCACGTCACCCGCGGCGACGTCGAGGTCGGCGAGCTGGCTCAGCACCCGTGCGTTCTCGACGGATTCGGATCCGAAGGCGCCATCGCGCAACGCGAGCACCTGCTCGAAGTTCGTGCGGGCGGCCGCGTGCTCGCCGAAGCGGAGCTGCGCGGTGGCGAGGTTGGAGCGCGTGCGCAACGCGGTGGGGTGGGTCTCGCCGAGGGTCTCGACGGTCTCGTCGAGCAGCCGTGCAAACTCGTCGATCGCGGAGCGATCGCCCATGGTCGCGGCGAGGCTGGCCCGGTTCTCTCGCAGCGCCCGCGTGCGCGCCGGCGGCAGCTCGCGGGCCTGCGCGAGCGCATCGGTGATCACCGCGCGCGCGTCGACGTGGCGGCCGGCGACGAACAGCATCGCGCCCTCGGCGTTGGCGAGGTCGGCCACGACGGTTGCTGGCAGCTCGCCGCGCGCGACGTGGGCGTAGCCGCTACGGACCCATCGTTGCCCATGCTCGAGGTCGGCGCCGTGGATGCCGTGGACGAATGCGAGTCCGACCGCGGCGCGGGCGGCCGCGAGGTCGTCGCCGGCCGCCTCGGCGCTGCGGAAGACCGCGTCGAAGGCGACGCCCGCCTCGGCGTAGCGGCCCATCTCGCGCAGCAGGCCGCCCCGCGTGATGCCGAGCTCGTGTGCGAGCGCGTCGATCCCGGCCTGCGGCAGCGCGTCGATGCGGGCCAGCGCGGCCGCTGGATCGCCGGCATCGTCGAGCGCACGCGCGGCGACCAGCTCGGCCCAGGCCCGCCACGCCCGCGCGTCGTCGAGGGCGATCCCCGGGGCCTCCGAGGCGTACTCGCCGTCGACGCATGCGAGCGGATCGGACAGTCGCGACAGCACCGCGAGCACGCGACGGCGATCGCCGACGCCGTGTGCGAGCACGTCGGCGATCGCTCGCGTCTGCGCGTCGACCTCGGCCACGCATGCCGACGCCTGCAGGGAGCCACCATCGCAGGCGAGCTGATGCAGGTCGCGCAGGGCGGCGTCGTGGTGGCGCATGCGGTCGACGGCACGCTCGGCGACGAACGACATGCCCGCGTCACGCAGGGCCGCGCCGAGCTCGCGTTGCAGCGGTTCGCCGAGCTCTGCCAGCTCGGGCGCGGGGCAGGTGGCGTCGCGGGGCCCCGCGAGCCCGCCGAGGCCGAGCACCGCGGCGACGGCCACCATCGCCGGCCCACGCCGGCTCCGACGACCGCGCAGGATCGCGTCGAGGGCGACACGGGGACCGCCGTGGCGCTGCGCCGGATCGCCCGCGAGCCCGCGAGCCAGTGCACGATACGCCGCGCGCGGCAGCCGTGCGCTCGGCTGCCGCGGTGCACCGGTCCCGCTTTGCCTGCAGCCAAGCCGCGGGCGACTGTCCGCCGTGGGGCGCGTGGCCGAACAGCGCCTCGAACAGCGTCACCGCGAACGCGAACTCGTCGGCGCGAGCATCGATGCGTTCGCCGAGCATCTGCTCGGGCGCGACGTAGCGCAGGGTGCCGCCGGCCGGATGGCTCGCGTTCGTGCGCGCGACGTCACTCTCGAGCGTCGTCGCGTCGACGCCGGCTTCGGATCGCAGCGCGACCGCCTCACCCAGCGCCCGGGTTGCATGGGCGAGTCCGAAGTCGGCCAGCTTCACCCGCGCGCCGGCGACGAGGATGTTGGCGGGCTTCACGTCGCAGTGCACCAGGCCCGCGCGGTGCACCGCGGCGAGTGCATCGGCGACCTGCGCCATCACGCCGAGGACCTCGTCGACGCTCCGTGTCGCGCGCGCGAGCCAGTCGGCCAGGGTCTCGCCGTCGACCAGCTCCATCACCGTATAGAGGACCGTGCGATCTCCGTCCTCGCCGAAGTGCGCCGCCGGACACAGGCCCAGGTCGTAGACCGCGACCACACCGGGGTGGGTGAGGCGCCCGAGGGTCCGCGCCTCGCGACGCAACCACGCCTGCGCCTGTGGGCTGGCGCGCGTCAGGTGCACGGTCTTGATCGCGACCTCGCGCGCGAGCTGCTCGTCGTAGGCCCGCCACACCGCGCCCTGCCCACCCGCACCGATGCGTCCCAGCCGTCGGTAGCGATCGTCGATGCGGGCCACCGACGACGGGCTGCCGAACAGCTGCCGCGCGACCTCGGCCTGCGCATGCCGTGCCGCGCACTCGAGCTCGGCCGCGGCGGCCTCGAAGTCGTCACGAATGGTCGCGGAGCGCATCGCCTCGGACACCCGAGGGATCGGACGCCCACACCTGCCGCCATCTTGTGCCTTCTGTTTGGCCGCCCCCCGCGGATCGGCCTCCGGGGCTTGCGCGCGTTGTCCGCAGGCCTCGAATTCCTTGCCCAGCACCCCCAAAGGTGCCAAAAGCATGCGAACGCTTTGACTAGACACGCGTGTCAGTGACACTCGCGTCACCCGACGAGGACCCCCTCGGACAGGACCGCCCCATGACGACCGCACGCTTCCGCATCGGCTTCGACCTCGGCTCCACCACCGTGAAGGCGGTGGTCATCGACGCAGTCACCGACGAGATCGTCTGGAAGGACTACCGCCGCCACGACAGCAAGCAGCCCGAGAAGGCCTTCGAGATGCTGAAGGACATCGAGCGCGATGCCGGCGTCACGCCCGACAACGCGCGCGTGTTCATGACCGGCTCGGGCGGCACCAACGTCGGCCGCTTCATCGGTGCCAAGTTCGTGCAGGAGGTCAACGCGGTCTCGCTGTGCGTCGAGAAGCTGCACCCCGAGGTCAACTCGGTCATCGAGCTCGGTGGTCAGGACGCCAAGATCATCGTCTTCAAGCCCGACAAGGATTCCGGCCGCAAGAAGAAGATCCCGTCGATGAACGACAAGTGCGCCGGCGGGACCGGTGCGGTCATCGACAAGATCAACGCCAAGCTCAAGCTGCCGCCGCAGGAGCTCTGCAACGCCGGTCATGCCGGCAAGAAGCTGCACCCGGTCGCCGGCAAGTGCGGCGTGTTCGCCGAGACCGACATCAACTCGCTGCAGAAGATGGGCGTGCCGGCCGACGAGCTGATGGCCTCGCTGTTCGAGTCGATCATCCAGCAGAACCTCGCCGTGCTGACCCGCGGCCACACGCTGATGCCGCACGTGATGCTGCTGGGCGGACCCAACACGTACATCAAGGGCATGGTCGAGGCGTGGAAGGCCAACATCCCGCCGATCTGGGCCGAGCGCAACGTCGAGCTGCCCGAGGGCTACGGCGAGGGCGGCAAGGACCCCGCCGAGCTCATCATCGTGCCCGACAACGCGCAGTACTATGCGGCCATCGGCGCGGCCGAGTTCGGCAAGGACGAGGACGAGCACGTCGGCCGCTACAAGGGCACCGAGGGCCTGCAGTGGTACATCGAGGTCGGGCGCACCGAAGAGAAGAAGAAGGCCGGCGGCCGCGGGCTCTCGAACAGCGACGCGGAGCTCGACGCATTCCTCGAGCGCTACAAGCCGCCCAAGTTCGTGCCCGCCAGCTTCCAGCCCGGCCAACACGTGCAGGCGTACATGGGCATCGACGGTGGCTCGACCTCGAGCAAGGCGGTGCTGCTCGACGCCGAGGGCACCGTGCTCGCGAAGGTCTACCAGTTGTCGAAGGGTAACCCCATCGAGGACACCAAGGACCTGTTCGCCGACCTACAGGCGCAGGTCGAGGGCGCCGGCGCCACGCTCGAGATCCTCGGCATCGGCACCACCGGCTACGCCAAGGACATCCTGAAGGACGTGCTGCGGGCCGACGCTGCCATCGTCGAGACCGTCGCGCACTGCGAGAGCGCGCTTCACTTCTACGACGACGTCGACGTGGTCTGCGACGTCGGCGGCCAGGACATCAAGATCATCATCTTGAAGAACGGCAAGGTGAAGGACTTCAAGCTCAACACGCAGTGCTCGGCCGGCAACGGCTACTTCCTGCAGGGCACCGCGGTCGGCTTCGGCTACGACGTCAAGCAGTACGCCGACATCGCCTTCAAGGCCGAGAGCATGCCGATGTTCGGCTACGGCTGCGCGGTGTTCATGCAGTCCGACATCGTCGACTTCCAGCGCCAAGGCTGGTCGCCCGAGGAGATCATGGCCGGGCTCGCCAACGTGCTGCCGAAGAACATCTGGCTGTACGTGTCGCAGATCCCCAACCTCGCCAAGCTGGGCACCCGCTTCGTGCTGCAGGGCGGCACCCAGCACAACATGGCGGCCGTGAAGTCGCAGGTCGACTTCATCGAGGAGCAGTTCCGCCAGAAGGGCGCCAAGCCCGACGTCATCGTGCACAAGCACTGCGGCGAGTCGGGGGCCATCGGCGCGGCCAAGGAGGCCCGCCGTCTGCATCTCGAGCTCGGCAAGCAGACCGAGTGGATCGGCCTCGAGAAGGTCCCGACCATCGGCTACACGCAGAAGCGCGACGAGAGCACCCGCTGCTACTTCTGCAAGAACAAGTGCCTGCGCACCTTCATCGACGTCGACCTCGAGATCGCGACCTCCGAGGCCGAGCAGCGCATGGCCCAGGGCCAGCTGGTGCAGATCAAGAAGCACACCGAGTCGACGCACATCGCGACCAAGCGCCTCATCATCGCCACCTGTGAGAAGGGCGAGGTCGAGGACGTCGAGAAGATGCGCAAGATCAAGAGCGGCCTCGACCAGGCCAAGAAGGACTTCCCGAACTACGCCGCGGTGGCCGCCAAGGACATCTGGCGCGCCGTGAAGCCGCCGCTGGTCGCCGACGATCCCGAGCACGTGCTGCGCGGGCTCGGCCTGCCCGAGACCGTCGAGCTGCCGCCCGCGCTGGCCGGCATGCAGGCGAAGGTCGATGGCTGGCTGACGAAGCTGAACCGCAGCCCCAAGGTCGCCGAGCTGGTCGCCAAGACCAAGGACAAGCTCGAGCTGGCCCGCGTGGTCGCCGAGCGTCGTGCTGCCACCGAGGCGCGCGCCGAGAAGATCCGCCGCCGCAAGAGCCTGCGCATCGGCATCCCGCGCGTGCTCAACCAGTACTCGCAGAACCCCTTCTTCTCGGCCTACTTCGAGGCGCTCGGCATCCCCGCCAAGAACCTGGTGTACTCGGACTTCACCTCCGAGGAGCTCTACAAGGAGGGCGCCAAGCGCGGTGCGATCGATCCGTGCTTCCCATCGAAGGTGTGCATCGCGCACATGCACAACCTGCTCGAGGTGAAGCACAAGAAGAAGCCGCTCGACCTCATCGTGTTCCCGCAGGTCGACTCGATGGACACGTGGCTGACCAACAACGTCGGCGCGCGTGCGTGCCCGACCGTGGTGGGCTCCGCCGACACCACCAAGGCGGCCTTCCTCAAGGAGAAGGACATCTTCAAGGAGCGCGGCATCGAGCTGGTGGTGCCGTTCGTGCACATGCGCGAGCCCAAGCTCTGCAAGAAGGAGATGTTCGGCTACTTCGGCGAGCTGCTCGGCCTGTCGGAGGAGGAGAACGCCCGCGCGATCGAGCAGGGCTACCTCGCGCAGGAGCAGTTCGTGGTCGAGCTACGCGCGCAGGCGCGCGAGACCTTGAAGCAGCTCGAGGCCGAGGACCGCATCGGCATCGTGCTGCTGGCGCGCCCGTACCACAACGATCCGGGCATGAACCACGAGATCCCGGACGAGCTGCAGAAGCTCGGCTATCCGATCTTCACCATCCACTCGCTGCCGATCGACGACGACATCGTGCGGCCGCTGTTCCAGGCCGACATCGACGCCGGCTTCATCCAGACGCCGTTCGACATCTACGACGTGTGGAAGAACAGCTACTCGGAGAACACCAACCAGAAGGTGTGGGCCGCCAAGTACACCGCGCGTCACCCCAACCTGGTGGCGCTCGAGCTGTCGAGCTTCAAGTGCGGCCACGATGCGCCGATCTACTCGGTCATCGAAGAGATCGTCGAGACCTCGGGCACGCCGTACTTCTCGTTCAAGGACATCGACGAGAACAAGCCCACCGGCTCGATCAAGATCCGCGTCGAGACCATCGGCTACTTCCTCAAGCGCTACCAGGAGGACCTGCGGCGCGAGAAGGGCAAGCGCCTGGCGGTGGCCGAGCGCCTGCAGCAGTACCAGGCCGAGCTGCTCGCGAAGCTCGAGGCGGCGCAGCAGCGGCTCGGCGCCGAGCAGGCCGCGAAGCCCGACCTGCTGCTGGCCGAGGCCGGGCTCTCGCGTCCGCTCGAGGAGCGCTACGCGCGGCTGCACCACGGCAAGCAGGTCAACGCGGCCCAGGCCAAGGTCCTGGCGAAGACCGCCGGTGCCCATCGCGGCGCCGATGCGCCGGTGGCCTCGAGCGCGGGCCCGCGGCCCGCGGTCGCGCCCGCCAGCGCGCCGGCGGCCGAGCACGACGACGAGTAGGCCGTCGCGGCCGCCAACGGCCGGATGCTCGGTGACGTCGTACGACCCCCCGAGCTCCGGCCGGCCCCGGATATCGCTCTCGCGGGTCACCACGATCCACGACCACGGTCGCGCACGGATCGTGCGTCTGCCCGCTCGCCGCGCGAGCTGGCATGGTTGGGCATGGCCGCACGTCGATCCACCATCGATGCCGTCCTGCTCCATCTGCGTGCGTTCGGCCTGGCGTATCCCGGGGCCCACACCAAGAGCCCGTGGCCTGGGCACCTCGATCTCGCGGTGAACGACAAGACGTTCGCGTACCTGAGCCTCGAGGGCGAGCCGCTGCGGATCTCGTGCAAGCTGCCGCACTCGGGGCCCGCGGCGTTGCTGCTGCCGCACACCGAACCGACCGGCTATGGCCTCGGTCGCAGCGGTTGGGTCACCGCGAACTTTCCGGAGGGTGTGCTCCCGCCCGCGAGCGTGCTCGAGGCGTGGATCGACGAGAGCTACCGTGCGCAGGCGCCGAAGCGGCTGATCGCACAGCTCGCCGCGCGCGATGGGAGTGCCGCCGTGACCAAGCCGCCGGCGAAGACGAAATCCGTCGCGAAGAAGAAAGCGGCGAAGACGAAGGCCGTGACGAAGAAGCAGCCCGCGCGTGGTCGCAAGGTCCGCGGTCGTTCGGCGTGACCGCAGGCAAGGCCACCGCATCGCAACTCGAGGGCAAAGGTGTCGGCGACGATCGCCGGAGCCCACCGCGGCGCCGGTGCGCCGGCCGTCGGCGGTGGGCCGTCCGCGACTACAGACAGTCCGGCGACGCGTCGCCGGGGCAGCCGTTGTTCACGTCGCGTGGGAGGCTGACGTGGCATGCCGGCGCATCTGCGAAGGTGTTGCCCTCGAACCATGCCTGCGCGGTCGCGCCCGGGCTCTCGTCGAGCCAGCCGATGATGACCTGGGTGTCGCCGCCGGCGTCCTCGAAGGTGACGTCGTGCAGGAACGGCGTCATTGCCTGCGCGGTCAGCAGCAGCACGCTGGCATCGTTCTCGGCGGGGCCGCAGCCCCAGCCCTGGGCGCCGCTGGGCGCACCTGCGTTGGCGATCGTGACGTGCTCGAGCAGGTTGCCGTCGGTCGGGCTGTACCGGTAGTAGAGCCCCAACCAGTCGGCGGGACCCGGGCTCGGCTGTGCCGAGCGCATCACGATCGGCGCGTCGACGGTGCCCTGCGCGACGATGCGGGCCTGGTGGTCGTCGTCGAGTCCGATCGTGATGCCGCTCGAGGCGCCGACACCGAACAGCAGCTCGACGCCGGGCTCGATGGTGAGGGTCGCCAGCGGCGGACCGCCGATCGATCCGAGGTAGAGCTCGTTGGCGACCACGAGCGGCAGCCCGCGCGCGGGGAAGGTGTCGTCGTCCACGTTGGTGAACGGGTCGATGAGCACCGCGTCGTGGGCGTTACCGGTGGCGGTGAGATCCTGCGGCAGGCTGTGCACGGCGCCGGCCTCGATCCAGATCGGGTAGGCGTCCTCGATCGCACCCGAGCCCTCGATGTGCACGCCGGTGCTGTCGTCGGTGAAGGCGGCGCGCCGCTGCAGGTTGATGCCGTGGGTGCCCGAGCCTGTCACGGTGACGTCGACGAGGCGCAGGTTCGGCGTCGTCGCGCCGTCGAACGTCAGCCCCCACGACACCAGCGTGCCCCGGGTGCCGGCCTCGCCACCGCCGTCGAAGACGACGTGCTCCGCGTCGAGAAAGCCGGTGGGATCGAGTTCGATGGCACCCCAGGCGGCGGCCTCGTCGAGCCGTTCGAAGCGCACCGGTCGCACGGTGCCATCGGCGATCTCGCCGTGCGCGACGATCGAGCCCGGCTCGGGATCGTTGCCCACGAAGATGCGCGCGCCCTCGGCCACCTGCACCACGGTGCACGCCTCGAGGGTGAGCGTCGCCGTGAGGTAGACGTTCGAGGGCACGCGGTAGGGGCTGCCCGCGGCGGTCCAGGTCTCGTCCTGCGTGATGGTGGTGATCACGTCGGTGCCGGCACCGGTCGGCGCATCGCAACCGTCGGGCAGCGGGCTGCTGTCGCCGCTGCTGTCGCCGCCGCTGCTGTCTGCGCCGCTGCCGTCGCTGCCGCTGCTGCCCCCGTCGTCGCCGCTATCGGCCGCGGTGACGCCGGTGTCGTCACCCGTGGGCTCGCTCGGGCACCCGAGCAGCAGGGCGAGGGACAGCGGAAGGTGGGGCGCGAGGGCGGTGCGGGGCAGTGGCATGGGATCGCGGATGAGTGGAGCCACGTCCGAGGATCCGTCTGTGGTGCCCTCGATGCGCGCGAAAAACCGTCGCCGACGTGGTGCGGGTCACGGCGGCGAACGACCCAGGGTCGGGAACCATCGTGCGGGCCGTGCGTACGTCACCGACGTGGAACCGGCACGCCCGCGACGATCCTGGACACCAGCGGTGCTCGCGGTGCTCGCGGTTGGCGCGTGTGCGGGCGCGGGCGGGGGCGAGTGGCGGGGCACCGCCGAGCCCGAGGTGGCGGGCGAGCGCGTCGCGTGGGCGCCGTTCGAGGTCGCGCCCCCGCCGGTGACCACGGGCGAGGCTGGCGATGGGGAGCGTGCGCGGCACGGCGATGCGGATCCCTGCGCGGGCGAGGTGGAGCCGCAGCTGCGCGCGCTGTGCACGGCCACCAGCCACGACGATCACTGCGTGGGTTTCGACTGCGTGCGCACCGAGCCTCGCACCGCGCTCGAGTGCCTGCTCGAGCACGGCGAGCCCGATGCCACCTTCGTCGCGTTGTCGCGCGCGGGCAACCCCGCCACGCGCCTGTACGCGCGCGAGGCCTTGCTGCGCCGCGACGCGATGACGCTCGGGTTGGTGGCGGAGGGCCTCACCGACGACGGCGTCGCGACCACCGAGTCGGCTTGCATCCGAAATCGAGCCGCCCTCACCGAGCCCGCGTTCGTGGCGCTGCTGCAGCTCCACGGCGCGCAGGCCGATGCCCTGCTCGCGGGATTCCTGGACTCGACCCTGGGCCATGCGCTGCTGTTCGAGCACCGCGGCGATCGGGTGCCGGTGCTGCAGCTGGCGCTGTTCGCTGTCCGCGACCCAAGTCGATCCGCAGCGGTACGGGCGCTTCGCGTGGAGCTCGAGCGCGAGATGGCGGCGGCCCTCGAGCCGCACTGGCCGCGCGAGCGCGTCGAGGACTTCCGCAAGTCCTTCGATCCCGCGATCGCACACACGCGCTGGACGGCCGCCCACGGCTGCGATCCGCGGCGCCCGATCGAAATGCCCGACGAAGCGCAGGAGGCCGCCGAAGCGGCGCGCCTGCTGCAACTCGAGCGCGACCTGGCCGCGCAGCAGCCGTAGCCGCGACCGGCGTCACGGCGGGAGCGGGCATGTCGCCCTCAACCGACCGTGCACGCGCCGTCGCTGCAGGTCGATGCGGGTCCGACCCACGCCTGACACTCGTAGTCGCCGCCGCACGAGCGCGTGCACATGCCGTCGTCGTTGCAGACGTTGGGGTACTGCACCTGCAGCTGGCAGCCATCGGCCCGCGCCGCGCACTCGCTGTCCTCGCTGCAGCTGCGGGTGCAGATGCCCTGGCAAGAGAGGCCCGCCGCGCAGGTCCCCGTGTCGCAGCGGTCGCCGACGCCGAGCACGTCGACCGTCGTCGCGCCAACCGCGTCGGGGCAGGTGCGGCAGGCCTCGAGGCCGCGACGATGGGCGTCGCACTGCGAGTCGTTGATCACCACCGAGTAGCCACCGACGTCGGTGAAATTCTGGCCGCCGCCGATCTCACCGTCGCCGTTGGCCGAGATGCTGTCGGGACCGGTGCACTCGAGCCGGAGGTCGGCGATGCATGCGGCGAGCGCGTCGACGAGCGGCGCACAGGCAGGCTGCGCGTCCTGGGCGGTGGCGATCGCGGCCTCGCACTTCGATTGGGTCTCGCCGTTGCAGTTGGGGGCCTCGGCCAGGACCGAGCAGAGGTCCCCGGGGCCGTCGCTGCACGCCGCGGCGACACCGGCGAGGCCGCAGGCGGCGATGATGGTCGAGAGTCGGAGAAGGATCGGGGGGGTGCATCGGGGCTCCTCGGGGTTCTGCGTCGTACGTGCGCGATGCGGGGACTTCGATCCACCGAACTCGCGCGGGCGGCCACCCGTGCCGTTTCTCGGCGTCACTGCGCGGTTGCGAGCGCGGCGATTTCGGCCGCTGCGAGCGGCCGCGCGTAGATCTGCAGGTCGTCGAGATCGCCGGCGAGGAAGTTCGTGAACACACCCTCGTCGAGGGAGGCGCCGACGAAGACATCGAGCTCCGTGAACGCCGTCGAGCTCGGGGTGTCGGTCACCGCCGCTGCGGCGCCTGCGACGTAGAGCGTGAGCGCAGCGCCGTCCCAGGTGCTGGCCACGTGGACCCACGTTTCGCCGGCCACCGGCCAGGCGGCGCTGGCGAAGATGCCGGTCGTGGGGGTGTCCGCGACCGCGGCGAAGGCCAACCCGCCGTCCTCCCGCGCGAGCTCGAAGGAGTCGACGTTCGTGTCCATCGCCAGTGGCTTCGCGATGATGCACCGGAACGCCGCCGCATCGGGGATCCGTGCCCACGTCGCGAGCGTCCAGCCGGCCTCGAGATGGAGCTCGGGATCGTCGGCGATCTGCAGCACGTCGTCGACGCCGTCGAACGCCGCCGCGCCGCCGTGCACACCCGTGGTCGCCATGGGGCACGCGACGCCCTCGCAGGTACCGCCGTGCTTGCCAGTGGCATCGATCACGAGACCGTCGAACGAGGCTTCGTCGAAGCGGTACCACAGCACCAGGCCGTCGGGGAGCGGGCCGCCGGTGCTCTCGTCGCCGGTGCCGGTGGTCGCGTCGGTGCTGCTCGACGATGCACCCGTGCTGGTCGTGTCGCTGCCGCTCGAGGTCTCGATCGGCGTGACCGAGGTGAGCGTCGACGCGCCGCTGCTGGCCGACGTCTCGGCGGCGTCGTCGGGCACGCAGCGGTCCGCGAGGCCATCACCGGACCATGTGCCGTAGCGTCGACCCGATCCGCAGGCCGGGTCGTCGAAGCTGCGCCACATGGTCGACTCGCAGGTCCCGCGGCGGCTGCCTTCGACGCACTGCGCGTCGCCGTCGCAGCGATACGACGGCTCGCGGGTGCAGGCGAGCCACCCGATGCAGGCACAGGCGAGCGCGGGCGCGCGCATGCCATCAGGATAGCGCGGCGTTGCCGTTGCCGGTGCGCGGGCGTGGCCGTGACGGTCGCACACGGCCCCACGCCGGCTGGTCGCGCACGCCGAGCCGGCGGCGCGCCGACCTCAACCGCTCGGCCCCACCGCCTGGCTGAGTCCGAAGCCGGTCATGTCGCTATAGGTGTACGGCAGGTTCAGGCCGGCGACGGTGTCGACCTGCCCGCTGCTCGGATCGACACGGTAGGCGACGTTGTCGTTGATCGCCGGGCCCCACACGTAGCCGTTGAAGTCGATGCTGACGCCGTGCACGTAGCTCGGCACCGGCAGCGACTGCACGACCGCGAGCGTGTCGATGTCGACCGCGACCATGGGGTTGTTGGCGAGCCACAGTAGGTTGTCGCCGTCGGGCATGCAGCCGCCCGAGCCGCCCGCCTGCGCCGTCATCCAGGTCTGCGAGGGATAGTCGAAGCGGCCGACCATCGCGCTGCAGGTCCACACACGATCGTTGCGATCGACCGCCATGCCGTAGCCGCCGGCGGGCGTGGTCCAGTGCTGCACCGTGAACGTGGGACGGTCGACCCGCACGAGCTCGCCGCCGCCGAGCTGCGTGCCCCAGAAGTTGTCGCGCGAGTCGACCGCGCCGCCGTAGATGCCGTAGTAGCCGGCCTGGACGCCGGCGATCGGCACGGTCTGTTCGATGACGCCGGTCTCGCCGTCGAGCAGCAACACGTCGATGGTGCCGTTGGCCCCGGAGGTCCACACCTTGACGTCGTCGTAGTAGCAGGTGCCTTCGTTGAAGTCGCCGTGGGTCCATGCGACCGGGCGCTGGCTGGCGTACGCCATCGGCGTGTGCCAGCCGACGCAGTCGTCGGGCCATGGCTTCACGTCCTGTGGACCGCTCGAGGTGTTGCCGCCGGCGCAGTGCTCGTGCCGCGCGAAGACCATCGTCACACCGCCGTTGCGGTTGGCGATCACGGCGTCGCCGTTCAAGTTGACCGAGGTACGCGAGGGGTTGCCGTTGCTGTCGGGACGCGTGATGTAGCGACCCTCCTCCACCAGCGTGACGGTGTTGATCTTCGAGACCGTGCTCTCGGCACTGTTGGCGATCCAGATGTACGAGAAGTCGCCGCCCAGCCCGCCACCACCCGAGGCGCAGCCGAGACTGACGTCGGGGGGCGGCGGCGTGTCGAACTTGGTGCCCTCGTCGCCGCCTTCGTCCGCGGACGAAGGCGGCGCGCCGCTGCTGTCTCCTGAACCGCCCTCACCCACGGTGCCGCCGCCAGTGAGCGTCGCGATGCCACTGCCGACCCCTGCGTCCCCGCCGCGCGCACCACCTGCGTCCTCGCCACAGGCGGCGAGGGCCAGCACCGCCCACAGCCCGATGGTGGACTCGCGCACGGCTGCGGTGCAGAGGCGACGGGAACGCGCACGACTCGACATGACAGCCTCCTCGCGGGGTGAGACCGGCGGAATCCGGCCAAGCGGCGAGGGCCGACCCGCGCCCCGCACTCCAGGGAGGTTGTCCGGCGCACGTGCAGGTTCCCACTCGGTGCAGCCGCGGCGCTAACCTGGGGGCCATGCGAGTCCCGCTGGGTGTGCGCGACTTCCTGTGTCGGGCCGAACAGGTCTACGGCGATCGGATCGGGCTGGTCGACGAGCCCGATCAGCCCGCGGCCTCGTGGGGGGCGATCTCCTATCGCGAGCTGGCTGCACGTGCGCGCTCGTTCGGAGCCGCGCTCGCGCAGCTCGGCATCGGACCCGGCGAGCGCGTCGCGATCGTGGCCCACAACTCGGCGCGCTGGATCGCCGCGTTGTTCGGCGCCACGATGGCGGGCCGCGTGCTGGTGCCGATCAACTTCCGGCTGCACGCCCACGAGATCGAGTACATCGTGCGCCACAGCGGCGCGCGGGCGCTGCTGCTCGACCCCGACCTCGTCGACAGCCTCGGCGACATCGCGGTCGAGCACCGCTTCGTGCTCGGCGCCGCATCGGACGAGCTGTTCCTGCAGCGCGTCGACGCGCCGACGCCCGAGATCGACGAGGACGAGGTCGCGACGCTGAACTACACCAGCGGGACCACCGCGCGACCCAAGGGCGTGATGCTCACGCACCGCAACCTGTGGATCAACGCGACCACCTTCGGCTGGCACACCGGCGTGTGCGATCGCGATGCGTTCCTGCACGTGGTCCCGACCTTCCACTGCAACGGCTGGGGCATGCCGCTGGCGTTCGCCGGCATGGGCGGCAAACAGGTGGTGCTGCGCAAGGTCGGCGGTGCGGAGATCCTGCGGCGCATTGCGGAGCACGACATCACGATGCTGGGTGGCGCGCCCGCGGTCGCCAACGCGATCCTCGACGCGGCGGCGGGCTGGAGCGGGCCGATCCCCGGCCGCGGTCGCGTGCGCATGCTGGTGGCCGGCGCGCCGCCGCCGACCCGCACGATCGAGCGCATCGAGACCGAGCTGGGCTGGGAGCTGATCCAGCTCTACGGGCTGACCGAGACCTCGCCGCTCATCACGATGAACCGACGTCGCGCCGAGTACGACGAGCTCGACCCCGCCGCCCGTGCGGCTCGGCTGTCGCGCGCGGGTGCGCCGGTCATCGGCGCGCAGGTGACGGTCGACCCCGACGGCGAGGTGATCGCCCGCGCCAACGTGGTCATGAAGGGCTACTGGGAGGACGAGACCGCGACTGCGGCGGCGATCCGCGACGGATGGTTCCACACCGGCGACGGTGGCTTCGTCGACGACGACGCCTACGTGACGATCTCGGACCGCAAGAAGGACGTCATCATCACCGGCGGCGAGAATGTCTCGTCGATCGAGGTCGAGGACTGCCTCAACTCGCACGTCGCGGTCGCCGAGGTGGCGGTCATCGGCGTGCCCGACGAGAAGTGGGGCGAGACCGTCAAGGCGCTGGTGGTGCTGCGGGCCGGCGCGAGTGCGACCGAGGCCGAGCTCATCGCGCACTGTCGGGCCAACCTCGCGCACTACAAGTGCCCGACCTCGGTCGAGCTGCGGGAGGAACTCGCGCGCACGGCCACCGGCAAGCTGCAGAAGTTCGTGCTGCGGGCACCGTACTGGGCCGGCCGCACCCGCGGCGTGAACTGACCCGCGGGCGCCCGCACGTACCGACCCCCGTCGTCTGATACGCTGGGTTGCCGTGGCACGCAGCGAACGACGCTTCTACGACGCGCGCCTGGGCGAGGCCCTGCAGCTGGCGGCCGAGGCGTTCGCCCACACCGAGCGCAAGGGCAGCGGCATCCCGTACCTGAGCCATCTGCTGGCGGTCACGACCACGGTGATGGAACACGGCGGCAGCCCCGATCAGTGCATCGCCGCGGTGCTGCACGACTACCTCGAGGACATCCCCGGCAGCTCCGCCCACGAGCTCGCGCAGCGCTTCGGTGCCGACGTCGCGCGCATGGTGCTGGCGCTGTCGGACGCGACCCAGAACGATCTCGACGCCGGCGGTGCCAAGCCGCCATGGGCACAGCGCAAGCAGGGGTACCTCGCCCATCTGCGGCACGCGCCGGCCGACGTCAAGCTCATCAGCGCCGCCGACAAGCTACACAACGCGGGCTCGATCGTCCGCGACCGCGCGGTGATCGGCGACGCCATCTTCGACCGCTTCACGCCGACCCGCGAGCAGACGCTGTGGTACTACAACGCGGTGTGCGACGCGCTGGCCCATGGCTGGTCGCACACGGTGCGCGACGAGCTGCGCAGGACGGTGGCACTGCTCGAGGGGTAGCGCTGCGCCGCCCTTTGGGGGGCCGGGGCCCAGGGGACCGCGGTGCCCGTGGCCGTCGCTGAAAGCTGGCCGGCCCAGCGGGCGTTCGGGGGGTCGGAGCCCTCCAAGATGCACCGCTTCAAGCTGCTCGCCACGTCCCTGCTGCTGTGCGCCTTGCCTGGTTGCGCGAAGGAGTCCATCTACGACGCGAGTGCCGCGGTGCCCGGCTACGGGGTTTCGATGGAGGGATCGGTCGCGCCGGTCTCGCAGCCGCCCTTCAACACCGAGGCCTACGCCGAGCTGCACGAGAACGACTTCGTCGCAGTCGCCGACGACCCTCGCTCGACCTTCTCGATCGACGTCGACACCGCGTCGTACAGCAACACCCGCCGCTTCCTCCGCGACCGCATGTTGCCGCCCGCCGCGGCGGTGCGGCTCGAGGAGCTCATCAACTACTTCGACTACGACTACGAGCAGCCGGCCGGCGACGCGCCGGTCGCGGTCGCGGCCGAGGTCGCGCCATGCCCCTGGCAGCCCGGACACCTGCTCGTGCACGTGGGCCTGCAGGGGCGCGAGCTGGTCGGTGACACGCCACCGCGCAACCTCGTGTTCCTGCTCGACGTGTCGGGCTCGATGGGCGAGCCCGACAAGCTGCCGCTGCTGAAGCACGCGATGTCACTGCTGGCCCGCCAGCTGCGCGAGCAGGATCGGGTCTCCATCGTGGTGTATGCCGGCGCCAGCGGCGTGGTGCTCGAGCCCACCAACGACCCGCGCGCGGTGCTGTCGGCGCTTTCGCAGCTCGAGTCGGGTGGCGGCACGAACGGCAGCGAGGGCATCATCGCGGCGTACGAGCTGGCCGAGCGCAACTTCCACCCGGGTGCCGTCAACCGCATCATCCTGGCGACCGATGGCGACTTCAACATCGGTGTCAGCAGTTTGGGCGCCCTGGTCGAGCTGATCGAGGACAAGCGCGACACCGGCGTGTTCCTCAGCGTGCTCGGCTTTGGCACCGGCAACCTCGACGATGCGTCGATGGAGGCGCTGGCCGACCACGGCAACGGCAACTACGCGTACATCGACGGCGAGCGCGAGGCCGAGAAGGTGTTGCTGCGCGAGGTCGACGCCACGCTGGTGACGGTGGCGAAGGACGTGAAGGTCCAGGTCGAGTGGAACCCCGCCGAGGTCGCGTCGTATCGGCTCATCGGCTACGAGAACCGCCTGCTCGCGCACCAGGACTTCAACGACGATACCAAGGACGCCGGCGAGGTCGGAGCCGGCCACGAGGTCACCGCGCTGTACGAGGTGGTGCCGGTCGGCGCGGAGGAGGTCACGGCCAAGGTCGACCCGCTGAAGTACCAGGGTGGCCGCGCCGAGTCCCGCGCCGCCACCAGCGGCGAGCTGATGACCTTGAAGGTGCGCTACAAGCAGCCCGACGCCGACGACAGCCAGGCCATCAGCCTGCCCGTGCGCGCTCGCACCGGTCACGCGCCGAGCGAGGACTTCCCGCTTCGCGGCCGCGGTCGCCGAGTTCGGTCTGCTGCTGCGCGACTCGAAGTACGCCGGCACCGCGTCGTGGCGCCACGCCATCGATCTGGCCAAGGGGGCCGTGGGCGAGGACCGCGACGGCGATCGCCGCGAGTTCCTCCAGCTGGTGCGGATCGCCGCACGGCTGAAGGGCGATGGCAGCGCGGCGAAGTGACCGTCGCTCACAGCGCGCCGGCCAGCGCCGCCATCTCACGGCGCTGGACCCCGCTCAGGGTGCGCGTGTGGACGTGGGCACGGCCCTGCGTTCGGATCAGTAGATCGAGCGCACGAACGTGCCGACGAGGCAGCGACTCGTGGCGCAGCGCGTGGATGAGCCCCTTGGGATCGAGCTGCCGCCCGAGCACGTAGCGCTGGTCGAGCATGAACTGCACCCGGTGCTGTGACCACCATCGCGCGACGGTGTCGGGCACCGGCAGCGGCAGCCCGGCCGGCACACCGGCGCGCGCGGCCTCGTCATCGTCACTGGGCACCGCGGCGGGGGGCGCCCACCAGCGGCGATCGGAGCGATCGAGCCCGGTGATGGCGGCGAAGGAGTCGGCTGCCAGTGCTCCGAGCTTCTCGTCCGCCAACCACGCCACGCAGGCGTCGGCCGCGATCGTCATGCCGGAGAACCCCAGTGCCCACAGGACGTCCGGTCGTGCGGCCGCATCATCGACGCGCTTGCACAGCGCCGCGACGGTCGAACGGTCGCCCACGAGCGCGAGCCAGCACAGCGCGTCACGGTGGACGGTCTTCGATCGTAGCGCCAGCTCGGCCGTGAGCCCTGCGGCCCCCTTGGCGCCGAGCACCAGGCCGCTCGGTAGGGCGGCGACGCGGAGCGCCTCGTCGTCCGATGCGATCGCGCGCTCGATCCACGGCTGCAAGCGACGATCGGCACCGAGGGTGGCGCGCGCACCGACGATGCGGAGCTCGGGGTCTGCGGCCGTGAGCGCGGCATCGATGGCCTTCGCGGTGTCATAGCCGCCGCGCGCGAGCGCGGGCACCAACGTGGTGAGCCGATCGTCTGCGAGTGCCCCGACGACCTCGACCAGCTGCGCCGAGAGCTCGCGTCGGGCCGCCATCGCGAGCGCGGTCGCGACGCCGAGCAGGGCTGGGCCCGAGTGCGCTGCGAGGCTGGCGACGAGCGTCCGCGAGGGTTCGATCGACTTGGTGCACAGCGCGACCAGGGCTGCCGCCGTCGCGCGCGCCGGTGTGGCGTCGTCGCCGAGCGCCGGCGCGAGGAGGCGCTCGGCGACCGGGGGGCCGCCGATCTCGAGCGCGTCGACGTGTGCGAGCAATCGCTGCTCGACGATCTCCGCCAGCTCGTCGAGCACGTAGCAGGGGTTGTCGAGCGCCGCGGCCCAGTCGCTGCAGCACAGCTCGGCACCGTCCATGTGGGCCTCGAGCACGTCCCACGGGCCAGCGTCTTGCGTGGCGCCGCTCATGGCGTCGACCTCGTCGTGGGTCGGAAGTCGGGCTGCATCCACGCGTTGGGATCGAACACGAACGGTGAATCGGTGCGCAGGACGTCGGGGCAGTGCAAGAAGTCGTGCGCCGGCGACAGGCCCAGCCGCTCGGCGATGCGAAGCAGTGCCACACCCTCGAGGGCGAAGTGCTGCAGCCATGCGGTCGTCTCGCCGCGCATGGCCGAGCCCTGCGAGAGCTCGTCGACCTCGTCGCGACGCCGGTCGAGCAACCGGCGCAGCGCGCCGTCGAACGCACGCTCGTCGCGATCGAACAGCGCGCGGCAGATCGACCAACGCGCGTCGTAGACACCCTCGAGCACATCGCGGTAGTGCGCGAGCACGTCGTCGAGCTCGGCCGGGGGTGCGCCCTTGCAGGCGAGCATCAGGAACCAGACGTAGTAGAAGTCGTCTTCGTACTCGAAGTCCGGGTTCCACGTGGTGCGACTGCTGGCGACGATGTCGAGCGCGGCATCCCAGTAGCCGGCACTGACGGCATCGAAGAACGGGCGCGCGAAGCTGGTCGCCTTCGCTGCATCGGCGGCACGGCGCAGCTCGAGCAGGAACGCCGCGGCGCTCTGCATCGCGTTGACGTAGTAGCCCTCCGGCACACCTTCGAGCAGCAGTCGTGCGACGCCCCGCTGTCGGAAGTACGTGCACAGCTGGTGCACGTGGATGTGGCGCGGGAGTGGCCCCGGCGAGATCTCACGGATGCCCCGCGGGATCATGAAGTTCGCGTTCTTGACCGCGACCGAGAGGAACATGCCCGTCATGGTTGGCCCCCGTCGCTAGACGAGCGTCACTGGCGTGACCTCGAAGTTGGTCAACTCGTGCTTTGCAACCAGCGCGAGCAGACGCTCGCTGACCATGTAGTGGGTCGGCACCTCGTTGGGCCGCACGATGTCGGGCAGGCCCTTCAGCTTGGCCGCGACCAGCACCCAGGCCTTGCAGCCGTAGATGCCGCCGCTCGGGTAGCGCAGGAAGTCGGAGCTCGCCGCTGCGATGTCGACGGCGCCCAGCGGGTTGAGGAACACGTAGTCCTTGCTGTGGGTGCGCCCCTTGTGGTTGACGAGCGAGAACGGCAGGCGTTCGTGCTCGCCGAGGTCGAGCTCCTTCTCGAACAGGTCGACGACCTCGCGGTGGAGCATCAGCAGGCTCCGCGTGTTGCCGATCAGGCTGGGGAGCTTCACGCCGCGGAAGTCGCGGTCGAGGTTCACCTTCACCGAGAAGGGGTCGCGGGGGTACTCGTGCGCGACCGGCCGACCATCGGTGCACTTGAGCTCGCAACCATCGGCATCCTCGATGCGGCCGGCGAAGCAGTAGTCCGGGTCGGTGGTGACCACCGTGACGAGTCGTTGGTACTTCATTCGCGTCACACGCCGATCGAGGTCCCCACCTGGGAGGCGAACGAGTTGATGCTGATCTGGTCGTTGGTGCCGCACGCGGCGATCACGAGTGGTCGCAACGCGACCACCCCGGCGTGCAGCGCCATCGACAGCGCTTCGAGGGCGGCCTTGATGTCGACAGGATCGGGATTGGGATGGGTCTTGTCGCCCTTCTTCACCGCTTCGACCACGGCCTTGTACGGCGTCAGTGCAGCGTCGACCCCCGCCTTGACCTTCGCGCTGTAGCTGGGGTGGCTGTCGCCCGCAGGATGGGTCGGGAGCTGGATGCGACAGCCGACGTCGTACTCCTGTGGAAGGATCATCATGTTCTTCCAGAGGTTGACGTTGTACTGCTTCTCGAGCAGGCCTTGGACGATCATCTGTTCGACCACCGGGAATCCGCCGGTGGCGTCGATGATGCCGTTCTGCAGCTCGGCGTCCGCCAAGAGGTGGTGGGCGTTGTTCGACCACGGTGAGAACGCGGTGCGGAACGGCTGCCCCTGCACGACCTGGTAGGCGCGGCCGGCTTGGCTGGTCTGCACGGGTCCGGGTGCGCCCGTGAGCGCACGATTGCGCAGGTAGTTGGCCGCTGTCGCCGGCGCCGGCGACGAGAAGGCGGGCGAGACCGGGCCATACAGCGCGCGGTCGCTGCCGGTCGCGCGGTGGACCGCCTGCCAGCGATACGAGCAGGAGTCGCGTTGCTTGTAGTAGTACTCGTGCGCGCCGACGCACTGGCCGCCGTCGAAGGCCCCGACCGAGAGGTGGAGGTCTTCGTACGGCTTGTAGAACTCGTGATCTTTGCCGAATCGTCCGCCGCTCTGTGCCATGTCGATCAGCCTCCCTCGTTGCGACGCAGGAGCACGCCGCCGATCTCACCGGTCTCGCAGCTCGTGAACGCCGCGACATCGCGACGCCGCGCATAGCCACGCTGGAGGCTCCGCGCCGCGAGTGCGGTCGCGACCACGAACGCGACCGAGCCGGTGTCACCGATCTCCGATGCGTGGTGGTGCAGCTTCGCGGGCCCGAGACCCCGCGGCGCCAGCTCGACCAGCGCGTTGCCGTACTCGCGCGCGCGCCAGACCTCGCCGTTCAAGTCGTGGTGGACGTCGCCGGTGTCGTCGCTCAGCAGCGGGCGCATGACGTCGGCGAGGACGCGTCCCCGCGGGGCCGCGTCGGGATCGTCGATGTGCCCGTCTTGACCGGTGGTCACCTGGATGAGCTGGGCCCACGGCGGACGCTCGCGACGGCTACCGCGCCGCGACGGCTCGAGCAGGAGCGCGGCCGCGGCCTCACCGGGCATGAGCCCGACCGGGTTGAGGTCGCTCTTGAGGCGACCGACGCTACCGAGCCAGTCGAGCGCGAACGGGCAGGTGTAGCTGTCCACCGCGAGCACGATCACACGCTCGGCGCCGAGCGTGCCCAGCATCGCGGCATAGCCCTCGAGCACCAGCGCGAGCCCGATGCGATCGACGGTCTGCACGAGCACGCGTTCGGGCGCGAGCGTGTTCGGTAGCTGCCGCAGCAGCGGTGCGAGCAGGTGCTGGTGGATCGTCGCGGGCCGGCTGCGCTCGTCGTGGGCGAATCGCACCTCCTCGAGATCGGGCAGCAGCAGCTGCACGGCCGTGCTGGACCAGAAGCCGCGGTCCCGCGCGGGCGGGAGCTCGGCGTGCCGCACGAGGTCGTGGAATGCACGCGGCAGCAGCTGCAGCCAGCGCGCGACGCCGGTGAAGCCGTTGGTGATGGGCTCGACGGGGTGGCCGGTGAGCGGCACCTTCTTGGCGGCGGCGAGGTCGTACGACGACGAGCCGGCCAGCTCGGCGGGGCGCGACAGCCCGGCGCGGATTGCCGCGCATGCAGTCATCGCGTCGTGGCCGACCGCGGTGACCATGCCGATGCCTGTGACGTCGATCGCCAGCGGCGTCTGTCTCACGTCGAAGCCTCCTGTCCGAAGCCCGGAACGGTGCGCGCGAGTGCATCGAGCTGTCGCCGTGCCGGCATCTGCGGTCGGACCGGCGCCGCGATGCCCCATCGCACCATGAGCTCGTCGCAGAGCAGCTCGCGCAGCGACATCGGGATCTGCACGCTCGTGAGTGCCCACGCGGTGCTGTGGGCCGACGGCGCGTGGCCCATGCGACGACGTGGCGGCGACGCGGCGTGTTCGCGCAGCCACGAACGCCACGCGTCGCCGTCGCGGCACAACCGCATGCGTGCGCGGCTGTTCGCTGGTGCGTCGCCGTCGTCGTCGTCGTCGTCATCGTCCCCGACGCGGGGGAACACCACTTCCTCGCACGCCTCGAGCAGCGCCGCGCCGGTCGCCACCGCGAGGCCTCCCGCCGCCTCCGACGCGACCCCTGGCTCGGCCAGCAGCTCCGTGAGCAACCCGAGCGATCGTGGCGCGCCCGACAACCCGAGCGCCTGCACGTGCGCGGCGTCGGGGCTGCGCTCGCAGGCCGCCCAGACCCGCTCGTCGTCACCGTCGAGCCACAGGCGCACGACGGGGTCGGCCGAGTGTGCGACCGCGCGGGGCAGGTCATGGCCCCCGAGCTTGAGCAGGGCGATCGCAGCGGCGCGGTGCGTGCTCGGGTCGAGCGCAGCGAGGCACAGCTGATCGCCTGCCGCCGCATGACGCAGCTCCCCGAGCGCCGAGAGCCGCGCACACTCGGCGCGCAGCTCGACGCCGCGGGTCTGTGCGAGCGCTGCCCCGAGCTCGATGCGAGACAGCGTCGCGACGCCGGCGAGGATCTCGACCAGCGCCGGCTCGCGGACAAAGGGCTCGAGCGCCGGGGCCCAGTCGGCGCGCACCTCGAACCCCAGCGCGAGCGTGGCCGCCAGCGCCAGCTCGATCGCGTCATCGCCCGACGCGACGCGCGACCGCTCGGCGAGCGCCGCGAGGATCTCGGGGCGGTCGCGCCGGCATGCGACCCGAAGCGCGGCATGGAGCTCGCCGCGATCGCCTGAATCGATCGCTGCGGTGCAACGCACGGCGGCATCGTCGCCCGCGACCACGAGCGCGTCGAGGTGCGCCTCGAGGCGCTCCTCGAGATCGGCGACGTCCCGCAGCGACAGTGTCGGATCCTCGAGCCACTGCCCACGTTGATCGTAGAAGAACGACACCTCTTCGAGGTGCTCACGGTGCAGCGAGTCGTGCAGTCGCGATGGCCTGGACATCATCGGGGCCTACAGCGACTCGCCACAGATCATGCACTTGTGCTCGGTGCGCGCCATGAACGGCACCGACATCACTGGCCCCTGGATCAGCGGGAACGGCGGTGTGTTCTTGTCGTTGTGCAGCAGCATGTCGGTCGCTCGCACCACGCCGACGCCCTCCGCCTTCACGTCGAACGACGAGTTCACGAACTCCGCCTTGCCCTTGGTCTTGGCCGAGGCCACGCCGCCGATGTTGCCGGCCTCGTCGCCGGTACTCGTGCTGAAGTTCGAGTCCTTGGTGCAGATCGGATTGCCGTCGGCGTTGACCTTCTTCGCGCCCTTGTCGGCGTCGGAGGACTGCGCCACGTTGGGGTAGGGGATCGGCACCGGCGGAGCCGGTGGCGCCGGGGTGTTGCAGACGTCGGGGAAGCTCGGCGACACGCCGCCGCTGTCCTTGTGCACGACCGAGAGAAAGTTGGCTCCGACGCTGACAGGCATGGTTCGTGACTCCGGTTCTAGGGGCGAGGGGCGTTGGCGGCGGCCGCCGCAGGGCTGGCCGCCGCCCGCGGGAACGCCTTGGCGGCGGGTGAGCGCAGCTCGATGGCGCGCAGGTCGTTGGGCTCGACGCGCAGCGGCAGGCGGACCCGCCACAGCATGCTCAGTCGCATGGTCACGAGATCCACGATCACGGTGTCGAGCTTCGGTGCCTCTCGAACGTCCTCGTGGCCCATGACGCTGACGCGCAGCTCCGGTGGCGGAATCCCCGGCAACGCGAAGCTGATCCGCCCCGCTGCCACGAGCCCGACGGCGGTGACGAGCTCGTCACCGCGCAACGAAGGCACCACCAACCCCGGCGACCCGGCGTTGAAGAAACGGGGGTCGAAGTCCGCGGGCAGGCGCGGGCGGCGATTCTCTGCCCACGCGGCGTCGTAGGTGCCGGCGAGCTCCGCACGTGGCAGCCAGTGCGGTGACGTGAAGCCGAAGCCCGCGGGGGCCGGGTGATCCCCGTACGCGGAGATCGGCGCACCCGGGTCTTCGATGTTCGGCGCCGGGTCGCGATCGCGGAGGCGATTGTGCCGACCATGGAACCCACGGCCCGACGGGTTGCGGCGCTCGCAGCTGTGCAGGGACTCGTCCTGTGCGCTGCGATCCCAGCCGCCGAACGCCCGATCGTAGCTCACGGGGATCGACTCGAACGGCAGCGGCTTGGTCAATGCCGCGGTGCCGGCGGTGGCAACCCACGTCCGCTCGCCGAACACCCGCAGGCCCTTGCTCACCTGCCCGATGCGAACGCCGACGTCCATGACGCTCGTGCGGGTGTCGGGTGCCCAGGCGTGGGCGATGATGGCGATGTCGGTGGCGAGCTTGAACGGGGCGATCTCGGGCTCGTAGCGGTAGCTCGAGGTCTCGGGGTCGCCCCAGAACTCACCGGCCGCGAGCAACGGCGGCTGTTCCTCGGCGAGCGCGAGCACGCCGCGGGTGGGGATCTCGAAGGCGGCACGTATGACCACGGTGAGCGACGGCCGCGCCTGCTCGTCCTCGAGGAAGAGCGGCGTGACCTGCAGCGGCGTGTCGTTGTCCACTCGCGGGTGCGGCATATCGAGGTGCTCCCGACCGCGCGCTAGTTCAGCAAGATGGTGCCGCCGCGGATGCGGTTCACCGAGGTCGCGCGACTCAGCAGGTGCTCACCCCGGATCGCGATGCGTCCGTCGGCGGTCAGCACGATGCTGCTCTTGCCGCACCGCAGCGTCAGCTCCTCGTCGGCCGACAGCACCAGCTCGCGGGCGTCCAAGACCAGGCGAGCGGGCCGCGCGGGCGCCGAGGTCTCGGCGTCGGTCGGGGTGCTCAACAAGCCCGTGACGATCGGGCGCTGCGGATCGCCGTCCAGGAACATCACCGTGACGGTCCGACCCACCGCCGCGCGGTCGATCGCGACCGTGGACCCGACGCACGCGCTGGTGCGACCCTCGAAGGTGACCACCGGCCTGCCGGCGTCATCGAGCCCGGCCAGCTGTGCCAGCACGGTGTCGTGGCGCACACCGACCTCGGTGGGTTGCTGCACCGCGAGCGCACCGTCACCCCTGCTTCGATTCGCCATGGTGGTGCAGAGTATCTCACCACGAGCCGCCGCAGCCGGACTCGACGCCGGCCCGGGTCCCGCACCGCCGCCAAAGCCTCGTTTCCGCCGCTGCGGGCTCGCGGCCAGCGACCGCGGTCGGCGTGACCCGACCGCGGCCCCGAGGTGGCCGAGCGATCAGGACGCGATCAGCTGGTCGAGCACCGAGCGCGGCAGCGACGCGTCGCCGTGGTCGTCGATGTAGCTGCCGTCGCCCTTGCGAAGGCCGACCGCGCTGCCGATGGTGTTGAGCATCCGCGCGATGTTGATCTCGTCGGGCATCACCATGTACTGGCCCGTGCGTAGGAAGCCGCCGGCGCTGCCAGCCAACACGAACGGGATGTTGCGCGGCGAGTGACCGGGACCGTTGCCGTCGTCGTTGCACCACACCGAGACGCCGCAATCGATCAGCTTGGTACCGTCGGGCAGGTCGTACTCGGCAAGTCGATCGAGCAGGTAGGCGAAGACCCGGCCGAAGTGGCGATCGACGTAGTGATGCAGGAGGTCGGCGTTGGGGATGATGGCGCCGGTCGAGTCGTGCGACGCGCGGCGATGCGAGATGAAGTGGTAGTTCTCCATCAGGTCGCCGGTCTCGAGGTTGGCGTAGCGCGTCGAGCCGTCGTTGCCGCTGCCGATCTGCAGCGCCACCGAGCGGGTGTAGCCGCACGCGACCGCCAGCGCGGCGATGTGCATGTGGGCCTTGGCGGCCTCGACCACGGCGTTGCCGTCGTCGGAGTCGTAGCCCTGGCTCATGCCGTCGAGCATCGCCTGCTGCTCGGCGGTGAAGTTGCACGACAGCGAGTTCTCGAGGTCGCGGATGCTCTGGAAGTGCAGGTCGAGTCGATCGCGATCGGCCTTGCTGAGCTCGGGCCGTGCCATCAGCGTCTGCATCTGCCCACGCACGAGGTCGTTCACGCTCTTCTGGCGCGCCGCGAGGTCCTCGAACTGGGCCTCGTCGATGCCCATCATGCCCATGTAGACCTGCCGCGGATCGCTGATCGCAGCGCGGCGCTGCGCGGGACCGCGGTACGAGATGCACGGCCCGCCGAGCCAGCCGCCGGGGCTGCCGGCGTAGAGGAACAGCGAGTCGCGGCCACCTTCGTTGAGCTCGCGGCCGATGCGGTTGTCGAGCGACTCGCCGTTGGCTTCGGAGTCACCGCCGACGCCCTCGACCGTGGGACCCTGGCCGGTGAGCAGCTGCAGCGCGCCGCGGGCGTGGCCGTCGGCGTAGTTGAAGTCCTGCATGTTGATGCCACCGACGACCAGCAAGCGGTCGAGGTGGGCCGAGAGCTCGTCGACGGCGCGGCCGCCCACGGTCGCGTCGGTCAGCGGGCCTTCGGCGGTGGGCCAGAAGCGCTCCGGCTCGGCGCCGAGGTCGGTGTTCTGCGCGCAGCCGACCCCGCAGGCCTGCCGCAGGAAGATCGCGTAGGGCGGCACGATCTCGCCGGCCGCGAGGGCGCGGCGCGGCATGAAGGACTCCAGCACCGGCAACGCGATCGTGGCACCGCCGATGCCCTTGAGCACGTGACGACGAAGCATGGTCTTCATGGCAGCTCCTGTGTGGCGCGATTGCGGAACGCATTCGAGGCGACGATCTCGATCAGCAGCTCCTTGACCGCCATCTCGCCGCTCTGGGAGGCGGTGCCGATGCGGGTCGCGAAGGCCTCGTCCTCGGGTGCGAACGGACGGCCGAACGCGAACTCCAGCCAGTGCTCGGTGTAGCACTGGTGCACCGAGGGGCTGGTGGCGAGGGCGTCGGCGAGCTCGAGGCCGTTCTCGACGTGGACGGTCTGCTCGTCGAGCGTGACGTCGGTGGCGGCGTCGACCGGGCCGACGTCCTCGGTGCGCCATGCACCCTCGGCGTCGTAGTTCTCGAACGGGAAGCCGAACGGGTTGATGAGCGTCGAGTGGCAGCCGACGCACGAGCTGCCGGGCTGCTCGGTGTGCTCCGCGACCGTCTGCCGGTTCGAGCGACCCTCGGGCGGTGGCAGTGGCGGCACGCCGTTGGGCGGCGCCGCGATGTTCATGCACGCCAGCCGCTTCGCGACGAAGACCCCGCGGTGGATCGGATCGGGCGCAGCGGTCGAGGAGTTGGCGGCGAGGAACCCGACCTGGGTCAGGAAGCCCTTGCGCTGCTCCGCGTCGAGCGTGACCTTCTCGAACTCGGCGCCGAAGCCGGCGGGATCGAGGCCGTAGATGCGCGCGAGCTCGTCGTTGACGAAGGTCTCGCTCGAGGTCAGCAGGGCTGCGATGCCGCCGTCCTGGGCGAACACCACCTCTTCGATGAAGCGGTGGTTCTCCTCGAGCGCGAGCTCGCCGAGGTTGTCGGGCGCGTCGGGGTAGAACGCGGCCGCGGGCGCGGCGTTGAGGAACTTCTTGGTGTCGAAGGCCTGGTCGTGGAAGTGCTGCACCACCGGACGGGCGCGCGCGTCATCGAGCATGCGCAGTGCCTGTTCGCGCAGCGACGCGCCCTCGACCAGCACGTCGGCTGCGGCGGCGTCGAACAGGGTGTCGTCGGGCATCGAGTCCCACAGGAAGTACGACAGCCGCTGTGCGACCTCGTAGCTGCCGAGCGGGATGACGTTGCCGTCGGCCTCGGTCGCGGTCTCGATGCGGTAGAGGAAGTGGGGCGACTGCAGCACCGTCTCGAGCACCAGCCGGACGCCGGCGACGAAGGGGTCGACGCCGTCGTAGAGCGCCGCGGCGCCGTCGAAGGTCGTGAGCAGCTCGCTGCGCTCGGCGTCGGTCAGCGGGCGACGGTAGGCGCGGGGGGCCAGCTCGTCCACGAACGCGGCTGCGCGGGCGACCGGATCGCCGCCGTCGGGCGGCACGATGGCCGCGAGCAGCGTGGGGTCGCCGGTGACCTGCTCGGCGATCTGCACCGCGGCGCGCTGGTAGCTCTGCCACAGCGCCTGATCGACCTCGAGGGCGCTGGCGTTGTTGTCGAAGAGGAATCCGCCGATCGATGGATCGGTGCGGAAGTCCGACGACAGACCGGTGGGCTCGGGCAGGTAGAGCAGGTCCTGCACCGTGTTCTCCCACTGCGAGTGCGTGAGCCGGAACAGCCGCGTGGTCGGTGCCGGCAGCTCGTCCGCGGGGCCGCCGTCGTTGCCGTCGGTGTTGCCGCCCTCGCTGCCGTCGGTGCCTGCACCACTCGCGCTGCCGTCGGCACCCGCACTGCCCGCGCCACCCAGGCCCTGATAGCAGCCGGTGCTCGCGAGCAAGGCGGCGACGCTGCCGACTCGCCAGAGACTCGTATGTGAAAGTCGTCTCATTGGCCTTCTTGGACCCCCGCGCACGACGTTACGGGAGTCGACGAATTCGCGGAAGGGGTCCGCGCCAGCGATCTTCGCGACCGGCGTGACCGTTCGTGCACGACACCCACATCGAGGGGTTCGCAGGCGCGCCGATCGTGCGTCGCGATGCTCGGATCTGCGAGCGGATTCGAGGGGACGCGTCGAGCCTGTCGTGGCCCTCACCAACTCGACGGCGCCGGCGGAGGCCTGCAGCCCCCGATCGGTCGACGTGACCAATGGCAGCCTAGCGGCCCAGCGTGCGCACGATCTCCAGGGCACGCGAGACATGGGTGCCCGCGCGCAGCTGGGACTCGAAGGCCATGCGCACCACGCCCTCGCGGTCGATGACGTAGGTGACGCGGTTGCGCAGCAGGCCCAGCCAGTCCGGCACGCGGTACGCGGTGCGGAGCTCACCGCCGCGGTCGTGCAGCAGCGCGAACGGCAGCCGACGGTGCTCCGCGAACGCGCGGTGCGAAGCGTCGTCGTCGTCGCTCACGCCGACCACCACGGCGCCGGCGTCGACGAAGTCGACGAAGGAATCGCGGAATGCACATGCCTCCTTCACGCAGCCGGCGGTCTCGTCCTTCGGATAGAAGTACAGCACCGTGACGTGCGGCTGCGGGCCGCCGATGCGGACGTGCGTGCCGTCGTGGGCGATGCGATCGACGTGGGGGGCGCTCTGACCGGGCTCGATCATCGTGGGGGCTCCGTGGTGGGTTCGTTGGTGGCCAACAGGTGGGCCGCGATGCTGGCGTTGTCGCCGTGCGCGAGACCGGTGGCCTCGCGCACGCGGATCCAGTCGCGGGCCCACTCGGCCTGCGGCTCGAGGATGAGCTCGGCGTCGATGTCGGCGACGCCGCGGAAGTTCTTGGGGCACGTACGGACCTCGTGCGGGCGATCCGGGTGCCACAGCGGGATGCCGTACTTGCGGCACACCCGGGGTCGCAGCGCGTAGAGCCGGCAGCGCTGGTCGTCGTCGAGCAGCGGGCATGGCATGCGTTGGTCGCGTCGCCAGGCGGTCGCGCGCTCGCGGACCACCGCGCGCACGGCGGGGTCGAGCTGGGCCAGGCCTTCGCGCAGCAGCTCGCCCTCGAGCGACGAGACCTCGAAGCTCTGATGACAGCACTCGCCGCAGCCGGGGCCGCACTGCATGTCGGCGCGGTGGCGCGCCACCACCGGCGCCACACCCTCGTCGAGCACCCGCAGGTGCGCGAGCAGTGGCTCGCGTCGATCGGGTGCCATGCTCACCCGACGTGCACGAGCGGGTCGAGCAGCCACTTGGCCTCGACGGTGCCGGCGTCGACGCCCCCGACGATCGCGGCTGCGACCGCGGGCATCTCGGCGACCGGGTGCTCACCGCCCTGGTAGAAGAAGTGCTCGCCGCCGTGCTTGTCGTGCTCGAACCACGCGTCGAGATCGTCGACGCACAGGATGTGGCCGGCGCGCCAGCGCAGCAGGATGTTGTCGACGGTGATGTCGTCGGCGTAGCTGTCGTGGAGCTTGCCGATGCGGCGGGCCTCCTCGCCGAGCTCGTCGAGGCGGTTGCACACCACCGCCTCGAGCTCGCCGGTCGCGGCCAACGCGGTGAGCTCGTACTGCCCGCCCCAGTGGCGACCGTTGATGTAGACGTAGGGCGGCACCATCACGTCGGTGAGCCCGGCGAGCTGGCGCTTGGTCTGCGGCGGTTCGCGATCGAGGTCCATCACGCGCACGGTCACGTCGATGCCGTCGAACAGCGCGACGATTTCGTCGACCGCGTCGGCCTCGCGGGTGGTCGCGTAGATCACGACCAGCGCGTCCTCGAGCTTGAGGCCGTGCTCGGCCTTCGTGCGCACGCGCGCGAGCACCTCTTCACGGCCACGCTCGGCGGCCTGCGCCTGCGCCGGGCTGGGCTCGGTCGGCGTGGCCTCCTGCACCGGCGGATCCGCGGTCGGCGCGGCCTCGTCCCGCGCGCCCAGCCGCTCGAGCGCCGCGGCGATCGGCGCGGGCGCGACCTCGAGGACCTTGTCGCGCAGGCGTCGGCCCGCGTCGCGGACCTCGTCGGGCAGGGCCTCGTCGACCAGCGCGCGCGCGCGGCCCAGGAGGTTGCCAAGGGTGCTGCGACGGCCCTGGGACGCGGTGTCGGACATGCGGGGCGGAGCATAGCGAAGCCCGGCCCGTCGGGGCGAGCGCCGTTGCGGCCGCACACCGCGGCGTGCCTGGCTCGGGTCACGCCGCGGCCTGCTATGCGTCGGGCCGCGGTTTTGGCATGGTCGCGCTCGCCATGGCCGTCGACGACCGCACGATGTTCGAGATCTATCGCGAGACCGACTACAACCGTGCGTTCCATTCGATCTTCTATACCGACCTCGACGAGCACGAGCGCGAGCGCGAGATCGCCAAGGCCGCCAGCGGTGAGACGGTCTTCACCGGCTACATCCACGACGATCGCAAAGAGCTCGCGCGCGCCCGCATCGACGGCATCGTCGACGAACTCAACGGCACCGACGACGACGACGAGCGCATGGACGCCGCCGAGATCGCACGGCGACTCGCCGACGTGCTCGCGCCGGCACCGTGACCTCGAGCTCAGGGGTTCGGCAGCGGCGACACCGGTGGCGTCATGCCGCGCAGGAAGAACGCCATGAGCTCGTCGGCGACCCGCTCGGGATGCTCGAAGCTGCGCTCGCGCGCGCGCACGCCGGGGTCCTCGCCGTGGGCCTCGAGCATGTGCACGAGCGCCAGTCGCAGGCCGCCCAAGGCGGTCACCGCGACCAGGTGCACGTCGCACTCGCGCACCAGTCGGAGCCCCTGGCCGACGCGCAGCGCGTCCTCGATCAGCTGTAGCGCCTGATCGAAGAAAAGGTTCACGCGTGCGCGGCTCTCCTCGTCGAAGCTGGTCGGATCCCGCAAGATGATGCTGGCCAGGTCGTCGTGGCCGACGACCGTCAACACGATGCGGCGGAAGTTCGCGCGCAGCTGCTCGAGCGGCGCGTCGGCGCCGGGCTCGAGCGAGATGCGGCGGACCTGGGTGCGGATGAGCCGCAGGAACTCGTCCACCAGCACCGCGAAGATCTCCTGCTTGCTGGTGAAGTAGAGATAGAAGGTGCCGCGTGCGATGCGGGCCTCGTCGATGATGTCGTGCACCGACGCCTGGTGATAGCCCTTGTCGCGGAAGACCCGCTGTGCCGCCTGCAGGATCGCCTCGCGTCGCTCGTTGCGACGTCGCTCGGCCCGCAGCGCGCGGCCGTCGGCGGGCTCGCCGTCGTGCGACTCCACCTCCGCGGCTGCGGTCGGGGCCAGCAAGGCGTCGTCGTCGTCGGTGCGGCTGCGGGCCATCGGTTGCCGCGGAGCATGACGACGACGCGGGCGGGCGGGGCGACCTCGATGGGCCAGCGTGCCGTTGGAAACCTCACGGGTGGGGTGCCGCTGGTGGCGGCGGGCCGACCGTGATACGTGCGGCGGCAACCATGGCGCTTTCGGTCGGGATCGTAGGACTTCCCAACGTCGGCAAGTCGACGCTCTTCAACGCCCTCTCGAGCGCTGGCGCCGAGGCGGCGAACTATCCCTTTTGCACGATCGATCCCAACGTCGGCGTGGTGCCGGTGCCGGATCCGCGGCAGGACGCGCTGGTCAAGCTCTACGAGACGCTGTCGGTGGTGCCCACCGCGATGCAGTTCGTCGACATCGCGGGCCTCGTGCGCGGCGCCAGCAAGGGCGAGGGGCTCGGCAACCAGTTCCTCACGCACATCCGCGAGGTCGATGCGATCTGCCATGTGGTGCGCTGCTTCGAGGACGACAACATCGTCCACGTCGACGGTCGCGTCGACCCGGTCGCCGACATGGAGACCATCGACACCGAGCTGATGCTGCGCGACCTGCAGTCGGTCGAGGCCCGTCGCGATCGCGCGCGCAAGCAGGCCAAGGGCGGCGACCCCGAGGAGAAGCTCGCGCTCGAGGTCACCGAGCGGGTCTACGACGCGCTCGAGCAGGGCACGCCGGTGCGCGCGCAGTCACTGACGGTGGAGCAACGCGCCGTGCTGGCGCCGCTGTGCCTGCTCACGGAGAAGCCGGTGCTGTACGTGGCGAACGTCGCCGAGGGCGAGGTCACCCGCGATCTCGAGCTGCCCGCGGTGCAGCCGGTGATCGCCCGCGCCAAGGCCGAAGGCGCCGAGGTGGTGGTCATCTCGGCGGCCATCGAGGCCGAGATCGCCACGCTGGATGCGGTCGATCAGGCGGAGTTCCTGCAGGGTGTCGGGCTCGCGGAGCCGGGGTTGCACCGCCTCATCCGCAAGGCCTACGCCCTGCTCGACCTGGTCACGTTCTTCACTGCCGGCAAGCAGGAGGTGCGGGCGTGGACCATCCGGCGCGGCACCGCAGCGCCGCAGGCGGCCGGCAAGATCCACACCGACTTCGAGCGCGGCTTCATCCGCGCCGAGGTCATGCGCTGGAGCGACCTTGTCGAGCTGGGCAGCGAACACGCCGTCAAGCAGAAGGGCCTGCTGCGGCTCGAGGGCAAGGAGTACATCGTGCAGGACGGCGACGTCGTGCACTTTCGCTTCAACGTTTGAACTCGTCGAGGGCCGCCGACACGTTGGCCAGGCCCTCTTCGAGCAGCGCCACCGGCGAACCGAACGACAGCCGCACGAACCCGGGGGTCTCGAACATCGTGCCCGGCACCAGCTGGGTCTCGAAGCGCTGCCGCAGGTGCTCGCAGAACGGCACGTCCTGCATGAAGCTCGGCAGCTTGAGCAGGCCGGTGATGCCGGCGGCCGGCGGGACCCACGACACCCGGTTCTCGTTGGCCAGCCACGCCTCGACCACGGCCCGGCCGCGCGCGGCGATGGCGTGGGCCCGGGCGGCCAGCTCGGGCCCGCGATCGAGCGCCCGGGCGGCCAGCCGTGCGGTCGCCACCGGGGGTGTGACGTGCAGATAGTCCGAGGCGGCCCGGATGGCCCGCGCCGCGTCCGGGTCGGGCGTCACGATCCAACCCGCGCGCAGGGCCGAGAGCCCGAAGCACTTCGTGGTCGAGCTCCAGCTCACGGTGTTCTTCGCGACGCGGGCGGCCGGTAGCACCGCGCCGTCGTCGTTGGGCCACATGTGATCGAGGTAGACCTCGTCGACCAACACCATCGCGCCCACGCGCGAGGCCAACTCGGCGACCGCGTGGAGGGTCTTGGCGTCGATGACGGTGCCGCTGGGATTGTGCAGGTTCGACAACACCACGGCGCGCGTCCGCGGGGTCAGCAGCTGCGCGAGGCGATCGGGCACCACCGCCCAGCCTTCGTCGTACTTGCGCTCGAGCCGGGAGACCATGGCGCCGAAGATCTCGGGCGCGCGCCGCAGCGCTTCGTAGGTCGGGCGCTCGACGACGACGTGATCACCGGCGCGCACCAACGCGATCAAGACGTGGGTGATCGCGGTGCTCGCCGCGAGCGTGACCGCGACGCACGAGGGGTCGCAGTCGTAGCGACGGGCGACCGCGTCGCCGAGCTCGCGGTGGGCGGCGTCGCCCTCCTCGCGACGACACAGGCGCGCGACCTCGAGGCCCTCGTCCCATGCCGCCGCGGCAGCATCGGCCGGTGGCTCGCTCGGGTCGAAGAGATCCGACACCCCGCTGGCGGTGAGATCGAAGCGGGCCCCCAACGGCACCGACTTCGCCCACGCCATGTACTCGAAGCTGCGCAGGGGCGCCTTCACGGACGGCGGATGGTTCCAGATCCCCGTCATGGTCGCAAGCCCCGGCGCAGGTGCATCGTTCGAGGCGTGCGTTGCGAGCGCGAGGCACCCACACACCGCCGTCCCATCGGCCCCACGTGCTCGATGCGTCACGCCGCGAAGTCATCGAGCGGTGATCGCGATGGATCCTCGTCGGCGCTCCAGCCCGCGTCGGGGTCGGCCGACCACGGGGGATCGCCTGCGATGATTGCGGTGTCCTCGGCGGCGTCCGCCTCCTGCGCAGCGTCGCGTGAGGCATCGACGTCGGCAGCGACGTGGTCGTCGTCATCGTGATCGTCGTCGTCGTCGTTGACGTGGGTCTCGGCTGCGTCCGTGGTGGGCTCGGCCTCGTCGGTGTGCGGGGGCCTGCGCCGCTGCAGCCACCCACGCGAGTGCGCGAACGCGATGCCCAGGCCGAGCAAGGCGCTGCCGACGACGCCGCCGAGGATGTAGAGCGGTCGTCGACGCGCGGCGTGGATCTGCTCGCGGCGCGCATCGAGCTCGAAGTCTTCCGCGACGACCTCACCGCGCTCGAGCACCGGCTCGAGCGCATCCCATGCGCCGGCCTCGAACAACCGCGCGAACTCGCCGTCGAGCAGCTCGACGTAGCGCGCACGGATCGCGGGGGCCGCGAGCTCGGGGTCGTGGCGTGCGAGCTCGTCGAGCGCCGCCATCGGGTCGCCGCGCAGCGCCAACGCATCGGCGCGGGTCAGTGCGCACGCCTCCAGTGCGGCGCCGTGTTGCGCGCCGAGCGGGAGCTCGCCGAGCTGCCGCAGCGTGGCCCGGGCCTCGCCGGGCGCGTCGAACTCCGCGTCGCGTGCGGCCGCGACGTGCTGCGCGATGACGTCGGCGGCCAACGCCTCGAGCCGCGCCGGCGCGAGCTCGCCGAGCTGACGCGCGGCCTTCACCTGCACCCGCAGCGTCGCGCGGGCCACCGGCTTTCCCGGCTCGCCCGGCCGCAGCCGCGAGATCAGCTCGGCGATGCGTCGCTCCTGGGAGCGCTCGTCGTGGGCGCGCACGGCCACCAGCAGCGTCGCGACGTCGGGGTGGGTCTGCTCCGACGGCACCTCGATGCCGAGCGATCGGCATGCCGCGGCGAGGTCACCCGCGTGGCCCTCGGGCAGCGCGGCCAGCAGTCGCCAGACCACCACGCGCTCGTCGAGCCCGGCGTCGAGGTCGTCGAATCGGCGCAGCAACACCGGCAGCATCAGGCCGCCGTTGCGCTGCATCGCGAGCACGCCGACGTCCTCGATCTCGCCGGGGTGCTCGATCAACCAGTCGAGCAGCGGCTCGACCGCAGGTGCATAGGCCATCTCGATGTAGAACCGCATCAACTCGCGTTGGACCTCGACGCGCTCGGCCGCCGCGCCGAGCAAGCGCGCGACTTGGGTGGTGTCGAGCGGATCGAGTAGTCGTGTCGCTTGCACCTGCAGCGGTGCGCGACGCACGTTGCCGCGGGGACCGTTCGGGAAGTCGAGCGGATCGGCGGCCAGGCGCACCACACGATCGAGTGCGAGCGTTCGCAGTCGTCGCAGCGACGCTTCCCACGACAGCGCCGAGTCCGAGCGCGACTGCAGGCGACGAAAGCCATGCACCGAGATGCCCAGCGTGCCCTCCTCGGCGGCGGCGCCGTCGTACGAAACCTGCGCCGACGCCAGCAGCAGGCTCATCGGGCGCTGCAGCACCAGCAGTCGCTCGAGGTCGTCGGGGCGCAGGCACAGGTAGGCCAGCGCGGTGAGGGCGTTGAGTCGCTGGTAGTCGCCGAAGCCCGGGGGCGCCCGCAGCTCGGTCACGCGGCGACCGACGGCGTCCATGATGCGCGCGCGCGCAGCATCGTCGAAGGGCGCGGCGTTGTCGTTGGCCTGCTGCGAGGCCCACACCGCCAGCGCCGCGAGGTCGGAGGGGCCGCCGTGCTCGAGCAGGTACATCACGTCGCGCTCACTGGGCGCGACCAGCACGTAGCCGGAGACCGCGGCCAGGTAGGTGAATGCGCCGTGTCGCGGCAGCGGCAGCTCGTCGAGCTGTTCGTCCTGCGTGAAGCTCCGCGGGGTGTCGCGCGGAAGCAGCGTCTCGCCGTCGGACATCGTCAGCACCGCGGCCGGGTAGGGCAGCTTGCGCTCGACCATCGCGGTGTCGAGGTGCAAGGGCGGCGTGTGCAGGCGCGACCACACGAAGTCGAGCTGCGCGGCCGTGAGGATCGCGAGGCCGACTTCGAGCTCGCCGATCTGCGCGTCGAGGTCGTGGCTGACCTCGATGGCGGCGGCGAGTCGCACGTCGGCGCTCTCGCGGACCTCGCCGGGCAAGAGATCGATGTCGACGCGGACCTCGATGCGCTCGAGGTTCAGCGCGTGCTCGAGCACCTGGCCCTCGATCGGCCGCCCCGCGGGCGCGACCGCGCGCGTCGTCGCGTGCCCGTCCTGAAAGCCGTCGGGGTCGTGGGCGCCGTCGTCGTCGTCGTCGTGCGCTTGCGGCTCGTGGCCCTGCGCGTCGTCGCCGTCGTGCCCGCGTCCGTCGCCGGTGTCACCCCCATGGCCGGGCTCGTCCGCGCGCGGTTCGGTGTCACCTTCGCCGTCGTCGGCGAGCTCACCCTCGCCGTGCGCATCGCCGCCGTGGTGCTCCGGCGCCGTGGCGACGGCCCACACGAGGGCCAGCAGCAACGCACTCGGCATCCGCCCGGCAGCATCGGCCGCGGCGGGGCAGGTCTTGACGCGGGCGCCCGGTCGGCCCGCGGTCGGTCATCGCTCGTCGCGACCGCGCCAGCGCGTGAGCCGCTCGCGCGCGTCACGATGCAGCACGCGCGCGAGCTTCACGAGCTCTGCCTGGGCCCATGCGTCGTCCAGCGCGGGGGCGAAGCTCGTGTGACCTGCGGCGTCCCACGACAGGACGGTCTGCAGTCGAGTCGGCGCGGGCAGCCACACTTCGACCGCGTAGGTCAGCGGTTCGGTCGCGGTCCGCAGGCACACGAAGCGGGCGCCGGTGGTGGGGTGAAGGTCTGCGCTCGAGCTGGGCATCAGGGCAACACGTCGTCAGGATCGAAGGGGCGAGCGAGCGCCGGCGTCACGGCCTCGGCCTCGGGCAGCGCATCGTCATGCACCACGCGCTGGTAGCTCGGCGTCGCCGCGGCGCCACGGTTGCACGGCACCATGCCACGCGGGGGGGTCTCGTAGAACATCTTGGGCAGCGTGGTGAAGCTCCACGCGTCGCGCTCGGCGATCTCGATGCCGCACACGTCGCAGCGAAACGGCGCGCGCGGGCGCTCGATCAGGTGCCACAGCTGGCGGCCGTCGCCGAGTCCGAGGGTGGGCATGCGCGGGCGCATCGTGGCGTGGGTGAGCGGTTGCTCGCGCGACACCTTGGCGCAGCGGCCTCGCACAGGTCAAGGCGCCTCGCCGCCACCGGCGGGCGCACGCCGCCAGCGACGCAGCGCGGCGTCGAGCTCGGCGCAGGCGTCGGCGCGCTCGGGACAGTGGGTGCGCCCGTTCTCCGCGGCGGCCAGCGCCGCCTGGCGATCGCCCTTGGCCCACAGGATCTGCGCGTGGACGAGACGCGCCTTGGCCAGCCGCCCGGCCCGCTCGGGGCGGCCGCCGAGCTCCGCCAGCGCGCGCTCGATCGCGGCCGTCGCGGCCGCGGTGTCACCGAGCTCGAGCTCGACCTCGGCGAGCATGCGCACGGCCGAGGCGTGCTCGATGCGCGCGCCCGCGTCGGCGGCCTCGAGCAGCTGCAGCGCCCGACGCAGTCGCTCCCGCGCCGACAAGAAGCTGCCGGCGAGGATGTCGAGCTCGGCCAGCGCGACCAGGCTGCCGGCGATCTCCGCGTGCTCGGGACCAAAGGCCTTGGTCCACAGCGCGACCGCGCGCTCGAACGAGGCGCGAGCGGCCTCGTCGTCGTGCAGATCGTGCAGCAGCGCGCCGAGATTGTGGTGCGAGTTGGCGAGCTCGTGGTGGTCGTCGCCGAGTCGGCGGCGGTTGATCTCGAGCTGTTCGTCGAGCGCCCGCCGGGCCCCCACCAGGTCGCCCTTGGTCCACAGCGCGGCGCCGATGTTGCCCGCCGCGGCCGCGAGGTTGGGGTGATCGCCGGGCAGCGTCTCGGCAAAGATGTCGTGCGCGAGACGGGCGGCGGCCAAGCCCTCGTCGAGATGCCCGACCTGCAGGTGGGCGTCGACCGAGTTGTTGAGCACCGCGCCGACGCTCGGGTGGCGTTCGCCGAGCACGCGGCGGTTGATGTCGAGCGCACGCTGGTAGTCCGCGAGCGACTCGTCGAGCAACCCGAGGCTCTCGAGCACGGTCGCGAGGTTCACCAGCGTGATCGAGACATCGGGGTGGTCCTCCCCGAGCGCGCGCTCGCGCAGCTCGAGCGCGCGGCGGAGCTCCGCTTCGGCCTCGCGCAGCCGCCCACCGGTCGACAGCGTCAGGCCGCGGGTGTTGTGTACCCGCGCGATGAGGACCTCGTCGCCGGTGCGCGCGGCCGCGGCCTCGGCGTGGCGCGCCCACAGCAGGCCCTCGTCGACACGTCCGAGCTGCGCGCCGATCTCGTAGACCGCGTCGGCCATCGCACGCGCGGCGACCACGTCGTGGCGATGGCGTGCGGCCAGCAGGCCGGCATCACCGAGCACGGTGGCGGCGCGTTCGTAGTCGCCGAGCTTGTCGTCGAGGTAGCCGATCGCATGGTTGGCCTCGGCGACGAAGGGCGGATAGTCGAGGGCCTCGGCCTCGCTCGCGATGGCGTGGGCGCGCTCGCTCGCGTCGGCGTACTTGCCGGCGCGGGTGCGAGCCTCGACGTCGGCGAGGCGGTCACGCAACGCGTCGAGGCGTGCACGCGTGGCCGGGTCTGCGGGCGGGGGTACCGACTGTTGCAGGGCGTCGATGTCGGCGCAGGCTGCGATGGGGCCCAGGCCCGCGACGATGCGGGCGCTCTCTCGCGCGACATCGGCGTCGACCTGTGTGAGCAGGCTGGTGGCCGCGGCGAACTCGCGTCGCCGCGCGGCCAAGCAGCCGCTGCGCAGGTCCATCACGGCCTCGGATTGCTCCGCGCGCACGCGCGTGGCCTCGCAGCTGTCGCGAGCCATCGCACGGTAGGCCTCGGCGTGTCGCGTCAGCACCTCGTCGGCGTGGGCGATCGCGGTCTGGGCCCAGGTCACGCCGGTCTCGGCGATCGCGTCGGCGACCGCGGCTCGAACGTCGTCGTCCCACACGCCGGCGAGGTCGTCGCCAGCGCGTTCGCAGGGGCCGGCGCGGGTCATCACCGCGGTGCCGAGGGCCCCGAGCGCGAGCGCGCCGGTGCCCGCGAGCGCGAGTCGACGACGTCGCACGCGGGGATCGGCCAGCAACGCGTCGATCAGCGCGGCCATGCTCTCGTGGCGATCGCGGGGCTTGGTCGCCAGGCCGCGGAGCACCACACGGTGCAGCCACGTCGGCACGTCGTGGCCGCGCGGTGGGCTGCGGACCTGCCCGCTCGAGACGTTGGCGGCCATGCTCGCGAGCGAGTTGCCGGCGAACGGGCGCACGCCGAAGAGCGCCTCGAACAGCGCCACGGCGAACGAGAACTGATCGGAGCGCGCATCGGCGAGTCCACCCGCGTACAGCTCCGGGGCCATGTACGCGGGCGTGCCCGCGATGCCGACCGTCACGCTGGCGTCGAGCGAGGTGGGCGTCGAGCTGGTCTCGAGCGCGTCGAGCCCGGTCTCGGAGTTGGGCGTGTCGTTGCGGGCCAGGCCGAAGTCGACCACGCGGGCGCGACCGTCGTCGCCGATCATGACGTTGTCGGGCTTGAAGTCGCGGTGCACGACACCGGCGGCGTGGGCGGCCTCGAGCCCGCGGCCGGCCTGCACGAACATCTCGACGACCTCGGGCCAGCGTCGCTTGACCGAAAGCCAGCCCCGCAGGCTGGTGCCGACGACGTACTCCATCGCGAGCGCGACGCCGTCGGCGACGATCTCGACGTCGTGGACCGCGACCACGTTGGGGTGGGCGAGCCGCGCGAGCGCCTGCGCCTCGCGCAGCAGCCGGGCGGCGTGGCGTTGGGCGGCGTGGCGCAGCAGCGGGTGGTTGCGGATGACCTTGAGCGCGATCCGCCGATCGAGCCGCGGATCGTAGGCCGCGTAGACCCGCCCCATCGCGCCGGCGCCGATCTCGGCCAGCACCACGTAACGCCCGATGGTGGTGCCGACGTCGGCGCGCGGCGCCTCGATCATCTCGCCGCTCGCCTCGCCCTCCGCCTGCGTCGGCACATCGCTGGGCTCCGACACCGGGGTCGGCGCTGGCACGATGGTGGGATCTTCGGCGAGGCTCACGGCAGCGGTAGATGTGAGCCCGGCACGACCGAGCCCGTGAGATCGAACGACCACCACGCCGTGTAGTCGGGATCGTAGCCATCGGTGTAGGAACTCGCGGGGCAGGCGGCCCAGCTGGCCTCGTCGAGGTTCTGCTCGCGCAGCAGGCCCAGGTGCAGCTCGAGCTGCGTCGGGTCGCCGAGCGTGCTGCGCGCGACCCTCAGCTCGAGCAGCTCGCCGTTGGCGTAGACGTCGCCCGGTCCGATGTCCCAGGCGGTGCCGGCCCACGCGTCGCCGTCGAACTCGACCGCGTCGGTGTAGAGGTTGTCGGCGCGCCAGCGCAGGTGCCAGCGCGCCTCGAACGGCAGCGTGGGCTGCTGGGTGTTGTAGAGCACGCCGTCGCTCGAGCCGTTGGCGCCGCCGAAGTACACGACCACCCAGACCGAGCCGTTGCCGCCGGCCACGTCGGGGCTGCGCACGCCGAGGTAGACGTACTCCTCGTCCCACGCGACGTAGTCGGTGTGGCCGGCGGTCGAGCTGGCGAAGGCCTCGTCGCCGTTCCAGTCGTCGGTGCCGTCGATCGCGATGGTGTGCCAGTAGCGGGCGACGAAGCCGTCGCTGGTGTACTCGGACGCCAGTGAGGTCGCGTCGGCTGCCTGGGCCGCCGTCGTGACGCGCACGCGGTGGTTGGTCGCCGAGGTCAGCGCGGCCGCGGGCGTGAAGCGGAAGCTGGTATCGCCCTCGCTCGCGACCACGGTGGCGTCGAGCGCGTCGCAGGTCGCGAAGTCGTCGTGGGAGAGCTGCACGGCGCCGCTGCAGGAGCCGTCGTCGGCCACCAGCGTGCGGGGGTCCATCGCGGCCGAGAACGTCAGCTGGATCGACGCGTCCGTGGCGACGCCTTCGCTGCCGTCGGCCGGCGCGATGTCGACCACGACCGGACCGTCGCCGGCGACGGTGGTGCCGGTGGCCGAGCTGCTGGTCGGCTCAGCGGTCGCGTCGGTCGCGGACGCGCTCGCGGAATCGGTGCCGGTCGAGCTGTCGGCGGCGGCGGTGGTGCTGAAGGCGGTGGGGTCGATGGTGTCGTTGGTCTCGCCGCCGGGGCCCAGCGTGCCCTCGGTGTCCTCGGTCGAATTGCCGCGTGCACCGGTGCCGGAGGCACAGGCAACGCCGAGCGAACACGACAGCGCAGTGGCCCAGCGGCGCGACATCATCCACGACGCTATGTCAGCGCGCGCGACCGCGTCAACCGCGGTGCCTCGCCCGCCCGGTGCGCGCGCCGCTACCGCTCGACGGCCACGAGGGGCTCCTCGTCCTTGCGCTGCAGCTCGAGCTCGGCCTCGCCGAAGTTCACCACCAGCGCGGTCGCAGGACCGCCGGCGTCCCGCTCACGGGTCGTGAACGTGAGGAAGTTGCCGCTGTTGTCCTTGAAGAAGAAGCGGTGCCGCCCCATCGGGTGCATCCACGTCGAGCCGTGGCCGGGGATGTCGAGGTACAGGCGGTCGCCGATCTGCTTCACGTAGACGGTCTGCAGCGGCTCGAGCTGGGCGTCGTCAGCCCCGTCGCCGAGCACGCGTACGGTCTCGTCGGTGATGCCGAAGGTGCCGACGTAGCGCGAGAACGTGCCCGGCGCGACCTGGACCTCGGGGTACTCGATGCGCGGCGACGGTCGCTCGCCGTAGACCATCATCGCGATGTCCTCCGCGATGCGACCCGCCGGCACGACCTCGGTGTTCGCGAGCACGACCACCAGCGTGCGATCGCCGGTGAAGCGCATGACGGCGGCGTTGAAGCCGTCGATCGCGCCGGGGAAGCTGACCACCCGCTGCCCGTAGGCCTCGCCGACCAACCAGCCGAAGCCGTAGCCGAAGCGATTGGGGTCGAGCATCTGCTCGGCACTGCTGCGCGAGAGCACCTCGCCGCCGTACAGCGCCGCGTCCCACCGCGCGAAATCCTCGACGGTCGAAACCAACCCGCCGGCGCCGCCGAACACGGACATGTCGATGGGGTCGGGCGGCTCCAGCTGCTCCTCGACGTTCCACACGTTGCCGAGCGCCTGATTGCCGCCGTCGTAGTGATCCCCGAACGCGCTCGCGGTCATGCCCGCGGGCTCGAACACGAACCGCTGCATGTACTCGCCGTAGCCGAGCCCGCTCACGCGCTCGATGATCGCCCCGAGCACGAAGTAGCCCGAGTTGGTGGGGTTGAAGTCGGTGCCCGGCGCGAACTCCAGCGGCAGCTCCGAGAAGCGCCCGAGCATCTCCTCGGTGCGGTGGGGCAGCGCCTTCCAGCGGTGGAAGTTGGGCAGGTCGGTGTAGTTGGGCAGGCCCGAGGTGTGATCGAGCAGGTTCTCGATCGTGATGCGGCGGCCGTTGGGGAAGTTCGGCAGGTGCTCGGCAACGGTGTCGTCGAGCTCGAGCATGCCGCCGTCGCGCAGCTGCAGGATCGCGGCCGCGGTGAACTGCTCGGTGAGCATGCCGAGCCGGAACTGCGTCGCGGGGGTGTTGGGGCGCGCGTGCGCCGGATCGGCGCTACCGAAGCCGTGGCGATACTGGACCTTGCCGTCGCGGGCGATGAGGATCGCGCCGTGGAACTCGAAGGTCGGTCCGAAGTGTCGGCCGTAGTCGCGAATGTAGTCGGCGATCTGCAGGTCGAGATCGGCGGGCATCGGCACCGGCGGTGGCGCGGCGATCTCCTGCGGCGGCTCGTCGGCGAGCTCACCCGCCACGCCGGTCGCGGTGTCACCCTCGGGGTTCGCCGGTGGGTGCCCCGAAGCGGCGCCGAGCCACCACGCGCCGCCCAGGCCGGCCGCGAGCGCCACCGCACCAAGTCGCAGCGACCAACGGCTCGGCGCGCGCGCGGGCGTCAGCGCCGGCGGATCGTCCTCGACGTCGACGATGACCGGCACCGGCACCAGCGTCGACTCGGCGGCGAGCACCCGCTCGGCGAAGCCGGGCAGCACGCCGCCCGGCAGCGGCAGCTCGCGATCGTCGGCGTCGGTGTCGAGCACCTCGGCGCCGTCCTCGAGCCACGCCGCGAGCGCGCGGGTCTCGAGCTCGTCGAGCTCCAGCGCCGAGGGCTCGAAGCCGTCGTCGTCGCCCTCACGCACGGTACACCTCCGACAGCGCCTCGCGCAGTCGCGTGCGGGCACGGTTGAGGCGCGACTTCACGGTGCCGAGATCGATCTCGAGGATCTGCGCGATCTCGGTGTACTCGAGCCCGTGGACCTCGCGCAGGACGAAGGTCGCCTTGTACTCCGGCGACAGGCCATCGATCGCGCGATCGAGCAGCCGCGAGAGCATGCGGCGCTCGGCGTTCTCGTCGGCGCGGTCGTTGGCGGCGACCTCACCCGGGCCCGACTCGAGCGGGCTGGACTCGATCCGACGCCGACGCAGCTCGTCGATGCTGCGGTGACACGCGATGGTCAGGATCCACGTCGACAGCCGCGCCGGTCCGTCGCGATCGAAGCGCGGCAACGCGCGGAACACCCGCAAGAAGGTCTCCTGCGCGACGTCCTCGACCAGCGCGGAATCGCCGTAGCCCCGCAAGAGGCGCGAGATCAGGGCCAGCACCGGCCGCTGGTAGCGATCCACCAACGCACGCTTGGCGCGGGTGCTGCCCCGCTGGGCGCTGGCCACGGTCAGCTCGTCCAGCTCGGGGAAGCGGTCCTTCGCACCGTCGGGCGGGATCGGGGCAGCCACGCTCACCGGGTCGGTTGCACGGGCGCCGGCGCCGGGGGTTCCAGCATCATCGCGATCACCCACGATCGTAGGATACGGGCAGCTCGCCGCGGGGATCCGGGGTTTCGTCCAAACCGCAGGGCCACGGGCGGCTGCGGGGTGATGGGCCGCCGGTCGGGCCGTGCAGACCGCACCCGCGCGCGTGCGGCGCTGCAGGCGAGGGGGCCCTCGTGGGGCGTTGGCCGTGGCGGTCGCGGGCAGGCAGACTGCGCGGGCGGGTCGTTGACGGGGATGACACCACAGCAGCGCGTGCGCGTCGCGATCGGGGTCATCGTCATCCTCGGCATCGCGCTGCGCATCGACGCGATCGCGATCGGGCCGGTGATGGACGACATCGCCCAGCGCGCGATGCTGGACGGCAGCTACGCGGTCGCGCGCGCCCCCTGGGATCTCTTCAGCTTCGTCGATGGCGACCCGGCGGAGGTGCAGCGGCTGACCGCGGCCGGGTCGTTGCCGTGGTGGTCGGACCCGCAGCTGCGGCTGTCGACGTTCCGCCCGCTGTCGAGCCTGCTGGTCGCGTTCGATGGCGCGGTGTTCGGAGACGCGTACGTGCTGCACCACGTGCACTCGCTGCTGTGGTGGACGGCGATGCTGCTGGCGGGTGCACGGCTGCTGCGACGGCTGCTGCCGACCCCGTGGGCACTGCTGGCATTCGCGCTGTGGGTGCTCGACGAGAGTCACGTGCAGCCGTTGGCGTGGCTGGCGAACCGCAACGCGATCGTGGCGGCGTGCTTCGGGCTGGTGGCCTTCGAGGCCCACCTGCGCTGGCGCGACGAGGGTGGCGCACGCACGCGGGCGTGGTCGCTGGTGATGCTGGCGCTGTCGTTCGCGGCCGGGGAGTACGCGTTGTGCATCGTGGCGCTGTTGCTGGCGCACGAGCTGACGATGCCGGCGGGTCCTGATCGTCGACGGGCGCTCGCGGGTGTGTTCGCGGTGGTGCTCGCATGGGCGCTGCTGCATCGCGGGCTGGGCTACGGCGGGCAGCACTCGGCGATCTATGTCGATCCGCTGGGCGAGCCGGGGGCGTGGTTGGCCGCGGCGCAGGTGCGATTGCCGGCGTTGCTGGCGGACCTCGGCCTGGCGCTGCCGACCGGCACGCTGGCGTTCTCGTCGTCGGCGCTGCGGTGGCAGGCGGTCGCGGGGCTGCTCGCGGTGGTGCTGCTGTATGGCCGCGCGCGGATGCTGGTGCGCACGCGGCCGCAGCTGCGGTGGGCGGCGTGGGCCAGCGTGCTGGCGGTGATCCCGGTGGTGTCGGCGTTCCCCTCGGCGCGCCTGCTGCTGGTGGCGTCATTGCCGGCGCACGTATTGATCGCGGGCCTGGTGCTGGATGGTGCGCAGGCGTGGCGCGACGATGGTGCGCGCGTGGTCCGAGGTGCTCGCATGGGGCTGGCGGCGCTGCTGGTGGTGGCGCACGTGGGCCTGGCGTCGCTGTGGGGCCGCCGCGAGCTGGGCGACATCGCGGCATTTGCCGCCGCGGGCGAGCGTGCGGCGCTGGCGATGCCGGTCGACGACGATGCGCTGCCGCAGCAGCACGTGGTGGTGTTCGCGGCCGCCGATCCGATGACGCTGCTGTATCCGCCGCTGCTGCGACACCTGCATGGCCATCCGCTGCCGCGCGCGTGGACGGTGCTGTCATTGGCCCCGGGCCCGCATCGCCTGCATCGCACCTCGAGCGTCGGCTTCGATCTCACGGTGGTGCAGGGCGCGATGCTGCGCGGCCCGGTCGAGCAGCTGTTCCGCCGCGCCGACGCGTTGCCGCCGGTCGGGACCGAGGTTGCATTGGATCGCGCGCGGGTGACCGTGCGCGAGGTCGACGATGCGGGCTTCGTGCGGCGGATTTCGGTGCGATTCGATCAGCCGCTGGAGGATTCGTCGCTGGTGTTTTTGATCGCGACGCCGCGGGGATTTCTGCGCTATCCGCTGGCGCGGGTGGGGACGGAGCTCGAACTGCCGCCGGCGACGGCACCGTTGGTTGTGGGCGGGTGAGGGGGGTGAGGGGGCGTAACGACCCTCACTTCCTCGCCCTCAGCCGCCGGGAACCGTCCCCGCCTGCTCGCAGCCGTTCGCAGATCAAAACGCTTAACCGCCAACCCTCCGGAATGTTCTGGGGCGGTTCACTCCGTCAAGCTCGGATCGGATCGGCACGGCCCAACCGGCGCGACCGCCGCGCCCGCGTCGGGTGGCCGAAAGGCCGCTGGTTTTGAGGTTGACGCGGTTTTTGGGCGCGTGCTAGTCGGTTGTCTTGCAAGGAGTTGCAATGCGCGCGTGGACAAAGCTCTATCTGGCAGCCGTTGCGTTCGGCTGCAAACCGACAGTCGACAAGGATCCCGAGTTCATCCAGCATCGATTGCAATCGTGTGAAGCGTGGTGCCGAGTCCAGGCGGATCCTGTGTGCGGGTATGGCCCGAGTGAGGCATATGAGAACGAGAGCGGGTGTGTGCGCGAGTGCGCGACCGCGGATGGAGCCCTCGCCTGGGGTTGGGGTTACCAGGAAAAGACGGAGACAGACGCGTGTGTATCGGAATGGGAGGCCGTCAGTGCGTGCGTACTCGCGCTTTCGTGCGAAGAACAGCACGCCTACTTCGCCGACGCATCTACGCCACCACCGCCTGATGAGCGCCCCTGTTGGGCGGAGTGGACCGCAATGTCAACGTGCACGATCGATCACCCGTGCTGCGGCGACAGCTAGGAGTTTCCATGTCCTCGATGAATAGAGGTTCTTCCGGAAGTCGTGTGGAAAGAGCGTAGTCGCGGGCGTGGTCTGATGATTGGCGAGTCGGGCCGAGGGTCGGGTACCGTGAAGGGGTGCAAAACCGAGAGCTGTACGCGAAGGCTTCTGGGGATCACGAGGCCGTGGGGCGTGGAGGGGGTCGCGCTCGACATGCAGGCGCGAGAGGTCATCGTGCGCGTGGCGGTCGACGATGACGAGGAACTGAAGTGCCCGAGTTGCTTCAAGCCGTGCGGCAGGCACGACACGCGCGAGCGGAAGTGGCGTCACCTCGACACGATGCAGATGAAGACTCGTCGACAGTGCTGCGCGCCGGCTATTCGATGTTCGGGTGCCGGTCGGCAAGCACGCGCAAGAGCTTCCGCGCGCCCCAGCGCCGGGCTTTGCGCTCCGCCACGATCATCGACTCGAGCTCCTCGGACGTTCGGTGCGGACAGCTGCTCGGAGCTCGGCTCCGCTCCTCGATCGCGGACTCCCCCCTCCAAAGCAAAGCGGCGTACGAGCGCGTACCGAGGCCGTTGCCGCGAGCACGGGCTCGACGCAAATGGCGACGCCCGCGCGGCCGGCAAGAGTGGGGCCCCGGGCGGCCCAGCGGCGGCAGGCGCCCGAGGAGGACTCAACGCTCGAGCCCGCGCCGGCCCGCCCGGCGCTCGGACGTGATCAACCGGCACCGGACCACGCTAGCGGCTACCCTAGAACGCAGTGACCGCCCGGGCCTACGTCGAGACCTCGATCCCGAGCTTCTTCTTCGAGGCCCGCACACAGCCCGACATGGTCGCGAGGCGCGACTGGACACGAGCGTGGTGGGCAGGGCCAGGCGCAGCGCTCGAGCTGGTCACGAGCGTGGCCGTCATCGAAGAGCTGGAGCGCGGGGCGTTCGCAGCGAAGCCGCAGTGCCTGGAGCTCGTTGCTCCCCTGCCACTGGTCGCGATCGACCCCGCCGTTCTCGAGGTCGTGCAGGCCACCTCGTGATGCCTGCCGATCCCGTCGGCGACGCGCTTCATCTCGCACTTGCTTCGTATCACCGCTGCGACTTCCTGGTGACTTGGAACTGCAAGCACATTGCGAACGCAAACAAGTTCGGCCACATCCGCCGCGTCAACGGGTTGCTCGGCTTGTTCAATCCTGCGTTGGTGACACCGCTCGAACTCCTCGGAGGTATTGACGATGCCGAATGACCCAGCCATCGACGCTGTGAGAGCCGCGAGGACCCAGATCTCGGAGGAGTTCGGTAACGACCCGATCCGTCTCGTCGCGCACTACATCGCGATGCAGAAGCGCTTCGCCGAACGGCTCATTCGCGGCCCCGAAGCAGAATCCGAATCTGCGGCCCAACCAGCTGGTGCACCTGACGAGTCTGCGCCTCGCAGGTGAACGCGTATTCGTTGGACAGACCGGAGCGGTGTTGCCGCCGGTCAGCATGCGCGTGATCTCGCCGGCGAGAGTGGCCGACCAGGAGGCGCGGGGGTCAGCGCGACTTTGCCGAGCGCCGTTGGAGCAGGCGCGCGCGAGTAGCGGCCGCAGCGGCTCGAAGTTGTCGGGGTGGCGCAGGAGATCGGGGAGGTCGAGCCGCGCGCAGTGATGGCCTCGCTCCGTGTTGCATCGTGTCGCGGATTGGCGGAGCGAATCCGCCATCCACTCGCGCTTGCTGCGATCCCCTCTGGGGTGTAGCCTCGAACCATGGTGTGGTTGGGTCGCGGTGTTGCGGCGGGTCTGGTCTGCTGCGCTGGATTGCTGCTGATCCCGGAGGCACGAGCGGGCCACTGCACTTACTGCACCGAGAGCCGACCGCACGACGTCCTTTTTCCGCTGACCGAGATCGGATCCGATGGCGTTGTCGTGATCGTCCTCGCCGACTACAGCGGTGGGCTGATCGACGAGAGTTGGTGGGAGCACGTCGCGGTGTCCATCACCGACGACGCAGGTGTTCCGGTGGATGGCGAACTGGAAATTCACTCGGGATTCACGCCGGCGACGTGGCGCCCGAGCCAACCTTGGATCCCTGGTAGCTTCGAAGCGAGGGTCGACGTGAACCTCGAAGCGGGAGGGGAGCCCTGCTTGCCGATCGAGGTCGTCTCCCCGTTTGTCGTGCTCGACACGCCCACGGCTCCGCGCCCTGCGTTCACGATCGCGACTTCGGAAACCTACTGGCTCGATCCTCGGCCCGAGCTCTCGACATTGGTGTGCTGCGACGGCGCGCTGCCCTACCTGCCAAGCGTGCCGGGTGTCATCTGTCCGTCCCACTCGCCGCCCGACCCGGAGATCGGGACGGGCTTCTGCGCGGAGCTGATTGGGCGAGGACGTCTCTACGTCGAGACCGAGTTCGAGCCTGTCGTCGTCGCAGATTCGCCCCTGCTCGCGGTGCGTGAGCTGACAACCGGCGATCGACCCGCGACGAGCGGTCCGCAGGCGACGGTTGTGTTGTCGTCGCCCGGGTGCATCGAGCTCGAGGTGCTCGATCTCGTGTCCGGCGTCCGCACGAGTTTCCCGAGCTGCCACGGCGACGCGATCGGCGACCAACTCGGTGAAGTGGGCCTCGATCCGGCGCCGGCTCTCGTCGAGAGCTGCGTGGGCGACCCCTACGTGTGTGAGGTGGCGTACGACCGATGGGATCCGAATGCGTGCACCCGTTGGCCCGACGGCGCGGCGTTCGAGCCGCTCCCGGACACGAGCTCGGAGACCTCATCCGGCTCCGACCCAGGCGGTGATGCGGACGCCGAGAGCTCGGGAGGCGGGTGTTCGCTGGCGGGCAGGTCTGCGCATTCGGGGGTGTGGTTGCTCATTGTCGTGCTCATGCTGCGACGACGTTCGAGGCACGGCGGCGCGTTGCGCCGGTTTGGCGTTGGCCTCCGTCGCCGCGAGTTGCGGTCCGTCGGTTGACGGCGACGCTCGGCCGCACGCCGGGCGCCACCTCTACCGACCTCCCCTCCACGAACGCCACCGCTACCGATCTCCCCTCGACCGGCGATCCATCGCCGACGTCGAGTGGCAGTGCGGATTCCGGACCATCGTGAACACGCGGATCGGAGCATCGTGAACACGCGGATCGGACCATCGCGAACAGGTGGATCGTGGATCGGAGCATCGTGAACGGTCGAGTTCGATCGGTTCGAAGGGGGTCGTCACGGATGGTTCTCCTCTCGGGGAACCTGTCCGGTTCTCCGGGGCTACATCAGAATGCTGGCTGACGATCCGTTGCAGCTCGTCGCAGCAACGCTGGATCCGGCGCTCCCCAGATGGCGCCGAGCCGCACGCGCACTTGTGCTCGACATGTTTTCTCGTACTTCGCCATCCTGTGTTCTGCGGCTGGCTCGGACGCGGCCGGCAAGGAGGACGCTTGCTCGTGACCCGGACCCACGCGACCACGCTCGCACGATGGACGAAGCGCCCGGGCTGGCGGCGCCAGGGTGCTTGCGTTGTTGGTTTGGGTCACGGCATCGATTTCCCGAGCATCGCGGGATGCAATCGCGACGCTGCGAGTGCTGGCTCCAGTTCTGCCGATAGTACGGGCGGGAGCAACGGGACTACCACCGGCGGAGCGACCGCGACGACCGGAACGAGTGGGACGAATGCGTCGGACGATCACCGGCGGGGATGGGGGCGACGTCGAGGTTTGCGCCGAGATCGCTGCTCTTCCGGCATGCGCTCCGCTCGGGAGCAGTCCCTCGGGGCCGTTCGAACTGATGGAGGTCGACCTCCATCCTATCTTGGAGACCAGTCCAGAGGGGCCGGAAGATCACCGTGATGTCGTTGGACGCTCGAAGCTTGCGCGCCCTGCTCGGGCTGATCAGGTGAGGACAGATGACGACGACGCGTGCCCGCTCGCGCGCGGTGGCGGCGAGTGCCACCACGGGCCCCCGCGTGTCCGGGGGGCCCCGGGCGCGCTGTGACACCATTACGGCAACGTGGCGTCCAGCGGCCGCCGGATTGCGCCGAGGCACACACGCATTTCTCCTCGACCTTTTTTTTCGACATCCGACATCCTGTGTCCTGCGGCTGGCTCGGACGCGGCCGGCGAGAAGGACGCTTGCCCGTGTACCGACCCCACGCGACAACGCCGCTGCTGCTCGGGGCCTTCGCGCTTGCGGTGGCCTGTGGGCCGCGGACGAGCGGTGGCAGCGGCGGCTCGGGCGACGCGAGCGGCGGGGCCGCGGATGGGGACGACTCGAGCGAGACGCTGACGGGTGCGACGAGCACGGGAGGCGCGTCGGTCACGGTGGGCTCGGGCGCGGACAGCAGCAGCTCGGGCGGCGCGGGCGGGTGTGTCGACAATGTTGCGAACGAGCCTTGGTGCTATCGGGCGTTCGCGGTCGATGCAGCTCCGGACCGCGGCCTGTTTGGTCGCTTCGGGCCCGGCGGGTCGCCGCGGTTCTTCTTCGAACCGCCGCAGGCGTACCTGGTGGGTTGGGATGGGCAGGACATCGTTGTATCGCCACAGGACCAGCCGACCGAGCGTCCGTCGTTCTGGATCGGCGGGGCGGTTGCAACGCCCGGGCGGGATGACGTCATCGCGGCGGATAGCGAGTCCCTGGTGAGGGATCCACTGACCAAGTTCACACGCTACGCCGTCGGCGACGACGGTATCGCGAGCGGAGTGACCACCGCATTCTCGAGAGACGAGCTCGGACCGCATTCTCGAGAGACGAGCTCGGATCCATCGCTGCAACAGCCGATCTCGACGGGGACGGGGTACTCGAGCTCGTTCCCGCACAACGAGTACTGGCCGGGCCATCGCGGATCCGAGTGCTCCGGTGGAGCGTCGACGCGTTCGTCTACGCCACGGATTTCATCGAGCTCGAGCCGCCGTCTTGCGGGAACCCGAGTCAGGTCGAGCGTGCCAACGTCGACGGGGACGAGTTCGATGATGTGCTCGTCTTCACGGACTGCATTCCGCACCCGCGGTTCGGCGAGCAGGCAGGCTTCTATCTCTTCCGCGGCAGTCCGGTGCTTGTCGATCTGCATCCGGAGTTCGTCCAAACCGACATTCCCGTCTACCGAGCACTCGTCGAAGATTTTGACGGCGACGGCCTCGACGACGTTCTCTTCGACAACATCGAAGAGCTTGATCTGTTCGTGGCGGAGGGCGATGGGAAGTTCGGGCCGGCGATTGTCGTCTGGACATCGGATATCCCACTCTCGCTGGATAGCAACAACGTTTGGGAGTTCGATTTCGCGGACCTTGACGGTGACGGTGCCAAGGAGATCCTCGCTGGGCGGACGGTCATCCTCGACCCTCTGGGTTCGCCGGTGTTCGAGGACTACATCCCTGAAGGGGTGTTCGCCCCCGTCATCGAGATCTTGCCGGCGGGGGACATCTCTGGCGATGGTGTCGACGACCTCGTGCTGCTCACGTCTCCGGTGACTGTGGCGCAGGTTCTGATCTCGGGGCCGCCTGGGCCGCACTGACCGATCGCGGGCTCTTGTATTTCAGAACGGCGGGGCGCGCAGTCGCACGGCTGCTTCCGTGCTCTGACCGTTGCTTTCACTGCGATGCGACGTCGGAGGGCCTCGGGGCGGCTGCTCGGCCTGCGAGGTGCCGTCAAATCCGTCAGCTCCGACGGTCGGCCCGCCTGCCCCGCCTACCGCCCCAGCGGTCGCAGCATCGGCAGCAGCTCCAGCGCCCGCACCAGCAACCCCCGCTCGTCCTCCGTGACCACGTCGTCGGCCAGCGCAATGCGCAGGAGGTCGTCGAGGATGCCGGTGCGTGCGGTGCGGAGCTGGCCGAACTCCTCGAAGTCGAGCACATGATCCTCGCCGATGCGCGCCAGCAGCTGCTCGAAGGCGTGCAGCTGCGCGTCCATGCCCCGCAGCAGTGCGCGCTCGTCGGTGGTGATGCGGCCGTCGAGGCGCGCGACCAGCCGCAGCTCGGTCATGATGGCGTCGTGCTCGGGCGCGACGCTGGCGATGAACAGCTCGTCGGTGTGGCCCTGCAGCTCGAGCAGGCCGAAGCAGGTGCGCGCGAGGATCGCTCGCAGCGGTTCGCGCTCGTCCATGCTGCGCAGCAGGTCGGCGAGGTCGAGCAGCTCCGCGGTGTAGAGCGCTCGCAGGCAGCGCTCGAGCTCCGGCGGGCCCAGACGGATCACGCCGCTGGGGATGCCGAAGCGCTGCGACACCAGCTCCTCGGGCCGCAGCGGCCCGAAGCCGCCGGTGAACTCCACGATGTCGCGCGCGCGACCGACCACGCCGTTGCCCAGCCGCAGCGCCAGCTCGCACTCGCTGGGGTGGGTCATCAGCGTGCGATCGTCGGCGACGATCGCCGCGGCCGCGGCCACCAGATCGACACCCGCATCGTCGGCGGCATCGCGCTGCGCGACCGTGGCACCGAGCGAGCCCAGCTCGCGATCGCGGGCGATGCCCTCGAAGGCGCCGCCGAGCGCGGCCGAGAACGCCGCGCAGCCGGCCGGCCACCCCCGTCGCGTGGACATGCGCGCGCGCAGGCTCGCGAGCAGGTGCGGCAGCTCGGGGCCGACCCCCTCGAACTCGCCGCGCGCCGCCGACTGCACGCGCCCACCGCCGAGCGAGATCGCCGGCGACGGGCCGAGCAGCTCCGCCGGCGCGCGCACCAGCGCCAACGCCAGCGCCGCGACCTCGACCACCAGCTGCACGCCCTCGTCGTCGCCCGCCACTCGCACCGGCTCGAGCACGTACAGCGCCAGCGCAACCGCATCGTCGAGCAGACCCGGCCGTGCGATCACCTCGGCGAGCACGCCACCCGTCGCGTCGATGCGCTCCTGCGCGCGCTCGCAGGTGGATGCGTGCAGTGGATGACCGTGGTCTGGACCCGAGGGGAGAGCGAAGACCGCGGCGGCGTCCATGGGCGAGGTCGATGGTAACATCGAACGCACGCGTGAGCTTCGCGACGCTCCAAGACCTCTCACCGCTGCAGCGGGTCCGCATCGAGGTGCCGCGGTGGAGCTTCGTGAAGCGCAAGGGCGATGGCCGCGTCGACGTGATCTCGCCGCTGCCGTGCCCCTACAACTATGGCTGTATCGAGGACATCGTCGCCGCCGACGGTGACGGCCTCGACGCGCTGGTGCTGGGTCCGCGACTCGCCGCCGGCGTGCTCGTCGAGACCACGGTACGTGCGGTGTTCGGCTTCTGCGACGCGGGCGTCGAGGACCCGAAGCTGGTGTGCAGCGCAGTGCCGCTGACCGCGGCCGAGCGCCGCGGCATCGAGCGCTTCTTCTGGGCCTACGCGTGGTTCAAGCGCGGCATTCACCGCGTGAGGGGCGAGTCCGGCACCACCACCGCGCTCGGCTGGCTCAGCTCGCCGTGGGCGCGCGCGGCCTCGAGCTCGAGCTGACCTCGCAGGTGCGCGGCCGCGATCACCAGTGCAGGTCGGAACAGCAGGTTGAGTCCCGGCACCGCGACCAGCACGAAGGTGCCGATCGCGAAGCCACTCGCGAGCGCGCGCTCCTGTTCGATCAGGCGTAGCTCGGGCGTCCAGCCCTTGATGAGCGTCTGCATCACCTCGAGGAAGCCGCGCAGCGGAGCGAGCAGGCTGCGTGCCCGGGGCTGCTCGATGCGCGCCACGGCGGCGACGAACCACGGCGTGAACGAGATCGCCGCCTCGGCCTGCGCCACCGTCTCGAGGTCCTCGTCGGGCGCGAGCGTGCGGCCGTTGTCGAACGCCTCGACGACCATCCAGTACATCGTCCAGCCCAGCTGCGCGACGAAGCCGACGACCGCGCCGTAGAAGCCGAACAACGCCAGCAGCAGCGTGATCGGCAGCAGGCCGAGGGTGATCACGATGAGCTGGGCGACGGTCTCGCCGAGCGCCTGCTGCCACGACTTGAGGTAGGGCTTGCGCGGGCCGAGGCCGAGGTCGTCGCGCGCGGCCGCGGCCATGCGCGCGTAGTGACGCGCGAACAAGAACGGCGGCACCGGGGCCAGCGCGGCGAAGGTGGTGAAGAACGCGATCAAGAAGAAGACCGAGCTCTCCACCGAGGCGAACCCGAGCGACCACCAGTGCTGCCCGGCGGCCTCGCGGACCTCGAGCGAGGTCGCGGCCGCGATGCCACACACGAGCGCGAGGAACACCACCGGCGCCATCGCAGCGCCGAGCAACGCCTGATTGCGCAGGAGCACCCGCAGGCCCAGCAGCGGCTGCGCCAGCCCATAGAAGAAGCGGGCGCGCGTGTCGGTCGACGCCGGTGGCGCGTGCGGCTGTGCGGCCTGCCGCCAGGCCTCGCGCGCGGCGTTCCAGAGCCGCCGCGCGACGCTCGGGGGCACCGCGCCGTAGCGCTGGGTTCGACCCCGCGACGACGAACCATCGGCGGGCGGGGCAGCAAGCTCCGGCGGTGGCTGCGGCTCCATGTGGCGGGCGCAGCTTACCGCAGGCCCGCTGGGGCTATTTCGCGGCTTCGGTGGGGTCTGCCCAGGGCAGCAGCACGATGCGACCGGTCACGCCCTGGCGTTCGAGCCGGCGGTGGGCCTCGGCGGCGGCGGACAGCGGGAGTTGCTCGGCGATGATCGGTCGCACGCGACCCTGTGCGACCCACGCGAGCACCTGCTCGAGGTCGTCGCGGTTGCAGCCGGCGCTGCCCATGATCTGCAGCTCGGCGAGGATGACGAACCCGGGGTTCACCTCCCATCGATCGCTGGTGACGTTGCCCACGACCACGAGGCGGCCGCCGGCTCGCAGCGATCGCAGTGAGGCGTTGAGCGTCGGTGTGCCGACGCAATCGAGCACGACGTCGACGCCGGTGCCTGCGGTTTCGCGCTTCACCGCGCGGTGGAGATCCGCGGCCGTGGAGACCACCACCGTGTCCGCACCGAGATCGCGCAGCGACCCGCGCTTGGCGTCGCTGCTGGTCGCGGCGATGACGTGGGCGCCGAGCACCTTCGCGATCTGGATCGCATGGGCACCCACGCCACCGCTGGCGCCGGTCACCAGCACGCGCTCGCCCTGCGCGACGCGGGCGACCGAGCGCAGCGCTCGCAGGGCAACCCCGGCCGTGCAGTTGAGGAAGCACGCGGCGGCGTAGGGGATCTCCAGTGGCAAGCGCACCAGGCATCCCACCGGCGCGGCCACCAGCTGTGCGTAGCCGCCGTCGACGGACAGCCCGAACACCTCGAGCGCCGCGCGACAACGCGTCTCGTGACCTCGCCGACACGCCTCGCACGCGCCACAGGCCGCGCGGTGCAGGTTCACCACACGGTCACCGATCGCGAAGTCGATCACGCCCGCGCCGACCTCGACGATCTCCCCGGCCCATTCGTGGCCGGGCACCACCGGTTGCTTGATGAAGGCAAAGCCGCCGCGGCGCTCGACGATGTCGCGGTAACACACGCCCTCGGCGTGCACCTTGACGACCACCCAGCCCGGACGGGCGTTCGGGGGCTCGCGCGCCTCGAGCTGCAGCCGCTCGGGCCCACCGCAGGCGTGCAGGACGATGGCATCCATGGCCCTACGCTATCAGCTCCGTCGTGGGCGGAGCTCTGGCAGCGCGCGCTCGCGCCCGCCCGGCCGATCCCGAGACACGCGGCCGGAAATGAAACACCGGTGACGCGCATCGCGGCGGTGACGTCGGCCCTTCGGCCGCTTCGGGTGGGATCCATTCGCGGCCGGCGCTGGTATGCTGGTGATGTTCGTGTCGAACATCGCGGAGGAAGATGAGCGTCGGGTGAGTCGCCCGCTGGCTGCGGCGCGGCCGGCCGGCGGCGGCGATCTCGAGGGCATGCTGCTCGGCTCCGCCGATGCGATGCTATTGCTCGACGAGCGCGGGGTGATCACCTTCGCCAACCCGAGTGCCGCCGGCTTGCTGCACGCAACGCGGGGGGCGCTGGTCGGCACGCCGATGGAGCGCTGGCTCGAGTCGGCCGATGCCGAGCACGACGGTCTGCAGCTGGGCCAGCGACCGCTCGAGCGCGGCCTGGTCGTGCGCGGGCGTGCACGCGGCCTCGACGGCGAGTCGTTCCCGCTCGAGGTATCGATCTCGCCGCTCGGCGGCGCGTCGAGCGGCTACCTGGCAGTGTGCCGCGATGGCAGCGAGCGCGAGCGACTCGAGGCGCAGCTGCGACAGGCGCAGAAGATGGAGGCCATCGGCCGACTCGCCGGCGGCATCGCGCACGATCTCAACAACGTGCTGACGGTCGTGCGGAGCTTCGGCGAGCTCGGACTCGAGGAGGCCGCGCCCGGCTCGGGCACGGCCGAGTGCCTCACGCAGATCCTCGAGGCGGCCTCGCGATCCGAGCGCCTCACGCGACAGCTGTTGGCGTTCTCGCGGCGGCAGGCGGTGGCGCCGCGCGTGCTCTCGTTCAACGACATCGTGCGCGACACCGAGGCGATGCTGCGACGCATTGCTGGCGAGTCGATCGAGTTCCGCACCGACCTCGATCCCGAGGCCTGGAACGTGCGCGTCGATCCGACGCACTTCGGTCAGGTCGTGATGAACCTGGTGGTCAACGCGCGCGACGCGATGGAGGCCGGCGGCAGCCTGCACATCAACACCAGCAACGTCGAGCTCGATGCCGAGTACGCCGCCGCGCACGGCGTCGAGCTCGAGCCAGGGGAGTACGCCGCACTTTCCGTGACCGACTCGGGCGTCGGCATCGCGCCCGAGCTGGTGGCGCGGATCTTCGAGCCGTTCTTCACCACCAAGGCCAGCGACAAGGGCACCGGTCTGGGCTTGTCGACCTGCTACGGCATCGTGAAGCAGGCCGGCGGCGTGATCTGGGTCTACTCGGAGGTCGGCGTGGGCACGACCTTCAAGGTCTACGTGCCGCGCGTGCGCGAGAACAGTGCACCGTCGACGCGCCGCCGACGTACCACGTCGGTACGGGCCGGCGGTGACGAGACGTTGCTGGTGGTCGAGGACGATTCGCAGGTGCGCCGCGTGGTCGCCGAGACGCTCGCGCGCCAGGGCTACCGGGTGTTGACGGCGCAGCACGGTCTCGACGCGATCGACGTCGCGGGGCGCCACGAGGGCGGCATCGATCTCCTGATCACCGACGTGGTCATGCCCAAGATGGGGGGCCCCGAGCTCGCCCACGAGCTGCGATCGGCGCGCCCGGGGCTGCGGGTCCTGTTCGTTTCGGGGTACTCCGAGTACGCGATGATCCGCGAGGGCGCGCTGGGTGATCAGGAGTCGCTGCTCGAGAAGCCGTTCTCGCGCGATCGCTTGCTCGAGCGGGTACGGCAGCTGCTCGACGCGCACTGCGACCGCCGCTAGTGTCGAATCGCTGTGTCGAGGTACTAGTCGGCCTCGGCGTCGCTCGAGCGGGTCGTCGACCACGCCGCGCGGACCTTGCCCGGCAGCAACAGGTAGACCGCCGGGATCACCACCAGCGTCAGCAGCGTCGACGACGACAGGCCGCCCATGATCGACACCGCCAGCGGCTGCCGCAGCGAGGCGCCATCGCCGAGGCCGAGCGCCATCGGGACCAACCCGAGCACGCTGGTGAGCGTGGTCATCAGGATCGGGCGCAGCCGCACGCGGCCGGCGTCGATGACCGCCTCGAACAGCGGCATGCCGTCGCCGCGTCGATCGTTGATGGCCGCGACCAGCACGATGGCGTTGTTGACGACGATTCCGCCCAGCACGATCACCCCGATGCCGACCATCGCCGACAGTGGCAGGCCCGCGAGGTCGCACCCGACCGCGACGCCCGTGATGGCCAGCGGCACCGTGAACAGGATCAGGAACGGGTGCAGCAGGCTCTCGAAGGTCGCGGCCATCACCACGTAGACCAGGAACAGCGACAGCGCGGCGGTGAAGCCGATGCTCTGCAGCGAGGCCTCCATCTCGCCGGCTTGGCCGGCGATCGCCGCCGAGACGGTGGGATCGTCGTCGGCGTGTGCGGCGAGCACGTTCTCGACGTCGCGCGCGACGCCGCCCAGGTTCAGGCCCTCGACCCGGGCGCGGATCCGCAGCCCACGGCGGCCGTCGATGCGGCGGATCTCGGAGGGCCCGCGGTCGGGGCTCACGTCGGCGACCGCGTCGAGTCGCACCGGTACCCCGCCGATCACCGCGACCTGGATCGCGGCGACGTCCTCGACGCTCGAGCGGTCGGCGAGCGGCAGCCGAACGCGCACGTCGAGCTGGCGGTCGGCGGTGTGCAGCTGGGTCGCCACCTCGCCAGCGATGGCGCGCTGCACCGCGGTGGCAGCGTCGTCGACCGTGAGGCCGATGCGACCCAGGCGCTCGCGATCGAACTGCACCCGCACCTCGGGGCGACCCTCGAGGTCGTCGGCGACGACCTCGGGGAGGCCATCGATCGCCTGCAGCTCGGGCAACAGCGCCTTGGTCACGGCGATGCCGCGCGGAGGATCCTCCGAGAAGACCTGCACCTCGATCGGAGGCCCGAACGCGACCAGTGTGGGATGACCCAGCCGCAGCGTCGCTTGGCCGTGATCGAGCGCGCCCCGCAGGCGCGCCAGCAATCGCGTCTCGATCGCGGCGGCCTGCTCGCCGTCGGCGAGCGCGGTCAGCCGTACGTCGATCTGGCCGAGGTGCGTCCCGGTCACGGTGCCGCCGGCGTTGCCGGCCTGGGTGAGGCTGCCGACGCGGGCGAAGTGCAGCTCGACCGCGGCGTCGTCGTCGAGCACCGCGCCCAGCCGTCGCACCGTCGCCTCGGTGCGCGCGAGCGTGGTGCCCTGCGGCAGCTCCAGCTGCACGAAGAACTCGCGCTGCGAGAGCTCGGGCACCAGCGTGCGCCCGTGTCGATCGGCCAGCGGCACCGTCACGACGCAGATCGCCAGCGCGGCCAGCACGACGACCCCCGGCCGACGCATCGCGCGGCGCAGCAGCCACGGATAGCTGCGCTCGAGCCCGTCCCACACGGTCGTCAGCGGGCGCGCCAGCAACCCCAGCAACGCACCCGCGCCGCGCACGGCCAGCGCGACCAGGCGGTAGAACAGCGCCAGCGGGATCACCAGGAGCCCCAGCAACGTGCGGCGTCCGCCCTCGACGATGTCATCGTCGTCGTCACCGAACGACAGCAGCACCGGCACCAACGTCAGGCTCACCAGCATCGACGACAGGATCGAGAAGCTGATCGCGAGGCTGAGGTCGCGTACCAGCTGACCCGCGACCCCCTCCACGAAGGCCATCGGCAGGAACACCGCGATCGTCGTGAGCGTCGAGGCCACCACCGAGGTGCCGACCTCGGCGGTGCCGGCGATGGCGATCTCACGTCGCGCGACCGCTCCACGCGCGGTGCCTGCAGCCTCGCGCTCCTCGCGGATCCGTGCGATCGCCTCGAGCACCACGATGCTGTTGTCGACCAGCATGCCCACGCCGAGCGCGAGCCCCCCGAGGCTCATGATGTTGAGCGAGACCCCGAGCGCCTGCAGCGGCACGAAGGTCGCCAGCAACGAGATCGGGATCGCCACCGCGATCACCACCGTCGAGCGCAGCTCGCGGAGGAAGAACAGCAGCACCAGCACCGCCAGCATCGCGCCGATCGTGGTGTTGTCGACCACCTCGTCGACCGACGACTCGATGAACTGCGAGTTGTCCGCCAGGACCACGACCTCGTAGCCCTGCGGGAGTCGCAGGCGCGCGCGGGCCTCCTCGATCGCGCGTGCGACCGCGACGAGGTTCGCGTCGCCCTCGCGATAGACCGCCAGCTCGACGCTCTCGCGCCCACCGACCAGCGACAGCTCTTCGCGTTCGAGCGGCCGCCGCTGGACCTTCGCGAGGTCGCGGATCCGTAGCTCGCGACCGGCGCTCGAGCGCACGATGATGGCGCCCAGCTGCTCGGGGGTCTCGGCCTCGTGCAGCGTCCGCACCAGGTAGCGATCGTCGCGCTCGTCGACCGCGCCACCGGGACGATTCACGTTGTCGCGCTGTAGCGCCGTGACCACGTCGTCGGCGCCCACGCCCAGTGCGGCCAGCCGCGCAGGATCGAGCTCGATGGCGACCTCTTCGAGCTCACCGCCGTGGATCTGCACGGCGGCGACGCCAGCGATCTTCTCCAGCTCGCGCTTGACCACGTCCTCCGCGAGCTTCCGCAGCGCCGCGAGGTCGCGCAGCGTGAGCTCGGCGTCCTCGTTGGGCCGCAGCGCGAGCCGCATGATCGGCTCCTGCGACGGGTCGTAGCGCAGCAGCAGCGGGCGATCGGCGGTGGTCGGCAGCGTGACGCGGTCGAGCTTCTCGCGCACGTCGGCGATCGCCTGATCCATCGGCGTGCCCCAGGCGAAGTCGAGCACGACGTCGGACTGGCCCTCGCGCGAGACCGACTCGACCTTGACCACCCCCGGTACCGCGCCGACCCGCTCTTCGATGGGCCGGGTGATGAGCTCCTCGACCTCGAGCGGCGCCGCGTCGCTGTCGCTCGTGCGCACGGTGATGGTCGGATAGGACAGCTCCGGCAGCAGCTCGACCGGCAGGCGCAGCGCGGCGACCAGGCCGAACAGCAGCACCGTGATCGTCACCATCATGGTGGTGACGGGGCGCAGCACCGCCTGGCCGATCCAACCTCGCATCGCGATCGCCTGGGCCTGCTAGCCCTGCTCGGGCGAGGGCTTGGTCGCTTCGGCGGCCGCCGCCTGCAGCGGCATGCCCTCGGTGATGCCGGCGTTGCCATCGGCGACGACCAGATCGCCCGGCGAGACCCCGCCACCGATCTCGATCGCGTCGGTGCCGATCATCCGCAGCTCGATCGGACGTCGTCGCGCCTTGCCGTCCTCGAGCACGTAGACGTGGGGCTTGCCCTCGATCTCGAACATCGCGCTGCGCGGCAGGCTGGGCACGCTCTCGTGCGCCTCGACCAGCACCTTCGCGCGCGCGAAGGCGCCGGGCGCCGCTGCCGGCGGGAACTCGGCGGCCCGCGCGATGAACTTCACGGTGCCGGTCGCGGCGTCGACGATGGGGGCGCGGCGGACCATCTTGGCCGTGAAGGTGCTGCCGTCCACCAGCTCGATCTCGACGTCCGCGTCGGCCTTCACGGTGGCGGCGTCGCGCTCGGGCAGGTGCAGCTCGAGCTCGAGCTCGTGCAGGTCGGCAATCGAGAACAGCGGCGTGGTCGATCCCGCCAGTGCGCCCACGTCGACATGCCGCGTCACGATGGTGCCGTCGAACGGCGCCCGCACGACCGTCAGACCCACCTGGTGCTTGGAGAGCTTGAGCGCGGCGCGGGCCTCCTCGACCAGGTAGCGCTGCTTGTCGATCTCCTCCTTCGAGACCGCGCCGCCCTGCACCGCCTCGAGCCGCTCGAGCTCGCGCTCGAGGTTCTGCAGCTGGAGGCCGGCCTGCGCCGCCTGCAGCGACGAGCTGCGACCATCGAGCCGCGCGAGCACGTCGCCCTCCTTCACCTTCGCACCCTCTTCGACCAGCAGCGCCTGCACGAGCCCGGGCTGGGTCGCGACCAGGTCGGCCGAACGACGCGCGCGCAGCGTCCCCGAGGTGGTGTAGTAGCGGACCAGCGTGCGCTGCTCGATCGTGGTGGTCAGCACCTTGAGCGCGCCGTCGGCGTCGCGCTTGCCTTCGGCGGCCCACGACTTGGAGCCGGGTCCGCTGCACGCACCCACGCCGAGCAGTGTCGCGACCAGCGCCACGACACGGCGGCCACCTGCGAGCCGACGGCAAACCTCGCCCGCGCCCGGTCGGACGCGGACAACTCGTGGGCGGGCCTTCACGACGACGGTGCTTCTTGCCATGATGGTGGCGCGATGAACGAACGCGGGTCGGAGGCTGCACCATCGCGCGAGCTATTGCTCGCGACCCACGCGTTTCCGGGCGAGTATATCGTCAAGGCGTTCGGCCCCGGAACCGAAGAATTCCGCGAAGCCGTGCACGCCCAGGCCGGCGCCGTGGTCGGCGCCTCGCGGCTGCGATCGGCCGAGCGAGCGACCCGCAGCGCCACCCGCATCTGCATCACCCTCACGCTGCACGTCCATAGCGTCGAGGAGGTGATCGGCGTCTACGCCGGGATTTCCAGCGTTCCCAATCTCATCATGCTGCTGTGAGTGAGATCACTGCCGCCCCGAGGCCGTTGTCGGCATCCTCTCGCGCAACCGTCGGAGTCCTTCGCATGCACCGTGCTCGTCGTTCCCATCTCGCACTCCTGTTGTCGTCGCTGCTGCTGCCGACGCTGGTCGGCGGCTGCAAGACCAAGGCGATCCGAGGCGGTGAGGGCACCGAGAACCCCGACCTCGACGAAGGGGCGATGAGCACCGGACTCGATCGCAAGGACCTCGACGACCTGATGAAGAAGAACATCGCGTCGTTGATGGCGTCGCCGCTGTGGGGGCAGTGGCGGACCTCGCAGCAGCCGGTGGTCGCAATCTGGCCCATCAAGAACGACACCAGCGAGCACCTCGACGACCAGATGCTGACGCTGCTGAGCGACATGGAGACCGAGCTGATCAACAGCGGTGTGGTCGCGGTCGTCAGCCGCGAGCGGCAGGCCGAGATGATCGCCGAGGCCAACCTCCAGCAGACCGCAGACTTCAACCCGGCCCTGGCCGCGCAGATCGGGCGCCAGATCGGCGCGCAGTACTTCGTGACTGGCAAGCTGCAGGCCGTCGACGAGCGCATGAACAAGGAGCGGCGCGTGCAGTACACGCTGTTCATGCAGGTGATCGAGGTCGAGACCAGCGTCGTGAAGTTCCAGACCAAGTCGGAGCGCAGCAAGGCGATCATTCGCTGATCTCGGGAGCCTTCGCGAACATGCAGACCCCACGGCATCGGTCCGTCGCCCAGACGGTGGCCGCGCGCATGATTGCGTTCGCGCTGCTCGTCGGTGGCTGCGCGACCTATTCGGACCGCACCGACGCCGCCCGCGACGCGGTGCAGCGCGGCGACGTGTCCGGCGGCATCGGCCAGCTGAACCGCTTCCTCAAGGTGCGCAAGGCCGAAGACCTGCCGTCGCGCTGGAAGAAGGACTTCGAGCTGGTCGTGCTCGAGCGCGCGACGATGCTGCAGGCCGCCGGCGACTACGACCTGAGCGCGCGCGACTTCGAGGTCGCCGACAAGCAGCTCGAACTCCTCGACATCGCCCGTGATGGTGCCGGCAAGCTCGGGAAGTACATCTACAGCGACAGCGCGACCAAGTACAAGACCTCGCCGACCGAGAAGCTCGCACTCAACGCGATGAACCTCTGCAACTACCTCGCGCGCGGCGACCTCGACGGCGCGAAGATCGAGGCCAAGCGCTTCACGGTCATGCGCAACTATCTGCGCGACTACGACCCCGAGCACCAGCACGGCGCCTTCGGTTCGTACCTCGCCGGCTTCGTCTACGAGCGGCTGGGCCAGGCCGACGAGGCGTTGCGGTACTACGACGAGGCGCTGCAGGAGCGCGAGTTCTCGAGCCTGCGCGGCCCCATCGAGCGGCTGTCGCAGCGCGGCAGCTACCGCGGCGAACGCATCCGTGACTACCTGCCGCAGCAGCCCGATGGCGGCGCGCCGGCGGCCACGGTGCCACCGGCGGCGGGTGACGCACCTGCGGCGCCGAGTGATGCGGCCGCGCCCTCGGCCGCGCCGTCCGCGGTCGCGCCGACCAGCGAAGGTCCTGCGGTGCAGCGACCCAAGGCAGAGCTCGCGAGCCTGCCGACGACGGCGACGGCGTGGAGCATGGCACCGGCCAGCGAGGGTGAGGTGCTCATCGTCGCGAAGACCGGACGCGTGCCCTACAAGGTGCCCAAGCGCATCCCGATCGGCCTCGCGATCGGACTCGCGGGTGCGTACATCACCGGCGACACCACCGTGCTCGAGTACGGCATGTTCAAGGTCGTGACGTACCCCGAGCTGGTCGCACACGACACCGTGTTCGACACCGCGCAGGCGACGATCGACGGTCGATCGATGGAGATGGAGCTCGCCACCGACGTCACCGACGAGATCGTCGGCGAGTACGAGGACATCAAGCCCAAGATCATCGGTGCCGCGATCACTCGCATGATCGTGCGCGCGGCCGCGGCCGAGGCCGGACGTGCGGCCGGCAATCAGTCCGAGCAGGGCGGAGCGCTCATCGGCTTCCTCGCGGCGGCGGCGATCGAGGGCACCCTCGTCGCGCTCGACAAGCCCGACACCCGCAGCTGGACGACGCTGCCCGCGCGCGTCCACGTTGCACGGGCGACGGTGCCAGCCGGTAAACATCGCGTGGTGGTGACGGTCCGTGGTCCTGGAGGGTGGGAGACACGAACCACCCAGGTGAGTGTCCCCGCGGGGGGCTTCGCCGTGGTCGACGTCACGACGCTGCGCTGACTGCCTGTGCCATGATGGTCGCCATGCTCGAGGCACGTCGTCGTCTGTCGTCGTGGTCGTTGATCGTCGCGTCCGCCGTGGGCGGGCTGTGCTTCGCGGGTGCGATCCCGCAGGCCGAGGCGGCGGTGCAGGGGCGTCGCGGGCTCGAGATCGAAGGCGCCCGCGACCGCCGCGGCTTCTACTACGGTGGCGGCTTCGGCTTCGGCGGCACGTTCTTCTGGTACGACGACTTCCTGCCCGCCACGCGCATCGACCTCGCGCTCGGCGGCGGCGTCGGCAAGCGCTTCCTGCTCGGCGCCGATCTTCACGTCACGCCGTACCTGACGCGGCGCGGCGGCGTGGCCTTCGGTGGCGACATCGAGGCCACTGGCTTCCTCTTCCGTGGGTTGTATCTGCGCGGGGCCCTGGGGGCCTCCGGCGTGCCACGTCGCGGGCCCGATGACCCGACCGCGCGCGGGCTCGCGGTCGGGCTCGGTGGTGCGATCGGTGTGGGCTACGAGTTCTTCCTCAACGCGACCGCGGCGATGAGCGCAGGCCTCACCTACGACGCGCGGGCGATCCCCGGCTCGAAGTTCCCGCGGCAGACCCTGCTGGTCGGCCTGCGCTTCGCTTTCTACTGATCGGAGAACCTGCCTTTAGCGACGGCCGACGCGGTGCGCGAGCTCGGCGTCGGTGTTCTGGCGCTCGACACCGGTGCCACAGGCACGGTCCTCCCACTCGCCGCAGGGACTGGCCTCAGGGCGGAACTCCTTCTCGCCGCAGGCCTCGTAGCTCATGATGTCGCTGCAATCGCGCGAGTGGTCGAGGCCGAGCGCGTGGCCGATCTCGTGCGCGGTGGTCTCGCACATGGTTGCAGCGCTCGCCTCGGGCGGCTGGAACACGAACGCGACCGCGTGATCGATGACCTTGCCGTTCCACGGCGCGATGCCGTGCACGGTCTCGTCGAAGCCGAGCGTCATCGACGAGCCGCCGACCATCGCCAGCACGAAGTTGCCCTTCGCCGGCGCGTGCTCGACGATGTCGACGCCGTAGCCGGCGTACTTCGACTGCACGCACGACACCAGTGCGTTCCACTCGTCGTCGGTGCCGACGTAGGCGTCGATGTCGACGTAGTCGTAGCCGCTGCGGGCGACCACGCCCGAGCTGAGCTTGCGAGGATCGTCCTTGCCGGCGGTCGCGCGGCCGCCGTCGCGGTGGAGCACCACGGTGACCGGCTTGGGGCCGCGCAGGCGCGCGAGATCGACGGTGGTCGCCTTCGCGAGCCCGGCGCCGACCGCCGCCGAACCCGACAGTGCCAGTACCGAGGCGAGCACGAAGGCGATGCGCATCTTCACGGAAGGACCGACGGGGCCCCTCCGGTGGGCATTCGTGGCCGGTGGTCGCGCTTCGTAAAGCCGCTTCACATCGCCGCGTTTCGCAGCGATCGCGACATCGCTGCCCTGGGGAATCGCCATGCCAACGTCTCGGGTGCGAGGGCGGCGTGTGCCCCGATTCGCCACGGCGTGGCGACTACCCGCGATCGATCGCGCGCGCGGGTTCGATGCGGGTTGCGGCCCGCGCGGGCAACCACGTCGCGAGCATCGCGGCCATCGTCACCAGCGCGGCGACGCCTCCGAACGCGAACACGTCGCCGGCGGGCACCTCGTAGAGGTGCTCGGCGAGCAGGTGCTGCAGGCCGAGACCGAGCACGATGCCGACCGCGTTGCCGACCAACGCGAGGCCCAACGCCTCGCGCATCACCATCGTGCGCACGACCGCCGGCGTGGCTCCGAGCGCCATGCGGATGCCGAGCTCGCGGGTCTGTTGCCGGACGGCGTCGGTCATCACCGCGTGCATGCCGACGATCGCCAGCGCGATCGCGACCGCGCCGAACAGACCCAGCAGCCGCGCGGCGGCGTGCATGCCCCCGAGTGTCGCCTCGACGTCGGTCGTCAACGTGCGTGGCCGCGACATGGTCGCGTGCCCGAGGTCCTGCTCGAACGCGGCGCGAAGGCTGGTGAGGGTCTGCTCGGCGTCGGGGCCACGCGCGACCAGCTGCAGCGACGGCTGTGGCCACTGCACCAGCGGCAGCCACAGCACCGGGAGATCCGGTTCGTCGAGCGCCATCCACTTGCTGGTCGCGACCACGCCGACGACTCGCAGCGGTGTTTCGACGCCCGCGAGGTGGAGTCGACGATCGCAGGGGTCACCCTCGGGCCACCAGGCTTCGACGAAGGCCTGGTTCACGATCGCAACGCGCTCGGCGTCGAAGCCATCCGATGCGGCGAAGTTCCGCCCCTCGAGCAGGGCGAGGCCAAGCGTCGCGAACACGCGAGGACCCACGGCCGCGGTCGTCACCAGCCGTGGCGGTGGCGCCGGCCGGTTGCCCGCCGGATCGGTCGAGACGGTGCGCCGAAACTCGTTGGCGCCGAACGGGAGCGCAGTCGCCAGCTCGGCCTCGACCACGCCAGGTTGCGCACGGACGGCGGCGAGGCGTTGCTGCAGCTGCGCGAGGTCGTCGCTCGGGCGGCCGTCGGCCCCACCGGCATCGATCTCGATCGCCGCGAGCTCGTGCACCGCGAAGCCGGGGTCGATCGCGAGGGCCCGCGCGGCGCCGCGGACGAACAGCGCCGCACCGAGCAACGCCGTGAACGACACCGCGATCTGGAACACCACCAGCGTGGCACGGAGCCCGCGGTGCGTGGCTTGTCCGTGGCTCGCGTGATGTCGCAGCGGGCTCGCGAGATCGACCCGTGCCGCGCCGATCGCCGGCAGTAGACCGAAGCTCAACGCGGTCGCGGCCGAGATCGCGATCGCGAACCACAGCACGCCGGGGTCGAGCGCCGGTCGCAGTGACATGCCCCAGAGCATCGGGGGTCTCAGCCACCACAGCAGGTCGCGGATCCACGGCGCCAGGCACAGGCCCACCGCGCCCGCGCCCGCAGCCAACAGCGACGCGGTCGAGACCACCTGGCGGAACAACCGCCACGGGGTCGCACCGAGTGCACCACGCAGCGCGAGCTCGGTGCGCAGCGGCGACGCGCGGGTGATCAGCAGGCTGGCCGCGTTGGCGCAGGCGACCAACAGCACGAAGCCCGCCGCCGTCATCCCGATGCCGGCCGCCAGCACGAGCGCACCGCGTGCGTCGGGACCAAGCAGCGCGTGGGCGAGGGGGACCGCGCGAAGGCGCCGACGACCGACCTCATCGGGGTGCGCCTGGGCGATGGTCTCGGCGATCGCCGCCACGCGGGTGTGGAGCTGCTCCGGCGTGACCCCCGGTGCGAGGCGCACCAGCGCGTCGAAGGCGAGGAAGCGGCGGTGGCCGAACCATGGCAGCGACGGCAGTACCTCCGAGTGGGCCGCGTAGGGCAGGAACAGCTCCGCCTCGAGCATCGTCGTGCCGACGAAGCCCGGCGGGGCCACGCCGATGATGGTGAGCGCGCGGTCTTCGACCGTGAGCGAGCGCCCGAGCACGAGCGGGTCGCCCTCGAAAGCCTCGCGCCAGGTGCGGTCGCTGAGCACGACCTCGAGCACTGGCGCGCCGTGATCGACCGCGTCGAAGAAGCGGCCGAGCTGCGGTTGCAGCCCCAGCACCTCGAAGTAGTTCGAGGTCGCAATCACCGTGCGGCGCGGCTCGGTGCCGGCGGGTGTCTGCACGGTCGCGGTGACGCCCGCCAGCAGCGTGAGCTCGCCGAGCTGCTCGTTCGCGAGCTGCTGTGCGACGTCGAACGCGGTCGGGTCCGACACCGGCATGTGCCCCGGGTTGACGTCGTCGACCGTGTAGAGCGCCCAGACCTGGTCGGGGTCTCGCACGGGAGCGTCGCCCAGCACCAGCGCGCGAACGATCGAGTAGGTCGCGACCGTGAGGCCGATCGCGAGCGACAGCGTCGCGAGCATCGCGAGCGACACCCGTGGTCGTCGTCGCAGCTCGCGTGCGGCGAGTCGCAGGTCGTTCCAGAGGTGGATCATGCCGCCCAGGTCGCGTCCTCTCCGACCACGCGACCATCGAACAGTCGCACGACGCGTTCGGCCCAACGGGTGTGGCGGGGGTCGTGGGTCACGATGCACACGGTCGAGCCGCCGCGGTGAAGCTCTCGCAACAGCTCGAGCACGCCTTCGGCGTTGGTGGAGTCGAGGTTGCCGGTCGGTTCGTCGGCGAGCAGCAGGCGCGGCGCGCCGGCGATCGCTCGCGCGACCGCGACCCGCTGTTGCTGACCGCCCGAGAGCTGACTGGGGAGGTACCCACGGCGGTCGGCGAGCTCGAGTCGGTCGAGCACCTCGAGCACGCGCGCACGACGGCGTCGTGCCGGCGTGCCGCGGTAGACCAGCGGCAGCTCGACGTTCTCCTGCACCGTGAGGTCGGCGATGAGGTTGAAGCCCTGGAAGATGAAGCCGATGTCGCGGTTGCGTAGGCCCGCACGCGCGGCGGCATCGAGCGCGCTCACGTCGTGCTCGCCGAAGTGCATCGTGCCGGTGCTGGGGCGGTCGAGCAGTCCGAGCAGCGACAACAGCGTGGTCTTGCCGGAGCCCGATGGCCCGGAGATCGCGACGAACTCCCCACGCCCGATCGTGAGGTAGACCTTGCGCAGCGCGTGGGTCTCCATGTCCTCACTGACGTAGACCTTGCCCACGCCGTCGAGCCGGAGCAGGGGTTCGCAGGTGGGGCCGGCCGCAGCAGCGTCCGGTGGGTCGAGTTCGTCGCGCGCCACGGAAGTGGCGCGGCTCGCAAGAAGCGTGCCCGCAGCGCACGCGGCCGGCTCGCAGGCAATTGCAGCGGCCCGCGAAACCCCGTGGCGTCATCCCGTGTCCGCAGGTGGGACGAGGATTCCGCAGCCGAACAGGCGCGCGAACCGTCCCCAAGGGGCCCAGATGGATTCGAGCTGCCGTAGATTGAGCGAGTTGTCCACCGACGTCTCTGCGCCCACGCGAGTGCTGGTCGCCGATGATCAGCCCGATGTCCTCGACGCCCTGCGACTGCTGCTGAAGTCGGAGGGCTACGTGGTCGAGACTGCGAGCTCGCCCGCCAACGCGCTCGCGGCCGCGCGCGATCGCGAGTTCGACGTCGCGCTCGTCGATCTCAACTACTCGCGCGACACCACCTCCGGCGACGAGGGCATCGATCTCCTGCATCAGATCCTCGCGGTCGACACCACCTTGCCGGTGGTGGTGATGACGGCGTGGGGCAGCGTCGACGGGGCGGTCGCGGCCGTGCGCGCCGGCGCCCGCGACTACGTCGAGAAGCCGTGGAACAACGATCGCCTGGTGTCGGTGCTGCGCACGCAATCCGAGGTCGGTCGCGTCCTGCGGCACGCGCGAAGGCTCGAGCACGAGAACTCGCGCCTGCGTGACGACGGCGTGGACGAACTCATCGCACGCAGCCGCGCGATGTCGCCGGTGCTGCGCCTCATCGAGCGGGTCGCACCTTCGGACGCCAGTGTGCTGATCAGCGGCGAGCATGGCACCGGCAAGGAGCTCATCGCGCGCGCGCTGCATCGGGCCTCGGCGCGGGCCGCCCGGCCGCTCATCGTGATCAACGCTGGCGGGCTGCCCGACGGCGTGTTCGAGAGCGAGCTCTTCGGCCACGTGCGCGGTGCGTTCACGGACGCAAAGGCTGCCCGGCTCGGCTGCTTCGAGCTCGCCGACGGCGGCACCTTGCTGCTCGACGAGATCGGCAACATGCCGCTGTCGCAACAGGGCAAGCTGCTGCGCGTGCTGCAGACCGGCGAGTTCCACCCGGTGGGATCGTCGCGGGTGCGCAAGGTCGACGTGCGCGTGATGGCGGCGACCAACGCCGACTTGCGCGCGGAGGTCCGTGCGGGCCGCTTCCGCGAGGACCTGCTGTACCGCCTCAACACCGTCGAAATCGCCGTGCCGCCGCTGCGCGACCGCCTCGAGGACATCCCCGTGCTCGCGCAGCACTTCATCGCCCGCATGGGCACGCGCTACCGCAAGCACGTCGAGGGCTGCTCGACCGGTGCCGAGCGATCTCTGCGGGAGCATCGCTGGCCAGGCAACGTCCGCGAGCTCGAGCACGCGGTCGAGCGGGCGGTGTTGCTGGCCGAGGGCCCCCGCCTCGAGGCGGTCGACTTCGGGTTGTACCCCGCCGAGGTGCGTGACCCGGCGGGGTTCGAGGGCATGACGTTGGACGACGCCGAGGCGCTGCTCATCCGCCGTGCGCTCGAGCGACACGCGGGCAACGTCAGTCACGCCGCGGTCGCGCTGGGGCTGTCGAGGAGCGCCCTGTATCGCCGCCTGCATCGGCATGGACTGTCGCCATGATGCGGGAGCGTGCGGGCTACGGCCGTCATGTGGCCGTACGCGCGCTCGCGATCGTGGCGGCTCCGCTGGTGGCCGCGGTGGTGCTGGCTTGGCGCCCGGGTGGGTCGCCCGCCGTGCGGCTCGCGGCCGTGCTGGCCGCAGCGATGCTCTCGGGTGCGGCCGTCATCCTGCTGCTACGGGCCGTGCGGCGACCGCTGCGAGTGCTCGCGAACCTGCTGGGTGGCCTGCGTCGCGGCGACTTCACACTGCGCTCGGCGCTGTCCCACGGCGACGACGACTGGTCGCTGGTGATGGCCGAGGCCAACGCGTTGGCGGACACGCTCGGTGAGCAGCGGCTCGGTGCACTCGAGGCCAACGCCCTGCTGCGCAAGGTCATGGCCGAGATCGAGGTCGCGGTGTTCGCGTTCGACGACGCCCGCGCGTTGCGGTTGGTCAATCGCACCGGTGAGCGGTGGTTGGGCCTGTCGCGAGAGCGTATCGAGGCCCGCACCGCCGAGTCGCTCGGGCTCGCCGAGTTCCTCGAGGGCCCAGCTCCACGCACGGTCGAGCTCGCGTTCCCGGGCGCGGTCGGTCGCGGCGAGCTGCGTCGCAGCGACTTCCGCCAGCACGGACGTCCCCACGTGCTGGTGGTGGTGTCGGATCTGAGCCGCGTGCTGCGGCAGGAGGAGCTCGAGGCGTGGCGAAAGCTCGTGCGCGTGCTCAGCCACGAGATCAACAATTCGCTGACCCCGATCGCTTCGGTGGCGGCGAGCCTGCGATCGCTCGCCCGACGCGAGCCGCGGCCCGAAGACTACGAGTCGGATCTGGGTGGCGGGCTCGCACTCATCGAAGCCCGCGCCGAGTCGTTGCGGCGCTTCATGGCGAGCTATGCCCGGCTCGCGCGGCTGCCGACACCGCGCCGCGAGCGGCTGCGCGTGGGCGAGCTGGTCGCGCGGGTGGCGGGCCTGCACGAAGGCGTCACCATCGAGGCATGCGCCGACGGTGAGCTCGAGGCCGATCCCGATCAGCTCGAGCAGCTGCTCCTCAACTTGCTCGCCAATGCGGTCGACGCCGCAGGCGAGGTCCCGGGTGCCGGGGTTCGCGTGGCGTGGACGTGGACCGCGCGGGAGCTGTGCCTGCGGGTCGTCGACGACGGTCTCGGGCTCGCCAACAGCGCCAACGTGTTCGTGCCGTTCTTCAGCACCAAGCCCGGCGGCAGCGGCATCGGGCTCGCCCTCAGCCGCCAAATCGCGGAGTCCCACGGCGGGTCGGTGGTGCTCCGGAACCGTGGCGATGCGCGCGGTTGCGAGGCGATCGTGCGATTGCCGATCGTTGCTTGATTCTCGCCCGTGCCGAGGTGTGGGACGTGTAGACTGCGGCACCTACCACGGTGAGCGCACTTGGGCCCTTGTGAATCGAACGCCGCGGTCGATGCGTATGGTTGTGGCATCCGGGAACGTTCGAAGGCAGCGCGTTGTCCTGTGCGCGCGCCCACGGTTGATGTGATGACGTTGTCGCGAATCCGCCTGGCGATCTCGTGCCTGCTCCTTGGCGGGGCGGCCTGCTTCGTCGAGCCACCCGACGTCACCGGCCCGGGCACGACCACGTCGACCCAGGAGTGCGTCGCCGGCGGGGTCGGGTGCGCGTGCTACGGCAACGGCACCTGCGACGCCGGCCTCGAGTGCGCCGCGGGCCCGGCGGTCTGCGTGCCCGCGGGCTGCGAGCCGGGGCAGGCGTCGTGCACCTGCGATCACGACGCGTGCCTGATGCCCTTGGTTTGCATCGCGGGCGTCTGCGCGACGCCCCAGGGTGGCAGCTCGAGCGATGGCAGCAGCGGCGACTCGGGCGTCGCCGACGACGGTACCAGCTCGCAGTCGGTCACCAGCGAGGGCGAGACGGCCGCCGACTCCAGCAGCGGTGACGTCAGTGCGGGCTCGACGACGGACGTCGGCCCCAGCTGTGACGAGCTGATGTGCAACGAGTGCCCGAGCTGCGTCACCGAGGAGGACGGCGATTGTGCCGACGACGCGGCGGCGTGCGAGGCACTCGAGGGCTGTCCGGCGGCGGCGGCCTGCCTGGCGAACTGCGGCATCTCGGGGCTGTGCATCGACCCCTGCTGCGGTGGGCTCTCGGCCAGCGCGATCGCGGCGGCATCGGCGGTCAACGTGTGTCGTCGCGACGCCTGCTCGGTGCCGTGCCCGGACTACAACCCCGGCAGCTGCCAGTAGCGCGGTCGGCTCAGGCTGCGGGCGTGACCGTGAAGTCGCCGAACTCGAGCGCGCCGCCGGGCACCGCGATGCCCGTCGGCCCCTCGAAGTTCACGTCGATGGCGTCGCCGTCGGGGTTGTCGACGATCTGGAACACGTTGACCGAGTCGAAGCTCTCGAGCGCACCGGTGTTCAACAGACGCGTGCACTTGCCCCGTCCGCGGAACACGGCGCTGTTGCCCGTGATCGTCACCTGATCGAACTTCTTGTACCGACACGCCACCGAGATCGTCGTGCCCTGCGGCGCGAGCGGGTGGGCGACCAGCGCGAAGTCACCGGTGGCCTTGTTGCCCTGCAGTCGCACGCGGCCGCCGAAGCTGAACGACAGGCGCTGACCGGCACCCGAGACCGTGGCTACCGCTTGGCCACCACCACCACCACCACCACCGCCTCCGGTCCCGCCGCCGCCACCATGGCCGCCGTGATGGCCGCCGTGATGGCCACCGTGGTGATGATCGCCGTCGCCCGCAAACGCGAGGCAGGGGGTCGAGGCGAGGACGAGGGAGACGAGCAGCGAGGCGCGCATGGTGGTGTGCAGGTAGGGTCTCACGACGGCCGCGACGCAGCGAGATTCAGGGCCGGTGCAAACCTCTCCGGGTGCGATCGCACGGATCGAAGACCGAGGGTGCGACATGCTCCGACGTCGCGGTTCATGGGTTCGAGAGCAGCACGCCGACCGTGTTCGACAGCTGGTTGCTGGTCACGAGGTCCGGCACGCCATCCTCGTTCAGGTCGCCCGCGCGGACCGACGAGGGCAGCAGGCCGACGGGATAGTTGGCCGACGGCGTCAGGTTGCCGCTGCCGTCGCCCAGCGTGACGAGCACCGCGTTGTCGGTCTCGTCGGCGGTCGCGACATCGAGGAGACCGTCGCTGTCGAAGTCGCCGGCGGCAAGGGATCGGGGTTGGGTGCCGACCGCGACGTTGGCATGCGGTGCGAAGTTGCCGGCGCCGTCGGCCATGTACACCGTCATCGTCGAGACCCACGAGTTGCTGGCCACCAGGTCGAGCCAGCCGTTGTCGTCGAGGTCGACTGCGATCACGCCGAGCGTGCCGTCGCCGGTCGCGAGGCTGCCTGCGGGCACGAAGGTGCCGTCGCCGACGCCGAGCCAGATGAACACCTGCGCGCCCTCCGAAGCTGCGACCGCCATGTCGAGCACGCCGTCACCGGAGAGGTCGTCGAGGATGACCTCCCACGGGGTGCCGGGCGAGTCGTAGTCGACCGCGATCTCGAACTTGCCGTTGCCGAGATTGCGCAGGATCCGGATCTGTCCGCTGCCGCTGTTCGTGACCGCGAGGTCGAGGTCGCCGTCGCGGTCGATGTCGCCCGCGGCCGACATCACCGGGGTGTCACCGACCGCGTACGGCGTCGGGTCGTCGTAGCTCGCGGGCGACGATGCCATCAGGATGTTGAGGTTGGCGACGTAGGCGTTGGTCACGGCGAGGTCGGGCACTGTGTCGCCGTCGAAGTCGCCGACCGTGATCCCGACCGGCACGTCGCCGCCGGCCATCCACGCCTCGGGTGCACCGAGACCGCCGTGGCCGTCGCCGCGCAGGACCGATGCGACGTTGTTCGGGGTCTCGACGTGATCGAAGTCCGAGTTCGGCACCACCACATCGACGTGTCCGTCGAGATCGAGGTCGGCGAGCGCGAGCGCGCAGGGATCGATGCGCGAGGGGTACTCGATGCTCGGCAGATAGCAGAGCTCGCCCGGTTCGACGATGCCGTTGCCACACGTGCGCGCCTCGGGTGGGAAGTCGGGCGAAGGCGGCACGAAGGCAGCGCTGTCAGAGACCTCGTCGTCGTCGTCGCCACCGCGGCTGTCCTCGACGCCGGGCCCGTCGCTGTCGCTGGCACTGGCACCACCACTGGCGCCGGGTAGCTGACCGAACTCGAAGCCGGTGCGACCGCAGGCGGTTCCCGCCAGCGCCATTGCCATCGCGACATGTCCACGCATCGAGCCCCCCAGGGCGACCACGCCCGAAGCACCAGGGTAGCAGGGCGGCGCCGTCGCAGCACCCGGTCGGGGACGGATGACGCGGGGGGCGAGCGGCGGGTCTGCGTCAGCGGCAGAGGTCGGCATCGATGCCGCCGCTGTCACCGTTGCCACCGGGCGGCAGCAGCACTGGCAAACACGCGTCCTCGCCGGGATGCGCGTACTCGTAGCAGCAGCGCAGGGCGGCGCCGTCGGTCGCACAGGGTGCGCCCTTGGGCAGGCAGCACGGCGGGCCCTCGCGCGGCGTCACGCCCAAGCAGTCGGATCGGCACAGCACGTTGGCCTGCACCCCTTCTTGCGAGCAGAAGGGATACTGCTCGTCGAGGAAGGCGTCGTCGAAGTCTTCTCCGTCGCAGACCTCCGCGAGGCTGACGGTCTCGTCGAAGATCGACACCCGCAGCGGCCCGTCCTGGTTGTAGTTCCCGCAGTAGCCGCAGCTGGTGCGGTCGTAGGTGCAGTTGTCGAGGCAGCGCACCGCCGAGCCCGAGGTGTACGGCAGGTTCTGGTACGGCGAGCGCAACGGCTCGACCTGGTTGGGCTGGCCGAAGTTGGCGCCCGCGCACGGCCGCGGGTTCACGATGTCGCCGCCGTGCGAGATCTCGTCGCACTCTTCGCCGGGTTCGACGATGCCGTTGCCGCACGAATCGCAGGTCGACACGTCGAGCTTGCACGTCGAGGTGCAGGTCGGCTGGCCCTCGCCCCAACACGGGGTGCCGATGTTGTTGCCGTCGCACTCCTCGCCGGCGGCGACGTCGATGATGCCGTCGCCACAGTAGGCGCACTGGGCCTCGTCGTTGATGATGGTGCACTCGACCGGATCGCAGGCCGCGACGCCGCTGGGTCGGTTGGTGCCGACGCAGGCCTCGACGTACGAGTCGGGGTCCGCGGGATCGCACTCCTCGCCCGCGAGGCGATCGGTGGTGCCGTCACCACACGCGCGTGAGTGGGTGAGGTCGATCAGGCAGGCGTCGCCGACCACAGCAGCGGTCACGACCGCGAACAGCAGGCCCCATGGCCTCATCGCTCTGGAGTCTACACCGCCGACGATGGCCGCGCCCACTGGCGGCGCAGCCGCTCGCGTGCGCTGGCGGGGCCCGCGGTATAGTCCGGGGATCGATGGCGCGAGACCACAGCTTCCTGCAGGCCTGTCGCGGTGAACGACCCGAGCGCACGCCGATCTGGGTGATGCGCCAGGCCGGACGCTATCTCCCCGAGTACCGGGCCGTGCGCGCCAAGGTCAGCTTCGAGGAGCTGTGTCGCACGCCCGAGCTGTGCGCCGAGGTGACGCTGCAACCGATCGATCGCTTCGGCTTCGACGCCGCGATCCTCTTCTCGGACATCCTCGTCGTGTTCGACGCCATTGGCGTCCCCGTCAGCTTCAATCCCGCGCCGCAGATCGCGACCCCGGTGCGCACGGCGGCCGAGCTCGACGCGCTGCGGTGGGGCCGCGCCGGTGACCATCTCGGCTACGTGTTCGACGCGGTGCGCGCCTGCAAGGCGGCGCTCGCCGATCGGGTGCCGCTCATCGGCTTCTGCGGCGCGCCGATGACCACCGCGAGCTACATGATCGAGGGCGGCGGTTCACGCGAATTCGAGCACACCAAGGCGATGGCGTTCTGCGAGCCGGCGACGTTCGCTCGCATGCTCGAGCGCATCACCACGCTGCTGGTCGAGTACCTCGCCGGTCAGGTCGCCGCCGGCGCCGACGCCCTGCAGATCTTCGAGAGCTGGGGCGCCGCGTTCGCGCCCGATGACTACCGCGTGCACGTGTTGCCGCACCTGCGCCGGCTGGTGCAGGAGTGCAAGCCGCTCGGGGTCCCGATCATCTTGTTCGTGCGTGGCAACGCGAGCCTGCTGCGCGAGGTCGCGGAGCTGGGTGCCGACGTGGTCGGGATCGACTGGTCGATCGGGATGGCGGAGGCGATCGAGGTGGTCGGTCGCGACCGCGTCGTGCAGGGCAACCTCGACCCGATGACGCTGCTGGGGCCGCCGGAGCTGGTGGCCGACAAGGCCCGACGCATCCTCGCGGCGGGCACCCAGGCGCGCGCGCACATCTTCAACCTCGGGCACGGCATTTCTCGCCACACCGATCCCGCGGTGGTGCAGCACCTGGTCGACGTGGTCCACGGCGGATGAGTCGTTGCACGCCACCGTGGGGCGTCGCCGCCGTCGTCGTCGCGCTTGCCTGCGGTCCGCAGCAGGGGCCCACGACCGCGCCGAGCGGCGCGGCGTCGCCGGCCTCGACGTTGCCACCCAGTCGCCACGACACCGGCGCGCTGCTCGAGGGCAACGTTCCGCTCGCGCAAGGTGGCGTGCTGCCGCTCGTCGAGCTGCGCGGCAAGCTGGTGGTGGTCGAGGTGGTCGACGCGGCGCACCGCGACGACGCGGTCGAGTCGGACTACGCGGCGCTGCAGCGAGAGCTGGGCGAGCGGTTGGTGGTCGTGCTGGTCTCGCTCGATCACGACGGCTGGCAGGATCAGTCACCGCCGTTCGTGCTGGGCTGGGATCCCCAGGGCGCGTTCGCGGCGCGACTGCAGGCGGCGAGCCTGCCGACGGTGCTGCTCCTCGACCCGCAGGGGCGCATCGTCCAGCAGTACGCAGGCGCGCGCACGCCAGGGCATCGCGAGTTGGTCGCGGCCGTGCACGCCCACGCCGCCGGCTGACCGCGTCGCGCTACAGTCGGCGCAGGTTCTCGCGGTAGTCCTTCTCGGCGCGGGTGCCCTTGGCCAGCTCGACCGCGCGCTCGTAGGCGGCGCGCGCCTTGTCCTTCTGTCCGAAGCGCAGCAGGCAGTGGCCACGGATTTCGTGCGCGCGGGCGCTGTCGGGGTCGAGCGCGATGGCCCGATCGGCGCTGGTGCGGGCCGCGGCGGCCTCGCCGACGCCGAGCTCGGTCTTGGCGCGGATCGTCCACGCCTCGGCCGACCACGGCAGCCGCTCGGTGAGCTGATCGGTGATCGTCATCGCGATGCGCTCGTTGTCCTGGCGCACCCACAGGCGCGCCGCGAGCTCCCCTGCGACCAACAGCTCGGGGGCTGGTCGGTTCTCGTCGAGCAGGCGGACGAACGCGGAGCGGGCCCGCGGCGCGGCGACCTTGGGCTTGCCCATGCGGGCTTCGATCGACGCCCATGCGAAGAACAGCCGGCCCTGCTGCGCGTCCGGGGTCGGCGGGAAGCCGCGGCGCACCACCAGCTCGGCGGCCTTGCGATCGAACTGCCGGACGTAGGTCTCGGCCAGCAGCACCCGCGCGTCGATGTCGACCGGGTCCTGCTGCACGATCGCGGCGAGCGATCGCTGCGCCTCGACGACGTCGTCCTTGTCGCTGCCGACCAGCAACATGCGTGCCCGTGCGCGCGCGATCGCGTTCGGTGCGGCGCCCAGGGCCCGTGCGCGCTCGAGCACCGCCTCGGCATCGACGTCGCGCTCGCCCAGCGCGGCCGCGAGATCGACGTAGCGCACCAGCGTGTCGGCGGTGACGCCGGGAACCTCGACCAGCTCGGTCGCGGCCGCGAACGCGCGGCGCTCCTGGCCGGTGTCGGCCCACAGCTGGACCTGTCGCTCGCGGTAGCGCGGCAGCGTCGGCGCGGTCTCGACTGCGCGCTGCAGCAGTTGCTCGGCCGCGGTCATGCCCGCGGGGTCGCGCGCGCGCCGGCGATCGGCGATCTCCGCCAGCAGCAACATGGCCTCGGCCGGCAGCGGTTCGCGCTCGACGGCGCGTTCGAGCGCCTGCTTGGCCTTGCGCAGATCGACCTCGCCGTCCTGCAGCAGCAACGCCTCGCCCAGCCCGGTCCAGGCGCGTGGGGAGTACGGCTCCTCCTCCGCGAGTGCCTGCAGCTTGCGCAGCGCGACGGTCTTGTCGCCGGTCCGCAGCTCGACGCGCGCCCGTGCGACCTCGATCTCGATGCGGCCTGGGAGCAGCTCGTCGACGCGGCGGATCCACGGCTCGGCCTCCGCGAAACGTCGCTGCTCGACCAGCGCGAGCGCCTGGACGTACGCCACGCGGGGTTGCTCCTGCGGCAGCTTCGCGAGCTGCTCGAGCGCGGTCATGACGTCGCCGCGCACGTAGGTCATCCACGCGCGATCGATCGCGATCTCGTCGGCGGGCAGGTCGGCGCCATCGAGCCATGCGTCGGCGGCATCGGCGGCCCCGGCCTCGAGCGCGGTGTCGATCGCGAGCCGTACGGCCAGGCGATCCCAGCGCGGGATGCCCTCGCGGGCCTCCTCGAGCCGCGTGAGCCCCTCGTCGAGCTCACCGGCGCGCACGTGCACGACGGCGCGCGCCAACAGTGTGTTGTGGCGGTCGCGCAGCGGCAGCGCCTCACCGACCTCGAGCAGCTGGTCGGCCACGCTCGCGACGCCCGCGGCCTCGCGGCCGAGCAGCGCGTTGAACAGCGCCTCGTCGGCGGCCAGGCCCAGGTGCGCGCGTGCCAGCTCGCGCGCACGCTCCAGCTCACCGAGCGCCTCGGTGGGTCGGTCGAGCTGCAGCAGCAGCCGCGCTCGCACCCGGCGAAGCGCAGCGTTGGCGGCGCTCTCTCCGAGCGCGGCGTCGACCGCTGCGAGCGCGCGCTCCAGCTCGTCGTCGTCGTCGGGATGGTTGGAGATCGCGAGCTGGCCGGCGAGCCAGGTCGCCTCGGTGCGCACCAGCGGATCCTGACTGCCGTCGAGCTCTGCGAGAATCGCCGCGGCACCCTCGCGATCGGCATCGCCGAAGGCGAGGATCGCCTGCGCGAGTCGGGTGGGCTCGGCGTCGGCGGGGGCCTCGGCGATGGCGGCCTCGGCGAGGTCCCTGCGCTCGCCGAACTCGAGCCACAGGTGGGCCCGCAGCACCGCGCGCTCGGCCTCGGCGACGGGGCTCTGCCGGTCGCGTGCGATCGCGGCGTCGAGCACGTCGCCGGCAAGGCGGAGCTCCGCGGCGTCACCTTTGCTGGCGTGCTCGCGCGCGGTCGCCAGCGCGGCCGCGCGGGTGCGTCGCTCGCCGACGATCTTCAGCGTGACACCGGCGGCGAGCAGCGCAGCGGCGAGTGCGGTCAGCTGGGCGGCGCGCTTGATCACGCGCCGCCGCGCCTTGGCGTGCACCTCTGCGATGAGATCGCCGCGACTGGCGACCCTCAATCCGCTGGAGAACGATCGATCGGCACGCCCACGATCCACGCGGACGTCAGCGTACGCCGGGATCGCGCCTGCGATCCATCGACCGTGGGCGCGAAGGGGCGGGGCTCGCGAAAGCGTGAGCGGGCCGACGCAATCAGCGTCTCGACCCATCGTCGGGGACGGTGCGCCCGCTTGGTGCGTCGCCATCGGGCGGGCGCGTGCGAGCCCGTCAGCGCATCGAGATGCCGTCGTCGCCGGGCAACGGCGGGTCGTCGTCGGGCATCGAGACGCCGCGATGGGGGCCCCAGCCCGGCGGCGGGGCGGCGGGCTTGCGCTTGCTCGCCGTGGCCTTGCTGTTCGGGCGTCGACCCTTCTTGTTGTCCTCGCCGATGTGGTGGGCCTTGCGGTAGGGCAGCAGCCCCGGCAACCAGGGATGGTCGTCCTCGACGAACTCCGCGAACAGGCCCAGCCGCTCACCGCTCGCGCGGCGCTCGTCGACCAGCACGAACTTGCCCTCGTGGAACTGCCACAGCTGATCGACCATGGTGTGCTCGACCACCGTGCTGTCGTCGGCGTGCCACCAGATCTGCGCGCGCGAGGCCGCCACGCCGGTGGCCTTGTCGAGGTCGAGCCGCGTGAGCTCGTAGTCGACCACGACCAGATCCTCGGCGTACTCCTCGTGCGCAGCGAGGAATGCCTGCTGCGACTCGGCCGGCAAGAACTCGGCGGCGCGATCGATGTCACGCCAGCGCAGGGCCTTGTTGTAGTCGGTCGACGCATCGCGCAGCTTGGTCTGCATGCCGTCACCGGTCATGCAGCCGCCGACGAGCAGCGACAGGGCAAGCGCCGCGAGCGGCCTCGACCAAGAGGGGCGGACGCGGGGCGTGGGAGGGCGCATGGCGCCCACGCTACGACCCGATCGCGACCGGACGCCAGTTTTCGGCACCCGCCTCGGGGGCGCGGCGTCAGCCCGGCGCCCGGCGGCCCCGGACGATGCGGGCGACGCCGTCGTAGTCGTTGCGGGTCGCGGCCGCGAGCCCTCGCGCGCGCAGCATCGCGGCGGTGCGCTCGGCCTGATCGAAGCCGATCTCGAGGTACACGGCGCCGTCAGGGGCGAGCGCGTCGGTCTCGACGATCTGATCGAGCAGCGCCTCGACCACGCGCAGTCCGTCGGGGCCGCCGTCGAGTGCGAGCCGGGGCTCGTGGCGCGCGACCTCGGGGGCGAGCCCGGCGATCACGTCGGTCGCGATGTACGGAAGGTTGGCGGCGATGGCGACCCAGCCGTCGGGCGGGCGCGGGACACCCTGCATGAGGTCGGCGTCGACCCAGTGGATCGTCAGCCCGAGCCGCGTGCCGTTGTCGCGCGCGACCGCGAGTGCGTCGGGCGAGACGTCGCACGCGGTGACATCGAAGTGCGCGCGCCCGTGCTTGACGGCCAATGCGATCGCACCCGAGCCCGTGCCGACGTCGAGGATCGCGGCGTGCTCGCGACCCTGGGTGTCCTCGAGCAGCCAGTCGACCAAGTGTTCGGTCTCTGGCCGCGGCACCAACACGCGGGCGTCGACGGTGAGCTCGAGGCCGAGCGCATGGAACCCGCGCGTGCCCTCGATGTATGCGACCGGCTCCCGCGCGAGTCGTCGCCGCACCAGCTCGCGGAAGCGAGCCCGCGCGTCGTCATCGACCAGGCGATCGCGGTCGGTGTAGAGCGTGATGCGGTTGCAGCCGATCGCGCGTGCGAGCAGACGTTCGGCATCGAGGCGGGGTTGTTCGATCCCGAGCTCTGCGAAGCGGGCCTGCGTCCAATCGAGCAGCTCGCCGAGGCTCCAACGCGAGCGCGGCGCGCCCGAGGAGCCCGCAGCGGCACCGCCTGCGGTGTTCGGCGGTGCGGGCGCGGGTGGGGTGGAGTCCGTCACGTGGACCGAGAGTGTGGCGAAAGAGCCGCCGTGTTGCCCACAACAACAGCTCGTGTGTCGCCGCGTGGGCCCACGACCTCGTGTGCGCGTTCGCACCCTGGACGAAGGCGATGGTGCGACGCGCTCGAGTTCCGTAGGCTAGCAACGGAACCCCTGCGGACGCGGGTGGCCGCAAGACGGCCACCACGTGCGAGCAGGGCGAGGTCGCGATGCGAAGGACCTGGTCGACACTGTCCGGACTGCTGCTGATCGCCGCGCTGCTGCTGCTGGTGCCGCGCGCGGGGTTGTCGGCGACGCTGTCGAGCCGCGTGGCGGTCGAGCTGGCGACCGCGGTGCCGGCGGCGTCGCAACCGCGACCGCTGGTGGTGGTGCGGGCGCTGGGGCCGATGCCGCAGGACCGACTGCGCTCGGCCTGTCGCAGCCTGCTGCGCACCTACCCGGTGCGCTGCGAGATCGGTGCGCGCCGCGAGCTGGTCGGGGTCTGGTCGGGCTGGAACGTCGAGCGCGCGCAGCTCGACGCCCGCGCGGCGCTCGACGTGCTGTTCCGCGATCGCGAGGAGCACGCGTTGGTCGAGCTGAACCTCACCAGCGTCGACATCTTCGAGGAGAAGAAGCCGTACGTGTTCGGGCTCGCGAGCCTGACCGATCGCATCGCGCTGGTGTCGCTGTCGCGCATCGACGGCGACGGCAGCAAGCGGCTCGCGCGACGGCTGCACAAGCTGGTGCTCCACGAGGTCGGGCACACCCTCGGCCTCCACCACCACGACGATCCCTCGTGCGTGATGCGGCAAGATCCCACGACCGCCGCGCTCGACTCGGCGCCCGAAGGGCCCTGCGAGGTGTGCCACGGCCGGCTCGAGAGCGCGGCCGCGCGGCTCGTGCGTCCGGGCCAGAGCATGCTCGACCGCGCACGCGGGCTGTTGGTCCGCGGCAGCTTCGACGACGCGCGCCTGGTGCTGGCCGAGACGCTGCACAGCGGCGAGTTCGACGTGGACCTCCTACGCGGCTTCGCGACCGCGTTCTTCGAGGCGCGGCAGTACAACGAGTCCATCAGTGTGTTGAGGTTCGTGGTCAAGCGACACCCGGAGTCGGCGGAGGCGCACGTCGATCTCGGGCTCTGCTACCACCGACGCAACCGCGACGGCGATCGCGAGCTGGCGATCGAGCACCTCGAGACCGCGCTCGAGCTGCGCCCGGACTGGGAGCAGGTCGGCGACCTGCTCGAACAGCTGCTGTGATGGGCTCCCTCGGGTCTCACGCGGGCGCGTCCATGCGCCTGCGCAGGCCATCGATCCACCGCGGAAGCTCGGCGCGCAGACGGGCCTGCGCGCGCTCGAGCCACGCGCGGATCGGCATCAGTTCCTCCGGCATCGGTGTGAGTCGTGGATGGCGCCCGAGCACGTGCGCGAGGCGCTGCTGCACCTCGTGCGGATCGCGGTGTCCGTGCGGAGCGCCACGGCGGTGAAGCCGGGTCATCACCTCGCGCACGCCAGCGTCGAGCGGTAGCTCGATCGCCAGCGCCGCGACGAAATCGTCGACCAACGCGGCGTCGTGGGCGAGCTCGCCGTCGAGCAACAGCTCCAGGCCCACGTGGGCCACCGCGAGCCGGGGGCCGCGACGGACCCCGTCGGCGGCGAGCTCCTCACCGGCGTGGACGCACGCGGCGACGAACTCCGGCAGCCCGTGGAACGCGGCATCGGTGCGATGGTGCATCGCCACACCCGATGCGACGGCGCCGTGTCGAGGCACGAGCGCGCTCGCGCGGGCGATGGTCCGCAGATCGGGCAGCATGGCCCCGAGCACGAAGTACGGGTCGCGGTCGAACCACCGCGCCACCATCGCGTGCCCGAGCAGGTTCATGGGTCGGACAGCAGCACGGCGACCAGGTCGTCGCTCTGCACCGACACCAGTACGTCGGGCGCGCCGTCGCCGTCGACGTCGCCGATGGCGAGGTCGCTGGGGCCGTTGCCGACCATGAAGGTGCCGCCGTCGTCGAAGCCGCCGAGCCCGTTGCCGAGCAGCACGGTGATGGTGGTGTCGGCACCGTTGGCGACCACGAGGTCGAGGTTGCCGTCGCCGTCGAGGTCGGCGCCTTCGATCGCGAGCGGGCCGGAGCCGACTGGGTACGGCGTCGCCGGTCCGAAGCCGCCGATGCCGTTGCCGAGCGCGACCAGGACCTCGTCGCCGAGCTCGACCACGACGGCGACATCGAGATCGCCGTCGCCGTTGACGTCGGCGACCCACAGGGCGGTGCCGGCGACCGTGAGGTCGTAGTTGGCGGGTGCGCCGAAGGTGCCGCTGCCGTTACCGCCGCGCAGCGCCAGGGCGCTGCCCGAGATGGTCGCGAGATCGAGGTTCATGTCGCCCGTGAAGTCGGCGACCGCGAGCGCGACCGGGGCGTTGGCGACGCTGACGGTGGTCGCCGCGTCGAAGCCGGTGCCGTTGCCGAACAGCAGACTGACGTCGTCGGTGGCGTTGTTGACCACCGCGAGATCGTCGATGGTGTCCTCGTCGATGTCCGCGATCACGAAGCTGCGCGGGAGGTTGCCGACATCGAACACGACCTGGCTGGCGAACGCGCCACCGCCGGTGCCCGCGAGCAAGCCGATGTTGCCGGCCGACTCGTTGCACACCACGACGTCGAGCTCGGCGTCGCCGGTGAACTCGCCGATGCGCAGGTCCGCGGGGTTGTTGCCGACCGGATAGGGGGTGTCGAGTCCGAACTCGCCGGCGCCATCGCCCGCACGGACGCTGATCGCATCGTCGGCGCCGTTGGCCACCACGAGGTCGAGATCGGTGTCGGCGTCGAGGTCGGCGAGGGCGAGCGCGCGCGGACCGACCCCGACCAGCACCGACGTGCCGTCGACGAGGCACAGCTCACCGGGCACGACCTGGCCATCGCCGCAGGCCGGCTCGCCGGTGGTGGTGGTGCCGCTCGACGAGCCGCCGGAGCTGTCGACTGCGCCGCTGCTGCTGCCGCTGGTCGCATCACCGGTGGTGGTCGAGCTGCTGCCGCCGCTGGAGCCGTCGCCGCTGGTCGAGCCGTCGGTGTCGCCGGTGGTGCCGCCGTTGCCGGTGCCGACCACGAGGCCGTAGCCAAACGAAAGCGAGGGATCGGGCGCGGTGGTGGTGCGCTTGTCCGCGTCGACGCTCGCGCCCTCGAGCGGCTCGAAGCGATCGGCGGCGGCGCGCCCGACCGTCAGGCGGCTCACGTCGTAGGCCGATACGTCGGTGCCGCCGAAGTTGTAGGTCACGGCCGCCGGCATCATCAGCGGCATGTTGGGCTTCACGCGGTAGGCGGTGCCGATGCTCGCGGGGACGGTGGTGGTGAGCTGGATGCTCAGCTCGATGCTCGAGGCGAGTGCGCCGGGCGGGATCTCGATCGTCAGCACGGCGTCGGGCGAGCTGAGCGAGCCGCCCTCGGGCCCGATGAGCTTGCTCGCAACCTCCGGGCCGGGCATCAACGAGGGGTCAGCCTCCTCGCATGCCGTCAGCGGGAGCAACACCATCGAAGCCAGAACTGCGCGGCGCACGGATCAAAGCTACCACGCGCCGCGGCGCGCGGCCGCATCCGCGGCGCGTGGCGGCGAACGGCGCCACCGCGTCACGCACGTGCTTCAGTCCGCCGCGCTGGCCGGCGCCGCCGCGCTGGCCGACCGCGCCGCGTCGGCCGGCGCCGTCGCGCTGGCGGGCTTCGCCGCAGCGGTCGGCTTCATGAACTTCAGGGTCATGCGGTCGCTCTCGCCGATGGCCTCGTAGCGGGCTCGATCGACGTCACCGTCGGCGTAGGTCGGCGGCAGCGCCCACACACCCTTGGGGTGATCCTTGGTGTCCTTCGGGTTGGCGTTCAGCTCGGAGCGCGCGACCAGCTCGAAGCCGGCCGCAGTGACCTGCTCGACCAGCCACCCCTCGGGCAGGTAGCCCAGCTCCGGGTGCTGCGGGGTCGTCATGCTGGCGGGCGCACGGTGCTGCTCGATCGCCAGAATTCCGCCCGGCACCAGCGCGGCGTAGGCCTCGGCGAGGAACGGCTCGAGCCCGCCGCCCAGCATCATGTTTTGGGTCATGCGCATGACCATGATCGCATCGAGCGACGCGTCCGGGCCCATCTCGAACTTCAAGCCGACGTTGGGGATGCGTTCGATCTTGCCGTACAGCAGCGGCGCCGAGGCCAGCAACGCCGCCGAGGTGCGCGCCCGGTACTGCGCGCGTGCGCTGGGGTCGTCGCGCGCGTCCCAGGTGGCGATCGACAGCTTGCCCTGCGCGGCCAACAACGGCGCGAGCAACTCGGTCCACCAACCGCCGCCCGGCCCGACCTCGAACACACGCATCTTCGGCGTGATGCCGAAGAAGGCGAGGGTCTGCGCCGGGTGGCGCCACGGATCGCGCGAGGCGCTGTCGGGCTGGCGATGCGGGCTGCCGAGGATCGCCTTCATCGCCGCGCCGGTGCTGCGCCAGCGCGTGGCCATGAGCTTGCGTGCGTGCTGCTCGAGCGCGGGCGTCCAGCGCGTCGCGGCCTGTGCGGCCTTGGCCTCGATCTCGGCCGCGGCGGCGAGGATCCGTGCATCGTTGGCGGCGAGCTCGGCCGCTCGCGCGGACGCGGCGTCGGCCTCGACCGACGTGGCCGTCGGCGCCGTCGCTTCCGATCGAGCGGGCGCGGCGTCGGCGGGCTGCGCCGCGGTCGGTGGTTCGACGCGGCGCGCCGGGCTCGGGGTGCAGGCCACGAGCCAGACGGTGACGAGGACGAGGCTGCGAGGTGACGTCGAGCGGGCGTGGGGCACGGCGGCGCGAGCCTACCGCGACGGGTCGGCCTTGGGCGTGTCGGGGCCGCCAGGTGGCAGCTCGGGCGCGGCGATGTCGGCTGCCGGCAGCTCGCCGGTGAGCGAGCCGAGGAACGCCACGATCGCGCCGTTCTCGGCCGGCGTCAGCTGGCCGCGCGCGGCTTGGTGCTCGGCCATCTTGTCGACCATCGTCGAGAGCTCGGCGATCGATCCATCGTGCAGCCACGGCCCGGTCTGCGCGACGTTGCGCAGCAGCGGCACGCGGAACACGAACCGATCGATCGCGTTGCCGGTGATTGCACCGCGGCCCTCGTCGGTGAGGTCGGGCCACGGCTTGACGCTGCCCAGCTTCTGGAACTGCGCCCCACCAAGGCCGGGCCCGTTGTGGCACTGCGTGCAGCCGACATCGACGAACAGCTGCAGCCCCTCGAGCTCCTTCGGCTCGAGCGCCGCCAGGTCGCCCTTCAGGAACGCGTCGAACCGCGACGGCGTCATCAGCTTGCGCTCGAACGCACCGATGGCGCGCGTCATGTTGGCGTAGGTGATCGGATCGGCCTCGCCGGGGAACGCGGCCTCGAAGCGCTCGCGGTAGCCGGGGATCGACTTCAGCACCCGCACCACGCTGGCCTCGTCGGGCATCGCCATCTCGACCGGGTTGAGGATCGGCATGCCGGCTTGGGCCTCGACGTCGGCCGCGCGCCCGTCCCAGAACTGCGACAGCGCCAGCGCGGCGTTGTAGACGGTGGGCGAATTGCGGGCGCCGGTCTGGCCGTCGTGACCACCCGAGGTGCGCGCACGCTTGCCGTCGACCTCGCGCACGTCGATGCCGTAGCTCGCGAGCACGTGGCAGCTGTTGCACGAGAGGTCTTGGTTCTTCGACAGGCGTGTGTCGAAGTAGAGCGTGCGGCCGAGGTCGCGCTTGGCGTCGGTGATCGGGTTCGCGGGGTTGTCGACCTGCGCCGGCAGCGGCTGCAACAGCGCGCGCACGCGGTCGAGCACGGCCGCGGGCGAGGGGCCGGCGGCTGCGCTCGCGTCCGCGGCGTCGAAGCCAGAGGACTTGCCGCGGTGCAGGCGCTGCTTGTACGGCGGCAGCGGCTCCTTTTGATCGCAGGCCGCAGCGACGCCGGCGATGGCGACCACGAACGCGAGTGCGGTCGCCCGCGGTTGGGCGCTGCGGAGGCTGCCAGTCCGGGGATTCGTGCTCACGCTGCGGTGATTACCACCAAGGCCTGCGGCTGCAAATCGGGGGTGCGCGCGGAGCTTGCGGCCGCGCTCCCGCGGGGAACCGGGTGGGGGAGGCGCAGCGCGCATCGCCGCGCACCGTGGCTTGAACGGTGCCCCCGCGGCTGTCACGCTTGGAGCGTCCATGCCCCGCACCCGCGCATCGTTCACGGCACTCGTCCCCCTCGTGCTCGCCTGCGCCGCGTGCGGAGGGGGTGACACCGCCTCGCCGACCGAGCGCCTGTGGGTGTCGACGGTGCCGACCTCCGCGAAGCAGGAGATCAGCGCCTTCATCACCACGCGAACCCGCGACGACAAGTACATCGGCGCGTTCTTCCACGGCTCGGCGCTGCGCGGACGCCACGACGTGTTCTCGTGGGTGGCCGACGGGCGCGACGCCGCGAAGCTGACGTTCCTGCAGGACGGCAAGACCAGCCGCGTGCGCTTCGAGACCTGCAAGCCCTCGCGCGGCTTCGATCTATGCCTGATCGTCCACGGCGATCCCACCGGTGCCAAGCAGTACCAGTCGCGCAAGCGCTGGAACGTGCGACGGCCGGGCAAGCGCGCGCTGGCGGCGATGGACGTGCCGTCGACGATGGCCGAGCTCGCCGAGCACGACGACGCGCTCGCCGCCGACCTCGCGTCGGTGCTCGACGAGCGCGCGCTCGACCTGCCGGACCCGCAGTGATCCACCCGTGACGGTGACCGCCAGCTCGGTCGACGAGCTGCTCGCCCGTCTGGTCGCGCAGTTCGCCTCGCCGTACGACTTCCTGCGCGAGCTGGTCCAGAACGCGATGGATGCCGGCAGCGATCGCGTCGAGGTGGTCCTGCACGCCCACGCGCTGCCCGACGACGCGGTGGTGTTCGAGCTCGAGATCACCGATGCCGGCAGCGGCATGGACGAGGCCATCCTCGACGGCGAGCTCACTCGGCTGTTCGCGTCGGGCAAGCAGGGCGACCGCACGATGGCGGGCGGCTTCGGCGTCGGCTTCGTGAGTGTGTTCGCGTGGGAGCCCCACGCCGTGCTGCTGCAGACCGGTCGCGGCGGCGAGGCGTGGGAGCTGACGTTCGGCGCCGATCGGCGCTTCGAGAAGCATCGCCTCGACGAACCCGTGGAGGGCACCACCGTGCGGCTGTTCCGTCGCGGTCGCGCGGCCGAGCGCGACGGCATCGCCGAGGCCGTGCGCGACAGTCTGTGGCGATGGTGTCGCTTCTGTCCGGTGGAGCTGACCTTCGAGGACGTCGCCGCCGCACGCGGCCCGGAGCGCATCCACGACGTACCGCTGCCCAGCGACGAGGCGCTGGTCGCCACCCACGAGGTCGGCGACGCGAGCATCCGCGTCGCGTTCGCCGTGCCGCCCCACGTCACGCTGCTGCGGCACGGCCTGGTGCTTGCCGAAGGCGCGCCGGCCGATCTGCTGCCGCACGCGCGCGCGCACATCGAAGCCTCGTTCGATCACCTGCGAGTGTGGGCCGACTCGCCGGGCCTGCGCACCGACATCGGGCGCGATCACGTCGTCGACGACGTCGGGCGGCTGGCGGTCGAGCGGACGATCATCGCCAAGGTCCACGAGCTGCGCGGAGCTCTGGTCGAGCGCCTGGTCGCGCTGGCCGGCACCGCGGGGCCGTGGAGCGCACCGCTGCACCGCGAGTACGCCTATCTGCACGAGCACCTGCGATGCGAGCGCGACGCGATGGGCACGGCGCTCGATCGCCCTGCCGTGCTGCGGCGCGCGGGCGGGACCGCGACATCCTTCGGCGCGCTGGCGCGGGCAGCGAAGTTCGGCGTGGTCGGGTGGTGCGAGCCCGATGATGCGGTCGCGTTCGAGTCGGTCGCGCTGGCCGAGCCGTGCGGCGTGCCGGTGGTGTTCGCGACTGCGGCCGACGCCGATCCCGACCAAGGTTGGCTGACCGAGGCCCTGCAGGCAGTCGACCTCGAGCTGCGCCCGGTCGCCGCGGTGGTGCGACGGATCGCGCCGGTCGCCGGTGCGACCAGCTTCGTCGAGCTGCTCGCCGACGTGTTGCGCCGCTCGGGACACGCCCACGCGGTCGCGCTGGGTCGGTTCGGCGAGGTGCCCGACGCGCTGTGGTCGCTCGCGGTCGGCGACGACGTCGCCGTGGTCGCACCACGTCGCGTGCCCGACGATGACGCGCGACGACTGTGGCTCGACGAGCGCCACGTGCTGCTGCGCGCGGCGTTGGTGCACCTGCCGGTGCAACCGTTGGTCGCGCTGGCCGGGGTCGCGTTCGCGATCGCAGCGTCGTGGCCCGATACCGCTCGACTCGAGGCGGTGCGCGACGCGCTCGACGAGCTGCGTGCGTCGCAGGGGGGGCGCCCGTGAGCGACGACGCCGTCGACGGGGTGGTGGCATCGCGGCGCCGCAGCCACGGCCGCGGCGCCGCGCGATCGTTCACCGTCGCGCACGGCGAGGCGCTGCTGCGCCTGCGTGAGCGCCCCGACGCAGGCCCGTGGGACTGGACGTTGGTGCTGGTGCGCGCGCTGCTGGCCCTCACCGACGGCGTCGACGTCCGGGCGACCACGACCACCACCGACGCGGCGCACGTGCTCGCGATCGAGTGTGCGTTCGAGCCCGAGCTGCTCGATGGCCTCGAGCTGGGGTTGATCTACGACGCCGCGCTCGAGCCCGACCCCGGCGCCGGCGACGGCCGCCTGCGTCACCGGCAGCAGCGCTTCCGTCGGCTGCTCGCGCGCGCGTGCAACGAGGCCCTGGCGACGCGCCCACAGCGACTCGAGCTCGCGACCTCACTGGGCACGCGCAGCTTCGTGCGTCGCGAAGGCGCGGGTGACCCGTTCGTCGAGCGGCTCGGGGCCGAGCGCAGCCGTGCGGGGTTGTTGACGGTCCGCATCGAGCTCGAACGGACGGTGTCGCGGTGGTTCGACGGCCTGCGCTTCGGCGGTCGCGGACTTTTCGCGGCGGCACTCGAGCTGTGGCGCGCGCGGGTGCCCGGGCTCGTCGTCGATGGCGAGGTGATCCGCCTGCGCGTGCCGCCGGGCGAGGGCGCGTTGCTGCTCGGGACCCACGCACGCGTGCTGCTGGCGAGCGCCGAGCAGCGTCGTCGCTTGATCCGCGACGGCGTGGTCACGTGCTCGCTCGAGGCCCCGCTGCGCGAGGCCGGCCTGCCGCTCGAGGCGATCGACGGTGCCATCGAGTGCGCGGCCCTGCAGCTCACGGTCGACGAATCCGGCATCGTGCGCGACGACGCGTTCGCGCTGCTGGTCGCGTGGCTGCACGACGCGCTCGCCCACGCCGGCGAGCAGGGGCTGCGCAGCGCCAGCTGGGCGCAACAGCAGGACGCGATCGTCACGGCCGACGGTGCGGCGGTGTCGTCCGCGACGTTGCACGCCGAGCCCGGCGAGTCGCGCGAGCTCACCTACGTGTTCCGGCACGAGGCGCTGGCGCTGCCGCTGTCCGTGCGCGCACGCGTGCTCGCACTGTGGCCGAGCCAGCTCGAGCTGCTGGCCCGCGAGCAGCCGGGCCTGACGTTGGTGCCGGCACGGGCGGTGGTCCAGGGGCTCGAGGGCGATCGCCTCGACCTCACCGCGCTCGCCGAGGGCAGCCTGCCGCCGCTCACACTCCCGACCGCCACATGGCAGCGCGAGCGCGGCGAGAGCCTGGCGATCGTGGTCGAAGCCTACGTGCATCGCCATGCGGTCGCGTCGCAGTCGGACGCGCTGGTCGTCGTGCACGGGCGCGTGGTGCTGCGGGAGCGCGGCGAGGGCGACACGCCGCCGGGGGTCACGCTCACGATCCGACCGACGTTGTCCGCGGGGACCGCATCGCTGGCGAGCCAACCCGAGGCCATGCGCGCGTTGGTGCGGGCGGTGTGGCAGGACGTCGCGGGCCTGCACGATCGTCTGCTCGAGCACGTGCTCGGCTCCTCGCTCGATCCCACGCTGCGCGAGCGGGTGCCACTGCTGGCGCGCGCGGTCGAAGGCCTCGACGCGCGGGGCCTGGAGCTGCACTACGTCGCGACCGAAGGCCTCACGCGGCTGCAGTGGCGCGCGCATCCCTTGACCGCGCTGGTCGTCGCGCACGAGCGTGGGGGCCAGCCGCGCTCGCTCGGCGACGCGCTGCAGCGCGCCCGTGACGTCGGCGGCCTGGTGCTGGGCGAGCCCGCACGCCGCTGGTACGCGCTCGAGCAGGCCGACGGCCTCCACGACACCTGGATCGCCACACCGCTGGGCCAGACGCTGCTGCCGCGCGTGCTCGGTCGCGCCGCGCTGTGGCAGATGCCGTGTGTACCCGAGGGCTTCGCCCACGTCGCGCCGGCGATGCAGCAGCGCCGCACGCTGCTCGATCGCGACGAGGTCGCGCGCTTGCTCGGTCGCGGCGGTGCCGATGAGCACGCGCGCGCGAGCCTGCTCGCGCACCTGCTGGTTGCGACCATCACCGACGCCGACCCGATGGGTCTGGCGACAGTGCCGTTGCTGCCGGTGTTCGATCCCCGCGCGGTGGTGCCGGCGCGGCTGCTCTCGCTCGCGGCGGTGCGTGCCGATGGCCGTAGCTTCGCGATCGTGCCGCCGGGCACCGCGTCCCGCGACCTGGTCGGACCCGTGATCGAGCTGCCGCCAGGGCTCGCATCGCTGCTGCACGAGTGCCACCACTGGCCGCTGCAGCCACAGCCCGACGGGTCACGGGGCGACGCTGCGCCACCGCGCGAGGGTGCCCAGGGCGCCAGCGCCAACGCCCGCGCCGAGCCGGTGCTGCGGCATCCCATCGCCGACAAGCTCGCGGTCGGTGCGTTGGCGCTGATCGACGAAGGGCGCAGCGGCGTCGCGCTGTGGGCCCGCGGGCTGCACGTCGGCGATCTCGAGCTACCCGCACCGTTCGCGGCGCTGGGTGGACGGCTGTGGCTGAGCGACGCGGGGGTCCGCGCTGGTCGCCCGGCGATCGAGAAGCTCGTCACGGCGCAGGCGCGCGCGCTGTTCGTCGCGGCGCGTCGACAGGCCGGCCTCGCACCGCCGGGCAGCCCGCGACGACGGGCGCTCGAGCGCTTCATCGCCCACTGCGAGGCGGTGGCCGCCGCCGCCGATGGCGACGGCGTCGGCGCCCGACGGGCCGCGGCCCGCAGCCGCACGCGCGTGCTCTCGCCCGAGGCCGCGACCGCGGCTCGCCTGCCGCCGCTGCGTCGCCTGTGGTTGCCGGCGCTGGTGCGCCACGCGCTGGCGCGACCGGGTGGCTTCGAGCGCGCGTGGCTGTCGTGGAAGCTGGTCAAGGTCGCGCGACCCGACGCGGTCGCGTGGGATCTCGAGGTCGGTGGTCGTCACGCGTGGATCAAGCGCGCGGTCGACGACGACGCCGGCCCCGCCGACGTGCACCTCGCGGCGCTGGCCGTGGTCGCCGAGGCGTTGGCGCAGGGCCATGCCGAACCGCTGGCGGTGACCGCCGCGCTGCTGCGGATCCTCGCGACCGCCCATGTGAGCGCCCGCGTGTGAAACGACTTGCGGCCGCGCGCACGCATCGCGGATGCTCGCGGCCAGGTTGGGCACGCGACGCGAGTGGCTCGAGGCGCAGCCCTTCACGCTGGCGCTCTCGGCAGGGTTCTTTGGGTTCTTCTCGCACGCGGGCTTGCTCCACGCGCTCGAGGACGCTGGCTTGCGGCCGCGACGCATCGTCGGCGTCTCGGCGGGCGCGCTCGCGGGCGGGCTGTGGGCGGCCGGGTTGCCGGCGGCGTCGCTCATCCGCGAGCTGCTCGCGCTCGAGCGGCGGCAGTTCTGGGATCCCGGACTGCCGCTCGGTGGTCTGCTGCGCGGGCGCAAGTTCGCCGCCGAGCTGCGTCGCGTGCTGGCGCCGACCGGACGCCGCGACATCGAGCAGTGCGAGCGCCCCTTCGTCGCGATCGCGCACGACGTGCTCGCGCACCGTACCGTCGCGATCGAGCACGGTGATCTCGCCGACGCGATCCAGGCCTCGTGCACGGTGCCGCTGATGTTCCGGCCGATGCGCCTGCGCGGCCGCATCGTCGTGGATGGCGGGGTCTCCGATCGCATCGGCCGCGTCGCCCTCGCACCGGGCGAGCGCGTCTGCATGCACCTCATCCCCTCGCGCCGTCGCGTGACGCGATCGCGCGCGGCCGAGCGCATGCCCCCCGTGGATGCGCAGGTGATGATCACGCCCGGGGTGCCCGCGCTCGGTCCGTTCGCCTTGCAGCAGGCCGGCCGCGCGTACGAGATCACGCGCGAGCACGCGAGCGCGTGGCTCGCGGAGCCCTGCTAGCGCATCGCTCGCTGCAGGCGGCGTGAGGCCCGCGGCCGGGTTTGCAACGCGTGCACGGCGGGCCGCGAGGCGACGATCTTTTTTTCACCGCTTCGGGCGGCTCGGTGCATCGGGAAGGACGCATGCCCGCCACCCTGGCTCCGTCGCACGCCCGCTCCGCGTCCCTGCTCGCCCTCGCCGCGTTGCTCGCGGGCGGCTGCTTCGATCCGACTTCGAGCGCGGGCACCCTCGGCGCGAGCACGGGGGATGCGGCCAGCACCGGCGACGCCGCCAGCAGCGGATCGACCGGGGGCACCTCGGTGTCGACCACCGGCGCCGAGGGCAGCACCGGTGTCGACCCCAGCGACAGCAGCGGCTCGGGCAGCGACGACGGCGACACCACCGGGCCGGCGCCGGGTTGCTGCATGGCCGGCTGTGGCGGTGGCTGCGAGTCGCCACCCTGCGAGGAGACCGTGGTCGGTACGCCGCTGATGGGAGTCGAGGCGATCAGCGTGGCGCTGGTCGGCGACGCGGTGGCGTGGTCGTCCGGCGGCGGCAAGTCGATCTATCTCGCCGACCCGATCGCGGGCACCAGCGAGCCGCTCATCTACGTGCCCGAGAACACCTACGTCACCCAGATCGCCGCCGACGACACCCACGTGTACTTCCTCGATCACGACGGCCCCACGCTGCGACGTGTCGCGGCGCCCGGTGGCGTGCTCGATCTCGTCACGCAGGTGCCCGGTGGACTGGCCGGCTATGCGGGACTCGCGGTCGGCACCAACCACGTCTACTTCGCGATGGGCACCACCGGCGGCATCTATCGCGCGGCCAAGGACCTGACCGACGTGGCCCAGGCCGAGTTGGTCGCCAACGCCGCCTCGCCAGCGTCGCTCGCGATCGACGGCACCCACGTGTACTGGACCGAGTGGACGCAGGGCGACGAGAAGCTGGTGCGCCGCTTTCCGTTCGACTCGGTCGCCGTGACGACCGAGGGGACCACCGTCGCCAGCGGCAACTCCTACGTCAACGCGCTGGCCGTCGACGACGAGCGGGTCTACTTCAGCGACGGACCCAGCATCAAGAGCGCGCTCAAGCACGGCACCAATCAGGGTCTGCTGGTCGTCACCAACCTCCCGGAGAGCATCGCTGGGCTCGCGGTCGACGATTCGCACCTGTACTGGACGTTGGGTGACGGCAGCACGGGGGCGATCCAGCGCACGCCCAAGGCGGGCGGCGGCGCGGTCGAGACGTTGGCGTCGACCGACACGCCGTGGGGCCTCGCGCTGGGCTGCAACGCGGTCTACTGGACCAGCGGCGGCCGCAATCAGTCGCTCCGCACCGTGCCCAAATAGACCCGCGGCGGCGGGCCGTCGGCGTCAGCCCACCGGCGTCGTCATCGGGTGGTCGGTGCCCTCGCAGCCCCAGTGGAAGTTGTCGAGGAACACGTAGCTGTCGAGGATCGAGTCCGAGAGATCGAAGATCGCGAACACGACCGTGATCTGCTCGCCCGGGGTCACCGGCGCGGTGCTGTTGAGCCACTTGGTGCCCGCGTGCTGGCGCATGCAGGTGCCGGCGAACTCGGGACGATTGCCGCCGTCGTCGCGGAAGTCGAGGAAGCCGGCGTTGAGCGAGATGGGGTTGCCCATCTCGTCGAACGAGATGTTGCCGGTCCAGCTCTCCGACTCGAGCCAGCCGACGTACATGTCATTGAACTGGCTGCCGTAGTAGAACGGGTACTCGACCGAGAAGAACGCCAGGTCGTACGAGATCGAGTTGTTGGAGGGCGGCACCATGCCGACCACGCGCATCTCGGTGTAGTCGTTGGCCGCGACGCCCTGGCTGAACTGCGACTGGATCGTGTTCGAGCAGTCGCCGGTGCCGAGCAGTGCGTCGTTGGCGGTGCAGTCGCCACCGACGTCGTTGGTGCGCACGGGCATCGGCAGCGAGCCGCCGGGATCGAACGCGCCGAGGTCGTCGTTGCAGTGCGTCGGGCTGACGTCGAGGTCGCCGCCCGGGGTCTCGCTGTCGAGGTCGGAGACGAAGCCCGAGCCGAGCACGACGAACTTCGAGCCCTCGCGCGGTGCCCACTGCATGGTGCCGCCGAAGCCGGTGCGCAGGCCGATCGCCAGCGGGTTGCCGTCGAGCGTGCCTTGGATCTGCGACTCACCATCGCAGTTGAGGCCGAGGGCACGGAACGGGTCGGTCGAGTCGCCGTCGCACGGCGTGTGCTCGACCTCGACGCAGTCGTCGCAGACCTGACCCTCGGGACAGTCGACCGCGCCTCCGGTGGCGCCGACGTCGAGCTTCTCGACGCCGTCGTCGTCGGCCGCCGAGTCGCCCGCGCCCGTGAGGCTGCCACCCGAACCACCGCCGGTGAGGCTCAGCTGCGCCATCGTGTCGGCATCCGCAGTATCACCCTCGCGCTCGTCGGCGCAGGCGCTGACGACGACACAACACACCCACGACGCGAAGAAGCGGCCGACTCTCATGGCAGCACAACCTATCAGGGGCCCGCGCGACATCCAAGCAGGGGTTGCCGCAGGCGGGGGCGGGTTCCTCCGCCGACGTCCGTTTGCGTCCGTTTGCGTCCGCTTGCGCGTCACCGACGTCCGCTTGCGCGTTGGAGGCGGCGCCGTGGTACACCGCGGTCTCGCGCATGCGTTTGCGCGCATCCGACGATGGACGATTCCAAGCAGAATTCCCCGGTCAGCGGCCAACGTGCGGGCGTGCAAGCCGTGCGTGCGCCGACGCTCGACGAACTCGGTCCGCGCTTCGCCGCGTTCGTGGCGGGCCTGCGTCGGCCCGTGGTGTTCTTCGACATCGAGGCCACCGGTGCCGATCCGATCGCCGACCGCATCGTCGAGATCTCGGTGCTGCGTGTCAGCCCGCTGCCGGTCGGCATCGAGCCCGCCCGCACCTGGCGCATCGATCCCGGCGTTCGCATCCCCAGTGAGGCGAGTGACATCCACGGCATCCACAACGCCGACCTGGTGGGCGCGCCCCGCTTCGCCGACGTCGCCGCCGAGCTCGCCGCCGTGTTCGCGGACGCCGACCTCGCGGGTTTCTCGATCACCCGCTTCGACCTGCGCATTCTCCAGGCCGAGTTCGTGCGGGCCGGTCGCATGGTCGAGTTCTCGCGCGCACGGCTGGTCGACGCGCAGGTCATCTATCACCAGCGAGAGCCGCGCAACCTGGCGGCGGCGCTGCGGTTCTATCGCGGGCGCGAGCTGTTCGATGCCCACGGCGCCGAGGCCGACACGGTCGCTTCGCTCGAGGTGTTCGCGGGCCAGCTCGAGCGCTACGACGATCTCGGCGTCGACCTCGAGTCGCTGCACGGGCTGTCGGTGCAGCACAACGACGCCTACTGCGACACTGGTCGCCGCTTCGCATGGCGGGACAACGAGCCGGTGTTCAACTTCGGACGCCTGCGGGGCAAGAGCCTGCGCTGGGTGGCGTCCGATCCGACCGAGCGGGCGTACCTTCGGTGGATGGTCGAGGGCAACTTCGACGAGGACGCCAAGGACATCGTGCGCGATGCCCTGCGAGGTCGCATCCGGGCGACCGCCCGCGCGACTGCCCGCAGCGCCTGAGCACCGCCCGCTGCGTGGGCGTCGTGCGCGTGCGCGCGCTCAGCCGTCCTGTGCGACGAAGCGCAGCGAAGGCTTGTCGAGCATGACCGTGGTGCCCGGCGGGATGCTGTGGGTCAGCCACACGTTGCCGCCGACGGTCGAGCCGGCACCGATCACCGTGTCGCCGCCGAGGATCGTCGCGCCGGCGTAGATCGTCACGTCGTGCTCGATGGTCGGGTGTCGCTTGCGTCGCGCGTGGGCCTCGCGGCCGCTGACCGACAACGCGCCGAGCGTCACGCCCTGGTAGATCTTCACGCGATCGCCCAGCTGCGAGGTCTCGCCGATGACCACGCCGGTGCCGTGGTCGATGAAGAAGCTGTGGCCGATGGTGGCGCCGGGATGGATGTCGATGCCGGTCTGCCGATGCACGAGCTCGGACATCATGCGGGGGATGAGCGGCACGCCGCGCACGTGGAGGCAGTGCGCGATGCGATGCACCGCGATTGCCTCGATGCCCGGGTAGCTCATGATGATCTCCGAGGCGCTCCCGGCCGCTGGGTCACCCGCGAGCGCGGCCTGGACGTCGGTGTCGAGCAGCTCCCGCAGGGTGGGGATCTCTTGGATGACGCCGATCGCGATCGGCTGGGCGCGGACCAGGCTGGCGTTGGGCGTCTCGGCGCCGTCGGCCGCGAACGCCCGCGCGATCACGCGCTCGAGGCCGCGGAGCACCCTCGCGCAGCGCTCCCCCACGAAGTACCGGGACGTCAGCGCGTCGACCTGTTCCTCGACGAAGTAGCCCGGGAAGACGATGGTCAGCAGATCGGCCAGCAGCGCCGAGACCAGCGCCCGCGACGGTAGGTTGGCGCCGTCGAGGTGGTTGATGTTGCCGTGCAGGGCGTACGAGGCGACCACGTCATCGATCGCCTTCGCGAGCACCCGCGGGTCTGGCCCTGAGTTCATGGCTGCGGACGATAGCACCGGCACGCGCACCCGCTTGGGGAGCACCCCAGCTCGTCCGCGATCTTGGTTGGCGGAATTGCTCCGCGGTACACTGCGCGGCCGCTCGTCCTGGTCGCCGAACCCGGCGCCTCGTCCGGCCCTCGGAACGAATGACTGCCCACGCGCCGCGCTCGCTCGACCCGCTCGCACTGCTCGTCCGTGAGCTGCTGCTCTCCCGCAGCGAAGGGCTGGCGCCGGCGCAGCTCGCCGCGTTCATCCAAGGTTGGACCAGCGCGCTGGAGCTGCTGGCTCGCACCGACCTGACGGTGCCGGAGGTCGAACCCGTCGTGCACGCGGCGGTCGCGACCCTGGTCGGGCGAGTCGAGGCGGCCTCGCGGGAGGTCCTGTCGGAGGACGAAGACGACGCCGCCCCCGAGTAGGGCATGGGGACGGCGGCGTCTTTGGTGTGGCGACCGGGGGGGTCTTGCTCGGAGGCTCCGGCGATCGAAGCGGACCCTCGACCTGGCGCCGCTAGGCGCCTTCGAGTGCGCTCAGCTGCGTGACCTCCGCCGGGCGAGCCTCGCGCTGCTGCGCGGATGGCCAGTCGATGCGGTGCTTGATCATGCGGCGCTTGAGCGCGTGGCGGGTGATGCCCAGCAGGAGCGCGGCCTCGACGATGCTGCCGCCCTTCTCGAGGGCTTGCAGACACATCATCTTCTCGGCTTTGCGGAGGTTGAGGTCTTCCAGGAGAATCGCCATGTCCGCACTGTACGTGAAATCGAGCTGGTGGAAAAGCCTTTTCTTGTAAGAACAAATACCCGACGTGCTTTCGCAGAATGGGCGAAAAAGCCCACATTGGCCGAAAGGCCGCGCGCGGAGTCATGCGGGTGTTGTCACGCGCCGTGCATTCCCGCGCCGATCCACCATGGGACCGTGGCACATCGGCCCGGAACTGCGATCGCGGACGCGATGCGGACTACCCGATCAACTCGTGCCTTTGATGGATTGCGCGATCACGCGCTAATGGTGGATCGACCATATGCAACCGCGGCGAAACCGGGTTCCGATCTCGGCCAGGCGCGCGGAGACGACACAGGATTTCGGCCATCGATCGCCCTGCGCGCAGGCGCTCGAGCCCCCGCCCGAGGGCGAGTGGACCGCTGCGCGGCGGCCTGGGATGGGTACCGCGGGGCCGCGACCGGGATCTCCTGCGCTCGCGGCGAGCTGCGAACTCCCTGGTTTTCTTCGGTCGCGGCGGGTTCGCCCGATACCATCCTCCCCCGTGTCCGATCCGGCCCGAGCCGCGGCGAAGGTGCCGATGCGAGTTCTCGTCGTCGACGACGACGTGAACGTTCGCTTCCCGCTGGAACGGGCGCTGCGCAAGGCCGGCATGGAGACCGGCTCGGCGACGAGCGTTCGTCATGCGATCGATCGTCTACGCAGCGAGCCGTTCGACGCGGTGATCACCGACGTGCGCATCGCGGGCGCCGACGGCACTCAGATCCTGCAGTGGATCGGAAGCTACACGCCGTCGACCAAGGCGTTCATCGCATCGTCGGTGCTGACGCCGGAGATGCGCGAGCTCTACGGCGCCTCCGGCGACATCCGCATCTTCGACAAGCCCATCGACACCGAGGCGGTGATTGCTGCGCTCGAGGAGAGCGGGCCACGTCGCGGCTTCTACGGCAACGCGGTCGAGCTGGAGTTCTTCGACTACGTGCAGATGATCGCGCTGTCGGGTCGCGACAAGCTGGTCGAGGTCCACACCCCCAAGGGCCGCGGGCTCATCTGGTTCGAGCACGGCGACATCGTGCACTGCGAGTACGACCAATATCGCGGTGAGACCGCCTTCTACATGCTGCTCGCCGTCAACCGCGGCACCTTCCGCGAGCTGTTCAACCGTCGCGCGCCGCTGCACACGGTGACGCGCTCGAGCACGCACTTGCTCATGGAAGCCGCGCGACAGGCCGACGAGGGCACGCTCGGGATGATCGGCGCGGGCAAGGGCGAGGGCACCGCCGTGCCGCACGAGCTGGCACCCGAGCCGACGCCGCAGCCGGCCGCGGTGATCGAGGAGGTCGTGCCCGCCGACGAGGTCTCGTTCGAGGATCTGAACGACCTGAGCGACCTGGGCGACGTCATCGACCTCGAAGATCCGTTCGCCAATGACCCTGGGCCTCCCGTCGTGCCGTCGGTGCCCGCCGAGGAGCCCGCGGTGCCGCAGGTGGTCGGGCGCGTCGGACTCGACGAGTCCACCCACCCCATCGCCAAGCTGCGTTCGGCGACGAGCAAGCCCGAGCCGGTGCCGTTCGGCGAGTCGTCGATGGTCGGCTCCGACGACTCGGCGGCGCTCAGCACCGCGGCCGGTCACGCGATCTTCGACGATCCCGACACGCGCAGCGGGATGCTCGACCAATTCTGGCAGTTCGAAGGCATCAACGGCGTGGCGATCATCTCGAGCACGGGCAAGGTGCTCGCCGAGGACATGCGCACCAACAGCTCGCTGGTCACGCTCGCAGGCTTCTACATGCGCGGCGCAGCACGCATCGCGCGAACCCTCGGCTTCAACGTGTTCGACGGCGTCGTCGCGCGCTCGGTCAACGGGCAGCAGATGGTGATGGTCAGCATGGGCGCGGCCTCGGCCGTGCTGTCGGTGGCGCCGGGGGCCGATCCCGAGGCGGTGCGTGACGCCGTGATGGGGGTCGAATGAGCGGAGGCGGTACCCGCGAGCAGTTGCTCGATCTGCTCGAAGAGCTGGGCGCGATCCAAGGCGTGCGCGGGGCCCTCATCGCGACCTCGGACGGCGCGATGGCGGCGGGGGCACGCAGCGGTCTGCCGGCCGCCATCGCCAACGACGTCGCCAAGACCGTGCGACGCATGACCGTGGCGTCCGAGACGGTCGGCGTGCCGCTGCGCGAGCTCCTGATCAACTTCGGCCCCGCGCGCATGATGGTCATCCCGCTGACCGAGGACGCGACGGTGGTCGCGCTGCTCGAGCGCGACACCGCGGTCGCGCCGGTGCGTGCGCTGGTCGGCGTGCAGACGGACGCACTGCGCGAGCTGCTCTCGGCCCACACCAGCGGCGCCTTCGACTCGCCGATGTCGCAGGAGACCGAGGACGAGATCTCGCGCATCATGTCCGGTGATCTCGCGCCCGTGCTCGCCCGCATCCGCGATCAGTTCGCCGAGCAGTACGTGCGCACCGGCCACGACGCCGTGCGGGCCGAGAGCGTGGTGCGCGAACAGCTGCGCGAGTGGCTGCTGTGCTGCAACCCGTCGGCCTACACGCTGCCGCTGCTGGCCGACGGCCTCGGCCAGCTGCTCGACGAACATCCCCTCGCCCGCGGCGCCTTCATGGAAGCGGTGCAGAACACAATCCGCGTCGCCCAGGGCGACAGCGGTGCGGCCATCGGTTGAGGCTTGACGGCCGCCGGGGAGATCGCGTACCTACGTGACCCCCGGGTGCCGTAGGTGCCCGAGAGCGACCCGCCCAGGTAGCTCAGTTGGTAGAGCAACGGACTGAAAATCCGTGTGTCGCTGGTTCGATTCCGGCCCTGGGCACCGAAGCACGGTCGCGGACGAGGTCCCACGACGCGCCGTGCCGCTCGCGTCAGTTGCAGCGACTCGCGACCGCGCCGAACGTCGTCGGTGGGCTGGGCTCGTTGACGTGGCCCAACACGTTGGTGTCGACGAAGCGCAGCTGCATGCACGCGTCGTCCTGGGCGACGATCTCGACCGTTCCGGTCCAGCCGCTGTCGTGGTCCAGGGGCTCGGGGCATTCGCACGGCTCCGCCTCCCCGGGGCCTTGGCAGTCCGAGGACTGCACGGTCGAGCGTGCCCAGACGATCGTCCCCAACGCCTGCGGGCCACTCGCGGCCGGGTCGACGCGGACGCGCACTTGCCAGCCATCGTCGCAGGCGAGTCCGCCGCACTCGTGCGATGGACTGTTCGCGAGCACGACCTCGAGTGCGCCCGCGACCTCCGACATGCCCGCGGTCCGCACGAGGTCCAGGTCGTCGAGTGCCTCCGACGTGCACGGCACCGGCGCTGCGGTGGTGCTGTCCCCCTCGTCGGTCGAGGTGTCCGACCGCTCCGTCGTCGTGCTCGATGCACCGCCGTCGCCCGAGCCATCGCCCGCTGTGCTCGCTGCCGTCGGACCACACGCCACGACCGGACCCAGGATCCACCACCACATCCACCGAACCATACTGCCAGTGTAGCACCCGGCCCGAGCCCACGCGTGCCGGACTGTGCGCGATGCAGCGGGCGACGGCGTGCCGTCGCCGCCACCACGCGGGTTCGCGGAACTCCGACCCCACGCACGCGCACGCGTCAGCCGTTCGGGTCGTAGCCGACGTCGCAGCCGAAGCGGACCTCGACCTCGGCGGCGTCATCGGCCTGCACCGTCGCGCATGCCGACGGGCACAGGTGAATGGTGTCGCCGTCGAGCCAGAAGGCCTCGCCGTCGCACGCCGCTTCGTCGGGCACCTGGTGATGGACGTGGGTCTGGCCGTCGCCGGCGTGGTAGTCGAGCTCGATGGTGTCGGGGTCGATGGTGCCGCCGTCGGAGGGCACGGGCACCGCGATGTCGCACGACGCCGGCACGGTCTCGACCACGCCGGTGGCGACCGCATCGAACACGGCATCGAAGGCGTCGTACTCGCACAGCGGGAAGCGCAGGCCACCGGTCAGCACGCTGACCTGCTGCATGGGTTGCCCGGGCTCCTTGCCGCTGAAGCCGACGCAATCGCTGTTGATGATGGGTGCGTCGGGCGGCCACGGCAGCTCGGCGGGGTTGTTCTGCGCGAGCCCTGCGATGGTGTGGAAGATGTAGTTGCGGGCCTCGGGGGTGCCGAACTGCTCGGGGGCGAGCGCGAGCAGGTCGGCATCGAAGGCGGTGCCGCCGGCGATCGAGTTCGACATCGACGCGGCGTCGGTGATGCCGATGAAGACCTTGAGCGCGTCGGGGCGCGCCCACTCGCCCCAACCCATCGGGGGTACGGCGTAGAGCCCCGACTGGGCCGCCGACGGCGGCGCGGCGTAGGTGCCGAGGATCGCCTCGAGGAACGAACCCGAGCCGAGCCCGATCGAGTACTGGTAGAGCAGCGGCCCCACCGGTGCGAGCGGACCAGGTGGGTCGCAGCCGTCTTGACCGAGCGGTGACGGCAGGCACAGGCCCGCCCCGGCGCCGTAACCTGCGATCGCGATCACGCGATAGTCGAGCCCGCTGTCGGCGAGCTTCTGCGTGAGCGAGGTGCCGAGCGTCAGCTCGACCGCGTTGCTCACCGGCTGCATCGACGAGCTGGTGTCGACCACCAGGATCACGTCGATCGGCCGCAGCCGCAGCGATGCGCCGACGCTCGTGGCCGCGCAGTCCTCTCCATCGGGCAGCGGCAGATCGGTTGGCGCGCCGAGGTCGAGCTTGGCCGCGTTGCCGGTGGTCGGGTCGGCCTCGAGGGTGGTGCTGTCGCCGCCGTCGACCCCGACGATGCCGTCGTCGCCGCCGCCTTGCGGACGAGGGGGTTCGCCGGTGCAGCCGAGCGCGGGGCTCGCCAGCAGCAGCAGGGCGAGGGCGCACGGCGATCGAGTGTCGGCGGCGAAGCGCGAACGCGCGGTCTGGGGTGTCGGCATGGTCGGTCCTCGCGCGGCAATTGGCGCGCGGCGGCTCGCGGATCACGGGCTCGCGAATTTTCCCGATTCGCCGTCGCCCGCCCGCAGAACCGCCCCCAGCACCGCCACGAGATCGCACTCGCCGGCGCGCGCGCGCGCGGCTAGGGGCCCGGCCACGGCCGCCGCGCGAGCGCGGCGCGGCAGAGTTCGGTAGCGTGGGGTCGTGGATTCCACGGCCACCGTCGCGTGGGCCGAGCAGCTGCTCGACGCGGCGCTCGCAGGGGGTCCTGGCACCTCGACGATGCCCGGTCAGGCGGCGCTGCTCGACGAGGTGCGGGCGCGGCTCTTCGGCGGCGGCGTGTCGCAGATCCGCTTCGGTCGCTACGAGGTCACCGCCGCGCTCGGCTCGGGTGGCGCGGGCGTGGTGCTGCGCGGCCGCGATCCGCAGCTGGCACGCGAGGTCGCGATCAAGCTCGTGCGTGCCGATCGCGGCGCTCGGGACTCTGCGGGTGGCGACCAACGGCTGCTCCGCGAGGCCCAAGCGCTCGCGCGGCTCGCCCATCCCAACGTCGTCGCGGTCTACGACGTCGGTCGCTTCGACGGTCCGCTGCCGTGGATCGCCGAGGGCCGCATCGCCACCCGCGGCGTGTACCTCGTCATGGAGCTGGTCGAGGGCGAGGACCTCGCGAGCTGGCTCGCGACCCCGCGTGCGCCAGCCGAGATCGTGGCGGCGTTCGTGGCCGCTGGTCGCGGGCTCGCGGCCGCCCACGCCCAGGGACTCTTGCACCGCGACTTCAAGCCCCACAACGTGCTGGTCGGTCGCGATGGTCGTATCCGCGTGGCCGACTTCGGGCTCACGTTGCCCCGCGGCGGCACCGACGACAGCCTGGTGCCGCCATCGCCCCACGCGGTCGCGAGCGCACCTTGGGTCGAGACCGAACAGGGCGTGGTGCTGGGCACGCCCATGTTCATGGCGCCCGAGCAGCACGCCGGTGCGGTGCTCGATCCACGCGCCGATCAGTACGCGTTCTGCTTCGCGCTGCGGGTGGCGCTGTGGGGGCGCCCGCGCTTCACGACGATGGACGAGCTCGTGGCGCTCAAGCGCATGCCGCCGGTGCTACCGCGGCGAGCCGGGGTCTCGGCGCGACTGGTGCGGGTGATCGAGCGTGGCCTCGCCCCGGCGCCGTCGGATCGCTGGCCCGACATGTCCACGTTGCTGGCCGCGCTCGAGTCTGCGAGCCGTCGTGCGGCTCGGGGCCCGCGTGCACGCGCCGTCGCGCTCGTGCTCGGCGGCGTCGCGCTGACGGTGCAGGTGGGCGTGGCCATGCGGGGTCCGCCGACGCCGAGCGCGTGTGCCTCCGACGATCCCGGCTGGTCGCAGGTGTGGAACGGCGAGGCCCGCGAGGCCGTCGCCCGCGTGTTTGCCCGCGACGCACCGGGGGTCGCCGTGGGGGCGATGGCGGCGCTCGACGATCGCATGAGCGCGCTCGGTGCCGCGTGGGCCCGCGCGCGCACGCAAGCGTGCGAAGTGCAGCGCGACGCTGCGAGTGTCGCGTGCCTCGAGCGGGCCCGCGCCGGTGGCGTCGCACTCGTGCATCACTGGCGGGACGGCGGCGCCGAGGCGGCGTTCGGTGCGGTCGATGCCGTCGAGCAACTGGTCGACCCCGACGACTGCGGCGCGGCCCGCCGCTGGACGGTGCCCGACGGCGTCGATCCGCAGATGATCGAGATCGAAGCCCTGCTCGCGACCGGGCGCGTGCGCGAGGCCGCCGAGCAGGCGGCCGCGGCTGCACCGACCATGCTCGCGATCCGAAGTGGCGCCGACACCGGTGCGTCGCGGGTGTGGGCGGGGATCTCGATCGCGCGTGCGCTCGACCGCGACGGCCGCTACGCCGACGCCGAGCAGATGCTCGCGTGGAGCTTCGAACACGCGCAGGCGCTCGACGAGCGCGCGGCGGCGGTCCATGCGGCGGCGCTGTCGGTGGGGGTCACGGGCTTGCATCGCGGGCAGCTCGAGCTGGCCGATCACTGGGCGCGGCAGGCCTGGGCCGCGCTGGCCCGCGCCGGCGAAGCCACGCGGCTGCGCGCCGAGGTCGAGCGACAGCTCGGGCACCTCGCCGGTGCGCGTGGTCAGTGGGCGAGGGCGGCCGAACACTATCGCGTCGATCTCGAGCTGCAGCTCGCCGAGGGTGGTCCCGAGACCCTGGCGTCGATGCGCGCGCGCGACAACCTCGCTGGCGCGTGGACGCACCTGGGTGATCATGCGGCGGCGATCGACGCCTACGAGGCGGTGGTCGCTCACAAGCGACCTCGGCTGGGCGATCGTCATCCCGACCTCGCGATCACCCTGCACAACCTCGCGACCGCGTTGCTGGCATCGGGGCAACGCGCGCGCGCCGAGGCCACCTGTCGCGAGGCGTTGGCGATCTGGCGCGATGCCCTGGGCGAGCACCACCCCGACGTCGCGCTCGCGCACTACACCCTGGGCTCGATCCTGCTGGCCGGTGGCGACGCCGCGGCGGCGATCGTGGAGCTGCGGCAGGCGCTGTCGCTGCGTCGCGAGCTGCTCGGCGAAGAGCACGACGAGACCCTCGACACCGTCATCAACCTCGCCAGCGCGCTCGACGAGGCCGGCGACCCCGCGGCCGCACGCGCGTTGCTCGATCCCGTGGTCGCGATCCACGAGCGACCCGGCACGGTGCGGCCCAACCACGGCATCCTGCTCATCGACTACGCCAACGTGCTGCGACACCTCGACGAGCACGAGCTCGCCCGCGAGGTCGCGCGTCGGGCGGTCGCGACGATCGAAGCGCAACTCGGCGCCGACTCGATCGCGGCCGGGGTTGCGTGGCACAGCCTCGGCATCAGCGATCGCGAGCTCGGCGACCACGTCGCTGCGACGCGCGAGCTCGCGACGGCGCTGGCCCTGCTGGAGCGGCGGCTCGGTGCCGAGCACCCGCGGCTGGCCGGAGTCCACCACGATCTCGGGCTGCTCGCCCGCGCGCAGGGCGATCTCGCCGGTGCGCGCGTCGAGCTCACCCGTGCCGCCGCGATCAAGCGCACCGAAGGTGTCGACGATGCCGAGTCGGCGGCGATCGAGGCCGACCTCGCGGCCGTGGGGGGTGTGCCACCGTGAGCGACCATGAGTCGCGGGCGCTGCTCGAGGCCTGGCGCGGTGGCGACGCGAGGGCCGGCGATCGACTGCTGCAGCTGCACTTCCCCAGCCTGTGTCGCTTGTTCGCGGCGCGCGTGCCCACCCGTGCCGCCGATCTCATCCAGCGCACGATGCTGGCCTGCGTCGAGTCGCGCGAGCGTGTGCCCGCCGAGCTGCCGTTTCGCGCGTACCTGCTGGGCATCGCCCATCGCGTGTTGGTCGCCGAGTATCGCGAGCAGGATCGCGAGCAACGCCGCGACCGTGCGCTCGAGCTCTTCGATGCCGCGGCACTCACCTCGCCGAGCCAGGTCGCAGCGCGAAGACAGACCCAGCGATGGCTCCTGGCCGCGCTGCGGCAGCTTCCGCTCGATCTGCAGCTGCCGCTCGAGCTGCACTACTGGGAGGACTTGCCGCTGCCCGAGGTCGCGGTCGTGCTCGAGCTGCCGCTCGGCACCGTGAAGAGTCGCATGCGACGGGCCAAGCAGGCGCTGGTCGAGGCGCTGCAGGAGCGTGCGGGCAACACCGCGGTGGTCACGGTGGACGACCTCGCGCGGTGGGCCCGCGAGCTGCGGTGGTACCTCGGCCGCACCGGCGAGCCGTCGTGATCGACCGGCGTCTCGTCGTGTTCGCCGATGTCAGAAGCGGCCGGTCCACAGCACGCCGCCGGCGCGGCCCGTCGTCCACGCGGTCACGCTCGGGCGCCGCGCGTCGCGGCGCAGTGCCTTGCCGCGGTGCAGGTAGAGCAGTCCTGTGAACACCAGGGTGGTCGCCAGCCCGACGCCGAAGGTGGCGAAGCCTGCGATCTGCAGCTTCTCAAAGCTCTCGCCGTCGTTGCAGAGGCTGGTGACCCTCACGTTCTTCACCGTCTTGCCGCCATCTGACGACTGCCGTGCGAGCACGCAGTAGTCGGGCGTCGATGGCGGGATGTCGTTCGTGGCCTTGGCGTCGGTGAGGCTGTCCTGCACTGCTTTGGCCAGCTTCTCGGGCAGCGACGTGCGCAGCTGTGCCGAGGCGACGGCGCCGGAGACCAGGCCGAGGGTCGCGATTGCGATCCCGGTACCGAAGCCGGCCCACTGCCACCGCGGCGTACGGACGGCGAGTCCCCAGCGCAGGCGTCCGGGCGCAGCGTCCGGCGGGGCATCGCTCGCGACCTCGGGTGCCGGTGGCGGCGGTGGTGCGGGCGCAGCAAGCACGGGCGACGGCGAGGCTTGCGGTGCCCACGCGGGATCGCCTTCGACCGCCAGCGCGGTGATGGCATCCGCCACGACGCGGACGAAGCCCTCGCCCGCGAGCTGGTCGGACGCGAGCGGCTGTTGGTACTCGCGCACCAGCGTGCCGGTCACGACGTCGAGGCGGGCGAGTCGCAGCTGCCGGATGTCGTCGCTCGACAGCGCGCCGAACAGCAGGGACTGTGTGCGCAGCCGCCGACCCACGGCGGTCAGGCACGCGGTGTCGGCGAGTTCGCACTCGACCTCGTCGATCTGCAGTGCTGACTCGCCTTCGACCAGCCCGCGCGCGCGGGCTTCGTCGTGCAGCGCGGCGTCCATGCGCTCGCGCAGGTCGTCGTCGTCGCCCCGCAGGCGCAGCCAGGTGCCAGTCGTGGCCTCGGGGGCCGCCGCGGTGGCGTCTTCGGCGGCCGTCGCGGTGGCGTCTTCGGGGGCCGCCGCCGCGCTCGGGACCGGCGCTGCGAGCAGGAGCGCGAGACCGAGGGCCAGGGCGTTGCGCCGGGACATGCCGACAGGTTCCCGCCCGCGTGCCGATCCGTGAAGCCGCCGCGGCAAAAACCACGTCGCGGCGCCACGGCGGGCGCTCGCGGCCGGCCCGGTCAGCTCGAGCGGGGCTGCAGCAGCTTGGCCACCAGCGCGGTCCAGCCGGTCTGGTGCGATGCGCCCAGGCCCTCACCGGTGTCGCCGTGGAAGTACTCGAAGAAGCTCACGTAGTCGCGGAAGCGCGGGTCACTCTGGAGCCGCGCACGCGATCCATGCACCGGTCGTCGACCGTCGGCGTCGCGCAGGAACAACGCCGTGAGTCGCTGCGAGAGCAGCTCGGCGATCGCGGCCAGCGTCAGGTGTGTGCCCGAGCCGGTCGGACACTCGACCACGAACTCGTCGCCATAGTAGTGATGAAATTTCTGCAGCGACTCGATGAGCAGGAAGTTGATCGGGAACCAGATCGGCCCCCGCCAGTTCGAATTGCCGCCGAACAGCCCGGTGGTGGCCTCGCCCGGCTCGTAAGCGACGGTGACGGCGTGGCCATCGACCGGCAGGTGATAGGGCTGCTCGCGGTAGTGGGCCGACAGTGAGCGCACGCCGAACGGCGACAGGAACTCCGCGGGGTCGAGCATGCGTCGTAGCAGACGCTTGAGCCGACTGCCGCGCAGCAGCGACAGCAGCCGTCGCTCGCCGCGCCCGGGCTCTTGCCAGCGTGACACCAGCTTGGCCAGCTCTGGGCGGTGGGTCAGCACCCATTCGAGTCGCTCGCGGAACGCCGGTAGCTTCTCGAGCAGCGCCGGATCGATGACCTCGACCGCGCACATGGGGATCAACCCGACCAGCGATCGTAGCCGCAGCGGCACGCGCTGTCCGCCGGGGAGCGACAGCACGTCGTAGTAGAACTCGTCGTCGTCGTCCCACAGCCCCGGGCCTTCGTCGAGCTCGCGGGTCATGGCCTCGGCGATGTGTAGGAAGTGCTCGAAGAACTTGGTCGCGATGTCTTCGTAGACGGGGTTGTGCTGCGCCAGCTCCAACGCGATGCGCATCAGGTTGAGGCTGTACATCGCCATCCAGGCGGTGCCGTCGGCCTGATTGATGAAGCCCCCAGTGGGCAGCGGCTTGCTGCGGTCGAAAACGCCGATGTTGTCGAGCCCCAGGAAGCCGCCCTGGAAGATGTTGTGGCCCTCGCCGTCCTTGCGGTTCACCCACCAGGTGAAGTTGAGCATGAGTTTGTGGAACACGCCCTCGAGGAACGCGAGGTCGCCGCGCCCGCCGTGGTGCTTCTCCTCGATCTTGAACACGCGCCACGCCGCCCACGCGTGCACCGGCGGGTTGACGTCGTCGAAGGCCCACTCGTACGCCGGTAGCTGGCCGGACGGGTGCATGTACCACTCGCGCGTCAGCAACACGAGCTGGGCCTTGGCGAACTCGGGATCGATCATCGCCAGCGGCAGGCAGTGGAACGCGAGATCCCAGCTCGCGTACCACGGGTACTCCCAGGTGTCCGGCATCGAGATGACGTCGGCGTTGTTGAGGTGGCGCCAGTTGCTGTTGCGGCCGCCGCGGCGATCGCCGGGCGGTGGCGGCTGGTCGGGGTCGCCCTCGAGCCACTGGCGCACATCGTAGTGGTAGAACTGCTTCGACCACACGAGCCCCGCGAACGCCTGCCGTTGCACGGCGCGGGCGTCGGGCTCGGGCATGTCCGACTGCACTGCGTCGTAGAACGCGTCGGCCTCGGCGCGTCGGCGCTCGAACCATGCCGTGGCGTCGGCCAGCGGCGTCGTGCACGGCGCCGCGGTGCAGCGCAGCAAGGTCTGCACCTCTGGGCCCGGGGGGAGCTCGAACCGCTGCAGCGCACCGAACTTGCTGCCCGCGGCCTGATGCGCGAGCGCGTCGTGACGGCCGTCGACGACGTACTCGTGGAACGCGTCCTTGAAGGGCCCGTGCACGTCGTCGAGCCCGAACAGCCGCCGCACGTTGGTGTCGTTCTCGCTGAACAACGCCTCGGCCTCGAGCGCGTGGTAGAGCCACATCCGCCCCAGCTTGGGGTCGTCGAGCTCGACGACCCCGGGCTCGCGGCCGTGCATGCGTGGGCGCCGATGGCCAGGCGCGTGGGTCCACGACCAGCGGTTGCGCGAGCACGCCTGCGGCACGATCCACAGCGGCGCCGGCTCGGGCCCGCGGTTGATCGCGCGCACGCGCATGAGCGTGTCACCCGGCGCGCACTGGACGTACTCGACGAACACGTCGAAGTAGCGGTCGTCGTCGAACGCGTCGGTGTCGAGCAGCTCGAACTCGGCCTGCCCGCGCCCGCGCGCGCGGTTCTCCGCCAGCAAGCGCTCGTAGGGGAACGCGCGCTGGGGATACTTGTAGAGCATCGAGGCCCACGCGTGCGAGGGCAGTGCGTCGAGGTACCAGTAGAGCTCCTTGACGTCCTCGCCGTGGTTGCCCTCGGCGTTGGTCAGGCCGAACAGGCGCTCCTTGAGGATTGGATCGCGGCCGTTCCACAACGCGACCGAAAGGCACAGCAGCTGGTGATCGTCGCTCCAGCCGCCGAGCCCGTCTTCACCCCACCGGTACGCGCGACTGCGGGCATGGTCGTGGGGGAATGACTCCCATGCACTGCCCCGGGCGCTGTAGTCCTCGCGCACCGTGCCCCACTGGCGCTCGCTCAGGTATGGACCCCACCGCTGCCAGGGTTGCGCGTGATCTCGGATCGCGTCGAGTCGACGCTGTTCGTCGGTGCCGCGGGTCATCGACGTTGGCCGGCGAGTCGCTCACTGTTGGCGGCGCTGGCACGACCGACCGCGCGCACGTTGCCCTTTGCGCGATGGTGCTCGAAGAAGCTCAGGCTGGCGCCGACCACTGCGCCCAGGATCCATACCAGGTAGTAGGTCTTGTAGGCGGCACACGTGACCAGGTAGGCCAGCACCGCGACCGCGCCACCGAGCGCATGTGCCCGCAGCTTGCGCGATGCGCCGCCGAGCTCCCGCGCGAGCGCCAGGAGCGGCACCAGCAGCAGCATGGTCCCGAGGATGCCGAACTTCCACAGCTGGTAGGCCGCGAGGTTGTGCACGAAGGCCTTGTGGAAGCCATCGACGTCGACCATCGCGCCCAGACCCTGCCCGAAGAACGGCGCGGCCACGAACCCCGCCCACGCGGCCTCGACCTCGCGGAAGCGGCCCTCGATGGTCGAGCCCTGCCCGAAGCGCAGGTACTCGTTGCCCAGCTCGGCGAACGCCGACGACCACACCACCAGCGCGACCAGCAACACGGTCAGGCCCATCAGCGCTTGCGAGGGCTTGCGGACGTAGGCCGCGACCACCACGCCGAGAATCCAGCCGATCAGCATGCCGCGCGTCACCGACAACACGATGCCGACGATCATCACCACCGCGACCGCGGCGTGCAGCACCCACTTGCTGCGAGCGCTGCGCGACGGCGGTGCCGTGTCGCGCAGCACCGCCGCGAGGTAGAGCCCCACCAGCGGCAGGCCGGCGGTGATCTTGTAGTAGTTGAAGGTCGAGCGCACGCCGGCGGCGAACGAGTCCATCAGCGCGATCGAGACGATGCTGTCGATCACGCACACCCACAGCCCGGCCTGTAACACCCGACGCGCGCTACGGCCGGTACCACGGCCGCCGATCAACCCGATGATGAACAGCAGGTAGGGCAGCGCGTCCTCGATCGCCTGCTGCGACTCGCCGTTGTGCATGCTGCCCACGAGCACGCCGATGACGAGCGCGGCGCCCCACGGCGCCATGATCGCCAGCTCGTAGCGGGCCTTGCGGTCGGCGAAACCGAACAGCCCCGCGATGCCGCACAGCGCGAGGAAGCCGGCGATGAGCGGCGTGATGCCGTCGGGGTAGATGGGCAACGCGAGCGTGAGCAGCAGGCCCAGCACGGTCGCCGCCGTGGTGATCATCCGCGCCATCTTTTAGGGAGCTACGACCCGTCGGTCAGCGTAGCACGGGCGCCGCCCCCGGCTCGCGAGGGGTTCCAGCACGGGTCACCCCGAACTGAGCGCGATGGTCGACGCGCGCGCTCGCGGTGGTGCAGCGATGGACGGCGCACCGCGATTCCGTGATCGGTCGCGCGGCGGTCTCGTTCGACGTCGGCCCGATGTGCGTCCGCGCTCCGCCGGCGGCGCGCGCTCGACCCTTGCGGTCGCCCGCGACGGCGGGCACCTTGGAACCCATGGTTGGACAGCGAGGATGGGCGCGGGTGGTGGTGCTGTGGTGCGTGGTCGCGCCCGCGTGCGGCGACGACGTCGGCACCGGCACCGGCGACGGCAGCTCGAGCGACGGCGGCGAGACCACGTTTGCGTCCGCCGACGCGAGCGGGCCCTCCGGCAGCGCCTCGACCACCTCGGGGCCGACCACGACGGCGACCGCAACCACCGTGGACCCCGACAGCTCCTCCGGCAGCTCGGGCGCCGAGGGCTCGTCCAGCGGCGGCGAGCTCGACCCGTTCGGTCCGCCGCAGGCCCACGCGCTGGCGATCGACTTCGATCCGCTCGCGCTCGCGCTCGGGGACTTCGACGGTGACGGCGTGCTCGATCTGTTGGTGACCGGAACCCAGGCCGGCGTGGTTGCGGCGGCGACGCTGCAGGGCGACGGTGCCGGTGGCTTCGGCGATCCGATCGACGCCACGGTGCCGGCCTGCAGCGCGTTCCCGGTGGTCGGAGCGATCGACGACGACGGCATCGACGACCTCTTCTATGGCACCTGCGACGCGCAGGGCGTGTTCGCGCGCGGCAATGGTGACGGCACCTTCTCACCGGCCGATGTCATCGCGAGTTGGACCTCGGGCGCGCTGCGATCGAGTCGCTTCGCGGATTTCGACGGCGACGACCGTGACGACCTCGTGATGCTCACCGTGGACGCGGGCGGTGACGGCGTGCAGCTACACCTCGCGCTCGCGACCGACGACGCGACGCCGTGGCCGATCAGCAGCACGACCTTGGCGACGCCGCCGGGGTTCGAGCCCGCGGGACTCGAGCTCGCGCAGGTCGACGGCAGCGCTGCCGTCGACGTGGTGCTGGTCGACGACGGCGCGCTGGGGGTGGTGCGCAGCGTCGCTGGCCCCGGCTGGTCGCCGCTCGAGGTGCTGTCGGAGAGCGTGGCGCCGTTCTCGATCGATGCCGCCGACTTCGATGCCAGCGGCACCGACGAGCTGCTCGTGACCAGCCGCGCCGATCATGCGCTGCAACCGTTGCTGCGCATCGATGGCGCCTACGTCGCGCAGGCGGCGTTCGATCTGCCGTCGGCGCCGTTCGACGCCGCGATCGGCGGCCACGCCGACGCCATCGGCGTCGTGCTCGAGGACCTGCCCACGCTCTCGACCCTGCGCATCGACACCACCTCGGCGATCGTGTCCACCGGCAGCCACGACCTCGATGCGCCCGCCGTGCGGCTGCTGGCCGGCGATCTCGACGGCGACGGCGACGACGACCTGGTTGCGGCGACCTTCGCGGCGGGCTCGGTGACGGTCTTGCTGGCGCAGTAGCGCGTGAAAACTCCGTGGATGGGTTGCAACGCCGGCGTCCGTGCGCAGGTTGTGGCCACCCGTGTCCGCCGCCACCACGTCCGTGCAGCCCTGGTCGTCCCAGGACCCCGTCGTCGAGGCCGAGCAGATGGCCGAGCAGCACCTGGTGCGCACCGCCGAGGTCGAGCGCGTCGGCCACGTCGTGCGCTGGCTCGACGACCTCGTCCGCGTGCCGGGAACCCGCTTTGGCATCGGGCTCGACGCGATCCTCGGCGCGCTGGTGCCGGGCCTCGGCGATCTCGTCACCGGAGGCGTCGCCTTCACGGTGGTGGCGGCCGCCGTACGACGTGGCGTGCCGCGGGTCGTGATCGCGCGGATGCTGCTCAACATCGGCATCGACACGTTGCTCGGCGTGATCCCGGTGGCCGGCGATCTCTTCGACCTGTTGTGGCGCTCGAACACCCGCAACCTCGCGCTGCTCGAGCGGCACCAGCACGAGCTCGAGCCCCGCGCGCGCGCCGGTGACTATCTCGCGCTCGCGGCCGCGGGCACCATGATTGCGATCGGGGTCGCGGCGCCGTTCGTGCTGGTGGCGTGGGTGTGGTCGCTGCTCGCCGGCTGACGCCGCGTCCGCGCGGGCAAACGAGCTCAGCTCGCGATGGCCAGCCCGACCGCCACGCCGACGGCGATCGCGATCGCGGCCGCGGCGATGATGAGCCCGAGGAAGCGACGCTTCTCGCGGGTGCGCTCGAGCGTGTGCGTGAACGTAGCCTCTTCGTCGGGCGCGACCGTGGGCACGGCGTGCACCGACGCGGCACGTGGGTTCGTCGTCCGTGCGGCCTGCGGATGCGAGACGGGTGAGCCGAACACCGGCACCTGGGGCGGCGCGCCGATCGGCATCGCGGCGCTCGGGGGACGCGCGGGCGGGACCTGCGATGGATACGGCACCGGACTCGGCCCCTGCGCCGCAGGTGCAGCGCGGGGCTGAGGCGCGGCCGCTGGCACCACCATGCCCGGCGGGGCCGCGACCATCGGCGAGCTGCTCTCACGACGCATCTGCGCCAGCACGCCGTCGTCGATCGCGATCGTGTGCTCCGCGTCCGCGACCGCGGGCGGCCGCGCGCTCGGCATCCGCGGCGGAACCTGCATCGGTGGCGGCGGCAGCGAGGGTGGCGGCGGCAGCGAGGGTGGAGGCGGCGCGTGCATCGGCACCTGCGGCCCGGGGATGGCGACCGGTGCGTCGAGCAAGGGTGGCCCTCCGAGCTCGCTCTCGCGATCGCTGGCCGCGGCCTGCTCGCGCAGCAGATCGGTCACGAGCGCGGCCAGACGCGCGACCGGATCGCCAGTGCGGGTCCAGCCGCGCAGCAGGGCTGCGATCGCGGCCGGGTTGCGCGGGCGCTGGGCCGGCACGCGCGTGAGCAGTGCGATGCGCAGCGCCTCGAGCTGCGGCGGCACCGGTCGTGACAGCTCGGGCACGGTGCCGGCGAGCAGCGCCTGGTAGACCGCGCGCGCGTCGGCTTGATCGGCGCGGTACGGCCGACCGTCGAGCAGGCTGTGGAGGATCGCACCGACGCCGTAGACGTCGGCGGCGGGCGTGCGCGCCCTCGTGCCGACCCGCTCCGGTGCGGCGTAGCGCAGCTGGCCGATCTCGCGATCGAGCAGGCGGCTGGGATCATCGTCGCCCAGCGGCGCGCCGAACCCGGCCAGCGCGACCGCGCCGCTGCGATCGATCCACACCGCGCTGGGCTGCACGGCGCCATGGACGATGCCGGCTTGTTCACCGGCGTCGAGCTGCGCGTGGGCGTGGGCGAGCGCGGCCAACAAGCCCTCGGCGATGTGCACGACGACCGTGACGAACTCGGGCTCCGACGCTTGGCGCAGCCGCTCGAGCGTGGGCGCAAGCTCGGGGAGCCACAGGCCCGGTCGCCAGTCGCAGACCAGCGCGGTCCACGGCTCGGCGTCGATCTGCTCGCGCGCGTGCACGATGTTGGGGTGCTCGAGGAAGGCGCCGAGCTCGGCCTCGGTACCGAACGCCCGCGCCGATGGTGCGCGTCGCAGGCGGATGGTCACGGCGGCGGTGGCCGAGTCGCTGCGGCGCGCGAGCCAGCGCTGCTCGAGCTCGTCGCTGCGCTCGCAGCGGACCAGTGTGTATGCACCGAGGACGGCGCCGCGTTCGGGCTCCTGCACGGCGGCTCCAGTGTATCAAGCCGGACGCGGTGGCGTCACGCCGCCGGCCGGCACCGGTGGCGGCGCATGGTCGATCGGCGCGTCACCGTCGACCGACACCGTCAGTGGGATCGTGCGGTGGATGCCGGGGATGAAGCGGCGGTGCATGTGCGTGGTGACGGCGGCAAAGGTGAAGGTCGCGAGGTTCTCGTTGGGTCGCAGCACCACCAGCTGCGGTCGCGCGAGCAGCTGTTCGCGACGACCCTCGAGCGCAATTTCCACGTGGGGCGCAGCTGGCATCGCGCACGTCAGCGTGCGCGCGTCGGCCGACATGCCCGCGACCGCGAACGGCGTGCCCGCGGGCAGCTCTGGGAAGGCCAGCCCGGCCGCGGCCTCCTGTCGCGCGAGCTCGGGCAGGCCGGCACCACGGAACCCCCGGGGCAGCGCGCCGCTGCGCACCTCCGCCAGGCGCTCGTCGTCGGGCGCGGGGTACCACGCGTCGACGCCGAAGTGCAGACAGCGCGGGAACACGAACGGCGGCACCAGCTCGAAGCACACCGGCGGCGGGCGCAGATACCACTGCTCCGGGCTTGCCGCGGCGATGAGCTCCGGCGTCAGCGGTCGCGCGGGATCCTCGAGGTTGGGCAGCTGCAGGCCCGCGGGGATCGAGCCCACCACGTAGCCCCTACCCATGGGATTGCGCGGGTACACGCCGGGATGATCGGCGGCGCGCTCGAGCTGCGCCGCGAGGGTCTCTGCGGGTGGCACCGGCACGCGCAGGTCGGCGCCACCGTAGGCGTGGGCCCACGTCACCGGCATGCGCTCGAAGTGCTCCGGCTCGCTGAACCCGACGCGGCCGGCGGTGTGCTCGACCACCCGCGGCCCGAGCACGCGCACGGCGAGCTCGCGGTTGCCCACGCGAACGCCCACCGCCGACTCGCGCACGGGCGCCGGCGCGATCGCGTCGCCGACGACGGTGACGTCGCACGCGGGCTTGTCGATCCAGTAGTCGCTGCCGGGCGCGAGTCGAGCCGGCGTCGCGGGATCCCACACGTCGTGCAGCAGCGGCTGCGCGGTGGTGCGTCGGCCGGTGCCGAGGTCGATCGTGATCTTCACGATCGCGAAGATCAGCTGCGGCGCCTGCCCCCGCGGCAGCAGGCCCACGGTCGCGTCGTAGGTCTCGCGGGCGGACGTGCGCGTCATGTCGTCGGCTCCGCGGGCCCGATGGGCTCGCCCCAGTCGCGCCAGCCGGTGCCCAGCTCGGTGCGCTGGCCCTGGTCGTCGACCACGGCGACGCGGCCGGGGCCCTGCTCGACATGGGTGAGCGACGCCGTCGTGTCGCCCTCGGGCCCGCGCTTCACCGAGCCCGCGACGCCGCCGACGCGGGCCTCGGCGGTGCGCGTCTCCTGGCCCTGGGCATCGCGCTGCACGCCGTAGGACACCGTGACGTAGGGCCCGAGGTACTCCATGGTGCCGCCGTAGCTCTGCGGCCCCGAGACCAGCTTCGAGCGCACGTAGCCGGCGGCGTAGGTCAGCGCAGCCTTTGTCGCGCCCTCGACGAGGTAGCCGCCGAGCTTGCCGAACTCCGCCTCGACCGCCTTGCCCGCCGCGCCCGCGACCATGCCCACCACGATGGTGGTGGCGATCTCGGCCCAGCCGAGCACGTAGTCGGACTGCGACATCCCGAACACGACGGTGTTGAGGCGAGCAAACGGTGCGCAGCCGGTCGGCAGCCCGAATGGCACCGAGCACGCGGTCATCGGCGTCGGCGGCCACGCGGTCAACATGCCCGCGCCGGCGGGCTGCTTCTCGAGCAGCACCTTGGTCGAGCCGAAGTTCACCTTGCGGCCCGATAGCGCGGTCGCGACCACGTTGAGGGGATCGGGCGGCACGCTCACGTGGGGCAGGGCTACGCCGATGTCGTGGCCTTGCTGCGCCAGCGTCTTCTTGCGGTGCACGACACGGGTCGTCATCTTGTTGCAGCCGAGCGCGAAGCCAGGCGGCCAGAACATCGGCGCAGGCGCCTCGAGGGTCGGCGTGGCGGGACCCGCCAGCAGCGTCTCGTGCACGGTCATCGAGATGACCATGGGCCAGGCGATGTCGGTGGCGTTGAGGACGTAGAACGACATCTCGACTCCCTCACGGCGCCGATGCGCCGAACCAACCCTCGTCGACACGCAGTCGCAGCGCGCGACCCTTGGTGTGCACGGCCGCAACGTGGAAGCTGGCGCGGAAGACCAACACGCCGAGCCGCTCGTCCGGCAACAGCAGCAGCGTCTCCGGTCGCAGTCGCAGGCGTACCGCAGTGCCGCCGAAGTTGCCGTCGGCGCTCACCGCCAGCTGCGGCACCGTGAACGCGAGCACCTCGCCGTCGGGGCGCATGCCCGACAGCCGCACGCGCGGCGGTCTCGCCGGCAGCGGTAGGATCCAGTCCGGGTGCGCGCGCAGGGCCACGCGATCCTGCTGCAGGCGTGCGGCGGCCTCGGGGCTGTCGGCGGTGGGCCAGCCCTGCGGCGGCTGCAGGGCCAGGCCACAGTCGCGCGGCACCGTGGCCCAGCAGGTCGCGTCGACCACCTGCGTACGCGTGCGCAGATCGACGCCCGCGGCGACGAGGTTGGGCAGCGCGGCGGCGTCTTCGATCACAGGAAAGCCATCGGGCGCCCGTAACCACTTGCACAACGCACGCGCGTGCGGCTCGGGATCGAAGCCGCGGCCGTGACGGTTGACGGGATCCGCGACCTCGACGACGGCGTCGCGGTCGACGTGCACGCGCGCGTGGCCACCGAACGCGCGCGACCACGTCATCGGCATGCGTGCGAATGGTTGCGGCGCACCGGCGATGTGGCCGTCGGCGCTCGGCAACCACCGTCGATCGCCGGTGACGCGGACGCGTCGGCTCACGCCGTCGACCGCGAGCTCGACGTCGCACGCGGCCTGCGGCCCGCCGGTGGTGCACGCGTGGCCCAGCACCAGCACCTCGAAGCACGGCAGCTGCCGCGGCAGCACATCGCAGGGTAGCTCGCCGAGCTCGCTCGGCTCGTCGGCGTCGAGCACCGGCTTGGCGTTGGCGACCTCGAGATCGGGACGCTCGCCGGCGAGTGCGAAGGTGGCCTTGGCCACGAGCGTGCCCATGCGCGTGGTGTGTCCGCCGGGCTCGGGGCTGCGCGACAGCACCAGCTTGGCGGTCAGGCGGGTGGTGTTGACCAGGCGCATCGTGGTGGTCCCGGGCGGCTGTCAGTTGAGCTCGATCAGCTCGCCGCGTACGCGGACGTCACCGACGGCATCGATCTCGACGTCACCGATGGTGCTCTCCAGCTTGATCGCGCCGGCGCGCATGGTCAGCTTGCCTGGCACCTCGAGCGCGACGTCGGGCTGGGCCAGGCGCAGCTCGGGGCCCTGCGCACCGCAGCGGATCTCGAGCAGCGGTCGATCGCGATCGTCGCGGATCGTCACGCACTCGTCGGCGCGCAGCGACAGCGTCGCGGCTTCGCGGGCCGCGGGCGCCTCGACCGGCGCGTAGCCATCGAGCACCCCGGTGACGATCGGCTCGGGCCAGTTCTCGACGCCCTGCACGAGCACGCGGTCGCCGGTGCGCACCACCAGGTGGGCGAGCGATGGAATCCACGCCTGCGTGACATGGCCGCCCGACTCGACCTGCACGCGCACGCGACCGGGCAGGCTCGGGTGACGCTCGTCGACGCACAGGCCCACCGCCGTGATCGGGCCCCGCGGCGCCGGACCGCGCGCGCGGTTGTCGGCGAGATCGTCGACCAGTCGATCGAGGAGGCGCTCGCCGTCGCCGTCGGTGAGCTCCGTGCCCGCGGTGGTCTGCGTCCTGCGTTCACCCATGTCCACACCCGCCGGCCGTGACGCCATCACGACCCTCGAGACCCTACTATCCGGCTTCGCGGGGCCGCGCAAGGCTTCGATCCCAGGCGTCGGCGTGCGATGCTGCGGCGGTGCGCCGCGCTGGTGTGTCCACCGTCGTGACGAGCTTCGTGCGCGGAGCCACCGCGACGTGGTCGCAGCTGCATGCGCGTGCCGGTGGCCACTACTGGACCCTGGCGCCGCACCTGCGCGACCGCGTGCGCCCGGTGTCCGCACCCGCCGACGCACCGTGGTCGTGCGTGGTGCCCGACGAACGGATGGGCGAGGTCCGCCTCGGTGGGCGACTGCACCGCGGCGACGACACCTGCGTGCTGCTCGTGCATGGCCTCGGTGGCAGCGCCGACAGCCCCTACGTGCGGCGGGCCGCCCGTGCGATCGCAGCGCGCGGCTGGTCGTACCTGCGCGTGGATCTGCGCGGCGCCGACGGCCGCGGGGAGGACCTCTACCACGCGGGCCTGGTCGGCGACCTCGAGGTGGTCGTTGCAGACCCGGCGCTGGCGTTCGCGCGCACGCTGCTGGTGGTGGGCTTCTCGCTGGGTGGTCACGTCGCGCTGCACCTGGGACTTCGGCCCGGCGATGCGCGGCTGCGGGCGATCGCAGCCGTGTGCTCCCCGCTGGACCTCGCGCGCTCGGCCGCGGTGATCGACGCGCCCCGGGCCACGCTCTACCGCACCCACGTGCTGCGCGCGTTGGTCGAGGGCCACCGCCAGGTCGTGGCGCGCCGCGGCACACGGATGCCCGGCACCGCGGCCGAGATCGCAGCGATCCGCACGATCCGCGACTGGGACCGGGTGGTGGTGGTGCCGCGGCACGGCTTCGCCGATGTCGATGACTACTGGCGCCGGGCCTCGGTCGCGCCACACCTGCGCGCGCTCGAGCTGCCCGCGGCCTACTTCGGCGCGAGCTGGGACCCGATGGTCACGCGTGCGAGCGTCGAGCCGGCGCTGCGCGCCGCCGGCGATGCCATCGAGGTACGGTGGTTCGAGCGCGGCGGCCACGTCGGCTTCCCCGACGCGCTGGTCGAGGGCCGCTCGCTCGAGGCCGAGCTCGTGCGTTGGTGCGAGCGCTTCGCCGGCTGACCGATCAGGTGCACTTGGCGTCGGCGATCGCCAGCGCCTGATCGAGCGCAGCGAGGGCCTCGTCGATGCCGGCGTCGTCGATCGTGAGCGGCGGCGCGATCACCAGATGCGAGATCCAGCCCATGCAGAACACGCCGAGCTCCATCAGCTTGGCGGTGACGGCGTCGACCACCATGGGCTTGCGCGCGACCTTGTCGTCGGGCGTGTTGAACGGCTTGCGGCTGTCGCGGTTCTCGACCAGCTCGATGGCCCAGAACATCCCGAGTCCGCGCACGTCGCCGACGCTGGGGTGCTTGCTGGCGAGCCCGCGCAGGCGCTCCCCGAGCTGGGCACCGACGGTGCGGGCGCGCTCGATCAGCCCCAGCCGCTTGTACTCGCGGATCGCTGCGACCGCGGGCGCGAGCGTGAGCGGGTGCGCCTCGTAGGTGTGGCCGCAGGCGAAGAAGTGATCGTCGAAGTGATCGGCGATGGTGCGGCTGGTCGCGCACACGCCCAGCGGCGCCATCGCATTGGTCACGCCCTTGGCGGTCACGAGGATGTCGGGCACGACGCCCCAGTTGTCGACCGCGAACCACTGACCGGTGCGACCCCAGCCCGACATCACCTCGTCGGCGATGAGCAGCACGCCGCGACGCTTGCAGTGCTCGGCCAGCTTGGGCAGGTAGTCCGCGGGCGGCACCAGCACGCCGTTGGTGCCGACCACCGGCTCGACGATCACCGCGGCGATGTCGTGCTCGTGGTCGATCATGTAGCCGAGGTAGTCGGCGCACGCGAGCCCGCACTCGGGGTAGCTGCGCCCGAGCGGACAGCGGTAGCAGTTGGTCTCGGGCCCGTGCAGCACCCACGGCATGGTGCCGACCGGCTCGGTGGTCCAGCGACGCCAGTCGCCGGTGGCGGCCATCGAGCCCGCGGTCGAGCCGTGGTAGCTGGTGTAGCGCGCGATGATCTTCTGCTTGCCGGTGTACAGCCGCGCGATGCGGATCGCGGTCTCGTTGGCCTCGGTGCCGGAGGTCGCGAAGAAGAACTTGTCCAGCCCCTTGGGCATCACCGTGAGCAGCTCGAGCGCGAGCTCGGCCCGCACGTCGCACGCGAACGCGGGGCCGATGAACGCCAGCGACTGCGCCTGCTGGGCGATCGCGTCGGCCACGGCTTGGTTCTGGTGACCGAGGTTGGTGCACACCAGCTGCGAGGACAGATCGAGGTAGCGCTTGCCCTTGGCGTCCCAGAAGTGGCAGTCCTGCGCCTTGGTGACGTGCAGCGGCGCCCAGCCCTTCTGGTAGCGCCAGGTGCCGTAGGTGTGGTGCGCGGTCAGCTGCGAGATGTCGCGGTCCATGGTGCCCCCGGAGGCGGAAGATCGGCGCGGACCATAGCACGCGTCGGGGCGCGTCGGGGCGCAGCCGCCGGAGCGTCAGCCCGGCGGGTTGTAGTCGTCGCAGGCCTGGTCGATGGTCGACACCGCCGACTGGAAGAACGCGACGTACTCCTCGGCGGTGCCGCAGACGTTGCCGTGCACGCCGTGGTCGCCCCACAGGCCCACGAACTCCGCCCAGTGCTCACCGCGGGTCTGGCCCGAGGTCGCGCAGCCGTCCCACGCCGGCGTCAGGCCCAACACCACCACCGAGCTGGGATCGCCGAGCTTGGCGTCGACCACCGCGTCGTACCACTCTTGCGGCGTGCCGGAGTCCTCATAGTTGGGGTCGTCGCTGACGAACGCGACCACCAGCAGCGCGTCGTCGCGCAGGAAGCCCTCGTTGCACGCGCCGGCCATGTTGAGCTCGGGCGACAGCGCGGCGATCATGCCGTCCATGGGTCGCTCGGAGGGGTGACCCGCGACGCCGACGGTGGCCACGCACGCGAACGCGGCCCCGAGGTCGGGCTCGCCGGGCTCGATGTAGCGGTTGCCACCGGCCAAGGTGCACAGTGCGTCGCTGCTGTACTGCCCCGCGGGGTGGATGACGCCAGCGCCCCGCACCGCGTCGCACTCCTCGAATGCCGTGGTCTTGATGTAATTGTCGCAGGTGTTCGACGAGGGGTCGTTGCCCACGAAGCCGTTGACCGTGTTGCAGCGGCCCCACGCGTCGGTGTCGGTCACCATGATGTGGTAGTCGCTGTCGGCGCTGAGCGTGGCCGCGATGGCGTCCATGAAGCCCGGGAACGCGCCGACCAGCGAGGCCTGGTTGTCTTGCATCGACACCGAGTTGTCGATCACGAACAGGAAGTCGACACGCTTGCAGCCGTCGTCGGGCGTCGGACCGGTGCCGTCGTCGGCGCTGCCGAGATCGAACAGCGGTGTGGTGCCACCCTCACCGAGTGACTCGCCAGCCGAGTCGGCCTCACCGCCGTCGCTCTCGACCGCCGTGCCGCCGCTCTCCTGCGAGCCGCCGCGCTGCGAGCCGATGCTCGAGATGCCGCTGCCGCCCGCGGTGCCGCGGCCGTCGTCGTCGCCGCCGCACGCGGCCAGTCCCAGCGCTACCGCGATGGCTGCGCACGTCGTCCCTCGACCCAAGTTGGCTGTGGTGTGCTTCATCCGGCCCTGACCCCCGGTAGACCACGTTCGACCCGCGAGTTTCCAGGCTCCCGCGGCGCGATTCGTCGGGGTCCTCCGCGTGGCAGCGCGGCGGTGTCAGCTTCGTCAGGAATCCCGTCGCGCGTCCGGCTCGCGGATGCGCCCCATGCCGAGGCGGTACACCAGCGCGGCGAGGCCGAAGCCGATGAACCATGTATAGGCGTAGAGCTGGTCGAAGATCGCGGGGACCGCGTCGACCCACGCCACCGCGTGCAGGAAGCCGGGCACGTTCGGGGCGACGCCGACGACCAGCGCGATCACGGCCCAGCGATTCCACCCCCGCGCGTACTCGTAACGACCGCCACGGCGGTACAGATCGGCGACCACCAACACGCGGTCGCGCACGAGCCAGTAGTCCGCCACGAGGATGCCGCCGATCGGTCCCAACAGCGCGCCGTAGCCGTTGAGCCAGCCGAAGACGTAGTTGTTCTCGAGCTTCCAAGGAAGGATCACGAAGCCGAGTGCGGCGGTGAGGTAGCCGCCGAGCTTCACGCTGATGCGCCGGGGCGCGAGGTTGGCGAAGTCGTTGGCGGGGGAGACCACGTTGGCCGCGATGTTGGTCGAGAGCGTCGCGACCACCAGGCCCAGCAGCCCGAGCACGACCACCAGCGGCGAGGAGAAACTCGCGATCAACGTGCTGGGATCCCAGGTCCCGGTCGCGCTCGAGACCGCGGCGCCGATGAAGGAGAAGTACGTCATCGTGGCCGGCAGGCCGAGGGTCTGGCCGACGACCTGGTCCCGCTGCGTGCGACAGAACCGCGAGAAGTCGGGGATGTTGAGCGCGAGCGTCGCCCAGAACCCGACCATCGCGGTGAGGAACGGCCAGAAGGTCGACCACCACGCGGCGCCGTGGAGGCCCTCGCGGCCGAGCAGCGCGCCGGTGCCGTGGGTGCTCCAGGCCCACACCAAGAGCGCGGTACCGCCGAGCAGCAACAACGGCGCCGCCGCCGACTCGAGCCACTTGATGGCCTCCATGCCGCGCGCGATGAAGTACACGTTCACGAGCCAGAAGGCGGTGAAGCACGTCAGCTGCACGCCGTTGATGCCGAGCACCGGCCACGCTGCACCGCCGCCGTGCCCGGCCACCGCTGCGATGGCGTAGATCGCCTTGCCGCCGATCCAGGTCTGGATGCCGAACCACCCGCAGGCGACCAGCGCGCGGGCGACGGCGGCGAGGTTGGCCCCGCGGACGCCGAACGATGCGCGGGCGAACACCGGGAACGGGATGCCGTAGGCGGTGCCCGGGTGGGCATTGAGGATCATCGGGACCAGCACGATCACGTTGCCGAGCGCGACCGTGACGATCGCCTGCAACACGCTCATGCCGGCCTCGACCATGTCGGCGGCCAGCAGGTAGGTCGGGATGCAAACGGCCATGCCGACCCACAGCGCGGCGACGTGCCAGCGCGACCACGTGCGTTGCGCCGTCGGCGTCGGCGCGAGGTCGTCGTTCCACAGACCAGGTTCGTGGGGCACGGGGGGCAGGGCGCCGGACATGACGGGTGGAGATACCGCGGCTCGCCGCCGAGCACGAGGTCGAAGCTCGCGGCGCGCGCCGCTTTCGGTGGGGGTCGGCGGGCGCCTGGAGGGCGGTGGGGCTCGCCGCCGACCCGACGAGAAATTGTTCGGAACACTCCAAGGCGCGGTGATCCTGCGCTATCCTTTCCTCCTCTAGCTGGGGACGAGGATGGGGACGATGACGATGCGGGGACGAACTGCACTTGCGACGCAGCTGCTCTGGGCGCTGCCACTGCTGGCGTGCGGAAATTCCGACACGCTCGCGGGCGGCGAGTCGACCGGCAACACCAGCCTCACCGGCGGCGGATCGTTGACCACCTCGGTCGGCACCGACGGCACCACCGGCAACACACCGACGACCGCCGACGCCACGACTGCGACCACGCAGACCACCGCGGAACCGGGCGACTCGAGCGGCGAGCCGTGGGACACCGGCCCGAAGTTCGACGTCAACATCGACGGCTTCTGTGCGATGCGCGAAGCCGGTGTCTACTGCACGAGCGAGAACCGTGCAGTCGAGTGCGACGCCAACGGCGAAGAGATCGACAGCCAGAACTGCAACCCCGACAAGTGCCTGCCGGACGTCGGCTGCGTCGAGTGCTTCGACGGCGACGTCTCGTGCCTGGCCAACAAGGTCCTGCAGTGCAACGTCGACGGCGTGCCCCACTGGGAGGTCGTCGAGGTGTGCAACCCGGCCAACCAAGAGGGCTGCGACGTGCCCTCGGCCTCGTGCGTGCCGCTGCAGCCGGTCGGCACCAACGTGCCCACCGGTGAGTACTACCAGTTCGCCGATTTCCACACCGGCTCGGGCTTCCTCGGTGGCTACGACGTCGACGGCTTCGACGACAAGCTCTACGTGCTGGGCAACTGGACCAACATCATCGACGTCTACCAGATCGAGCTCGAGGACTCCGACGGCGACGGCAAGCTCGAGCCCAATCAGCACCCGAACAACCCCGACGCGATGGGGCCGATCGAGAACCGCGTGATCACGCACCTCGAGACGATCCCCGCCTTCGGCACGCCGTCGCCGAGCGTGTCGGAGCTGTTCGCGCTCGACGACCGCCTGTACATCGGCGGCAGCCAGCTCACCGAGAACATCCTCGGCGTCGGCACCAGCGTGATCGCGACCCCGCCGGGCTGGCTCGGCGGCTTCTCGCAGATCGGCCACGACGACGTCAACGACGTGTGGTTCGCGTCCAACGAGAGCTACCGCCGCGTGATGCAGTACGACGCGAGCGACAACAGCTGGGGCATCGCGTTCTACTATCCGTCGCTCGCCGGCGACCACATGGACGGCATGGAGGTCGTGCCCTCGCCGACCACCGGCGTGGTGTACGTCTACGTCTCGGACATGACGAGCGACTTCATCGGGCAGTATCGCCTGCACCCGGTGCAGGGCTGGATTCAGGAGAACCTGTTCAGCTACGTCGGCACCGCCGGAGTGCTGCTCGAGGGCATGGGCTTCGGGCCGCTCAACCACTTCTGGGCGACCGGCGGCGAGTCGCTGTACGAGCTCGGTGGTGGCGACCTCGCGGAGTTCACCGAGCCCCCGGGCTGACCCGGCGCCAGGGATCTGTCACTCGCAGGCCCCGCGATAGCTCCAATACCTGATCTGCGCCGGTGCGCCGGGCCTCTTGGGGGCCCGGCGACCCCGCGTGGGCTCTCCGTTTTTCTCGCGCTGCCCTTGTGACCACTCGCCGACGGCGGGTTATCCTGGGAACGCGGAGCTCGTGTCGTGGGGGCGCGAGCAGGACGAGGGGGAGAGCAATGAAGACCAAACAACTGTTGTGGGCACTGCCGCTGTTGGCGTGCGGGACCTCGTCGCCCGGCGGCGCCGATGATTCCACCGTGAGCATGACCAGCCTGACGGGGGGCTCGCTGACCTCGACGCCCGACACCGACGGCACGACCGCGGGCTCGAACAGTGCCGGCAGCGACGACGCGGTGTCGACTCTGCCCGGCGACTCGAGCGGTGTGGCCGAGGGCGGCCTGAAGTTCGACACCAACCTCGACGGCTTCTGTGCGATGCGCGACGCCGGGGTCTACTGCACGAGCGAGAATCGGGCGGTCGAGTGCGGCAACCAGGGCGACGAGGTCGACAGCGAGGACTGCAACCCCGATCTGTGCCTGCCCGGCACCGGTTGCGTGGTCTGCCTCGAGGACCAGTACTCGTGCCTGGCCAACAAGGTCCTGCACTGCAACACCGCCGGTGTCCCGTTCTGGGAGACCGTCGAGGTCTGTGACCCTTCGGCCAACGAGGGCTGCGATCTTGCGATGGGCACCTGCGTGCCGCTGCAGCCGGTGGGCACCGCGACACCGACGGGCGAGTACTTCCAGTTCGCCGACTTCCAGACCGGCGCGACGCAGTTCTCGGGTGGTTACGACGTCGACGGCTACGACGACCTCCTGTACGTCCTCAACGGCAGCATCGTCGACGTCTACCAGGTCGCGTTGCTCGACTCGGACGGCGACGGTCAGCTCGAGCCCAACCAGCACCCCAACAACCCCGATGCGATGGGTCCGATCGAGGAGCGCACGATCACCAAGCTCTCGAGCTTGGCGGCGTTCGGCACCCCGTTCGGCAGCGTCTCCGAGCTGTTCGCGCTCGACGACCGCGTCTACATGGGCGGCACGCAGCTCACCGAGAACATCATCGGCGTCGGCACCAGCGTGGTCGCCACGCCGCCGGGCGGGTGGTTCGGCGCGTACTTCTCGCAGATCGGCCACGACGACGTGCACGACGTCTGGTACGCGTCGAACGAGAGTAACCGCCGCGTGATGCAGTACGACGCCAGCGACAACAGCTGGGGCATCGCGTTCTACTACCCGCCGTTGGCCGGCGATCACATGGACGGCATGGAGGTCGTGCCTTCGCCGACCACTGGCGTCGTCTACGTCTACGTCTCGGACATGACGAGCGACTTCATCGGTCAGTACCGGCTGCATCCGCAGCAGGGGTGGATCCAGGAGAACCTCTTCAGCTACTTCGGCACCGCCGGCGTGGTGGTCGAGGGCATGGGCTTCGGTCCGCTCAACCACTTCTGGGCGACCGGCGGCAGCTCGGTGTACGAGCTCGGCGGCGGCGACCTGGCCGAGTTCACCGATCCGCCGGGCTAGCAGGGTCCGGAAGAACGCGAAGCGTTCTTCCGGACACCCGACGGTCCCGTGCCCGACGGTCGGGCACGGGCGCCGCGCCAGCGCTATGCGGGCGGGCGCCCCACCAGCTGCCACGCGATCTCGCGACCCTGTCCACCGGCCATCGCCAGGTGGATCCACAGGATCGCGAGGTTCTCGAGCAGGCTGGCGTTGCGCAGCGGCCCGCAGTCGACCGGTGCGAAGCCGGCGGTCCGCGCAAGCTCGGCGATCGCCGCCTTCGCGTCGGCGTCGTCGCCGGCGATCGGCACCGTCACCGGCCCGGCGGCCGTGCGTGGGTCGCCGTGATACTCGTGCCCGAAGGTGTTGAAGGCCTTCACGACGCGGGCCGACGGCACCGCAGCCGCGATCGCCTGCGCCAGCGAGCCCTCGGGCGGCGGATTCCACACCGGGCCCCGATCCATCTTCAGGCAGTTGTTGGCGTCGACCACGATCTTGCCGTCGAGATCACCGAGTCCGCGGGCGACGTCGACCACCACGTTGGCCGGCAGCGCCAGCACGATCGCGTCGGCCTGGGCCGCGGCCTCGGCCGGGCTCGCGAACCCGACGTTGGGCCCCGCGAGCTTGGGTAGATCCTTGCCGCCGCGCACACCGAAGATCACCCGCACGCCGCTCGCGGCCAGGCGCGTGCCGAGGTCGCCACCGACATTGCCGGGGCCGATCACTGCAACCGTTCGAATCGTCATCGTCATCGTCGCTCGCGCTCCTTCATCGCGCTACAGGCCCCACGTGCCACGGCGCTGGAACTGGCCCTGGCCGGCCTTGCCCAAGAAGCTACCCGCTCGCACCAAGGTCTGCCCCCGCTGCATGACCAGGGTCGGGGCCCCGACGAATTCACGGCCCTCGAGCGGGGAGTAGTCCACCCGCATGTGCAGGGTCTTGCTGGTGATGGTGTGGCGCTTCTCGGGATCCCACACCACGATGTCCGCGTCGGCACCGATCGCCAGGGTGCCCTTGCGGGGGTAGAGCCCGAAGATCTTGGCCGGCGCCGTCGAGCTGATCTCCACGAAGCGGTTCATCGAGAGCTTGCCCTCGCGGACCGCCTGCCACAGCAGGTAGAGCCGGGTCTCCACGCCGGGCATGCCGTTGGGGATCTTGCTGAAGTCGCCGCGGCCGAGCTCCTTCTGGTCCTTCATGCAGAACGGGCAGTGATCGGTCGAGACCACCTGGAGATCGTAGTTGGCCAGGCCGCGCCACAGGTGATCGTGGTGGTGCTTGGGCCGCAGCGGCGGCGTGCACACGAACTTCGCGCCCTCGAACTCGTCCTCGGGCGTGCCGCGCAGATCGTCCTCGCTGAAGAAGAGGTATTGCGGGCAGGTCTCGGCGTAGGCCGGCAGCCCGCGGTCCCGGGCCTCCATCACGCGTTCGAGCGCGCGTTGGGCCGAGAGATGGACCATGTAGACCGGCACGTGGGCCATCTCGGCCAGCGCGATGGCCCGCTCGGTGCCGGTGGCCTCGGCGACCTCGGGGCGGGTGAGCGCGTGGTAGATCGGCGCGGTGTGGCCGGCTGCGAGCGCCCGCTCGACCAGCACGTCGATCGGCTGACCGATCTCGGCGTGCATGCAGATGAGCGCGTCGAGCTCCCCGGCGCGCAGCATGGCGCGGAAGATCGACTGGTCGTCGACCATCAGCACACCGGGATAGGCCATGAACAGCTTGAAGCTGGTGATGCCCTCGCGGACCAGGTCGCCCATCTCGCCCAGCACCGGCGGCGGCACGTCCGTGACGATCATGTGGAAGGCGTAGTCGCAGACCGCCTTGCCCTCGGCCTTGGCGTGCCAGGTGTCGAGTGCGGACTTGAGCGAGCTGCCCTTGGGCTGGATCGCGAAGTCGATCAGGGTGGTGGTGCCGCCGCAGGCCGCCGCGGTGGTGCCGCTCTCGAAATCGTCCGATGAGGTGGTGCCGCCGAACGGCATGTCGAGGTGGGTGTGGGCATCGATGCCGCCGGGGAACACGAGCTGGCCCTTGGCGTCGACGGTCTCATCGAAGGCGCCGAGGGCGGCGGCGCTGCCGGGGCGCAGCAGCGCCGCGATCTTGCCCTGCTCGACCACCACGTCGGCGGCGAAGGTGTCGGTTGCGGTGACGACGGTTCCACCCTGGATCAGCGTGCGCATGCGGGCGCGATCCTATCAAGCGCGGCCCCGCCACGCGACCGTCGGCGCCACGCCATCGTCGGCGCCACGCGACCGTCGGCGCCACGCTCCGCCGGACGCTTCGCTTCGCGGCGTGCTCGCGTCGGGGCCCCCTTACCGCGGCCTGCTAGCCGGGCGGCACGAACTCGTCGCAGGCGGTGACGATCGACGACAGCGCGCTGTCGAAGAAGGCCGCGTAGTTGGGCTCGCAGACCGAGACCCACGCGCCGTACTCGAACGACTCGACCCACGCGCGCAGATGCAGCGACGGCTGCGAGCCGCTGTTGTCGGTCGGATCGAAGGGCGGGCACAGGCCGCCCGTCACGTCGGAATCGCCCAGCAGGCCCAGCATCACGACCGCCGACGCGTTGCCGTGCTTGGCGGTGACCAGTGCGTCGTGCCAGCTGTCGGCGTCGCCGGGCGAGGCCAGGGAGTCGTCCTCGTCGGAGATCAGCGTGACGATCAACAGCGCGTCGTCGCGCAGGAACCCCTCGTTGCACTCGCCGGCGCTGGCGAGGGGGCCGAGCGCGGTGAGCAGCGCCTGTGCCGGGCGCTCGCTGGGGTCACCGTCGATGCCGACCGCGGCCATGCAGTTGAACGCACCGAATGGGTCGGCGAGCGTCGCGTCGATGAAGCGGTGGCTGCCCAGGCCGCAGTCGTTGCCGGCCGCATCGGTGACCCGACCCGCGCCCAGGAGCTCACCGCACGGTCGCGGACTCCACGGGCCGCAGGGCTCGCCGTTGCACTCGCAGTTGCAGCCGTCCGGACAGTTGGCGTTGCACCACAGGCCGCAGTCGAACGAGTTGTACATGACCTCGTAGCAGCCGTCGCCGACGCCGACGTCGGTGTCGACGACCATCACGTGGAAGTCGTCGCCGAGCATGCCCTGGATCGAGGTGATGAAGCCGGGCACGCTGGCGATGAGCTGCTGCTGCTCGTCGGCCATCGAGGCGGAGTTGTCGACCACGAACACGAGATCGATCTTGCTGCAGCCCATCTGCGGCTCGACGCCGGCGAGGTCGAGCTTGTCGCCGCCGCTATCGGAGCCGCTGGCATCGCCGGCGGAGCCGAGCGTGGTCGCGGCACCCGTGATGCCCATCGTGACGCCCGCGCTGACGCCCGCGTCGGTGCCGGCCTCGCGCTCGCCACCGCAGGCGAGCGTCAGCAGCACCGCCAGCCATGACGTCGATGGCCGCCGGGGCGCGGATGTGCGGCGCAGATTTCGACCCACGCCCCAGCTTGTCGCGGGCGCGTGCCGACGCGCAAGGCCGCGGCCCCATGGCCTACGCGATTCCGGCGTGTCCTCACCGCAGGCGTCGGTCACCACGCCGACATCGGGCCGAGGTCGAAGACGTCGGCGTGGCCCTGGGCCTGCAGGATCCGCGTGGCCTGGGCGCTGCGGTTGCCGCTGCGGCAGTAGACCACCACCGCCCGCTCGCTCGCGCCCAGCTCGCCGATGCGCGCCGACAGCTCCGCGACCGGTATGTTCATCGCACCGCCGATGTGGCCCTGCTCGAACTCTTCGGGCGTGCGCACGTCGAGCAGGACCGCGCCGTGCTCGACCCGCGCACGCGCGACGGCGCCGGGGGATTGCACGGCCGCCGTCCCTGGCTTCGCGGCGCTCGCGTTCACGTCCGCCGCGCTCGCGGCGGCCGTGCTCCTGCAGCCCGCTGTCGTCGCCGCGGTGAGCAGCAGCACCAGCGTGACCGTGGGCCGAAGGGCGGCGCCCCACCCAGACGGTGCATCGTCGTTCATGTCGGTGGGAGCCCACCGCGGGGCCAAAGGGTTCGCGGTCGCGCAAGGGTTCCGACCCGGCTGCTACGCTTGGAGGTCCGCCGATGGTCGACGCGCAACAGCCCGCCACCACCGGCCCCGCAGACCCGGAGCAACGGCTCGGCCTGCGCGTGGCCGCGGGGCTCACCCTGGTCGTCGCGCTCGCGCGCGTGGTGGTGTGGATCCGCGTGGCTGGTCTCGAGGCCCAGGCCGAGGGTGCCGAGCTCGGCAGCGAGGCCTGGCAGCACACGCTCGACGGCGTCATCACGTTGCAGACGCTCCTGCACCACGTCGACGGGGTCTACGTGCTGGCGATCGCGGCGCTCGCGTCGGCGTGGTCGCGCGGGCGGCCCGCGGTGCGCGTGGCCCAGTGGATCGCGGTGATCTCGACGCTCGCGCAGACCGGGGCGATGGCCCTGCTCAGCCAGGGTGGCGACGAGCCCTTCGAGGTCCGCGAGGCCCGCTTCGAGCTCGCGCAGCACGTGATGGCGTGGGCCGGCCTCGGGTCGACGCTCGCGCTGGTCGGCATCGCGGCCGGTGCCGCCAGTGCACGTTGGGCCCGCACCGTCCTGACGGTCGTGGTCGCGCCGTGGGTCGTGCTCGCGGTGCTCGGCCGCGCCGGTGTCGACGTCTCCGCGGTGTCGCCGTCGCAGTGGGGTGCGTTGGCGACCGCGCTGATGGCATCGCTGGCGATCGCGTGGTGGTCGGCGGCGTCGCGCGAGGCGCACGGCCGCACGCCAGTCCACGCTCGCGCGATCCAAGGGCTGTGGCTGCTGCAGACCGCGCTGTTGCTGCGGATCGGCGCCTCGGTGATCGCGTCGACGGGGCTCGCGGTCGCGATGTCGGCCCGACGCGGCGTGGGGGCGCTGCTGGTGGCCCACGTGATCACCCACGCGCTGCTCGCCGCGACGGCGCTCGTCGGCCTGCGTCGCTACGCGTCGCTGCCCGCCGCGGGCCATCGACGTGACGTCGTCGGCTGGTTGGCGGCCTGCGTCGTGCTCGGCGTGGTGCTCGAGGTCGCCGCTGCGCTGGCGCTGTGGCGGTGGCTGACGGCGATCGAGGGCCCTGGCGAGGGTCCGTTCGGCATCGTATCGACCGCGAGCCTGGTGCCGCTGCAGCAGGCGGCGACCTGGATCGGGCGTGCCGCCGCGGTCACGGGGCTGGTCACCGTGCTGTCGTTGGTCGCGACCCTGCGGCACACGGCGCGCTGGCTCGCGCAGCACCTCGAGGACGAGCGCGGCCAGCTCATCGCGTTCGTGACCGTGCTGCTCGCGGTGGCCATCGCGATGGTGATGGGGGCACTGACGCTGCTGCGCGAGGCCTCGCCGCCACCGACGTTGATCGTCATCGTCGGCGTCGGCGTGATCGCGACCTCGCTGTGGTTGCTGTCGGCGTGGCTGCGGCTGTTCGGCGCCCTGCGAGGGGCGCTGCAGGCCGGACGCGGGGCGGCGGACTCGAGGGCCGTGACGGCTCGATTTTGAACCGCAGAGGCTCGGCCCCGCGGCCATGCGCGGTCGATTCGTTGGCGAGACTGCATCGGTCGTGGCGCCGAGCGTTGCGGGAAACACCAACGTCCGACGGAACGTAGCGGGGATGGTCGCCGGCCTCGTGCCGCTCCGGGCGGTGCGCCGGGCCCCGTCGCGTCGGGCTATCATCCGTGGCCCCCATGCGTCGACGAATCATTTCACTTGGTACTGCAACCCTCGGAGTGCTCGCGGCGATGACCGCATCGAACCCGGCTGCGGCGGCCGTCAGCACGCCCGATGCCGCCGGCTATGCGTGGTACGACCAGGCCAGCGGCGCGACGTACAACTACGTCGACATCTCCGCGACCGGTACCAACGTCATCAGCGGCGACGACTCGCGCACGTCGCTGGCATTGTCGGTGCCGTTCACGTTCTACGGCGTCTCGCTCAACCAGGTCGACGTCAGCACCAACGGCTTCATCGCCAGCGCGACCCCCAACTCGGACTTCGGCAACACCTGTCCGCAGCCGGGCTTCGTCGACGGCGGCGGTGCACGCATCGCCGTGTTGCACGACGACCTCGTCTCGACGGTGTACCACCAGTACTTCAACGCCGCCCAGGCCACCGCGATCGGCTTCCCTGGTACGACCAACGGCGTCACCATCGTGCAGTGGGTCGGCACCCACTTCACCGGTAGCACGGCGATGAACGCCCAGGTGGTGCTGTTCCACGACTCGGGCGCGATCCAGATGCAGTACCTGGTCGACGTCGACACCGGCAGCGGTGCGACCATCGGCATCCAGAATGCCGCCGCCACGATCGGTCTGACGTATGCCTGCAATACCCTGGGCAGCATCTCCCCTGGCGCCACCGCGGTCCGCTTCGCACCCACGCCGCAGGACTTCCACATCAACGAGCTGCGGGTCGACCAGGATGGCACCGACAACGACGAGTACGTCGAGATCGTCGGCCCACCCGGCGCGGCACTCGACCGCCTGGCGTACGTCGTGCTCGGCGACAGCCCGACGGGTTCGATCGAGAGCGTCACGTACCTCGGCGGGCGCTTCATCCCGTCGGACGGTGTGTTCTTGCTGGCCGAGAACACCCTGAGCCTGGGCACGCCGGATCAGGTCGGCAGCCTCAACTTCGAGAACACCGACACCGTCACGCACATGCTGCTGCGCGACTTCAGCGGTGCACTCAACGGTGACGTCGACACCAACGACGACGGCACCCTCGACGTGACGCCGTGGAGCTCGGTCGACGACGTCGTCACGCTGGTCAACGCGACCAGCACCGAGTTCGACTACGGCCCGGGCGCCAGCTGCGTGGCCGGAACCGACTGCAACAGCATCGCGACCGGCAGCGGCCCCTTCCAGGTGTTCCGCTGCGGTGACGGCACCGGCAGCTACAACCTCGGGCCCAGCAACTTCTCGGCGGTGCCGGTCGTCGACAGCCCCGGCGAGCCGAACCACTGCGCCTGCGGCGACGGCATCCCCGTGAACGGCGAGACCTGCGACGAAGGCGGCAACACGGTCGCATGCGACAGCGACTGCACGCTGCCCAGCTGCGGCGACGGCCTGAGCAACCCCGCCGCTGGCGAGGCCTGCGACGACGGTGGCGAGTCGGCGACCTGCAACGCGGACTGCACCGCCGCGGTGTGCGGCGACGGTGTGCTCAACGCGGCGGCCGGCGAGCAGTGCGACGACGGTGGCGAATCGGCGACCTGCGATGCCGATTGCACGCCGGCGGCCTGTGGCGATGGCACCGCCAACGTGACGGCCGGCGAGACCTGTGACGACGGCGGCGAGTCGGCCACCTGCGACGTCGACTGCACCGCGGCGGCGTGTGGCGACGACGTCGTCAACGTCAGCGCGGGCGAGCAGTGTGACGACGGTGGTCGCTCGGCGATGTGCAACGCCGACTGCACCAACGCCAGCTGTGGCGACGGGGTCGTGAATGCAGCGGCCGGCGAGGCCTGCGACGACGCGGGCGAGTCGGCCACCTGCAACCTCGATTGCTCGGCGGCGAGCTGCGGCGACGGCATCGTCAACGCGACCGCCGGCGAGGCGTGCGACGACGCGGGCGAGTCGGCGAGCTGCGACGACGACTGCAGCGACGCCAGCTGTGGTGATGGTGTGCTCAACGCGACCGCGGGCGAAGCGTGCGACGACGGCAACACCGACGACGGTGACGGCTGCTCGGCGATCTGCGAGGAGGAGAGCGGCAGCTCGAGCGGCGGGTCCGACTCGGGCGGGAGCTCCGGCGGCTCGGACAGCGGTGGCTCGGACAGCGGTGGCTCGGACAGCGGCACCACGGGCGTCGCCGATACCAGCGGTGGCACCGCGGCCGATAGCTCGGGCTCGGCGAGCGCCAGCGACACCGACGCGACGGCCAGCGCGAGCGCGAGCGACAGCGACACCAACGCCGACTCGGGCGACAGCTCGGGCACCGCGGGCGCCGGCGGCACCGACAGCGGCTGCAGCTGCAACGGTGGTGCGGGCGATGCCGGCAACGCCGGCTGGGCGGGCCTCGGCCTCTTGGGCCTGGTGGCCACGCGTCGCCGCCGACGTCGCTAGCACGAGGGGCGAGCGCCGGCGTGGAAGCGCCGGCGCTCTCGCCTGTGCGCGTGGGGGCCCGCTTCGGCCCTGTGGTCGACATCGCTCCCCGGTTGGGGCGCGCGTCTTGGTCCGTCGCGGAGGTGGCGCGTCGGGGCCGGGCCGTGCTATGCGGGGCTTTCGGCCGTAGCGAACGGCGGAGGGCGACAGGACCGTTCTTGGTCGCGTGCCCGCGTCCGTCCAAGGGAGCATCGATCCCGTTCGCGTCGGTCCTGACCCACGTGGGGAGTGACGAGTTCATGCGCACCATCGAACATTGGATCGCCGGCAAGGCCTCATCGCGCGCGGCCGAACGCAGCGGCGACGTCTTCAACCCTGCGACCGGTGAGGTCACCGCCAAGGTCGCATTCGCGTCGCCCGGCGACGTCGATGCCGCGGTCGCGGCCGCCCAGGCCGCGCTGCCGGGCTGGCGCGACGCTTCGCTGGCCAAGCGCACCAAGGTGATGTTCGCGTTCCGCGAGCTGCTCGAGCGCCACAAGGTCGAGCTCGCGAAGCTGGTCACCGCCGAGCACGGCAAGGTCGCCAGCGACGCGCTCGGCGAGGTCAACCGCGGGCTCGAGGTGGTCGAGTTCGCCTGCGGCATCGCGCAGCTGCAAAAGGGCGAGTTCTCCGAGAACGTCTCGAGCGACGTCGATAGCTACTCGCTGCGTCAGCCGGTCGGCGTAGTCGCCGGTATCACGCCGTTCAACTTCCCGGCCATGGTCCCGATGTGGATGTACCCGATCGCGATCGCGTGCGGGAACACCTTCGTGCTCAAGCCCTCCGAGCGCGATCCGTCGGCAGCGAACTTCTGCGCCGAGCTCATGCAGCAGGCGGGCCTGCCCGACGGCGTGCTCAACGTCGTGCACGGCGACAAGGTCGCGGTCGATCGCATCCTCGTGCACCCCGACATCGCCGCGGTCAGCTTCGTGGGCTCGACCCCGATCGCGCAGTACATCTACGAGACCGGCACCCGTCACGGCAAGCGCGTGCAGGCGCTGGGCGGCGCGAAGAACCACATGCTGGTGCTGCCCGACGCCGACATGGAGCTCGCGGCGGACGCGGCGATCGGTGCCGCCTATGGCTCGGCGGGCGAGCGCTGCATGGCGATCTCGGTGCTGCTGACCGTGGGCGATGCCGCCGATCGGCTGATCCCGATGTTGCGCGAGCGCATTGCCAAGCTCGCGGTCGGGCCCGGTGAGGATCCGAAGAGCGAGATGGGCCCGTTGGTCACGCGCGCGCACCTCGACAAGGTCCGCGGCTACGTCGACGCCGGCGTGGCCGAGGGCGCGGTGCTGCTCGAGGACGGCCGCGATCCCAAGATCCCCGGTGGCGAGCACGGCTTCTTCCTGCGGCCGTGCCTGTTCGACCGCGTGACGCCGGCGATGACCGTCTACAAGGAAGAGATCTTCGGCCCCGTGCTGGTGGTGGTGCGCGCCGCGACCTACGACGAGGCGTTGGCGATGATCCACGACAACCCGTACGCCAACGGCGTCGCCATCTTCACCAACGACGGCGGCGTCGCGCGCAAGTTCCAGCACGAGGTGCGCGTGGGCATGATCGGCGTCAACGTGCCGATCCCGGTGCCGATGGCCTACTACTCCTTCGGCGGCTGGAAGGCGTCGTTGTTCGGCGACACCCACGTGCACGGCCGCGAGGGCGTGCACTTCTACACCCGGGGCAAGGTCGTCACCGCGCGCTGGCCCGACCCGCGCTTCCGCGGCGTCGACCTCGGCTTCCCGCAGAACCGATGAGAGGTGGGGCGATGGCCAGCATCATTGCAGTCAGGGTCGATGGTCGCGGCGAGGTCCGCGACGGTCACAAGCGCAGCGACACCACCGTGGTCGCGAAGTGCGATCTGTGCGACGCCGTGGTCGACGCGGTGGCATCGATCACCCCCGCGGCCGACGGCGCGTTCGCGTGCAAGGTCTGCCTGCGCCAGCGACTCGAGGCCGTCACGGTCGCGATGTACGAGCTGCGCGAACCCGGCAACACCGGCCTGCCGTGGGGCAAGCTGAGCGGCTAGCCGCCAACCCCAGAACCAACCTCGAGAAAGGACTGCCATGGCCAAGCTGGACAGCAACCGCAGCGAGACGGCATTCGCGGACTTCAAGCCGCCGTACGACCGCGACCAAGCGGTCATCGAGGCCAACCGCTGCCTGTACTGCCACGACGCGCCGTGCGTGACCGCGTGCCCGACCGGCATCGAGATCCCGGAGTTCATCCGCAAGATCGCGACCGACAACGTCAAGGGCGCCGCGCGAACCATCTTCGACGCCAACATCCACGGCATGAGCTGTGCGCGGGTGTGCCCGGTCGAGGTGCTGTGCGTGGGGGCGTGCGTGCACAACCTGCAGGACGTGCCGCCGATCCAGATCGGCAAGCTGCAGCGCTACGCCACCGACCTCGCCTACGCCGAGGGCTGGCGCTTCTTCACCCCTGGCGCGCCGACCGGCAAGAAGGTCGCGCTGGTCGGCGCGGGGCCGGCCTCGCTGGCGTGTGCCCACGAGCTGCGTCGGTTCGGCCACGCGTGCACGATCTACGAGAAGCGCGGGCTCGCGGGCGGCCTCAACTCGACCGGTGTCGCGCCGTACAAGATGCGCGCGGACCAGTCGCTCGCCGAGGTCGAGTGGATCATGGGCATCGGCGGCATCGAGCTGCAGACCGGCGTCGAGGTCGGCGCGCGCCCGACCTGGGCCGAGCTCGAGGCGTCACACGACGCCGTCTTCCTCGGCTTCGGGCTCGGGCCCGACACCGCGCTGGCAGTGCCGGGCGAGGAACTCACCGGGGTCTGGGGCGCCGTCGAGTACATCGAGCGCATGAAGCTCTCGAAGGTCTCCGTCAGCGCGGTGCGCAACGCGGTCGTGGTCGGCGGTGGCAACACCGCGCTCGACGCCGTGCGCGAGTTGCTGGGCCTCGGCGCGCGCACCGTGACGATGGTCTACCGCGGCACCGAGGCGGCCATGAGCGGCTATGCCCACGAGTGGGAGGCGGCACGGATCGACGGCGCGCGGGCGCTGTGGCAGGCGCAGCCGGTGGCGGTGCTCGGTCGCGATCGCGTCGAAGGCCTGCGGTGCCTGCGGGTCGACGACGACAAGCGCCCGATCCCGGGCACCGAGTTCGATCTCGAGGCCGAGCTGGTGCTGCTGGCCATCGGTCAGGGCAAGCTCGGGGAGCTGGTCGCGGCGCTGCCGGGTATCACAGTGGCGCGCGGTCGCATCGTCGTCGACGAGCACGGCTTCACCGGCCGGCGCGGCCGGTGGGCCGGCGGCGACTGCGCCAACGGCGGCAAGGAGTCGTCAACGCCTCGGCCGAGGGCAAGAAGGCCGCGCGGGCGATCCATGCCGCGCTCGGCGGTGTGGCAGAGAAGGGAGCCTGAGCATGGTGGACATCAGCGCGAACTGTGGCGGCATCCGCTCGCCGAACCCGTTCTGGCTCGCCTCGGCGCCGCCGGCCAACTCCGGCGCGCAGATCCAGCGCGCCTTCGATCACGGCTGGGGCGGCGCGGTGTGGAAGACGCTGGGCACGCCGATCCAGAACGTGTCGAGCCGCTTCGGCGGGGTCGACTACCGCGGCTCGAAGAACATCGGCTTCAACAACATCGAGCTCATCACCGACCGCCCGCTCGAGTCGAACTTCCGCGAGATCTACGAGACCAAGCTGAAGTACCCGAAGCACGCGATCATCGTGTCGCTGATGGTCGAGACCCGCGAGGAGTGGAAGGACATCATCAAGCGCGCGATCGATGCCGGCGCGGATGGGCTCGAGCTCAACTTCGGCTGTCCCCACGGCATGTGTGAGCGCGGCATGGGCTCGGCCGTCGGGCAGGAGCCCAAGGTCAACCAAGAGATCACCTCCTGGGCGGTCGAGTACTCGAGCGTGCCGGTGCTGGTGAAGCTGACGCCCAACGTCGCCAACATCGTGCCCCACGGTCTGGCGGCGCAGCGCGGCGGTGCCCACGGCGTCTCGCTCATCAACACCATCAAGAGCATCATCGGCGTCGACATCGAGCACTTCGTGCCGCAGCCGTTCGTGGCCGGCCGCTCGACCAACGGTGGCTACTGCGGCGCGGCGGTGCGGCCGATCGCGCTGCACATGGTCGGCGCGCTCGCCCGCGAACCCGAGTTCCGCATCCCCATCAGCGGCATCGGCGGCGTCACCAATTGGCGCGATGCGGTCGAGTTCCTGCTGCTCGGATCGAGCTCGGTGCAGGTGTGCACCGAGGTCATGCTGCGGGGCTATCGCATCGTCGAGGACATGATCGAAGGCCTCACCAGCTACATGGAGCGCAAGGGCTTCGAGAAGCTCGACGACATGATCGGCAAGGCGGTGCCGAACTTCACCGAGTGGGGCGAGCTCGATCTCAACTACGAGACGGTCGCGAAGATTGACGCCAGCAAGTGCATCGGTTGCCACCTTTGCGTGGTCGCCTGCGACGACGGGGCCCACCAGTGCATCCACCCCGCCAAGGACACCCGCGTGCCGGTGGTCGACGAGGCCGAATGCGTGGGGTGCAACCTGTGCCAGATCGTGTGCCCGGTGCCGGGCTGCATCACGATGGCCCCGGTCGACAACGGCTTCGCGCCTGCGACGTGGAACGAGCACGTCGGCGACGGCCGGCCGCTGCGGCCCAAGAAGGCCGCGCACTAGCCTACGGTCCATCCCCCGCGGTCCACCCCCGCCGTGCAACCGTGCGCGACCCCGTGTCGTCGCGCACGGCACGGCGGTTGCTCGCTTGGGTCGGCGACATGCCCGACCGAAGGTACCTGCTCGTCCTCGCGCTCTCCCTCGTCGCGTGTGCACGCGAGACCACCGCCCCGGCCGACGCGCCAAGTGAGCCGGCGGCGAACCTCGCGGTCACACCGGCGGCGGCCGACGCCGACCCCAACCCCGGCGGTGCCGGCGAGGTCGATCTCGAGGTGGTGAGCCTGCGGTTCGTCGCCCGACTCGACACCGAGCTCGATCTCGACGACAGCCAGGCGACCGCGCTGCGTGAGATTTTCACCGACTACACGGCGCAGCTGCAGCCGCACATCGCGTACATCCGGTCGAAGCCATCCACCGTCGCCAAGCTGCAGGCGGCCCGCGAGCGCCGACCCGAGATCCGGCAGCTCCGCGCGGCCAACGACGCTGCGATCGCGCCGGTGCTGACGCCCGACCAGTTCGCCCGCTATGTGCAGCTGCGCGACGAGTTCCGCGAGCAGCTGCGCGAGCGCTTCCTCGAGGGGGTCTGAGGTCCGGCCGGCGGGCGCGGCCGCGGCCAGACGGCCACCGCGGGCGTCTCCGCTTTCTTGCCGGGCCGCGCGCGATCGTGGCATCTGGCGGGCAAGCCATGATCGGGCGACGTGCGCGTGGATTCGGGGCGGCGGTGGGTGCCGCGGTCGTGCTGGTGGGGCTCGCCGGCTGCGGCATGATCCTGAACCGCAGCGCCGAGACCATCCGGCGCCAGCAGAACCGCGCCGACCCGTTCGCGACCGGTGAGGACATCGGCACCAAGCGCAAGCCCGCCGAAAAGCCGGCCCGCGCCATCGTGCACACCGCCAGCTACGACGCCGCCGATGGCCTCGTCGACGGCGCACTCGATGCCATCAGCGAGCCCAAGCGTCGTGAGCAGCTCGATGCACTCGGTGACAGCCTCGAGCTGCGTGTCGGCGGCGTGAGCAAGACGGCGGGCGAGTCGATCATCGTCGGCATCGGCGAGAAGGTTCCCGCACTGCGGCCGGTGTTGGCCGAGATGATCGGTGGGCTGAAGTCCGATCTGCACCTCGATCCCGAGGGCACCGCGCGCCGCGTGACGCGGGCGGCGTTGTCGGAGGCCGGCGACGGCATGCGCACCGAGCTGCGGCCGCAGATCCGCAAGCTGGTGTCCGACGACATCATCGGCTCGATCCGCGGCGGCATCGATCAGCTGATCGGCCCGCAGCTGCAAGAACGCGTGCGCGACCACGTGGTGCCGGCGATGAAGGAGCTCACCAAGGACGCACCGCAGCTGGCCGAGGATCTCGGCAAGGGCGCGGCCAAGGGCCTCGGCGACGGTATCGCGGCGTCGCTCGACACGGTCGATCCCAACAGCCTCGGCAGCCGCATCAAGGCGCTGATGGGCGATGCCAAGGGCCAGGTCGACGACTGGCTCTCGCGCGCGTTGCTGCTGGCGCTGGTGGTCGCGTTCGCGGCGATCGTCGTGGCGGTGTTCAAGTGGCTCGGCGAGCGCAGCCGGCGGCAGGCCGCCGTGGCCGCGCGGGTCGGCGCCGAGGAGCAGGCCAAGCGCCACGAACGCATGCTCGAGCTGGTGACCGCGGCGATCCACCAGGTGGGCGCCCGCGGCTCGCTCGAGGACTTCCGCGAGACCATCAAAGCGCTGTCGAGCGACGGCGCGCCGCTCGAGACCCGCGCCGCGCTCAACGAGTTCCTGACCCGCCGCAAGCTCAAGCTCGAGACGCCGCGCGCGTGAGCACGAGCTCGCGGCGCGCGGGTGGTGACGACCGCTTGAATCCGGCGCCTTTCGGCGTCACGATCGATCGTCGATGCCGGCTGCCGCCGACCAAGTGATCGAGCGCCTGCGCGCAGCGGGCATCCAGCCCTCCGCGCAGCGGGTCGCGGTCGCGCGTTACGTGCTCGTCACGCAGGAACACCCGTCGGCCGATCGCGTGTGGGCGCAGGTCAAGCGCAGCCTGCCGGTGATCTCGCGCGCGACCGTCTACAACACCCTCAACCTGTTGGTGCGCAAGGGCCTGCTGCGGGAGCTGGCGCTGCGCGAAGGCAACGTGGTGTTCGACCCCAAGCTCGAGCCGCACCACCACTTCATCGACGACCGTACCGGTCGCATCGTCGACGTGGCGTGGGACGCCGTCGATCTGCCGGCGCCCCGCGTGCCGGGGCTGCAGGTCCGCGAGTGGCAGGTCGTGATGCGCGGCCGCGTGCAGTCTGCGCGCACGCGGCGTTGAGTGCGGCCGCAGGTGCGCACGCACACGGCACCCCACGCGCGCGTCGGTCTAGACAAAGTCTAAATCGAGACACAGACTCTGCCGCGATGCTGACGATTGGAGACACCCTTCCGGAGTTCCGCCTGCAGGCCGTCGTGGACCGCAAGCCCGGCCACGAGTTCGCCGAGATCACCGGCGCGAGCCTGCGTGGCAAGTGGGCGGTGCTGTTCTTCTGGCCGATGGATTTCACCTTCGTGTGCCCCACGGAGATCGCCGAGTTCGGTCGGCACGAGAAGGACTTCGCGGCCCGGGGCGCCAAGCTGCTCGGCGCCTCGACCGACACCCACTACGTGCACCTCGCGTGGCGCGAGCAGCACCCCGATCTCCGCGAGCTGCCGCTGCCGATGCTGGCCGACACCAAGCGCGAGCTCTCGACCGCGCTCGGCATCCTGCACCGCGAGGACGGCGTGCCGCTGCGCGCGACCTTCATCGTCGACCCCGAGGGCGTCATCCGCCATGTCTCGGTGAACGACCTCTCGGTCGGCCGCAACGTCGACGAGACGCTGCGCATCCTCGACGCGCTGCAGACCGGCGAGCTCACCCCCTGCGGCTGGCACAAGGGCGACAAGACGCTCTCGGGCTAGCAGCGGGCGTCGTTGCAGCGCCGAGCAACGCCGCGATGGGGCCCGAGGGCGGCGTCATTGCGGCGCGGAGTTTCACCACGGCCTGTCAGGCCACGCTCGGCGCTCGTGCGGCCCGCGCCAGCGCATCGGCGATGCGCCCGGCGCTCGCCGACGATCGGGCCAGCAGCTTCGCGACGATCAACATCGCCGCGAGGCGCAGTTGCTGGGGCGTAGCACCGCGTCGCAGCGCGGCGCCGATCCAGGCATGGCGGGCGCCGATCTGCAGGCGGTCGCCGCGGCGGGCGACCGCCGCCCACGAGAACGTGCGCCGCTCGAGTCGGAGCGCTTGTCCGAGCGCCGCGGCGCACAGCTGCTCGAGCGCATCGACGGTGGGCTCCGGGCGCGTCGACCGGGACACGCTGCCGGGCTCGAGCGGCGGCTCCGCGGTGGGCACGTGGGCCCGCGCGGCGACGACGAACTGCCGCAGTGCGGCGTAGCGTGGGCTGCGAGGGTCGGTGCGGACCATGGCCTGCGCCGCGAGCCTGCAGCTGCGCCAGCCGCACTGCAGCAACAACCGCTGCAGCGCCTCGGGGTTCGCATCGTCGCGCTCGCGCAGCGCGAGCTCACCGCGTAGCGCGGCGAACGGTGAAGGCAGCACGCTCGTGATCAGCGACACGCCATCGATGCTGATGGTCACGCCCGCGCTGTCGCCTTCGAGCACGACGTCGAGGTGGCCGAGCAGGTCGGCGTCGGTGAGGTCGACGCGGAACGTGGCGACCTCGCGCACCGCGGGCGTCGGCGCGGACGTGGCGACGACCGGGCGCGCCGCATCGAGCCCGCGCGGCGGCGCGCGGGTCGGCGCCGGGGCGTCCGCGTGCGGCGCGAAGGGCAGTGCCCCGAACAGCTGCGACCAGACCGACTGACCCAGGGCCGAGGGCACGCATGCCCGCGCCAGCTCGGGCGCCAAGGCAGCGGCGGAGCGTGCCCATTCGAGCGCGGACTCGAGGGTGAGCGCACCACCGTCATGCCGGTGCCCGATCACACACGCCAACAGCGGGTGCTCGATCCAGCGCAGCGCGCCGGCTGGGCCACCGTCGCGGTGGAGCCCGACGTCGGCGGCCGTGAGGGCGGCGAGCTCCGATCGCAGGAACGTGCAGCGTTCGACTTGCGCCGCCGTGGTCGCGTGGCCGGACGCGTGCGCGACCAGCTCGTGCAGACGGCCACGCACGAAGCGGTGCGCGTGCTCGAGCAGCGCCCGCGTACGCGGCGAGGGGGTATCGGGGGGCAACAGCTGCGCCGGCGTGTCGTCGCGCGCATGCACGAGGATCGCGACGCCCGGGATTGTCCGCTCGGGGGCATCGTCGAAGGCGCAGCGCACACCGGCGCGCAGCAACACCGCGGTGCCGTTGGTCGTCATGCCCGCGCGGTGGATGAACACCGACACGTCGAGCTGCTGCAGTGGTTCGGTCTCGGCGACGGTGCGACCCAACGTGAGCAGGGGCAGGCTGGCCTCGGCCAGCGCGGTCCAGTCGCCGCGGGCACTCGCCTCGTCGAGCCGCACCTCACTGGCGGGCACGATCGGGAGCTGCGGGAGGTCGCGTCGCAGCAGCTCGAGATCGGACGGCCACATCACCAAGGTCTGCGCGCGCCACCTGGGCGGGACGGCGGCCGCTTCGTGGGGCCACGCCACCACCGCAGGGATGCCGGCCGCGGCGGCCCGGCCCAGCTCGGAGAGGTCGTACGTGCGTCCGTCGGCGGCCTGGACTCGCGCGAGCGCGTGCGGCCACTGGCAATCGACGATCGCGCGACGCTGACCGCCGCCGACGCGGGGGTCGGCGATGGGCCATCGCACGCCGCGCGCGACCAGGTCGTGCAGCCACGCCGCCAAGAGCGTGCTCGCCGGATCGGGCACCACGCTGCGCTCATCGAAGGTGAGCGCGAGCCCGGGAGCGTCGATGATGCCGGCCAGCACCGACACATCGACGCCGTGCTCCCGCATGGCGGCGTCGAGGTCGGCGCCCATCAACACGCCGTCGACCAACAGCCGTAGCCCGCGCTCGCGCGGCGTGGGCCAGTAGCGGGCGGTGGGCGTCGCGCCCAGGCGCACGTGCGGCAGGTCGGGCATCGTGCGCAGCACGCCGCCGTAGGCCTCGACGGTGGCACCCGGCACGGTTCGGTTCAGCACCTTGAGCGATTCGAACGCGCCGTCGTCCCCCGCGAGTCGCTCGAGACCCTCGTTGATCGACCGAAGCGTGATCTCGAACTCGAGCGCGTGGGGTGACGCGGTCGTCACGACGGCGATGTGCTCCTCGTAGTCGAGCATGGTCGGGTGCACCGCCGCCAGCGAGAACGTGTGCTGGTGGGTGGGCGTGCGAACCAGCAGCGCGCTCGGACCCAGGGCGAGCGCCTCGTTGACCGCGCGGCCGAGCAGTCGCTGCGCACGGGTGAGGCGCTCGTCGGCCCGACTGCGCACCGCGGCCCCGACCGGCTCGAGCGCAACGTCGAGCAGCGGTAGCGGCGACATCGACCACAGCGTCGCGGGGTCGAACGCGAAGCACAGTCGGGTGCTCCGCAGGACACCGTGGCGCGCCACTTGGAACCGCAGGTCGCTGTATGGGGTCAGGCTCAGCACGCTGCGCGCGAGCGTCGACACCCAGCCCCACCGCTGCAGCCCGTGGCGGTTGCGCAGGCGACCGAGGGCCTCGGCCCGCGCCAGCGAGAACGTCCTGCGCTCGCTCTCGCCGATCGAGGGGCGCCGACGCGACGCCAGCAGCGTGTGCAGTGTGTCGCCGCTCATCGTCGCCGCGGGACCTTCTGACGCGCGAGCTCGTCGTCGATGGCGCGGCGCACCGCCTCGAGGTCACCGCGGAGGATCGTCGTGATCGCGAGCGCGAGCGCGGCGGGTCCGACGGTGATGTCGTGGTCCGGCATGCACGCGCCGATGGCGTACAGTGGGTGCCGATCGTCGAGCCACAGCGGCACCGGCTCGCGGATCGACAGTGGCACCACCGGCACGACCGCGTGTGTGGTTGCGCCGGGCAGGCCCACACCCAACGGTAGTCGCCCGTCGCCGCCGAGATGCCCGCGTCGCACCGAGGCCGCGACACCGGCGTCGACGAGCAGCGCACATGCCCGCGCGACACCGGGATCGAGCTCGCCTGCGGCCGGTGACACCTCGCGGACGAGCTGTTCCCGCGATGCGCAGTGGAGCTTGCGACTCGCCAACAGCGGCGCGAGCCACGGCTCCTCGTCGTCGTCCGAGGCCCACAGCTCCGGCACCACGCCCGTCAGCAGGTCGAGCTCGGCGGCCTCGGGCGACGTCCGCGAGACCACGCCCCAGCGCGCGGCCTTGCGCAGCGCGAGGAGGTTGGTCGCACCATCGCGGGTACGGAACAGCGGATGCGTGTCGAGCACGCGCGCGGGGATCGAGCGCTCGCAGGCGACGTGCGCGTGCAGGAACGTGTACTGCCGCTGACGCTCCTCGTCCCACGGCGCGGCCGACTCGACCAGCTGCCGGATCTCCGCGAGCGCACGTTCGCCCAGCTGCCCGATCATGTCGCCGATCCGCTGCTCGATGAGGCGGCGGCCGGCGTCGTGCAACACGCGATCGCGACCGATGTCGGTCGACAGCGAAGGGGAGCTGGCCCACACGTCGAGGTGGTCGAGGCTGCCTGCATGCTGCGACGCCAGCGCGGGCAGCACGTGCTGCGGCTCGCCCTGTGCGAGCACGAGGCCGTGCCGCAGCAACACCGCGCGGGGTTCGCTGGTGAACGACACGACGATCGTGGTGTCGGCGCTCGCGTGCACCGCTTCCAGGGGCTCTCCGCCCGGCCGCCGCTCGTGGATGCGTTCGCGTCGCGCGCTGGCTTCGTGACCATCACCGAGATCGCAGAAGTCGATCGCGATGGGGCAGAAGCGGCACCAGCGATGCAGGCTCCGTCGCACCGCCAGCGCGATGCCGGCGTACTCGCTGGCGTGTCCGCGGCGCAGCAGGCGGACGCACGTGCCCTCGATCGGATCGACGAGCCGTCGCTTGACGTAGGCCGCCTCGGCGTCGAACTCGATCTCCCAGCCCTCGTCGCGGCGGCCGGTCTGCACCAACACGACCTCCGGCTCCCACGCGAATACGCTGACGAAGCCGACCCCGAAGCCGCCGGCCATGGTCAGGTCGCGGGTCTTCTGCGAGGCGAACATGCGCGTGAACTGGTCGTCGATGATGGCCTCGTCCATGCCCGAGCCGGCGTCCGTCACCGCGATCTCGAACACCACGCGGTCACCACCGCCGTCGCGGTGCATCGACAGCGCGACCTCGCAGCTGTCGCTCTGGGCGTCGATCGCGTTCTGCACCAGCTCGCGCAGGAAGTCGTACGGCGAGGCGAACTGCTGCACCAGTCGCTCGAGCATCGCGGACGCGACGCTGGCCGTGGCATCGCGCTCGCGCGCCACTGTCACGGCATCACGCCGTCGAAGACGATCGCCTGCCCGCCACCGAGCGGCGCGGCGTGCTCGAAGTCGGCGCTGCCGCGGGGGCGACCGCCGTCGAGGCGCACGTCGCCGAACAACAGGCGCAGCTCGCCGGCGTCGTGGGACGACGCGGCGAGCCCCTGCAGGGCCAGCGGCGCCGCGAAGCAGTGACTGGCGATCTCGACCCACGCGTCACCGTCGAGCGAGCCCTCACCGGTCGCGCACAGGCCTTCGTCGTCGATCGTCAGGCGCAGGAACGCGGCCGCGGGCGGGTCGACCGTGTCGGGCGCGACGATGTCGTCCTCGACTGCGGTGCTGTCGTCGCCGAAATCGGCGCGCCACTGCACACGCAGCGGCTCGTCATCGGCCGGTCGACACACGGCGAAGTAGGGACTGTCGGAGGCGAGGCTCACCCTCGCCATGATGCACGCCTTGGCGAACGGTTCCACGTGGCTGTTGGCCGACGACGCGAACGCGGTCCACACGCCCGCCGGTGCCCCCGAGCGGTCGTCGTGCACGAAGAACCCCGAGTCGTCGCTGCCCCACACGTCGCCGGAGTCGACGGTCATGCCGAGCACCGCGCCCTCGGCCACCACGGTCGGCTCGCAGCTCGCGCGACACGCGAACGGCCAGCCGTCGTCGTCGTGGGTGCGCGCCCACGGGTCGACCTCGGCGTTGACGTTGTCGGTGCCGAGGTGGTGTACGCCGGCGTTGCGTGCCGCTTGCCACTGGTCGGCGTCGGCGATGCCCCACACGCGGGTGATGAAGCCGGCGTCGGCGGCCCCCGCCGCAGCGTCGAGGCGCTCGACCGGGTAGTTGAAGACGACGGTCTGCGGCCACTGCTCGGCGTCGCCGAGGCCGTCGAGCTCGGGCGCGACCAAGGCCCGTCGATGCTCGGGATCGTCGTCGTGGTACGCACGCAGCACCGCGGCACCGCCGGTCAGCACCACCAGCACGCGGCCGCGCAGCGAGGCGAGCGTGGGCCAGCCGCAGCCGTCGGGGCCGACCGCCGCCTGCACCGTGCTCGCGCCGTTGCAGCCCTCGCGCAGCTCGGCGCCGTCGACGAGCGCGCTGCCGAAGGCCGCCTCGAGTGCGGCATCGAGTGCGGCCGGATCGTGGGTCTCGTCCCAGTCGTCCTTCAGATCGATCCACAAGGTCGTGACCTCGTGCTCGGGCACCGCGTGGGTGAACGCGGTGATGGCATCGAGGCAGTCGTCGAGGTGGGTGCACCAGGTCTCGTCGTCGAGGACATCCTGGTGATAGACGTACCAGCTGCCGGCTTGGGTCGGCTGCAGCGTCTTGCCGACGTGGATGTCGAGCTCGAGCGAGCGCACGCGGTGGTACACGAGCAGATCGATCGGCGCCTCGAGCCGCTGATAGCTGTTGTGTGCCGACTTCTGCGCGACCTCGTCGTAGCGCAGGCCCGCATCGATCGGCCCACCCGAGTCGCTGCCCGAGTCGCTGCTGTCGCCGTCGACCCCGGTGCCTGCGGTGCCGCTGGCCCCGGTGCTGCCGCCGTCACTGCCCGCATCCGTGGTGGTGTCGCCGATGGGCGGGCCGCCGCTGCTGTCGGCGCCGGTCGAGCTGCCGCCGCCGTGCTCGGCGCCCCCGGGCCCACGCGCGCAGCCGAGCACCAGCACACCGCATCCGAGGACGAGTCGTCGCATCGACCGCCATCGTAACCGGCGTGGCCGCGCGGCGTGGCCACGGATCACCCGCCGAGGTGATGCGCCTGCGGTCTCGTTGCACGGCGCCTACGTAGCAGTACGCAGGGCGCTGGCGCCGACTAGGGCGTCGGCGGCTGCGACAGCGCCAGCGCCTCGTCGAAGAATTCCGGCCGTGCGGCGACGGCCGCGATGCGGTGACCGTTGGCGCAGCCGATCTCGTCGCGCTGCGAGCCCGGGCCGATCGCCACGCCCACCAGCGCGCCACCCTCGGCGAACGCACCCGCGCCGCCGTCACCGTGGCAGTTGGGCGGCGCCTTGGTGGCCTCGAGCTCGTCGCCCTCGAGGCAACCCGACCACAGCCACCGCCCGCGCGCGTCGCCGCGCACGACGTACAGTGGCGCCACGCTGGTGAGGCCGCAGCCATCGTGCTCGTCGTGGAGATCGGCCGGCACCAGACCCCGCACGGGCTCGCGCAGTCGCAGCGCCGCGAGGGCCTCCTCACCCGCGATCTCGGGGTCGGCCTCGATCACGACCTCGTCGATCGCGAAGCGTCGATCGGACAACGCATCGAAGCCAACGCCGAGGTGGCTGGGGTGCCAGCCGTCGACGCACCAAGCCGCCGTCACGACGACGTCGGGTGCCACCAACGTCGCGCCGCACCACGGCACGATCGGTGAGTCCTCGAGCTCCAACCAACCCGCGGCGGGCAGCGCGACGGCGCGCGAGGGCCCGCCCGGTAGCGCCGCGGTGACGAGCGCCGACTCGACGGCATCGTCGTGGTCGTCGGAGAAGCCCGCGACGGCGAGTGGCCCGTCGTCGTCGGTCGACGCGGGATCACAGGCGAGCACGGCGGAGGCGAGCAGGACGGGGCAGATGCGAGTGATCCGAGTTCCAAGGCGCACGCGCAGAGGCATCGCAAGTCGCGTTCCACTCGCGCTCTCGATGCGGCGTGGCGACCATCTAGCGTCCGCAGCGTCGAGCAGCGATGATTCGGACGCGCGCGCCTGCGCTCGAGTGGGCGCAGGTGCACGCGCGGGCGCCGTCGAAAATTGCCGACGACACGTCCCCGCGAGCGCTCGAGCTGGGCCATCATGCCTGCACCATGGGACACGTCGAAGAGGGGCGCTGGGTGCGGGCGGATGGCTTTCCGAGCGATCGCGGGGGTGCCTACGCGCGACCCGCGAGCAAGTTCCGGTGCACGTTGGGAGCGCAGGACGTGGCCGCCGGCCGCTATCATCTCTACGCGTCGTACGCGTGCCCGTGGGCCCATCGCACGCTCATCGCCCGTGCGCTCGGCGGGCTCGAGTCGGCGATCTCGCTGTCCATCGTGAACCCCTTCATGGGCGAGGATGGCTGGACATTCGCACCCGCCGACGGGGTCATCGTCGATCCGATCCACGGCGCGGAGTTCCTGTGGCAGGTCTACGTCGCGGCGCAGCCGGACTACACCGGCCGCGTCACGGTGCCGATCCTCTGGGATCGCGAGCGCAACAGCATCGTCTGCAACGAGTCGCGCGACATCCTGCGCATGCTGACGACGGTGTTCGCCCCCATCGGTCGCGCCAGCGTCGAGCTCTCCCCACCCGCGCTGCGCGAGCGCATCGATGCCGTCATCGATCGCAACTACGACGCGATCAACAACGGCGTGTATCGGGCCGGCTTCGCGCGCAATCAGGAGTCCTACGAGGCTGCGGTGGTGCCGTTGTTCGCGGCCCTGGACGCGTGGGAGCGCGAGCTCGAGCACCAGCGGTTCACCTGCGGTGACCAGCTCACCGAGGCGGACATCTGCCTGTTCACGACCCTGGTGCGCTTCGATGCCGTGTACCACGGCCACTTCAAGTGCAACGTGCGGCGGATCGTCGACTACCCCAACCTGTGGGGCTTCGTTCGCGACGTCTACCAGACCCCCGGCGTGGCGGCGACGGTGCGGCTCGATCACATCAAGCAGCACTACTATCGCAGCCACGGGCACATCAATCCCACCCGCGTGGTTCCGGTCGGCCCCGCGCTCGACCTCGACGCGCCCCACGGTCGCGGCGGCTGACGGCCGCGGCGGTCTCGAGCCACCGACGATCGCGAGCCTGCAGACGCGCGAAGGGGTGCGCCGCCGATCATGGCGGGCACCCCTTCGTCGCGTGAGCGCTCGGCTCGGGCGGCTAGTTCGGGATGTAGAGGATCTCGAGCCCGTCGCTCAGATCCGGCGTGTTGCAGCTGAACTGCACGCCGCCCGACACGCTGTCCTGCTGCAGGCCCACGGTGGCCTCTGCACCGAAGTCACCTGCGTTCGCCGCGCTCTGGACGTCGGGGTAGCAGACCGTGATGTTGCCGGTCGCCTCGTCCATCATGGCCTGGAAGCGCAGCAGGTCGGTGGTGTCACCGCTGTAGTGCGGCACGTCCCACTGCACGATGAAGCGCTGGCTGCCGGGCAAGCCCAGCGTCTGGTAGCGAACCGCACCGGCGGCGTTGGGGTTGAGGTCGTCCCAGAACACGAAGAGGTCGTCGTCCGAGGGGTTGGTCGCCGAGGGCATGCAGACGTTGCTGAACGACATGTACGTGCCGTCGCCGCCGAAGTGGATCGCGCCGTTGGACTGGATCGTGACCTGGTCGAACAGCGTGCCGTACAGCGGGAAGCTGAAGCCGATGTTGGCGACCGCTTCCGAGTCGTCGGTGAGTGAGGCGTTGGTGCCGGTCACGCTGATGTCGTCGCACGGCAGCACCGGCGGGGTGAACGAGTAGCCGTTGTAGAAGGCGTCGCTGCCGAACAGCAGGCCGGGGATGTCGCAGCCGCCGAAGTCGTAGGTGCAGCTGCCGCTGCACGCGAGCTCGCCGCCCTCGAGGCCCAGCGACGCACAGGTCGCGCCGCCCAGCAGATCACCGTCGCAGGCCTCCGAGCCGTCGATGACCCCGTTGCCGCAGGTGCCACACGAGGCGGTGTCGAAGCCACCGCACGCGGGCAAACACGCCAGCGTGCCGCTGTTGAAGCCGAGGCCCTGGCAGGTCTGGCCGCCGACCGAGAAGCCGTCGCAGAACTCGTCGCCATCGACGATGTCGTTGCCGCAGTTGCCGCAGGTCGAGAAGTCGAAGCCGGTGCAGTTGGCCGCGCACGACACGACGCCGCTGTCGTAGCCGTTGTCGGTGCAGAGCTCGCCCGCGACGTTGTCACCGTCGCAGAACTCGGTGCCATCGATGACGCCGTTGCCACAGTCGCCGCAGTCGCTGAAGTCGAAGGTGCAGTCGGCGTTGCAGTGCAGTGCGCCGCTGTCGTAGCCCTGGCCGACGCAGCTCTGACCGCCGAGCGAGACGTCGCAGTCCTCGCCGGCGTCGATGATGCCGTTGCCACACTGCGCGCAGCCGGTGGTGTCCAGCGAGGCGCAATCCGCCGCGCACGCTAGTGTGCCGCCGTCGAAGCCCTCGGTCATGCAGGTCGCCGCGCCGAGCTCGGTACCGTCGCAGACCTCCTTGCCGTTGATGGTGCCGTCGCCGCAGTTCGCCATCGTGCACGCCGACAGGTCGAAGGTGCAGTCGGCGTTGCACGCGAGTGTGCCGCCGTCGTAGCCCTGCGCCGCGCAGTCGGAGCCGGCGAGGTCGCTGCCGTCGCAGGCCTCGGAGCCGTCGACGACCCCGTCGCCGCAGCTGCCACCGTCGGTGGTGTCGGCGAGCGTGTCGTTGGTGGTCGAGGTCGCGTCGGTGTCCGTGTCACCCTCGGTCGCGGTCGCGGTCGCGCTGGTGGTCAGCGTGTCCGAGGCGGATGGGTCGGCGGCGGTCGAGGAGCTGTCGTTGCCAGTGCTGGCATCGGTGTCGGTGACGAGCGAATCGCCACCGCCGTTGCAGGCGGCGAGCGCCAACGCGGCGCCGCCGAGGAGTTCCAAGGTGCTTCTGCATGGTGGGCCGCACAGTAGCAGTGTCGGATCCGAACGGTGACGGTGCGTCGACGGGGCGCATGCCCTCGTGACACAGCTCGACGCACACCGAACGCGGCACGAGTGATCTGGCGCCGGGACTCTGCGCACGTCAGCGGGCGCGCTCTCGATCTCGCGCGCCAGCCTTGGCAGTCTCGTGAGGCTCGTCAGGGGCGACAACAGACCGTGACGGGCTCGCTCTCGACGACGTCACCCAGGAGTTCTCCCCCACCGACGTTGGCGTTGCACGAGCCCTGCGAGGTGATCGCCGCCGAGAAGAACGTGACGCTGTCGCCGTCCGAGGAGTTGAGCTGGAGGCACTCGCCGCCGCTGGTGAGGGTCGCGTCGAAGAAGCCGACGCTGCAGATCTCGACGTCGATCTCGCAGCTCTGGCCGGACGGTGAGCACGTGCATGCGCTGCACTCGCGGGTGTCGTCGAACCCGCGGTGATGGAGCGTGCGGTCGTCGAAGCCGACCGGGCACGCGAGGTCGCCGTCGTGGGAGATGCACACCGTGGCGACATCGGGCAGGCAGGTGCCGCCATCGCACGCTGCGCCCGCGGCCGGGTCGCCGCACAACACCGCGTCGGTCTGCCAGCTGGGTGTCGCCGGCACGTCGACGAACGACTGCGAGCACGTGGCGTCGACGACCGCCGACATGCACTCGTCGTCGACCGGCGGGTCGTCGCAGCTGCCGGCCGGCGTGAACGACTGCCCCGAGTTCTCGAGGAAGAGGTGACAGCTGACGCTGCCGATGTTGCACGAGCAGCTGCACTGCGGGACCCCGGGCACCAGGCCCTCGTGGACGTCGATGCCGACGGTCGGGAACTCGGCGGGGCAGCTGCCGTCGCCGAGGACGAGCGGGCCGTTCCAATCGTCGGGGATCGTCGGCACGCAGACCTCACCGCCGCCGCAGCTGCCCTGCGTGGGATCGGTGTCGCTCTCGCTGGTCGAGTCGGTGCCCTGCGTGGTGTCGACGGCGGTGGTCGAGCTCATGGTCGTCGACGCGGTGGTGCTGTCGGTGGCAGTGCCGTCGGTGGCCGAGGTGGCAGTGGTGTTGCCGCTGGTGTTGCCGCTGGTGTTGCCGCTGGTGTTGCCGCTGGTGTTGCCGCTGTCGCCGGAGGTCCCGTCGGTCGCGCCGCCGTCGCCGTTGCCCGCCTGCGTCGGGTCGAAGCACGCGCCGATCAACGAGAGCCCCAGCACCACACCACCGACTCGACCGCGTCGTTGCACCCGGCGACCGTACGTCAAGTGACGTACGGGCGTCGACGGTGCCACGCGATCCCCGAGGCGACGTGGGGTCGTCGCCGATCCGTGACCGCCGCCCGAACGCGACGCGCTCGCCGCTGCCCGGCGATTGCAGCGCCCCGACGGCCCTCGGGTGACGCGCGAGGGCTTTGGCGCGAGGGGTTGTCACCGCCGGTCGTTGGGGGCTAAGAAGGCCCGCCCGCCAGCTCGGCGGGACGTTGTTCGAAGGAGCCACCATGCCGTCGCAGACCAGGTCGTCGTTCGTCTCGGGTTCGTTCGCGCTGGTGATCGCCGTCTTCGTGGGGATTCCCCTGTGGCTCTGGGCCGCCCCGGCCGAGGCCGCGCAGGTACGCACGCGCGTGATCTTGAACGGCGAGGCGGTGCCGGTGTCGTTCAACGATGGCGACAGCTTCCGCGTGCTCGCTGGGACCTACAGCGGCGCGCAGGCGCGGCTGGCCGGCTTCAACACGCTCGAGTCCCACGGCCCGGTGCACGCGTGGGGCAGCTGGACCGAGAAGGAGATGTACGTGCTCGCCAAGATGGCGATGTACCACGGTCGCCGCGGCGTCTGGCACTGCGAGAGCGACGGCAAGACCGACACCTACGGTCGCATGTTGACGTGGTGTCCGGACCTCGCCGAGTCGATGGTGCGGCTCGGGCTCGCGCACGTGATGAGCGTCGACGACAGCCCCGGCAAGCCGGAGCTGATCGAGGCCCAGCGCGAGGCCCAGCGGGCGCGTCGCGGCATCTGGGCCCACGGCATCCCGCCGTTCGTGCTCACCTCGCTGCACTCGGTCGAAGAGGACACCACCGGCGAGGGCACCTACAACCGCCTGGTGTCGACCGACGACGGCCACTCGGTGAAGTGGAAGCACACCGACCGCTACAGCGAGTGCGCCAAGATCTGCCACATGGTCTACGAAGCCGACGAGGCCAAGGTCGACGAGGTCACCGAGGCCGTGGCGACCGATCCCAAGGTGGCCGGGATCGTCGGCAAGCTGTCGCGCGAGGAGCTGCGCCAGGCGATCCTCGAGTTCGCCAAGTGGCGGCACACCAGCCGCGCGATCGCCAAGGACCGACGCCTCGAGTTCGAGGCCTACCTGCAGGGCAAGGCCGACGCCGGCGCGTTCGGGAGCAGCCCGGGGGTGCCGGGCTCGTGCATGGTCCACGTGCCGTTCGAGCGCCGCTACGGCGGGGGTCGGGCCGCATGTCTGCGTTGACGCGTCGTCGCATCGCGCGGTGGCGGACGGCTTCGCTGCTGCTGGGGTCGTTGCCTTGGGCGTGCTGGCAGGACCCGCAGCTGCCGGTCGTCGGCTACGAGAACGACGACCTGTCGTGCCAGGACGGGATCGACAACGACGGTGACACCCTGGTCGATTGCAGCGACCCCGACTGCCTGGTCGAGTCGACGCTGTGTGGCGAGGTCGTGCCGGAGTTCCCGGTCGATGGCGTCGAAGACGACCCGATGCTGTGCCACGACTTCGTCGACAACGACGACGACGGCCAGTTCGACTGCGGTGACCCGGTGTGTCGCTCGATCCCCGAGACCTGCTGCGTGCGGGAGAACACCGACGCCAGCTGCAGCGATGGGCTCGACAACGATCAGAACGGCTTCGCCGACTGCGCGGACTTCGGCTGCCGCAACGGCATGTTCGTGACGGTCTGCGACGAGGGCACCGACGCGACCTGTGCCGACCAGCGCGACAACGACGGCGACGGCAAGACCGACTGCGACGACTCCGACTGTGCGGGCCTGCAGCTGTGCGTCACCGACCCGGGTCCCGAGGACACCCCGGAGCGCTGCAGCGACAACTCCGACAACGACGGCAACGGCTACACCGACTGCGCGGACTTCTCGTGCTCGATGTCGCCGAACCAGCAGATCCTGATGTACTGCGCGAGCCTGCCGGCCGAGAACACGCTGGCGGCGTGCAGCAACGGCGAGGACGACGACAGCAACGGCTACATCGACTGTCAGGACTTCTCGTGCACGAAGTCGGGCAAGCAGGAGATCCTCGAGTACTGCGCTGCGCAGCCGATGGAGGTCTCGGTCGAGGCCTGCAGCAACGGCGAGGACGACGACCACAACGGCTTCATCGACTGCCAGGACTTCTCGTGCTCGCAGTCGACCGATCAGGCCGTGCTCGACGTCTGCGCCGCGGTGCTCGAGATCACGCCCGAGGCCTGCAGCGACGGCGTCGACAACGACGAGAACGGCTACGCCGACTGTGCGGACTATTCGTGCGCGCACAGCAAGGACGCCGACGTCCTGCAGGTGTGCCAGGAGAGCATCGGCGTCTCGGCACAGGCGGTCGACATCAAGTGCACCGACGGCCTCGACAACGATGGCGACGGCTTCATCGACTGTGACGACTGGGACTGCAGCCACAACCCGCTCGGCACCAAGTGCCCGATGCCGCGCGTGTGTGAATCGCCATGACCGCTCCTTCTGCCCAAGCCAACGAGACCACTGACGTGACTTCGCTTCCCTCGTCCCCCCTCGCGTGGTGTCGCCGCATCGGCGTGTTCGGAGTGCTACTCGCGGTGCTGTGGCCATGGTCGGCGGTGCGCGCCGCCGAGCCGGTGACGGTGCCCGATGCGGCGGCCGAAACGGCGCCTGTCGGGGGCCGCGGCGGCGACGTGCCCCCGCCGGTCAGCGCCACCGAGACGCAGTGCGGCGACGGCCAGGACAACGACGGCGACACCGTCTACGACTGCGGCGACGCCGACTGCAAGGACGACCGCGCCTGCCAGCCCGGCGGCAACGAGACCGGCGAGGCCGCGTGCCACGACTGGGTCGACAACGACGACGACGGCTACGTCGACTGCGACGACTTCGATTGCAACGGCACCGAGACCTGCAAGGGCTCGTGGGACTCCGCCGCGGGGGTCGGGGTCGCCGGCGGCGCGGGCGGCCCGGGCGACGTCAAGGTCGGTCGCGGTCAGACCGAGGCCGATCTGCTGGGCAAGAACGGCGACAACGACGGCGAGCGCGACAACATCGTCTGCGCCGACGGCATCGACAACGACAACGACGGTCGCACCGACTGCGACGACCTCGGCTGCAAGCTCTCCAGCGAGGTCACGGTCTGCCAGCCGTCGAGCAACTTCCGCCTCAGCGTGGTCGCCCGCGTGGCGCAGAGCTTCGACGTGCAGGAGAAGAAGTCGAACACCGAGTTCGACGTGCTGCAGCTGCGGGCGCTCGGCGAGATGCCGTTCATCCAGAACTCGTTCTTCTTGATCTCCACCCGGCTCGAGAAGACCCCGCGGGTGGTCTTCGCGATGTTCCAGGTGCCGCTGGGCAAGAAGGGCCACTACATGAACGTGAACAGTGGCGGCGGCGGGTTGTCGCTCGAGCTGGTGCGCTCGGTGCACAAGCGCATGCTCGCCGACCCGGCGTTCTACGTGTACAACGCGTTCGAGCAGGGCAACGGCGCCGCCATCGAGTTCGGCGGCCCGATCGACAAGCGCGGCAAGTACCTCTACCGCACGTTCCTGGGCGGCGGCAGCGGTCGCTTCGCCGGCAACATCGGCGGCACGTTCTTCCCCGACAACAACAACAACTACACCTTCTCGGCCGGCGCGCAGTTCTGGATGAACTTCGTGGGCTACTACAACCGCTGGGACACGCCGTTCATCTACACGCCGTCGCCGCTGGCGGTGGCGCTCGCGGTCGGTGGCAAGTACGACCAGCGCTCGCAGGAGCGCTATCCCGCCACCAACGTGCAGTTCATCGTGCGTTGGCGGCGTCTACAGTTCTCGGCCGAGAACTACACGAAGCGCGAGTTGGTCTTCAAGAACTGGCAGACCGCGTACAACGTGCAGCTGGGCGTGCTGGCGATCTCGAAGCGGCTGATGTTCGCGGCCGACTTCGGGCAGTACCTGGCGACCAAGTTCGAGGATCCGCCGGCCGTGCTCGGCTACGACCTGAGGCGGCAGATCCAGGAGCTGCAGTACCGCGCCGCCGCCCACGTCTACCTGTGGCGCGACGTGCTGTACCTGACGGCGATCTGGCGTGACCGCCGGCTCGAGCCGCCCGCCGGCCAGACCGGCATCCAGGTCCAGCAGGACCTGCGCCTGCTGCTGACCTACCGCTGGTAGGCGGCGAAGAAGGCCCGCGCGGGGTCGCCCTGGGGGCGCCCGCAGGCAAGGCCCCAAGTTTTTTTCGCGTGCCCTGTCATGTCGCGGCGGTTCGCCGTGTCATGGGGGCAGACGATGGAGCTTGGTACCGATGCGACGCCGGCGATGGCGATGGGTGAGGGCGGCTTCGCGGCGCTCGTGGACCGCTACCACGCACTCGTGTGCGCGGTCGCGTACGGCGCAACCGGGGACCATGCGCTCTCGGAGGACGTTGCGCAGGACACCTTCGTGGTCGCGTGGCGTGGCCGTCATACCCTGCGCGATCCGTCGCGAGTGCGCCAGTGGCTGTGCGCGATCGCCAGGCACCTCGCGCTCAACACCCGTCGCAGTCGCCAGCACGAGCCGTTGGCGGACGACGCCGCACTGCCGGCCGATGTGGATCTGCACGCGCGACTCGAGCACGCCCAGCGTGATGCACTGGTGTGGCAGGCCGTCGCGGCGATCCCCGAGACGTATCGCGTCGCGCTGATCCTGTACTACCGCGAGGACAAGTCGATCGCCGAGGTTGCGAGCGCGCTCGGCATCACGGAGGCCAACGCGTTGCAGCGACTCTCCCGCGGGCGGCGACAGCTCGAACGCGGCGTCGAGGACCTCGTCGAGCGTTCGCTCGCGTCGAGCAGGCCCGGTCGCGAGCGGCGTGATGCCGTGCTGGGCGCGGTCGCGACGCAGAGCATCCCCATCGCATCTGCCGACGCGGCGCTCGAGGCCGCCCGCGTCAGCGTCGAGTCCGCCTCGTGGAAGGTAGTCATCATGAAAGTTGCAATCGGAGCGGGTGCCATGGTCGCAGCGGTGACGATGGTGCACTGGGGCTGCGCGGGCACTCCCGAACAGGAACCTGTCGCGGCCACGTCGCGGCACACCAATGTCGAGGTCGAGCGTCGCATCGACGATGCAGATCGTGACGCGGCGCAGCGCGGCCAGAGCGAGCAGGTGACGCGAGCGCGGGCCGGTGCCGCCGCCGGGACCACGCGGCCCGAGCTGCCGACGTACCGTCTCTCGATCCTCGACGCCGGCAGCGTCGCGGTGAACCTTGCCGGCGGACCATCGGAGCTCATGAGTGCCAGCGAGGCCCTCGGGATCGAGATCCCGGGTGAGCCCGCGAGGGCCCAGCGGCGCCTCGTCGGCCGTGTCGTCGATGCCTCGGGTGCGCCCGTGGCCGGCGCGGTCGTGATCGCAGGTGCGCACCTCACGATGTCGCTCGACACCTCGGTGTCCGCGCAGGCGGGAGACGAGACCGACGCGCAGGGGCGCTTCGCGCTCGACGTCGCGGCCGACGACGCGTGCGCCGTGCTCGCGCTCCACGGTGCTGGCTGGTCGCAGTTCGAGCGCATCGCGGCTGGGGCCGACGAGGCCACCATCGAGCTCCAGCTCGACGCGCCGGCGCGCGTGCACGGCGTCGCTCGCCGCGGTGGCGACCGACAGGACGGCGCAGTGCTGCTCACCGATGCGAGCCGGAGCGTGCTCTGGTCGTACCCGACCGACGACGATGGTTCGTTCGCGATCGTCGTGCCGCGCGGGGCCTTCACGCTCGGCTTCCGGCCCGGTGAGCGGCACGCCGTGGGTAGTCCGCTCCTGCGCGAGCCGGTCGACCTCCGGGCCGGGGTCGATCTCGAGTGGAATCCCAACCTCGCGGTGGGTACGCGCTTGGTGGTCGACGTGCCCCTGCCACCTGGCGATGCCGAGCGCCTGGGGATGATCTGGGTCGGCGTGGTGCCCGGTCGCGCTGCGCCTGCCGACGCGGCGGCCCTGCGCGAGCTGGCGAAGAAGGACGATACGGCACGCCTGCGGGGCTTCGGCGGCGAGGACCTCGAAGAGCTGTTCGAGTTCGAAGACCTCGCGGCCGGTAGCTACACGGTGTGTGCCGACGCGGAAGCACGCCGCGGTGCGGCCACGGGATCACTCGCGTTCGCGTGCCAGGCGATCACCCTCGCCGAGGGCGAAGACGTGCGCGAGCTGAAGCTGACGTGGTGAGTGGCGAACGGTAGCTAGTCGCTGGCGTCCCCTCGACGAATCCGAGCATCGCAGCTGCTCGGGCGGCGCGAGGTCGCGCGGGGGCGATCACTCGTCGAAGCCGAGCGGCAGCGCGTGCACGGCTGCCATCGCGGTGATGGCGATGCCCTGCAGCTCGGGCTGCTCCGTGGGCGCGACCCAGGCCCACTCGGGGCGCGCGGCGATCATCGCCGCGATCGCGGTGCGATCGCGGCGCAGCTGCAGCACCGGGTCGGGCAGGTGGCGTCGGATGAGCTTGAGCCGCGCGACCCACAGCAGCACCTCGAGGGTGAGCGGCGCGATCGCGGTGGCGCCCTCGGGCTTCAGCTCGCCGCCCAGGTTCTTGTCGAGGCGGCCCTGCGCGAGCAGGTGCCAGCGCGCGTCGCCCTGCAGCTCGCACTCGATGCGGACCTCGTCGTTGGCGACGTCGGCGACCTCGCCGTAGTCGGCGCCCATGGTCGGCAGGCGGTGCGCGGTGCAGGTCGCGGTGTACGAGCGCGCGGGGCCGCGGACGGTGAGCGTGAGGTCGTAGCGCCAGCCGGGCTTGCGCGGCGCGGCCTCGGGGGTGCCGAGGTCCTGGCCGATGGCCTGCTCACGCACGCGCGCGCGCTCGATGGTGAATGGGCCGAGCTCGTACTCGCCGAGGCCGGCGCGCTGGCGCTCCCATCGCGGCGACTTCGCGAGCGTGGGGTCGACGGTCTTGAGCGCCGCACGACGCACGCCGTTGCAGCCGATCGCGGCCAGGCCCACCAGCACCAACGGCAGCACACGGGCGACACCGGCGCGTCCGCGGACGCGGATCGAGTTCGTGGTGGAGCCGGACGATCGCACGCGCGTGGCCCTGACTAGCACTTGGGGCCGGTCGTCGTCACCTGTCGATGGGATGGCCCGCGATGCGGTGGTTTGCGCGCGTGCGCGGCGGCCTGCTAGAAGCGAGGGCGTGCACGTGCCCACCGCAGGACGCATCGCTCCCCGGGCCTGCGCGGCGTTGCTCGCCGCCACCGCCTGCCACGCCGCGCCGGCCGAGCCGCCGGCGTCGCAGCAGCTGCGGGTGGCCCAGCCCGGTGACGCGGTCGAGTTCGCGATCATCGGCGACTTCGGCAAGGCCGGCCCCGCCGAGGCCGACGTCGCCGCGATGGTCGTGGGTTGGACGCCGGCGTTCATCCTCACCACCGGCGACAACAACTACGACTTCGGCGCGGCGTCGAGCATCGACGAGAACATCGGCCAGTACTACCACGCGTTCATCGCCCCCTACACGGGCAAGTATGGCGCGGGCGCCAGCGAGAACCGCTTCTTCCCGGCGCTCGGCAACCACGACTGGCGCACCGTCGATCTGAAGCCGTACACCGACTACTTCGCGCTGCCCGGCAACGAGCGCTACTACGCGGTGTCGTGGGGCCCGGTCGATGCGTTCATCGTCGACAGCGACAGCCATGAGCCCGATGGTGTCGACGCCAATGGCAAGCAGGCGCAGTGGCTCGAGCACGCGCTCGCCGAGGCCGACGGCCCGTGGAAGCTGGTGCTGATGCACCACCCGCCCTACAGCTCGGGCGATCACGGATCGAGCGAGGTGATGCGCTGGCCCTACCGCGAGTGGGGCGCGACCGCGGTGATCGCCGGCCACGATCACCACTACGAGCGGCTCGAGGTCGACGGCATGCTTTACTTCGTCAACGGCCTCGGCGGAAACCCCGATCGCTACGCCGTCCATCAGCCGCTGCCCGGGAGTGCCAAGCAGTACAACGACGACCACGGCGCGATGCGGGTCTACGCCGACGCGCAGGGCATTCGCTTCGACTTCGTGAATCGCAAGGGCGAGCTGGTCGACACGGTGTCGCGCAAGCGCGAACCCTGACGGCGAGCGGCCGTCAGCGCGGCTCAGGGGTGCCCGCGGGCGCGGGGGTCGGTGGCGGCTCGCTCGGCGCCTCGGCGGCGGTCGTCGACGGCGGCGTCGATGGTGTCGGCGCAGCGGTGGTGGGGGCCGGCGGCGGCTCGCCGGTGCTGCCCTCGGCGGGTCGCGTGGGCTCGTCGAGATCGGCGAGCCCGGGCAGCTTGGGCGACGTCGCGTCGGTGTCGCGGTCCTGCTCGGCCTTCGGAAGCGCGTTGCGATCGCCGACCGGGCCCGCGCCCGTGTCCGCCGGCGGCGCGTCCTTCGGCTCGCGATCGGTATCGCCGTCGGTGTCGTGCTCGTCGCGCTGCGGTGGCAGCTCGAGCACCGAGGGTAGACCATCGGCGCCGCTGGTCGCGGGCGGCTGCGGCGGTGCGGCCGGGGGCGCGGCGGGCTCGGCCGCGGTCGTGCCGACCATGCCGGCGTCGACGGGCGCGGGGTCTTCGTCCGCGGGCTGTCGCGACAGCCACACGGCGAGTCCGATCGCGAGCGCACCACCGCCCGCGATCATGCCGAGCGCGAAGCGGGACCACCCACCGCTGCGCGGCTCGGGCAACGGTGCGCGCGTGCGCTCGAGCGCTTCGATGAGCGCGTTCATGTCGGGAAAGCGCGCTGCGGGCTCCCGCGAGAGCCCGCGCGCGAGCGCCTGTCGCACGCCGAGCGGCACGCCGGGCAGCTCGGGCGGCAGGCCCGGCAAGCCCTCGAGCGTCGCGGCCATGAGGGCCGGCAGGTCGCCGCCCTTGAACGGACGATGACCGTAGATCGCCTCGTAGAGCGCGACGCACACGCTGAACTGATCCGAGCGCCCGTCGGTGGGCTGGAACAGGAACTGCTCCGGGGCCATGTAGGCCGGCGTGCCCATGAACGCGCCAGTGGTGGTGAGCGTCGCCGCGAGCGCGTCGAGATCGGGGCGGGCGCGGCCGTCTTGATGCGGCACCACGTCGTCGCCCGCTTGCGTCGCGAGCCCGAAGTCGAGCACCTGCACGGTGCCGTCGGCGCGCACGAGCACGTTGCCGGGCTTGAAGTCGCGGTGCACGAGGCCCACGGCGTGCACCGCCGCGAGTCCGCGCGCGGCCTCGCAGAACACCTGCACGATCTCGCCGCAGGTGCGGTGCTCGGCCGCCAGCCAGGTCTCGAGCGTGACGCCGGCGACGTACTCCATCGCGATCCACACGCGACCGCGGATGCTGCCGACGTCGAACACCATCACGAGGTTGCGATGGGACACGCGCGCGAGCGCTTGGGCCTCGCGCAGCATTCGCTTCTGTTGCTGCTCGGACTCGGAGCCCTGCACCGGTCGCAACAGCTTGATCGCGACCACGCGGCCGAGCTCGGGGTCCTCGGCGGCGAACACCACACCCATGCCGCCCTCGCCGATGCGCTCGCGCACGCGGAAGCGGCCGACGAAGTCCCCGGGCTCGATCGGGCGCTTGTCGTCCTCCTCGACCGGTCGACCGTCCGCGCGGCCCGAGGGCAGCGTGTGGGTGAAGCGCGGGTCGTCGTCGGCCATCTGGGGGGGCGGCGTCGATGATGGTAGCAAGCCGATCGGCCCCGCGCGCGCCGGCGAGCTCGCCTTTGGCGCGCGGGGTGGTCAAGGCAATGTCAGCGTACCCGCCTTGCGCGCACGCTTGGGCGAGCGCTCGACGCCGACGGCCGCAAAGCCGTGGCGATTCGCGACCGCCAACATCGTCCCGACGCCGCAGAACGGGTCGACCACCGTGCGGCACGCGGTCGCGCTGCGCAGGAACTCGCAGATGCGATCGCAAGCCTGCGTACCCATCGCGCGCGACCACGTCATCTCGCCCAGCTCGGGCAGCACATCGGGCGCGCCGTGTCCCTGCGGCAGTCGGCCGTTCACCGAGAACGCGAGCACGTGGGTGTAGAGCGGCCGCCCGAAGCCGAGCGTGCCGGCGGGCTTGCGACACACGATGCGATGGAAGAGACACGAGGCACCGGCCTGGTCGGCGCCGGTGTGCACGAGGTGGCCCTTGTCGATCCAGCGACCGTCGTGCTTGATGTCGCTCTGGTAGAAGATCGCAACCGCATCGGGGTGCACGCGGGTGCAGCACAGCCGCGCGGCGTCGATGAACCAGGTGCGCCAGGCGTCGAGCGTGCCGCCGATCTCGCTGTGATCGGGCATCGAGGTGACGACCGCGTGCGCGGGGCCGAGCTCGGCGGTCGCGAGCCACACGAGCGCGTCGCCGCAGATCACGGTGCGCGTCGGCGCGTCGGGGGTCACTTGCGGTGGTGCGAGCTCAGAGGTCGTCACAGGTCACGCCGGGCGGTCCACGCAGATCGCAGTGCACCGCGATCGACGTGCCCGACGGTACCGGAACCTCCGGCCGTCGTTCCACCACCAGCTCGAGGTTGAAGCCGGTGGTGACGCAGTAGGCCTCCATGTCGTCGACCTTGCGGTTGGTCGAGCCGTCGACGTCGTCCAGCACGCGGTAGCACGCGTCGACGCCGGGGCCAGGGAAGCTCCACACGTCGCCGTTGAGGGCGCAGGGCTCGACCAGGCGATCGGGCTCGCCGAGGTCGGGTGGGAACTGCTCGATGAGCTCGCAGCTGGGCTGCACGCCCGGCGCTGGCTGGAGGTCGAGCACGCAGCCGCCGACGCAGGCCTTCTCGTTGATCTCACCGATGGCACCGGCGATCGACTCGAGCGCGACGCCGTAGTCGTCGGAGCAGACCGAGAACACGTTGGGTTCGTCGGTGGCGAACGCCTCGACCACGCCGCGCAGGCGCACGTCGGGGATGCCCGGCGGATCGTCGATGGTCTCGAGCCCGCGGTTGCACGCCGGGCCGATGCCGAACTCGACGTTGAAGTCGGGCAGGTCCGAATCCTGGAACACGATCTCGTGGGTCTCGGGATAGTCGAGCGGCACACCCGCGATCAGCGAGAGCAGCACCTGGCCCTGGTGGCCGGCGGCCTGGCGCTGCAGCGACAGCTCCTTGATGGCATCGACGTAGCGCTCGGGCGGGTAGAGCACGGCCTCGTCGGGCGGAGACGGTGTGCCGTCGCGGCCCTTGTTCTGCGCGTAGCAGGTGTCGTAGATGCCGGGGCCACCCTCGCAGGTGACGCCCGCGTTCCAGCACGCGCCCGAGGTCGAACGCTCGGGGGTGGTCCAGAACGGCAGGCCCTCGTACTGCAGCCAGGTCTGCTGATCGATCGAGCCCGAGCAATCGGCCTCGTCGGTGAGGAAGATGACCGCGAGCAGGGCGTCGTCGCGCAGGAAGCCACCGTTGTCGGCCTGCAGCACCTGGTACATCGCCTCGAGCGGGCTCTCGTAGCCGGGGCCGTTGATGCCCGGCGGGCCGATGCATTGCAGCGCGTCGGCCATGTCGACGCCGGCCGGTAGGTTGGTGGTGCCCTCGCTCTTCTCGACCCACGGCTCCGACAGTGCGATCGACTCGTAGGCGCAGTGATCGAGGCAGCCGCGCTGGCGCTCGTCGATGGTGCCGAAGGTCCACTCGAACAGGAAGTCCTGCAGGCGGCCGCGACAGCTGGTCGCTCGCAGCACGCCGTCGGCCGCGGTGGTGGTGATGCCGATGCGATAGTTCGCGCCGACCTGCTGTGACTCGAGCACCTCGACGAACGATCGGAAGCTGCGGGTCAGCGTGCCCTGCTCGCCGCCCATCGAGCCCGAGTTGTCGACCACGAACAGGATGTCCACGGCGCGACGCAGGCGGAGATCGATCGGGCACAGGCCGGTGGCGGGATCGCACTCGACCACCACGCCGGTCGATGTGCCGGGTGCGCCGGTCTCGGTCTGACCAGGACCGTCGGTGCCGGTGTCACCGCGATCGTCGCCACTCCCGAGCACAGGACCGAACAGGCCCGTACGCCCACACGACGCGAGTCCGGCCAACACCAACTGGACCCGCGCGACCTCGCGCCACGACCACACCACGGCACGATCATTCGCCACGCGCACGCCGCCGTCAACCGGCGGGGGATGCTCCCGTTCGTGCACGGGGTGATCGCCGGAGGCGGGGGCCTGCGTTGGGCTGCTAGGCTCGCGCCATGCAGACGACGGGGCGATGCGCAGGAACGACGGCGGTGTGGGTTGCGATTGTGACGGCGCTCGGGTGCGGCGGTGGTGGCGGGACCTCGACCGACACCTCCACGGGTGGCGCCGAGTCCACCTCCGACACCGCCTCGACCACGTTGACCACCGACACCAGCGCGAGCGAGGCGTCGGCGAGCTCGAGCTCGACCAGCGCCGAGACGTCGACCACGAGCGCCGACAGCAGCGGCACCACCATGGCTGCGAGCGAGTCGAGCGGCAGCTCGGGCGCAGGGTCGTCGAGCAGCAGCTCGGGTGACACCGAGGGCTGCGTGCCCACCGAGGATGTCGAGGCGACGTGCGACAACCTCGACAACGACTGCAACGGCTACGTCGACGACATCGACGTCGGCGGTGACGGCATCTGCGACTGCCTGTCGATCGGCATCCTCGGCGCGACCGGCTATGCGCCGACCTCGAACTTCGAGGCCTGGCTCACCGCCAACGGCACCTCGGTCACGCGCACGCTGCTGCAGAACCAGCCCGGCGTGGTGACCGACGAACTCCTCGCCGACTACGACCTGGTGATCATCGATCGCGTCGAGCGCGGCCTCGACGACGCCGAGGCGCAGGCGATCGAGGACTTCGTCAAGGTCGATGGCCACGGACTGGTGACGCTCATCGGCTACAACTTCGACAACAACAATCCCGTGCCCGAGGTCGATCGCGCCAACACGGTGGTGGCGCCGTTCGGCCTCGCCTACCAGGGCGGCTACCTGCACGACGACTTCGGCGTCACGCCGACCTTCGATCAAGGCCATCCGATCGGCATGGGTCTGCTCGACGTGAACTACATCGGCGGCGTCGCGCCGGCCGACCTCGAGGACCAGGGCACCTCGGCGATCTTCGCGACCGTGCCGATGGGTGACGCCGGCATCGCCCACGAGACCGCAAGCGGCGGCCGCGTGGTGATGTGGGGCGACGAGTGGGTCACCTTCGACAGCGACTGGGTCGGCTTCGCCGACGTGGAGCTGTTCTGGACCAACGTGCTCGCGTGGGCGCGGCCGCAGGAGTTCTGCGCGCTGCCACCGAGCTGACGGGCCAGCGCGTCGCCGAAGTCGAACAATCGCGGTGACGATCGCGTCCCGCGGATTGCAGCGTACTTGCGGGACGACTCGACGGGCGCCATGACGCAGCCGCACGAAGACACGCACGCCTTGGCCACGACCGCGACGCCGCGCCCCGAAGCGATGTGTCGAGCCCTCTCCGATCGCGTGCTGCGCGGACACACCGGTGCGCTGCTGCTTGCGTGGCTCGTCCTGTCGGTGGTCTTCTTCGGCATCCTCGGCCCTGCGCAGGCGCTGCTCATCAGCGTGCTCTCGGGCGTGCCGCTGTTCGTCGCGGGCTGGCTGACGCACGGCCGGCAACGGCGCGAGCTGCTGCGGCTTTTCCGCGAGGGCGAGCTCGTGTGGGCGACGGTCGGGCCGCCAGCAGCCTCCGAGTACCAGCGGCGGACCGTGGCGGCGTCGTACTTCTCGCTGGCCTTCATGCTCGACGGGGTGCCGCGGCGTGCCGATGCCGGGGTGTTGCGCCAGCAGGTTCCCGCCCAAGGGACGTACGTCGTGCTGTTGGTCTCGCGTGCGACGAAGACCGCGGTCGCGTACCCGGAGCGTGCGACACCGATCCGCGTCCGCGTCCGGTGACGGGCTCCGCTCGAGGGACTTCGGGAACGGCGTCGAGCATCGTGCAAGTCGCTGCCGGCGGCCGTGGCTCGGACGGGTGACGGGCCGCCGCCGGGGTCGGGGATCGGGGCGGCCGGTTCGCGGGTGCGCGCACAGTTTCCGCGAGGTCTGGCCACAGACCGAGCCACGATGGCACGCGCTCCGCGATTCCCACTCGCCCTCGCGCTCACGCAGCTGACGTGCGCGGGCGTCGATTCTGGCTCACAGCCTGTCGGCAGCTCGTCGGCCGTGCCGAACGCCGAAGGCTCGGCATCCGGGCACTCCGGTGAGTCCGCTGGCGCAGCAGCGAGCACCGCGGCTTCGACCAGCGGGTCGAGCTCGGGCGCGACCACTGACGCGGCGGCCAGCGACGGCGACCTCGGCGATACCGATCTCCTGCCGCCTTCGCCGTTCTCGTTCCTCATCTACGGCGACACTCGAGCGGGCGGCGGTTGCGAGGGCAACGCGGCGCATCTTCGGCTCGTCGAGCGCATGGTCACCGAGTCCAACTGGGACTTCGTGGTGCACCTGGGAGACATGACCACGGGCTACGACGCCAGTACATGCTTCACCCACGCGGGGGATTGCACCGAGGCCGACGCTCACGGCAACTTCGCCGAGCAGATCGCACCGCTACGGGCCAAAGACGCCCCGCCGGGTCTGCCGACCGCGTTCATTCCGGTGGTCGGCAATCACGATGACAATCACGATTGGGTTCCAGATGCGTGCGGCGATCGCCTGTGCGACGTGTTCGATGTCTCGGCGCTGCTCGATCACCCGACCCCGGCCGGCGACCCCTGTGGCGCCGACTTTCCCGACCAGCTCTACTACTCGTTTCGCTACCGTGGCGTACTCTTCGTGGTGCTGCGCGTCAACGATGACTACCACGATTTGTTCGCGTGTAACGGCTTCGAGGCCGGCTACGTCGACTGCGCCGATTACTGCGCGAACGCCCCCTCCTCGCCGACGCGGAGCGATCGTTGCTACAACGTCCATCAGTACGATTGGTTGCGCGAGCTGCTCGGAGCCGCCGACGGTGACGCCGAGATTCGTCACCGGATCGTGCTGCTCCACGCGCCGCTGTACACGAGCTACGACGATCACGCGCCGACCGCGTCGTTCGGTGCGCTGGTGCCCTTGCTGGAGGAACACGACGTCGATTTCGTGTTCAACGGTCACAACCACACCTACGAGCGCACGGTTCCGATCCGGGCCGACGACGCAGCCGACGACGGAGTGGTCTACATCACCACGGGTCACGGTGGGAGCGAGGGTGGTGGTCCGCTCGGCGCTTGGTTCACTGCGGCAGCTTCGGGCTCGTATCACTACATGCGGATCGACGTCGACGACGGCGGCGTCCACGGGGTCGCGATCGATCTCACCGGCAACACCATCGACGCGTTCTGAGCGTCGGTACGATTGGCCGCGAGCGTCGTGCTCACCGCGGGAGCCACTCGCGGAGCGCAGCGCAGAGCTCAGCCGGCGATCGATCGGCGGGAGCACGCCAGGAGCGTGAATGCTCGAGCAGCTGGCGGACCGCCTCGACCACCACGTCACTGCGCGATGGGCTCGTCATTCCGAAGCTGAGGGAGATCGACATCTCGTCGAGACAGCTGACCTCGTGCCAGCAACCCGCGGGCACGAACAGCGCGTCACCGGGCCCGAGCACCGCGTCGGCCCGCGGCTCGATGCGTGTGACCGTCTCGAGCTCACGGCGGCACCAGGCGAGCGATGGTGGCACCGTTTCACCGATCCCATAGTTGCCAGTGGGGTACTCCACGCGCGGTGAATCGCTCAGGCACCAGCGCTTTGTGCCGGTGAGTTGGATGCTCACGTTGTCCAAGGCGTCGAAGTGCCACGCCGAGCGAGCACCTGCCGGAGACACGAAGATGCCAGCGTGGCCTCGCACATGCCCCCAGCGGGGGCACAGCTCGGCGAGCGCAGTACGGAGCTCGCCGACGCCGTCTTCGGCCGTCATCCAGTAGAGCGTGTGGCCTCGCGCGAGCCACCGAGGGCCGCGGTCCGCGGTGCAGAACACCCGCTCCTCGCCAGGCAGGCTTCCCCCGAGCACGCGCATCCGAGCGCCACGCGTCGTCAGGAAGCGCCAGGGGTCGTCGAGCAGTCCGGGCACGAGCGCCGATGCCAGGTCCAGCGAGATGCCGGCGCTCGGCCACGGTTGCGCACTCGGCGGGTCCCGCAGCCGTGCGAGCTGGTCGAAGAGTTCCTCGCTCATGTTGGATCGGCTCCCCCAGGCCCTGGCGCAGTGCGCATGGCCTCGAGCACGCGTTCGAGGTCAGCGTCGACGTGGGCGGTGGAAAGGAACATCACCAGGGTCGTGCCATTGACGGCGCGCGCATATACCCCCTCGACCGCGAGATGGAGCGCGGCCAGATCAGCGAGGTGAGGTGCATCGAATACCACCGCGATCAGGGCACCGCGCGCGCTGACACGACCGAGACGGCGTGCGGCGACGACCTCACCGAGCGCAGCGGCGAAGCGGTTCGTAGCCTCGGCAAGGCGGGCGTAGTCCACTTCGCCGCGATCGATCGCTGCGAGCACGGCATCGCAGGCGGCGGTGGCGAGCGCGCTGCGATTGAAGGTTCCCGCCACGAGGCAGCGCGGGTGCACCACCTGCACACCCCGCGCGTCCGAACCTTCGCCCATCCAGGCCTCCGTCGTCGCGAGGATGCCGATGGGATGCCCGCCCCCGAGCACCTTGCCGAGCACGAGCACGTCAGGACGCAGACCAAGTTCGATGGCGAGTGGCCGCGGGCCGAAGCGGAAGCCCGTGAGCACCTCGTCGACGACGAACGCCGCACCGAGCTTGCGTGCGAGCGCGCCGACCTCGGCGAGAAAGTTGATTGGGCACGTGCTCGGGGCGAGCGCCGAGATGGGACTCGCCACCACGGCGGCCAGCTCACTGCCGCGGCGCTCGAGCTCGGCGAGCGCCTCGTCTCCGCCGAATGGCAGCACCATCTGCTCGCTGCTGCGACGCTCCAACACGACGTCGGCGTGCCCGTGGTAGTGGCCCTCGAAACGCGCGACGAGGCGTCGGCCGGTCCTCGCGCGCGCAATCCGAATCGCCGTCATCACCGCCTCGGTGCCCGTCGTCCCGAAGTGAACCACGGGAAGGTCGCAAGCGGTCCGAATCCGCCGTGCGGCGTCGACGTAGCTGCGGCCGACGAGCCCGGCACCCAGGCCGGCAACGAGGGTGGACTGGAGCGCATCGGACAACAGCCTCGACCCGTGTCCGAAGAAGTGGACGCCGAACCCCATCGTCACGTCCACGTGCTCGTGCCCGTCGAGGTCCCAGATCCGACTGCCTTCGGCTCGCGCGACCAGCAGCGGCGGCAGCACGCGTGCGAGTGCGCCGGACGGCTGGCCCATGGGGAGCGCGACCAAGCCACCATCGCGCATGCACTCGCGCGATCGTTCGGTGCGCCGAAGATACTGCGTGACCAACGAGGCGAGCTGCTTCTTCATGGCGACAGCACGAGCCGCAGGAGCGGCGGGTCGAGCGGGATGGAGTACTCGTGGACGAGGATCGAGCAGACCAGCGGCCACGCCGACCCGACGTGGGGCCGCAATAGCGCTCGAACGCCGCCGTCACGATGAGCCGAGTTCCACAGCGCACGCGCTACTGCGTAGTCCGACGCCGCGGGAGCCCCACCAGCGGCGGGCGCCAGCCCGAGATCCTCCCACAGCGGGCCGAGACGCTCGTGCAAGCGCGTCACCACGTCGGCGTAGGCGAGCGACTCCGCGGCGATCCCGACCCACGCGGCGAGTCGGCGACGGCGGGGGGCGACGAACGCCGAGTCGTCGCGGCCGCGCCGGTGGGCGTCGCACAGCACCACCGTCTCGAGGTACCGCTGCAGCGCCGCGAGGCGCCCAACGCCGCCGAGCGCCTCCGATAGCGCTGCTGGCACGGTGAAGCGGGGCCGGGTCGCATCGCCGTCGTCGTCGTAAACGCGCAGCGCCGTGATCGCGAACGCGCTCTCGGCCACGCGTCGGTCGGCGCCGGGCAGCATCCCTGCTTCGTCGAGGCGCGTCAGCACGGTGCGCAAGCCGGCCGCGGTGAGCGTGGGGGCGGCGAGGAACAGGCCGAGATGTCGGCGCCGATCGACGGCCCAGTCGTCGGTCCGCGACGGGTGTACGCGGGCGTGGTCGCGCATCGCGGTCATGAAGCGCACGGCGTGGCGGCTGCGGTATGGCATGCCGCCACGGCGGAGCTCGTCGTCATCGAGCGACGGCACGTCATTGAAGCCGCCGAGAAACCACCCCGAAGCGGTCATGTCCTCTAGCTCCGCGTGCGTGAGATGGGGCAGCGCATACGTGGTCCACGACAGACTATCCTCGCCGCGCGAGGCATTGAGATCGCGCATCCGCTCCGTGATCTCCGTCAGCATGGCGTTGCCCCCAACGTTGGCCTCGGAGCACACGAACCACAGCTTTCGGAGCCCTCGGTGCGCGATGCGGGCCACGTCATCGAAGACCGCGTCGAGATCGCGGCGGCGGACCGTGCGACCCTTCACCTGCGGTTCGGCGCAGAAGAAGCAGCGATGTGGACAACCCCGCGCGACCTCGACCGCGACCGTGGGCGCTTGGGCGCTGGCCAACCACTGCGGGCCGTAGAATGCCTCGAGCTCGTCCAGCAGCTCCTCGGTGTACTCGGCGCCGTCGAAGGGCCCGAACGTCTGGCGCGGTCCGAGCCCCTCGTGCCCGAGGTAGTTTGGGGGGGCCGCGGTGAGCTTGCGCTCCGCGAAGGCGTCGAAGCACTCGAACAGTGCGTCGGGCTCGCCGACGATCCCGGCATCCGCCTCGAGCGCGGCCAGGGTGCGCTGGGGCTGGATCCCAAAGCCGAAGCCACCCACGATGATCGGCACTTCGGTGTGGCGGCGCAGCATCCGAATCACATCGCGCGTGTCTTGCACCGGCAGGTATTCGCGGCCGTCGCTGCGGTCGTACTCGCGAGCGTTCATGCTGTCGGTCTGGCGCAGTGTCAGGCCGATCACGCGCGGCCGCAGCTGCCTGACGGCGGCGGCGAGCACTCGCTCCCACGCCGGACGAGGGACGCGGAGCAGGTCGAGGCGCCGCGATGAGACGCCCGCGCGTCGCGCGAGGGCACTCACTTGCACGAAGGCGTAGGGGAAGATCGGGCGCGAAGGGTAGTTCGACGCGTTGAGCAGCAGGAAGTCCGCGGGCAGCAAGTTCATGCGTGTCTCCCGTGGCTCGCCGCGGCCAGGACTCCCGTGCGCACCAGCGCGTCGATCAGCTCGCGCAACCCTGGGTAGGTCTCAGGCGCGAACGGATCGCCCGAGAGGATCGAGCGCAGCGCGCCATCGGTCGACGGTTGGTCCGAGCGCACCGTGAGCACTCGACCACCCGCCACGACCTCGACGCCGGCGTCGACGGTCGCGACGCGGCAGCTCCGGGGAGCGACGCAGACCAGCGCCGTCCGGTGGCGCGGCAGCTCGACGGGGGGCGGCCATGCGAGCAGCCCCTGCGCGGAGCGCCACGCCAGCAACTCACGCGGCTGCACGGTGGAGAACTCCGGCGCGGGTAGGTCGCGGGCTCGACCGTCGCGGAGAAAGACCTGCTCGAACCCGGGCCGCGGCGGTTCGCGGCTGAGTAGCACCACGTGGAAGGAAGCGTTGACCTGGTCCTGCGGGCACGCGACGTGCCACATGCCCTTGGGGATGTACAACAGGTCCGTAGGTCCGACCTCGATCCGCTGTGCGAGGTGTGCGACGTCGTCCGGTGACAGGCCGGGGATGCGTGCTTTGCTGGCGTGCGCTCCGTCGCCGAGCGCGACCACGGCGGGGTGGTCTTGAAGCACCTCGCGCGGCCACACCTGGAAGCTCTTGCGACCCAGGACGGGCATGACGAGGACGTTCATGTTGTCGCAGTGGATGCCGACCTGCGTACGGCGATAGGTGCCGAAGAACGCGGCGCTCGTCGTGCCGCCGGACGGAAACGGCAGCGACTCGAGTGCGAGGTCGAGCAGGCCACATACATCGCGGTGAATCCTGGGATCGAGCGCGTGGACGTGGTTCACGATGAAGCCGAGTTCGTCCTCGCCGGTGGTTGCAGCGAGCCGTCGCAGGTAGCCCACGAGGTCGCCGTCCTCGCGCACCGGTGCGTAGTCGGCCCACTCGGGATCGGGGAGGTGGAGCGCGTCCGGGCTGTGGCCGCGATAGAGCTTCAGCGGCGGCAGGCTGGAGTAGGGCCCGCCGGCGGCGCGGCGGAGCACGCCCTCGAACAGCGCATCGAGCGAGCCGAGTCCCTCGGGGACGGCGCCGGGAAAAAGCGCAGCGTCGCGTTCCCATGCGCCGGCCGCGAGTTTCTGCCACAGCGCCGGACCGACGATCGAGACCTGGTCTGAGTCGGGCATCGTTGGCCCGACAGAGGCGCGAGACCAACTTCGGATCACCGTGATCCGACGGTGACCCCGAGATCTCCAACACGGCACGATGCTGGCGCTCGAGCACCCCGATGGTTGGCTATGGCTGCGTAGCGCGGAGGCTTCGGTGTGCCGAGAGTGCCTGCGCCGGTGGTGGCCCACCGCGGCCCAGCCGCGCGTCGTCGACCCGGCGGGCATCGACGCCATTCGGGACGCCGTGGCGGCGCTCGAGCACCACGGCGTCCAGGGCGATCGGTGGTGGCTCCTGCGGCCGACGAGGGGCCGCGTTGCCGTTCGCGCGGTCACCTCGCACCCATGCTGCACGCAATGTCCTGGCGTGCTCGAGCGCGTCGGCCCCAAGGGCCAGCTTCGCGTTGCCCTGGAGGCCCTGAGCTCGTTGGTGCACCCGCTGCGCGGGCCGCTGCATGGTGTGGAGGTCGTCGGACGCGCCGATGGCATCGACATCACGGCGGTGGCCTGGATCACACGTGACGACGGCAGCCTGCACCGCGCGGTGGGACGCGGCAAGGGGGCTGGGCCGGCGCAGCTGGTCGGCGCGCTGGGCGAGTGCCTCGAGCGCGTGACGTTCTTCAGCGATGCGCCCGATACCGATCCGTTGCCTGCGTCGATGCTCGTCGGCGAGGTGATCGATCCTCGCGAGATGGGCCTGTTTCGGCGCGAGCAGTACCGCACGCGCGCCGTGAGCTGGCAGCCCTACGCGGCGAAACAGCCGATCCCATGGCGGCGCGCGGACGACCTCGCGAGCGGCTCTGCCGTGTGGATCATGCACGAGGCCGGACGCGGCGGCGCGCCACTGTGCCGCGGGACCACGAGCGGGTGGGCCGTGCATGTCGATCGATCGAGCGCGCAGCTCGGAGGGTTGCTCGAGCTCGTCGAGCGCGATGCGATGCTTGCGGCGTGGTACGGCCTCACGATGCCCCGAAGGCGCCCGGTGCCTCGCTCCGCGCTCGCGGAGAGTCTCGAAGCGCGCGGGCTCGCGCTCCACATCGCACGGCTCTCCCACGAGACCTCCGTGCCCGTCGCCATTGCCGTCGCCGAAGGGGTACGCGAGGGCGTGCTCGCCGTCGGCGGCTGCGCGTCATCGTGCGCGGCGGCGTCGACCCTCGACGATGCGATCCACACCGCCCTGCGGGGCCTCGTCCAGAAGATCGAACTACTCGCGCCGCTGCCGGCCGACACGCGGACACGGGCGGCCGCCCAGCTGGCGATGCCTGGCGACCACCTGCGCTACTACCTCGACCCGCGGCACGGTCACACGCTGCGCACCTTCGTCGATGGACCGTGCGATGACATCGAGCCCGAGCCGCTCGATGGACTCGACGACCTCGTCGCCCGACTGGTTGGGGCGGGGTATCGCGTCCTCGCGGTGGACGCGACACCGGCAGTCGCGCGAGCGGTCGGGCTGCACGTGGTCCGAGCTGTCGTCCCGGGCCTCCTGCCGCTCGCGTTCGGACCGTTGGCGCAGGCCCGCCTGGGTGGCTTGAACGCGCGGGCGCGTCGCCTCGGATGGGCTCGAGCGCCTCGACTCGTGCGGACGGATCCCATCCCCGACTGACGTTCCGCGGGTCTGCGAGGCGTTGGATCGCGGCCGGCCGGACGTCATCGTCGCGAGGGTGCGCGAGCGGGCGCCGCCCCTCTTGGAACGGCGCCCGCTCGCTAGTCGACGCTGTGCGCTACCAGTCGCAGTCGCCCGGAATCGGACCCCCTGCGCCGGGGATGCCCGGACCCGGCAGCGGTCGCGGATCGATCGAGATGCCGCCCAGCACGTTCGCCAGGGTCTCTTCGTCGAGCTCGTCCGCGAACTTGCTTTCGTCGACGAGCGGTTGCTTGTTCTTCTTGTCGTTCATGTCTGCTCTCTTGCTTGTCTCTGCTGAAACGACGACCCGAGAATCGGGTCGCCGAGTCGCTAGAGCGGCGCACCGGTGGATCGGATCACGGGAAGTCGACGAATCATCTCCGGCAGATCGATCACCGGGCAGCCGTGGCACAGCGGTGGAGTCACCCCGAGCTCGAGTGCGAGACGATGGCGGCGGCGCGCCGGCGAGGCCCAGATCTTCGCGATGTCGGGGTAGTCGTCCACGTGCCCGGCGTCGATTGGCCCGGCGTGGAAGATCCCCTCGTTGCAGTAGCTCCACGTGCCATCCGCGCGCAGCAACAGCGTCGTCGTCGCCTCGCGGCAGCGCGGGCCGGGGGGCGCCTCAGCATGCGCATCGCCCCGAAGCAGCAGAACCTCCCGCGGTAGCTCGGCCGCATCGCCGTGAAAAGACTCGCGGACGCTGCGTTCGATCGCCCGAAAGCGTGTGTCCAAGCGCCGCGCCGCCGCGTGCCCGTCGGTGTCGCCCGCAAGGTGCCGCACATACTGTGGGTAGAATCGTGGTGGCGACAGCCCGCGGCTGCGGCAGAGGTCGATCAACGAGCGCCAGTCGTCACCGTCCTCGTCGAGCAACACGCAGAGCACGTGGATCTGCAGCGGCGAACCGCGTCGCTCGACCACGGCGAGGAGCGTGTCGAGATTGGCCAGTAGCTGCGGCAGCTCGAGCCCGACGCGCTGAGCCGCAAACTTACCGGGATCGGTGGTCTCGATCGACAGTGCCAGGTGGTCGAGGCCGCTGTCGACGATCCGCTCCGCGAACCGAGCGATCATGGTGCCATTGGACACCAGGCTGGTCGTCACGCCGGTGCGCACGACGAGCTCGATCATCGCCCAGAGCTCGGGGTGGAGCATGCTCTCGCCCAACCCGGTGAAGCTCACCTTTTCGAGCTGACTGGGATCGACGCCGGCCCACAAGCGGGCGAAGCTCGACAGTGGGAGGTGGCTCCGTTTCGTCAGCGAAGGGTTCGTACAGAAGCCGCAGCGCAGGTTGCAATAGGTGGTCGGCTCGACCTTGAGGATCTTCGGCTGGACGCCGGCGTCGTAGTCACAGCTCGGCGCAACGCGGCGTACCGGGCCGGGGGCACCGTGCAACCGGCGTAGCCGCGTGCTGATGTCGCTGCGCGTGGTCGTGCTCAGGCCGCGCAACACCAGGCCCTCGCCCACCGCCACGTCGCCGGCGTGTGCGGCAGGGCGCACGATCAGTGGTTCGGACCTCAATCGCTGCGCGAGCAATTGGGCGAGCGACGCATCGGGGGCCTGCACGCGCCCGTCCCGGGCTTCGACCGTGAGTCGCTCGCGTCTGAGAATCCAATCGTCGCCGAACGCATCCAGCTCGATGGTGACCGTGGCGGACGCAGCCCGGGCCGCCGCTGCGCGGACCACGTCCGCGACGTCCGCGTAGTCGGGCCACGGCAGGGGTTCGGCCGGCTCCCTCACGTGCGACCTCCGAGGGGGAGCGGGTGCCCTGCGTCGTCGGCAGCGAGCACCCGCAGCAGCAGATCGGTAGCGTTGCCGTCCAGCCGCAAGAGCGCCGTCGAGGCGACCCGTGCGACGATCCGCCCGCGGAGCTTGGGCATCACGGTATCGCCGATCAGCGGAATCCACAGCTCCCCGTCGGACACATCGCGGAGCTCTGCTGGATCTCTGGCCTGAACCCGCACTTCGCCGGCGCTTGCATCGACGGCGAGCACCGCGACCGGCTGCGTTCGTTCGCCCGCGACCAGCCAGGCGGGCCTGGGAAACCCAGCGCGGCGCGCAGGCGGGCCCGACTCCTCGCCCGCGATGCCGCGGCGCCGTAGCTCGGCCACGCGTGCATGGATCTCGTGGGGCTCGTACCCGGCCCTGACCGCGCGTGCTTCCAGCGCGGGTGCATCGTCGCCCGCCGCGAGGCCGCAGCAGACGACGAGGCTGGCGCAATCGAGTTCCACCGTCGTCTCGGAAACGAGATCGATGACGTGATCGGGGTGACCGGGAACGAATACATAGCGTGGCATCAGTCCGAGGCGGCCGCGCCGTAGGCCCTGCAGCTGCGACAGCTGGCGGTGCAACGGGCGGATGCGGTGCAGGTGGACCGGCGCCTTGCAACTCCCGCACGGGCGCGCCGGGAGGGCCTCGCCGAGCGCCGCGGCGCGACGGATCGCGACGAACGGCTCCGACCGCCACACGCTGGCCACGCTCGTCTCGAAGACATTGCCCAGCACGCGTTGGCGAGTCCAGTCCTGGCAACAGAGGATCGCGTCGCCGTCGTGGTGGATGGCGAGGCTGAAGAGCGGAAGATGGCACGTGGGTTCGACAGGCACGTCCAAGAACCCACTGCGGAGCACGGTCCCCGTGCGATCGTGAAACGGAAACACGCGGTAGCGGGTGCCGCGTGCGCGGACCGTGTCGAGGAATGGCTCGAGCTCGGCGAGGTTCGTTGCGGAGTAGCCAAACGACAGCAACAGGGTCTTCGGCCCTCCGGGTAGTGCCAGCGCAGCGTCCACGTTCTCGCTCACGCGATCGAAGCGCGCACGGGGGACCAGCTGAGCGAACGTACGGGCAGTCGCGGCGTTGAGGCTCACGACGATCGTGTCGATGCCGGCATCGATCAGCGCTGCCGCACGCTCTCGCTCGAGCGCCAAGCCATTGGTCGTGATCCCGACGAAGGTGCGGCCCCCCGACGACTGCTTGATCCACCGCACGCGTTCCTCGAGCTCTGGATCGAGCATCGGCTCGTTCTGGAGGTCGAGCACGATCTCGCGGAACTCGGGGTGGGCATGGCACTCCTCCATCAGGCGTACGAACCGCGCCCACGGCATGCGCTGCTTGTCGTCGTTGCGGCGCAGCTCGGGGTGCGGGCACATCGAGCACGCCATGTTGCACTTCGCGTGGGTCTGCAGCTGGATGTGTCGGGGGAATGAGAGCAGCTCGAGGTCGGGCATCGTTGCGTCCTCACGGTTGCGAAGTCGGAGCTGGTCCGCCGGGGCCCAGGCCGTAGGTCACCGGGGTGCCGACCAGGTTGAGGGTGCTGCCAGTCACGAGGCCGCCCGGATCCGAGCACAAGAAGCGCACGACCTCGGCGACACCCGCCGATGTCTCGCCGGCGGACGACGTGGTGGCGTCCTGCAGTACATCGAGCGGCAGGTTCCGTACTCCGCTGACCGCGACGTCGTTGAAGGTGACGCCGTACCTACGCTCGCTCCGCCACATCGTGCGCGTGATGCCGGCGCGAGCATGCTTGCCCATGAGGAACGGCCAGCTGTCGTGCACGAACGGATGGCCACGCCGCAGGAGGAGGTGGTTGTTCCAGTACTCGGGCTGGACCAGGAAGCTCACGATGCGCCCCCAGGCACGGCGCCGCATGCCGGGCAGGCACGCTCGTACGAGCGCGAGCGGCCCGACCACCTCGATCGCCAGCGCGCGTGCCCAGTCTTCGTCGCGTGTGTCGATGAGGTCGCGGTGGGGAAATGCGCTCGAGCCCTCGGCGTTGATCAACGCGCCGATCGGGCCCAGCTCGGCTTCAATCGTCTCGACGAGCTGCGCGGCGGCGCCGGGCACCGCGGGGTCGACCCGATCCACACGCAGCTGCACACCCCGTCGTGCCAACGCGTCGCGGAGCCGCTGTTCGAAGGCGTCGACGTCGGCAGAGGCCCGCTTCGTTGCGGGGCGGTGGACCACTGCGATTGCAAAGCCTGCCTCCGAAAGCGCGAGCGCACACGCGAGCGCGAGCCCTTCGTAGAGGCCATTGGTCACCAGCGCAACGCGAGTGCTCACTGTGCGCGTCCCTCGTCGGGCCGACGTGCCAAGAGCAGCTGCGGGGCGTCGTTGGCGTCGTCGATCGCGTGGACGTCGACAAAGCCGGCCTCGATGAGCCACGTCGACACCTCCGACGCGCGGTAGCTGCGTCCGTGCGAGTACACGAGCAGCGTGAGCGACACGAGGGTGCTCTCGAGCGGTCGGGTGCCGGACTCGTCGGTGTGGAGCCCGCGAATCACGATCCGGCCACCCGGCGCGAGCGCGTCGAAGACTGCCCGGAGCAATGCGAGGTTGTCTTCGCGGGTGTTGCTGTGCAAGACGTTCGAGATCAGCGCGGCGTCGAAGGGACCAGGGAGCGGCGGCCGGCGATAGTCGCCGGAGACCACCTCGACGCGCGTTGCCTCTGGCTGCCCGCGCAGCCGGCGAAGGGTGTACGGGCAGATGTTCTCGCGTTCGAGCACGGTCGCTCGCAGTCGAGGGTAGCGGCGGCAGAATGCTCTCGCGTAGGTCCCTGGCCCGCCGCCGAGGTCGAGCAGTCGTTCGCAGTCGCCGAGGTCCACGGCCGCGGCGATTGCGTCTGCGCGCCCTTCCAGCTGCGCGAGGTCGTCCATCGCGCCCATCCACACGTCCACCCATTCGCCGCGCTCGTCGAGCACCACGTCGGGAGAGATCGGCCGGCCCTGCGCGACCACGGCTGGCAGGTGGGCCATGCCGCGATAGACCTGCTCCATCCATGTCACCAAGGAGGTGACCGAGTTCGGTCCGTCCGCGAGCAGGCACCGCCGCGCGACCTCGGTGAGACCGTAGCCCGCCGCGTCTTTGGAGAGGATCTCCAGTCCGACCAGCAGATCGGCGAGCCGCTCGACCCCGGCCGAGGAGAGTCGAAGGTTCGCGGCAAGCCGCGCCGCATCGCACGGACCAGAGCGCAGTCCCTCGAACAACCCGAGCGAGGTCGCCACCTGCAACGCGCGCGCGGCCTTGAAGCCTTCTGCGATCTCGACGAGTCGTGATGCGTCCATTGCGCCCTCGCCCCATCCGGGGCACCGGGGTAGAGCACCGACGGGGCGCTTCGGATCACGGAACTCCGACGATCTCGTCCGCGATCCGATCGGCTCGCTCGGACTCTACCTACGCGATGACCCGCGTCCGTCCCGTGTCCCCCGCTTTCGCCTGGGCCGATCCGATTCGAACGATCGGCATCACCGGCACGAACGGCAAGACGTCCACCACCCACCTACTGGAGGCCATCTTGCGCGCTGCGGGACATTCGGTCCTGCGCGTGAGCACGCTCGGCTACGCGTGGCCGGGGCATGACTACGAGCACCTCGACCCTTCCGACCCCGCCGCCACCACCGCCACCGACGTCGGCATTCCGATCACCGACGACGGCTTCTTCGGGGCGGCGGAGCGCGCGATCGCGGCTGGCGCGAGGTGGGCCGTGCTCGAGGCCACGAGCTACGGCTTGGGCACGGGGTTCGCCCGCCGCTGGCGCTTCGACGAAGGGATCTTCACGAACCTCGACATCGATCACCTCGCTTCGCACGGTTCGTTCGAGCGCTACCTCGCGGCCAAGGCTCAGCTGTTCCTCAACCTCGGGCCGGGGCGCACCGCGGTGCTCAACGCCGACGATCCCCACGCCGCGATGATTGCCCGAGTCACGCCGCCAGACGTGCGGCTGCGGTGGTTCTCGGCGGAAGGCGAACCCTCCGCGGATCTGGCCGCGTCGCGAATGGACGTGGGCCTCGACGGAACTCGGGTGGAGTTGCTCGAGTCGTCACTGGCGGAGGCGCTCGGCGGATGCCTCCACACCCGCATGATCGGGGAGGTGTTCGGCGCCAACGCGCTCGCGGCCGCGGTCATGGCGGACGCGGTGGGAATCGATGCGGCCGCGATCCGAGCCGGCCTGGCCGCCTGTCCGGTGGTGCCCGGCCGCTTCGAGATCGTCGCCCACGAGCCCCTCGTGGTGGTCGACTACGCCCACTCTCCGGAGGCGATCGACCTCACGATCGCGCAGGCGCGGCGGCTCGCGCGGGGCAGGGTCGTCGTCGTCGGTGGGGCGGGCGGCAGCTGCTCGTCCGACAAGCGCGGCCCCATGGGCACCGCGATGGCGCACGCCCATCGGGTGATCGTGACCTCGGACAATCCTCGCTGGGAAGATCCGGCCGACGTCGCTCGCCCCGTGGCCGAGGCGGTCCGCCGCGAGGGCACCGAACTCGTCGTGGAACTCGATCGCGCGACGGCGATCGCGATCGCGATCCGCACTGCCACCCCGGACGACATCATCGTGATTGTCGGCAAGGGCCACGAGACCTGGCAGGTGGTACGCGGTGTCACGCTGCCGTTCTCCGATCAGCACGAGGCTCGTCGCATCGCGGCGGAGCGCCGCGCGGTGCCGGAGTCGCGGGCGTGACCCGCTCCGACGTCGCATCGCCTCGCGAAGTCGACGCGATCGTTACGGCGACGGTTCGTCTCATCGAGGGATGCCGCCGGCGGCTGGAGCAGCTGCATGGCGCAACGTTGCTCGAACTCAGGATTGCGGCACAACCACGCCGGCGACGCTTGCGGCTCGGTGGGCGAGTGTTGGTGCGGCGTGCGCTGTCCGTGGTCGTCGACGACATCGTGGCGATGCTGCCGGCCCCTTGGTGTTGCGATGCGACCGCCGTGCGTGTGGCTGCGCCACGTCGCTGGCAAGCGCTCGGCCCGGGCGTCACCCGCGTATATGCGGCACACCCGGGCCTCACGGGACGTTGGGCGCTGGCGACCGAACTCGTGCCCAACGATGGTGCCGTCGGGATCCTCCTCGAACGCCAAGGGTGGACCTGCATCCGAGCGCTGGACGCAACAGTGGGCTGGATCGACGCCAGACTGGGTCCACGCTGCCCGGCGCCGAGCCTCCCGCGTCCGACGACGACCGATGCGCGGGTGATGCCGGCGGTCGCCCGCACCTGGTGCTCGGTGCCATATCGGCTCGGCGGGCGCACCCGCGCTGGCATCGACTGCTCGGCTCTCGTGCAACGTGTGGCCCTCGACGCCCTCGGTGTGGTGTTGCCCCGCCACTCCCGCGATCAACTCGGGTTGGGATGTCGGCCGCAGGTCGGCCCCGAAGCACCAGGCACGCTCGTATTCGTGTGGGGCGCGAACGAGCCGTGCGGGCATGTTGGCATTCGCACCGAAGCGGGTACGGTCGTGCACGCATCGACCAGCCGAGGGCAGGTGGTGGAAGACTCGCTGACGCGGTTCCTGCGCGACGCGAGCGACGTCGCGCACGTGCCGTTCTCCGCGATGCTGCCGGCCTCGGCGGCTACGGATGCAATCGCACAACGCGATGGCTGATCAAAGCAGCGATGCGCCGCCACCATCTCGCAGGCTCACGCCGCGCTGCCCGCGAGCAGGTACTCGCGGGTCAGCTCGCGCGCGCGGTGCAGGCGGCTCTTGGTGGCCGCGACCGAGAGCCCGAGCTGCGCGGCGATCTCGTGCAGCGTCAGCTCTTCGAAATCACGGAGCACCACGATCTCGCGGTAGTGCTCCGGCAGCGACTCGAGTGCGTGGGCGATGTCGAGGCGCAGCGCCGCGGGCGTCCTCGCGTGCACGAGCGCCTCGACCCGCGCTTCGTCCCACGGGTCCCAGCGCAGGGTCGTGCGCGCCAGCCGACGACACTCGCGGCGGACTACGCGGAACAGCCACGTCGACAGCGCGCGGGTGTGCCGCAGCGATGCGACGAAGCGCGACAGCACCAGCAGTGATTCCTGGATCGCGTCGTCGACGTCGCTGATCGAGCAGCTGCGCTGCGCGTAGCGACGGATGTCGCGGTGACACAGCACGAGCAGGCGATCGATCGCCGCGGGCTCGCCGCGGCGCGCAGCGTCGATCAGGGCGACATCGATGGTGGCCGACACGTTGCGTGAGCTCCCGTCACCCGATGCGACGACCGACCATCGCGCACATCGGGCAGTACCCGACCAGGCCGGTCACCAACAACGATACCGCCGAGATCGCCACCAGCCAGCTCCACGGCGACGACAGCCACATCAGGCCCACGCCGGTGGCGGCCGCGGCCGCGAGCACGCGGACGAAGCGTTCGATCGGGGGCACGTTCTTCACATACAGCGAGCGAGCGATGGTCATGGACACCTCTGCAGCCCCAGAGGCGCGACGACCCACGTTGGATTCGCGGTCTCGCCCGTGAGATGTCTCCGGCGGGCCGACCGACGTGGCGGCGTCGCGCGCCGCGAGCCCGCGGATTGCAGCGCGATCGCGGACGACGACGTGCGTCATGGCGCAGCCGCACGATGACACGCACGCCTCGGCCACGACCGCAACGCCGCGACCCGAAGCGATGTGTCGAGCCCTCTGCGACCGCGTGCTGCGCGGACACATCGGTGCACTGCTGCTTGCGTGGCTCGGCCTGACGGCGTTCGTCGTCTTCGTCATCGGTCCGGAGCAGGCGGTGCTCATCAGCGTGCTCTCGGGCGTGCCGCTGTTCGTGGCGGGCTGGCTGACGCACGGCCGACAACGGCGCGAGCTGCTGCGGCTTTTCCGCGAGGGCGAGCTCGTGTGGGCGACGGTCGGGCCGCCAGCAGCCTCCGAGTACCAGCGGCGGACCGTGGCGGCGTCGTACGTCTCGCTGGCCTTCATGCTCGACGGGGTGCCGCGGCGTGCCGATGCCGGGGTGTTGCGCCAGCAGGTTCCCGCCCAAGGGACGTACGTCGTGCTGTTGGTCTCGCGTGCGACCAAGACCGCGGTCGCGTACCCGGAGCGTGCGACACCGATCCGCGTCCGCGTCCGGTGACGGGCTCCGCGCTGCCTGCCCTCGAGTTGCCCTGGTACTGCGACGAACAGCCGGACGGAAGCGACGTTCCTCAGACCACTGCCGTACGCTCGGTGTGGGCGAACACCGCCACCATGTCGCCGGCTCGCGCCCACGCACGGGCACACGCGATCGCAGCGCGCTCGTCGGCGGCGTGCTCGATCGCATCGGCGGCGATTCCCGCCTCGAGCAGGCCCTGCTGCAGGATCGCCGGCACCTCGCCCGGCGTGCGACCCCGCAGGTAGTCGGGCTTGTCGTGCAGCACCACGTGATTCGGCTGCATCGCCGCGATCTCGTGGCCGAGCGCGCGCAGGGCCTCGTCGCTGCGATCGCCGGCCATGCCGAAGCTGACCGCCAGGCGACCGCCGCGATCGCGTCGCAGCGCCGCGACCACGTCGCGCTGCTGGCGGAGGCCATCCTTGTTGTGGGCGAAGTCCAGCAGGTAGAGCACGCCGTCTTTCTCGTGGCGCTCGAGTCGGCCGGGGTTGTCGTGGCCGTCGCGATCGAACCGCTCGAGCCCGCCGACGATCGCATCGCGCGGCACCCCGAGCGCATGCGCGGTCGCGGCCGCGCCGGCGGCGTTGGCGAGGTTGTAGCCGGCGGCCCCGTGCAGGCCGATCGCGATCGCGTCGGCGGCGAGCCAGCGCTCGCGTGTCTCGCCGACCGCGTGCACCAGCGCGCCGTCGTGGAAGTACCACGCCTCGCCGCCGGACCGCAGGTGCGTGAGCACGGTCGGCGCGTCGGCGTGCAGCGAGAACCACACCACCTTCGCCACGAAACGCTCGGCGACGCGCACCAGCGGTGCACTGTCGGCGCCGACGATCGCGTGGCCGTGCGGCGGCACGATCGCGCCGATCACCGCCTTGGCCTCGGCGAGCTCGTCGACGGTGCTGATGCCCCACTCACCCAGGTGATCGTCGCTGACGTTGGTGAGCAGCGCCGCGTCGCACCACGGCAGCACGAAGCCGCGTCGCAGCAATCCACCGCGCGCGCTCTCCAGCACCGCGACCTCGAGGGTCGGGTGTCGCAGCAGCCGCCGCGCCGCGCCGGGCCCGGTGCAATCGCCCTCTTCGATCATCACGCCGTCGACCACGATGCCGTCGGTCGAGGTGTTGCCGACGCTGCGCCCGGCCTCGCGGAACATGCGGGCCAGCAATCGTGCGCTCGTGGTCTTGCCGTTGGTGCCGGTGATCGCCACCACCGGGATGCGACCGAGCTGCGACCACGGCACCGCGTCGACCTGCGGCACCGCATCGAGCGGCCATGTGCGACCGCGGACGCCGAGACCGATCGTGACGCCGTCGTCGTCGAAGAACCCCGGCAGCCCGCGGGTTGCTGCGGCGTCCAGCAGCGCGAGCACATCGGGGCGTCGCTCGGCGGTGATCGCCGCGGCCAGCTGCGCCGCCGCGATCGCCTCGGGTGCCGCGGGCAGGCCGGCCGCGGTCGCGAGCGCCCAGTCGTTGACGTCACACGCGGCGTACAGCACGTCGTCGTCGGCGGTGAAGCCGAGCGCACCGCCGGTGCCGTCGGCATACGGCCGCGCGAAGCAACGCGCGCGGGCCCAGCCCAGCCGCGCGAGCATCGGACGCAGCACCGCGAGCCAGCGTGCGTGCAGCTCGTCGAACGACTCGCCGGGCGCGAGCGCGAGCTCGGCGGCCGCCCCCGGCACGCGAGCGTACAGCGACGGCCCCGTGAGCCGCCTGGATTCGGGTGGCTGCATCGCCGCTAGTCTTCGACCTCGCGCACCAGTCGCACGCCGCGCTCGTCCTCGACCAGCGTGCCGCGCAGGTCGGTGATCCGCGGCGTCGGCATCGTCGCGCTGGGCTCGATGCGCGGGCCGCCCTCGGGCGCGGGCTCGTCGGACACGGTCGCGTCCTTGAACTTGGTGATCTGCTTCCAGCTGCGCGAGATGCGATCGCCGAACACGACCAGCAGATCGCCAATCTTGCAAGACGCCAGCGCGGCATCGATCGAGGCCTGCTCGTCGGGGATGACCTCGATGCGCGCGGCATCGACCTCGCAGGCCAGCAGGCCCTTGCGCAGCAGGCCCGTGATCTGGTCGCGGTCGCGGCCGCGGGTGTCGTCGTCGGTGCGCAGGATGAAACGATCGAACGCGCCGGCGGCGGCCTTCGCGATCTCGAGCAGGTCTTCGTCGCGGCGATCGCCGGGCGCCGCCAGCACGCACACGCGCTCGCCGGCGACCTCGAGCCGGCCCGCGAGGTCGGCGATCGCCCGCACGGCCGCGGGGTTGTGGCCGTAGTCGAGGATGACCTTGAACGGCAGCTTGTCGTAGACGTTGAGGCGGCCCGGCGCCTGGAAGAACGTGGTGTCGAAGGTCCGCAGGCCCTGGCGGATGTTCTCGACCTTGCAGCCCATCACGAACGCCATCAACGCCGCGAACATCGAGTTCTGCACGTTGAAGAGCGCCTTGCCCTCGAGCGTGGCGGGGATGAGGTGCGCCCACAGCAGCGGGATGTGGCTGCCGCGATCGTAGAGCGTGATCATGGCGCCGTTGATGCCCTCCTCGAGCACCGCCGCCGCTCCGCCGGCGCGGATGTGCTGCCGCACCAGATCGTGCTTGGGGTTCATCGTGACGTACGCGATGCGCTTGGCGTCGGTCTGCCCGCCCATCAGCAGCACGCGCTCGTCGTCGGCATTGAGCACCGCGACGTCGCGGGCGACGTCGACGACGATCCGCTTGACCTCGGCGAGCTGGTCGAGCGAGTCGATGCCGCCCATGCCGAGGTGGTCGCTGGCGACGTTGAGCACGCAGCCGACGTTGCACGAGCGGTAGCCCATGCCGGCGCGCAGCAGGCCGCCGCGTGCGGTCTCGAGCACCGCGAAGTCGACCCGTGGGTCGCGCAGCACCATCTGTGCGGCCATCGGGCCGGTCATGTCGCCGACCACGGTGCGCTCGCCGTCGATGTACACACCGTCGGTCGTGCACAGGCCGACGGTGAAGCCCGACATCTTCTGGATGTGCGCGAGCATGCGCGACACCGTGGTCTTGCCGTTGGTGCCGGTGATCGCCGCGATCGGGATGCGGCTGGGCGTGCCCGGCGGGAACAGCATGTCGATGACCGGGCCGGCGACGTCGCGCGGGGTGCCCTCGGTGGGCGACACGTGCATGCGGAAGCCGGGCGCCGCGTTGACCTCGCAGATCGCTCCGCCGCTGACGCGATGTGACTCCGAGATGTCGGGGATGATGAAGTCGATGCCGGCGACGTCGAGGCCGATACCGCGGGCCGCCCGCACCGCGACCTCGCGGTTGTCGGGGTGGACCGCGTCGGTGAGATCGATGGCGGTGCCGCCGGTCGAGAGGTTGCCGGTCGAGCGCAGGTAGAAGGTCTGGCCGGCCGGCAGCACGCTCTCCGGCGTCAGGCCGGCCTGCTCGAGCAGACGCATGGCCTGGTGATCGAGCTCGATGCGGGTGAGCACCTTCTCGTGGCCGATACCGCGACGGGGGTCGGCGTTCACCTGCTCGACCAGCTGCTCGATGGTGTGCTCGCCGTCGCCGATCACGTGGCCGGGCACGCGCTTGGCGACTGCGATGAGCTCGCCGTTGACGACCAACATGCGGTGATCGAAGCCGGTGATGTAGGTCTCGACGATGACGTGGCGCGAGTGTTCCTGGGCCTTCTCGAACGCCAGCCGCACCGCGTCCTCGTCGCCGAGGTCGATCGATACGCCGCGGCCGTGGTTGGCATCCAGCGGCTTCACGACCACCGGGAAGCCGAGCCGCCGCGCGGCGTCGGCGGCCCGCTCGGCGCTGCGCACCACGTGCTGCTTGGGCACCGGCAGGCCGAGGTCGGCGAGGATCTTGTTGGTGAGTTCCTTGTCGGAGGCGATGTCGACTGCGATGTGCCGGGTCTCGGACGTGACCGTGGCCTGGATGCGCTTCTGGTAGCGGCCGTGGCCGAGCTGGACCAGCGAGTGGTCGTTGAGCCGGATCCACGGGATGTCGCGCTCCTCGGCGGCGCGGATGATCGACGCGGTCGAGGGCCCGAACTGTCGCCGCTGCGCGAACGCGATCAGATCGTCGAGTTCGGTGGGGTAGTCGAGCGGCTCGTCCTTGCCGCTCGGTCGCAGCTCGGGCGGCAGCAGCGAGTGGATGAGTCGCATGGCCAGCTGGCCCGCGGCCTCGCCCACGCGCTCCTCCTCGAACTCGTAGACCACGTGGTATTGGCCCGGCTCGTCGACGCTGCGGGTCTTGCCGAACGAGACCTTGGCGCCGGTGAGCACCTGGATCTCGATCGCGAGGTGCTCGAGCACGTGGCCGAGCCAGGTGCCCTCGTCCTCGCGCATGCGTCGGATGAAGCCGCCGTGGCTGCCGTACGAGCAGGTGTGTTGCTCGAGGGTCGGCATCACCGCCAGCAGCGCGTCGACGAAGCCCGGCAGCTTCGCAGTCGGCCACGCCTCGAGTGCGCCGAGGTCGACCCGCAAGCGGATGACGGGGAAGTGCGCGTAGAGGTTCGGCCCCCGGTAGATGCGACGCTCGAGGATCTTCATCGAAGATCCAAGGTTGTAGACCAAATGCCGCGGGCCGTCACGGGGACGTCAGTCGAGCTGCGACACCGGCACCACGCGCAGGCCCTTGCGGCGCAGGCCGGCGAGGATCTGCGGCAGTGCCCGTACGCTCGCCCACTCGCGATCGTGTAGCAGCACGATGTCGCCGGGCCGCGCCGCGTCGACCACCGTGCGGGCGATGGTGTCGGCGTCGGCCCCCGCGGAGTCGAGGCTGTCGACCGACCACAGCACCAGATCGTCGCCGCGCCCGTGGACGATCGCGACCGCGGACTCGGGGAAGCGTCCGAACGGCGGCCGCACCACGTGCGGCGTGGTGCCGGTGGCATCGGCGATGGCGTCGGCGGTGTCGTCGAGCTCGCGCTGTAGCTGCGACGGGAACAACAGCTTCCACGATCGGTGCGACCAGCCGTGGTTGCCGAGCTCGTGGCCGGCCGCGGCCACCGCGGCGGCGGCCTCGGGGTGGCGCTGCACCTGCTCGCCGAGCATGAAGAAGGTTGCGTGTGCATCGTGCTCACGCAGGATCGCGAGCACCCGTGCGGTCGAGGCCGGCCGCGGACCGTCGTCGAAGCTGAGCGCGATGCGGTCGCCCTCCCGTGCGCCGAAGTAGCGCGTGCGCGGGGCCGGCGGGTCGACGTCGTCGGACCTGGGCGTGACCGGCGGTACGATCGCGGCGTGGGCGACTGCGTGCTCGCGAAGCACGGGCGCAGGCGCGGGGCTTCGCGGCGACGGGGCGTGGCGCGACACCGGTGCGGGCCCGCGCGACGTGTCGCGTACGAACCACCCGCCGGCGGTGAGCAACGCGGTCACGCAGGCGGCGATGGTCAGCCGGCCCGGGAGCGACATGCCCCGGCACCCTCGGCTACGACCACGCGGCGGCGCAAGAAATCGGCGAACCGCGGGCTCGCGGTCAAGCGCCGTCGGGCCCGAGCTCGAGCACGAAGACGGCCCCGTTGCCGCCATCGGGGCGCTCGGCGACGAAGCAGCGGCCGCCGTGGCGGCGCGCAACCTCGGCGACGATCGCGAGCCCGAGGCCCTTGCCGCGCACCGCCCGATCGGCGCGCTCGAAGGCGTCGAAGATGCGCTCGCGCGCCTCGGCCGGCACGCCGGGGCCGTGATCGGAGACGCGGATGCGCCAGCGCGCGTCCACGTGCTCGCGTGCCCCCTCGACGCGACCATGGTCGCGCGAGAACTTGATCGCGTTGTCGAGCAGGTTGTCGAGCGCCTGTCGCAGGACCGAGCGCGCGAAGGCTGCCTCGGCATGGGGCACGTCGGCGAGCTCGATCATGATGCCGCGCTCCTCGGCCACGGCGCGCGCGGCGTCGACGGCCTCGTGCAGGAGCTCGGCGAGGTCACCCGCTGCGAGCTCGAGCGGAGCGCCGCGCAGGGCCGCCATGTCGAGCAGCCGTGTGGCCAGCTCGGTGAGTCGATCGACCTCACCACGCTGATCGGCGAGCACTTCCTCGAGCTGTGCTGCGTCGCGGTGGCGACGTAGCGCCACGTCGATGCCGGCGCGCATCGCCGTGAGCGGCGTGCGCAGCTCGTGGGCGGCATCGGCGAGCAGGCGGTCTTGCGCCTCGCGGGCCGCCGACAGCCGCAGCGTGGTGTCGGCGACCGCGTCGCGCAGGGTCTGGATCACGTCGCCGTAGGCATCGGGCGCTGGCGTCGAGCCGAGCTCGCCGGCGCGCAGTCGCTGCATGTGATCGGCGAGCGCGGTCACGCGCCGGGTCAGCTGCCGCGCCTGTGCGACCTGGATCGCCGCGAGCAGCAGCACGACCACGGCCACCGCGATCGAGGTGAACTGCCAGTAGACTCGCACCGCCCGGTCGTGGGTCTCGAGCGAGGCCGCCAGCCACAGCCCGTGGGGTAGCCCGCTGGGCGAGCGCACCTGCATCCGTAGGACGCGCCGCGGGGTGCCGTCGATGTCGGCGTCGTCGAGCTCGGCCTCACCGGTGAGCCGGTCGGGATCGAGCGAGGTGGGCACCCCGGCGCCGTCGGGATAGCGCACGATGAGTTCGCCGCGGGGACCGTACAGCGCCCCGAGCGGCGCGAACTCCCGCACGCGGGCGTCGAGCGGCGACTCGACGAGGTGCAGGTGCGGCGCGTCGGCGCGATCGAACAGCGACACCGCCTCGACCGCGGCCTGGCCCAGCAGCGCGCGGTCGATCTCGCGGTGGAGAATGCGATCGAGCGCGACGCCGCCGACCACCAGCGCCGCCAGCAGCAGCGCGGCGGGCAGCACCGCGCCCACGAGCAACAGCCGGGTTCCGAGCTGCACGCGCGTCAGCCCCCGTCGACCTGCAGGCGGAAGCCGACGCCGCGCACGGCCTTGATCGAGGTGTGCGCGGCAGCGATCCGGGCCAGCTTGCTGCGGAGGTAGCCGACGTACACGTCGAGCACGTTGGGGTCGCCGTCGTAGTTGGTGCCCCACACCGCGCCGAGCAAGTGGCTGCGCGAGAGCACATCGCCGACGTGGCCGAAGAACTCCTGACACAGCGCGTACTCCCGCGGGGTCAACGCGATCTCGGCGTCGCCCCGTACGAGTGATCGCCGGCGACCGTCGAGCTTGACGTCGCCGGCCGTGCGCAGCTCGATCTGCCCGCTGCTGCGGCGGTGCAGCGCCTCGAGGCGTGCGAGCAGCTCGGCGAAGTCGAACGGCTTGACGAGGTAGTCGTCGGCGCCGACCTTGAGGCCGGCGACCCGCTCACCGACCTGGCCGCGCGCGGTCAGCATGAGCACCGGCGTGCGCAGGCCGCCGCTCCGCCACTGACGCAGGATGTCCAGGCCGTCGATGTCGGGCAGCATCCAGTCGAGCACGATCACGTCGTAGTCGATGTCGCGGGCCTGCTGCAGCGCCGCGCGTCCGCTGGAGCACACGTCGACCTGGTGGCCCTCCTCCACCAGGCCGCGTCGCACGATCTCGGCCACGCGGGGTTCGTCCTCGACCAGCAGCAGCTTCACGGCGATGTCCTCGCGGAGGCCCGGGCCCTCGCCGGAGTCGCCGCGCGACGATGATACGCCCGACGGGGGCCCGATCACGAGGGCACCGTCGCCGCGGCTTCGGTGTCCGCGGGGTCCGGGTGAGCGCCGTGGCCGAACCACCGCGCGCCCAGCTGGTACAGCGCCGGCAACACCACCAGCGTGAGCAACGTCGACGTCACCAGTCCGCCGACCACCACGGTCGCGAGCGGACGCTGGACCTCCGCGCCCACGCCGGTCGCGACGGCCATCGGGATGAAGCCGAGCGCCGCCACCAACGCGGTCATCACCACCGGTCGCACGCGCTGCCGCGCGGCCGTGATCGCGGCCGCGCCCGCGGCCATGCTCTCGCGCTGCAGCTGGCGGATACCCGAGAGCAGCACCACGCCGTTGAGCACCGCGATGCCCGACAGCGCGATGAAGCCGACCGCCGCGGAGATCGACATCGGCATGCCCCGGCTCGCGAGTGCCAGCACGCCCCCGACCCCGGCGAACGGCACGTTGAGGAAGATGAGCAGCGCAGGTCCGAACGCGCGGAACAACGCGACCAACACGATGACGATGCCGACCATCACGATCGGCACGACCACGGCCATGCGCGCCTTGGCCTCCTCGAGCGTCTCGAATTGCCCGCCATACCGCACCCGCTGCCCGCGCGGCACCACCTCGGCCGCCTCGATCGCCGCGCGGGCGTCGGTGACCACGTCGCCGAGACTGCGTCCGCGCACGTTGAAGCCGACGATCACGCGACGCTGCGCCTCGTGGCGGTTGACGAGCGCCGGCGTCGGCGACATCTCGACGTCGGCGATGCGCGACAGCGGCACCAAGCTGCCGGTCGCGGTCACCACCTGCGTGGACGCGAGGGTCGCGGCGGTCGCGTCGGTGCCCAGGCGCAGGCGGATCGGTACCTGCACCGGGCCGTCCCACGTGGTGCCCACCGGCACGCCGGCCCGCACCGCGCGGACCATGTCGAGCACCGCCGTCGCGTCGATGCCGAGCTGCGCGGCGTCGAGCAGGCGTGGCCGCACATCGAGCACCGGCACCGACGGCGGCGCCATGATGCGGGCGTCGTGGGCACCGTCGACCTCGCCGACGATGCTGCGGACCCGCTCGGCGGTGTGCTGGAGCTCGGTCAGATCCTCGCCGTAGATCTCGACGGTGACGTCGGTGACCGCGCCGCCGAGCAGCTCGTTGAAGCGCATCTGGATCGGCTGGGTGAAGCCCGGCGACGACCCCGGGGCCTCGCGCGCGATGGCGGCTTCGATCTGGGCGATGAGGGTGTCTTTGTCGAGGCCGGGGCGCCAGCGCTCGCGCGGCGCCAGCTGGACGAACACGTCGGCCATCTCGAGGCCCATGATGTCGGTGGCGACCGCCGGGCTGCCGATGCGCGAGACTACACCCTCGACCTCGGGCGCTGCGGCGCGCACGACCTGCTCGAGGTGGGTGGCATCGGCGATCGAGCGCTCGAGCGAGATGTCGGGGCTGCGGGTGGTCTGGATCACGAGGTCGCCCTCGTCGAGCTGCGGCACGAAGGCCGAGCCCAGTCGCACGTAGGTCAGCACGCCGACGACCAGCAACGCGGCGGCCGGGACGACGATGAGCAGCGGCGCGCCGGCGGCCAGTCGGAGCACCGGTGCGTACATCCGCTGGATCATGCGCACGAGGAACGGATCGCGAACCGGCACGTGGCGCGGTCGCAGCCACGCGGCCGACACCGCCGGCACCCACACGATCGCCAGCACCAACGCGGTCAGCAGGGCGAACACCACCGTGAGCGCCATCGGCCGGAACATCTTGCCGTCGACGCCCGCCAACGAGAGGATCGGCACGTAGACCAGCACGATCACCGCGACCGAGAAGGTCATCGGCGCGGCCACCTGGCCCATCGCGGAGGCGATCGTGGCACGACGCAGGGTGGGCTCGTCGCGGTCCCGGATCGACGGCAGTTCGTGGAACGCACGCTCGACCATCACCACCGCGCCGTCGACCAGCAGCCCGAAGTCGATCGCGCCCAGACTCATGAGGTTGCCCGGCACGCCGAACGCGACCATCGCCGCGACCGCGCCCAGCATCGACAGCGGGATCACCGACGCCACCACGATGCCCGCGCGCAACGACCCCAGCAGGGCGACCAGCACGACGATGACCAGCACCGCACCCTCGGCGAGGTTCTTGCCCACGGTCTGCAGGGTCGCGAGCACCAGGTCGCTGCGGTCGTAGACGACCTCGATGGCGACGTCGGCGGGCAGCAGCGGCACCAGCTGGTCCATGCGCTCGTGGACGCGGCCGACCACCTCGAGCGCGTTGGCGTGCAGCGCCATCTGCAGCATCACGTAGACCAGCTCGCCGCCGCCGTTGCCCGTCGCCGCGCCGATGCGCGGGAGGTCGCCCCACACCACGTCGGCGACGTCGGCCACGCGGATGATCCGCTCGTGGCCCTCGGGGTCGCCGTGGCGCACGATCGCGGCGCCGAGATCGACGGGCCCCTGCGGCCACACCACGCCGCGCAGCAGCGCCTGCCCGCCGCCGGCGGGGATCGAGGCGCCGGCCGCAGCCCCGGTGGCGCGCTCGAGCGCGAGCTGTAGCTCGGCCAAGGTCACGCGGTTCTTGGCCAGCTTGCGGGCGTCGGCGCGGACCTCGAGCGAACGTCGGCGACCACCCCACGTGTTGGCCTCGACGATGCCTTCGACCCCACGCATCATCGGTGCGACGCGCAGCTCGGCCAGCTCGAGCAGCTCGGCCTGCGATCGCTCGGGTGAGGACAACGAGATGTGGAACACCTCGCCGAGCCCGCCGGTGAAGGGGCCCAGCTGCGGCGGATCGACGCCCTCGGGCAGCTCGCCGGCGAGGTTGCCGATGCGCTCCTGGACCTGCTGTCGCGAGCGCCAGGGATCGACGTCGTCGTCGAAGACCACGGTGACCGACGAGATGCCAAAGCGCGACAGGCTCCGCTGCTCGACCACGCCTGACAGCCCACCGATCGCGATCTCGACGCGGCGCGTCACCAGGCGCTCGACCTCCTCCGGCGTGAGGCCGGGGGCGCTCGTGAGCACGATGACCTGGTTGCTGGTGATGTCGGGCAGCGCATCGAGCTGCAGGCGACGCACGCCGACGGCGGCCACCGCCGCCAGCATCAACACCACCACGATCACCGCGACGCGGTGACCGATCGCGCCGTGAACGATGCGTGCGATCGCGTTCACTCGTCCTCCACGGGTGTGATCCAGGCTGCGCCGTCGCCGGCGACCTGCTCACCGAGCGCGAGCTCGCCGCGCACCAGCGCCGAGCTGCCCGATCGACCCACGACCTCGACCGGGACCGGTCGCACGCCCTCGCCGTCGCGGGCGAACACCACCATTCGCCCGTCCTGCCATGCGATCGCGCGCTCGGGCACCTGCAGCGCGCCGCCTTGCACCGCGTGGATCAGCACGTGTCCGCGCACGCCGTGGGGCAGCGGCGTGCGCGTGGCCGGATCGAACCATAGCCGGAGGCTGCCGTCGCTCGGATCGACGACTTGCGCCACCGGGGTCGCGGCGAGCTCGACCTCGCGACCGTCGGGCATCGCGAACTTCAGCGACGCACCGGGGGGCAGTGGTTGCGTCGCGTGGACCTCGATGCGCGCGTCGGAGTCGCGGGCCAGCGAGATCAGCGGGCCGGTGGCGGCGTCGTGCATCTCGCCGACCACGGCCTCGATGCCGGTGACCGTGCCGTCGGCCGGCGCGCGCAGGCGCAACACCCCACGCTCGTAGACCGCTCCGCGCTCGCCGATGCCCGCACCCGTGACGATGGCCTGGGCCTCGCGGCGCTGCGCCTCGAGCTCGGCCAGGGTCGCGCGCAGATCGAACAGCTCTCGCCCGCCGACCAGCCCCTCACCGCGCAGCGCGTCGAGCTGATCGATGCGCTTGCGCTGGAGCTCGATGCGCTCGGCGGCCGAGGCCGCGGTGGCCTGCGCGCGCACCAGTTCGGGCACCAACACGTCGACCAACACGTCGCCGGCGTGGACCGAATCGCCCACGCGCACGCGAATCGCCGTCACCTTGCTGGGATACGTCACAGAGATCTGCGAGCGCGAGCTCGCGTCACCGACGACCTCCGCGGCGAGCTCGGTGAGGCTGGGATCGCTGGGTGCGACCACCGCGACCCACGGGCTGCGCGCCGAGCTCTCGTGGGCGGTGTCTGCCGTCGGCGGTGGCGTCCATGGCTGGGTGCAGCCGCCGAGCAGGCTTGCGAGCGCGAGGCGGCGGATCATCGCGGCGCCTCCAGCTCGGCCAGCAGCAACCACGTCTGCAGTCGCGCCCACGTCTGCGCGCCCTCGGCCGCCACCAGGGCGTTCTCGGCCGCGAGCACGCGACGTCGTGCCGAGAACAGCTCGAACACCGTGCCTTCGCCGACGTCGCGGGCCTTCTCGTGGGCGGTGGCGGCCGCCCGCAGCTCGGGCAGCAGCGCGCCACCCAGGTTCTCGACCACCACCTGCGTGTGGTGCAGATCGTGGAGCGTGGTCGCCAGTCGCGAGGACAGCGCGCGCTGGGTGTCGGCGGCTTCGGCCTCGAGGCGATGGACCTCGCTCATGATCTCGCCGTGCTGTCGCACGCCCGCGCCGCGGGTCGGCACCGACAGCGCGACGATGCCGTAGGCGAGGAATCCGTCGCGCTCGTCGCGATCGATCTGGCCGCCGAGCGTCAGCTGACTGCCACGGTACTGCGCGCGGCTCTCGACCGCGTAGGCGCGCTTGGCCACCGCGGCGAGCCGGAGCGCCTGGACCTCGGGGAGCTCGCCGACGTCGGCGAATCGCCGGGCGATCTCGGCCTCGTCGGGTAGTCGCGGATCGGGCGTAGCGCCGTCGGCGACGAGCGGCCGCCACGGGTCCTCGCCGACGTCGCGCGCCAGCTGCAGTCCGAGATCGTGGACGCGGCCCTCGAGCTCGAGGTGACGCGAGCGCACCTCGGCCGCGTACGCGCGGGCCTCGGCGACGTCGGGGGCGAGGATCAGCTCCGCGCGGAGCGCAGCCTCGGCCCGCGCGACCCACTCGATCGCGACGTCACCCTCGTGGCGGGCCAGCTCGAGCTCGCGCTGCGCGGTGTGCAGATCGATCCACGTGCGCGCTGCCTCGAGGCGGTGGGCGAGCTGGCGAGCGCTCAGCTCCGACGCCATCGCCGTGCGCTCCGCCTTCGCGGCCTTGCGGCGCGCGCTACCGAGGCGACCGAGGCTCCACGTCTGGGTGATCATCGCCTGCGGCGTGAACGCTTGGGCTTCGCGGGGGAGCAGCCGCACACCGGGCTGCAGCCAGATCTGCGGCTGCGCGATGGTGCCGGAGATCCGGCGATCGCCGAGCTCTCGCTCGCGCACCGCCTGCGCGCGGATCTTCGTCGACGGCAGCTGCTCGCTGAGCCCGATCGCCTCGTCGAAGGAGAGCGCGCGGCCGCTGCGATCGAAGTGGGCGCCGTCGTCGGGCGGTGGCACCGGCCCCGGGGCGGGAGCGGCGAGCACGAGGGCGAGCACCAGGGACGTGGCGGACACGGGGTGGTTGTAGCAAGGTGGTCGAGCGCAGCCTTTAGAGCAGCCTGAGAAGACTCTTAGGTTCGCGTGCGTGGACTGCGTTCGCTACCATCTGCGCACCTGGGCATGGCCACGCCACGATCTCGCTCCGCGACCCGCAAGGCCGCCGAACCCACCGCCAACGCCGGCAAGCCGGCAGAACCCGTCGAGAGCTTCACCGATGCGGCGGCGTTCGATCGCTGGCTGGCGGCCCACCACGGCACCAGTGGGCCGATCCTCCTCAAGCTCGGGAAGGGCGGTCATCCACCGCACCTCACGTACGCCGAGGCGCTCGACGTCGCGCTGGCGTGGGGGTGGATCGACAGCCAGAAGCGTGCGCTCGACGACACTGCGTGGCTGCAGCGCTTCGGACCGCGGCGCGCGGGTGGACCGTGGTCGAAGATCAACGTCGCCAAGGCGCAGGCGCTGATCGACTCCGGCCGCATGCGTCCGCCTGGGCTCGCGCAGGTGCAGCGCGCCCAGGCCGATGGTCGCTGGCACGCCGCGTACGACTCACCGAAGGCGGCGCGCGTGCCTGACGATCTGCAGGCGGCGCTGGCGAAGAGCGCGAAGGCGGCGCGCCTGTTCGCGACGTTGGATGGCACCAACCGCTTCGCGATCCTGCATCGGGTGCAGACCGCGAAGCGACCCGAGACCCGCACGCGACGCATCGCGCAGTTCGTCGAGATGCTCGCGCGCGGGGACGTGCCGTACCCCGACCGGCTGCCCGCCAAGTCCCGCCGATAGGCCGCGAACGCAGGTTTGCGGCGGTCGTGCCCACGCCGGGTTGGCAGGCCAAGTTAGATAGCGTTCACTATCTAAGTTCGGACCGCCGCCGGAGGACAGCCGCGATGCAGACGCTCATTCGCAACGGACTCTTCTTCGACGGCACCGGTGCGCCGGGGTGCGTGCGCGACGTGTTGGTGACCGACGGCGTCGTCGCGAGCGAGCAGGAGGCGGCCGCCGTCGATCCGCGCGCGGTCGATCGCGTGATCGAGGCCGACGGCCGCTGGGTGATGCCGGGCTTCATCGACATGCACACCCACTACGACGCCGAGCTGCTGGCGGCGCCGGGCCTGCACGAGTCGGTGCGTCACGGCGTGACGACGGTGTTCGTCGGCTCGTGCTCGCTCAGCACGATCCTCTCGTCGCCCGAGGACTGCGCCGACTTCTTCACGCGCGTCGAGGCGCTGCCGCGCGAGCAGGTGCTGCCGGCGCTCACGCGCCACAAGACCTGGTCGACCCCGGCCGGCTACATCGAGGGGCTCGAGCAGCGACCGCTCGGGCCCAACATCGCGTGCTACCTGGGCCACTCCGATCTGCGCACCTCGGTGATGGGCCTGTCGCGCGCCGTCGACCCCGACGAGCGCCCCACCGCCGACGAGCAGGCCCGCATGGAGGCGATCCTCGAGGAGGCGCTCGATGCCGGCTACCTGGGCCTGTCGACCATGACCAACCCGTGGGACAAGGTCGGTGGTGAGCGTCATCGCTCGGCGCGACTGCCATCGACCTACGCCACCTGGGGCGAGTACCGCCGCTTCCATGCGATCCTGCGCCGCCGCGATCGCGTGCTGCAGAGCGCACCCAACATCACCACCAAGGTGAACGTGCTGCTGTTCCTCGCCGCCAGCGGCGGCTGGGGCGTCCGCAAGCCGCTCAAGACCACGCTCATCAGCGCCGCCGACACCAAGGCCAATCCCAGCCTCAGCGACGCGATCACGGCGCTGGTGTCGTTCACCAACCGTTCGGCCGGCACCGAGTTCCGCTGGCAGACGGTGCCGATGCCGTTCGAGGTCTACGCCGATGGCATGGACCTGGTGGTGTTCGAAGAGTTCGCCGCCGGCGAGGCCGCGCTGCACCTGGCCGACGAGCTCGCGCGCAACGAGCTACTGCGCGACGAGGCCTACCGTCGCAGCTTTCGCAAGGACTACGACCGGCGCTTCTCGCCGCGGGTGTGGCACCGCAACTTCTACGACGCGGAGATCGTCGGCGCCCCCGAGGCAGCGCTCGTCGGCCGCACCTTCGGCGCGATCGCGGACGAGCGCGGCATCCACCCGGTCGACGCGTTCCTCGACCTCGTGGTCGCCCACGGCGCGCGGCTGCGCTGGCGCACGACGATCGCCAACCACCGTCCGCGCAAGCTGGTCGAGCTCGCCAGCCACGACAGCGTGCAGATCGGCTTCTCCGACGCCGGCGCCCACGTGCGCAACATGGCGTTCTACAACTTCGCGCTCTACTACCTGCGAGAGATCCGCGATGCCGCCGCGCAAGGCCGCCCGGTGGTGCCGCTCGAGCATGCCGTGCACAAGCTCACCGGTGAGCTCGCGCAGTGGTACGGCATCGATGCCGGTCGCCTGCAGCCCGGCGACCGCGCCGACCTCGTGATCATCGACCCGGCCGGGCTCGACGCATCGCTGGCCGACTACCACGAGGCCCCGATGACGATGATGGGCGGGCTCTCGCGCATGGTCCGGCGCAACGACGGTGCGGTCACGGCCACGATGATCGGCGGCGAGGTGGTCTACGAGGACGGTCGCTTCGCGCCGGGCTTCGGCACCACGCGCCGTCACGGCTCGTTCCTGCGGGTCGGCGTGGCCACGCCCGCGGTGCGGGTGCAACCGGAGCACGAGCATGCCGAGCGCGCCTTCGAGCCGTCGTACACAAGCCGCGCGTCGTGAGTCGACCTGCAGCCGCCTGCTGGCGGCGACCATCGAGTGCCTGGCCGAGCTGGGCTACGCGGGCAGCTCGGTCGCGGCGATCTGCGAGCGCGCCGGCGTCTCACAGGGTGCGTTGTTCCGCCACTACCCGACGCGTCGCGACGTCATCGTCGCGGCCGCCGACGCCATCGGGCAGCGCCACCTCGACGCGTTCGCGGACGCCGAGCTCGATCCGCGGGTCGAGGGCTTCCGGCCCTTCGTCGAGCTCATCCGCGGCATCTGCCGCACCCCGCTGCACGCGGCATGGCGCGAGATCATGATCGCCGCGCGCACCGATCCCGAGCTGCGGCGCGCGGCCTCGTCCGGGCTCGGACACTTCGAGGCGGCGATCGTCGCGCTGTGCGGACGCTCGCTCGGCCTCGAGCCCGCGGCCGCGGGCGCTGCCGCGGTGGTGCTGCTGTCGGTCATGCACATGTTCGACAGCGAGGCGGTCACCGTGGTCGTCTACGGCAACCAGGCCATCGAGGCGGCGCGGGTGGAGTGGGCCGCGCGGATGCTCGAGCGCGAGCTCGCCTCAGACCGGCACGGTGCAGAAGCCGAGCAGGCAGGCCATCGTGTCCGGACACGTCGTGGTGTCGTCGCACGCGAGCACGCAGTGCGTCGGCGCTAGCTCGCACAGGCCGCCGGCGCATGACTCACCGCCCGAGCACTCGCCGTCGCCGCTGCAGGGGTCGTAGGTCGAGTCGGGATTGAACGCGCACACCGGCACCGCATCGCCGGTGGCCCCGTCGGGGCAGACGCCGCTGCCGTCGCAGGGCGGCGCGCAGACGTTGTTTTCGATGTCCGTGTCGATGCCGATGCCGACGCTGCCGCTCGGGCAGCCGTCGCCGATCGCGGGATAGTTGGGATCGCCGTCGGGGCTGCCGGCGTCGGAGCTGCCCTGCGAGGCCTCGCCCGCGTCGGTCGTGCCGGTCTCACCGCCGCCGCTGGTGTCGAGCCCACCGCTGGCGTCGGTGCCGGTGGCGTTGGTGGTGCTCGCGGTGCTCGCGGTGCTCGTGTTGCCGCCGCTGCCGTCGCCGCCGCCGGTGTCGGCGTCGGTGCCCGCGCCGACACCGTTGCAGGGCCCGGCCGCGTCGGTGGCCTCGCCGCTCGGCAGGGTGAGCGTGCCCAGGTCGACGGCGTGATCACTGGCCGGGATCGGCACCTGGAAGGCGAACGGGCCGAAGCTCTGTGTGCCGACGATCGGGACCTCGATCTCGACGGTGGCGGCCGCGTCGATGGTGCCGCTGGTGTTCAGCGAGCCGGTGTACTGCGCGAGCCCGCCCGCCGCGGTCGCACACACGCCGGTGAACACCGTCGACAGCTCGCCGCCCTCGATGGCGAGCACCAGCGAGGCACCCGGCACGGAGGGGATCGGCACCCGGCCCAGCTCTGCGGCCGGGAGGGTCGCCGTGGCCGGCACCGCGGTGTCGATTGCGAACGGCTCGAAGCCCTGCATGACGGGATCGATGGCGTAGGCGAAGGTCTCGACCACGCCTTCGTACTCGATGCCCATCGTGTCGATGCGCGCGCTGACCTCGAGCGCGAGCGCGCCCTCGACCGCGAGCGTGCCGCTGCCTGCGACGGGCATCAGCGCGTCACCGTCGGCGGTGGCCTGGGCGTGCACGGTGACGCCACCGCTGGCGGTCGCGGTGGCGCGGATCGACACCGGGCTGCCTTCGGGCAACCATCCGCTGTCGTAGTCGAAGCCCGGGAGGAAGTCCTGCTGACCGTCGAACGCCAACAGCGCGGAGCCGCCTCCGCCGTCGCCCCCGCCGCATGCCAGGGGGCCGAGCGCCAGCGCGAGCGCGAGCGGGAGGGAGCGACGCAGGGCGGGGGACGAAGCGACGAACATGCGCATGCGGAGCAGGAGGCGGGAGCTCGCCCCAAGTCGCACGCGATCGCGAAAAAAATCTACTGGGCGCTTGGCGCCAGGCCGCGGGCGATGCTGGCGTCGAGCTGGCTACGCAACAGCCGCAGCACGCTGTCGAGCTCGTGTTCGGCGAGCGCAAGGGTCGCCCGCAGCTCGCTGCGCGTGTCGTCGTGCAGCTGCTCGCGGATGCGGACCAGCCATCGCGCCGCGGTCGCTCGGTGTACGCGGTAGATCGCGCCGATGTCGTCGATCGCGAGCTCTTCGAGCAGGTGGTAGCGCAGCACGTTGCGGTCTCGGGGCGGCAAGCGGGCGAGCGCGCGGCCGAAGGCCTCGCGGAAGCCCGCGCGGTAGGTCGCGAGCATCGCCGCGAGCTCCGGGTCTGGCCCCGGCGACATCAGGTGTTCGAGCTCGTCGTCGTCACCAGCGTCGGCGGCGGCTCCACGTCGCTGCGATCGCAGCGCCTCGCGGACCAGTGCGACCTTCAGCCAGCTGCGCAGATCGCCGTGGCCACGGAACGCGAGGATCCGCGGCGGCCGCTCGCGCTCGTGCACCAGCAGCCGGGCGCGGTGCTGCTGCAGCAGCTCGTCGATGGCGCCGGCGTCGAGGCCCACGCGGGCGAGCGTGGGGCGCAGCGAGGCCAGCAGGGCGTCGAGCTGGTCGAGCGCTGCGCGCTGACCCTTGGCGCACGCGCAGGCCAGCCATAGATCGCCGAGGTTGATCCGTGCGATCGCAGCGATCGCGGCCGCCACGTCGTCGTGGTCGCCGACGCTGGCGCCGAGTGCCGCGGCGAAGTCCTCGGGCTCGGTCACCACGCCCGCCCGCGCGGCGGCGGCCCGCGCCGTCGCCTCCGCGAGCGCCGATGCGTCCCCGGGACTCGCGCCGGACAGGCCCGCAGCGGTCACGAACGCGGCGATGGCAGGAGAATCGCGGGGCACGCTCGCGAACACGATAGCAGATGCGGCGCGCCTACTCCGAGCTGCGTGGCGGTGTCGCGGTGCGCGTGCGCAGGTCGAACTTGCCGCCGGGCGTGAGCACATGGAGCTTCACGTTGGTCAGGCAGATGGCGTCGCCGGAGCTCGCGAAGCCCATCGACGAGTGCTCCAGCGACGATGCATCCACGACCGTGATGGCGCCGGCGCCGACCACCTCGACGACATCGTCGGCGTCGATGAAGGCCGCGGTGTCCTCGTCGAGCCCGAGGCCGACCGCGAAGGGGTTGTAGGCCAGCGCCGCCAGCAACCGCCCCAGGCGGTCGCGCTGTCGGAAGTGTTGATCGATGATGACGCGGTTGGTGAGGCCGAAGCCCGGCGCCAACGAGACCAGCCCCGCGCGCGGGGTCGCGCCGCTCTCGCCGAACGCGATCATGTGCTCGGAGAGGATCGCGGCCCCGGCCGAGGTGCCGCCGACGATCACGCCGCGGGCGTTGAGCGCCCGGATCTGTCGCGCCACCTTGGTGCCGCCGAGGATGGTCGAGATGCGCAGCTGATTGCCGCCGGTGAGGAACACGCCGGTGGCCTTGGCGAGCTGCTGGTTCCAGTCCTCTCGATCGGCGTCGCGGCGCTCGTCGAAGGCGAGCACGTCCACCGCCCCCGCACCGAGCTCACTGAAGATGCCCTCGTACCTGGCCCCGGTGTCGCTCTGACGCGACGCGGTGGGGATGACCGCGATGCGGGCCTCGTCGCCGCCGGCGAGCTCGACGAAACGGCGCAGGATCACTGCGTCGTGTTGCTTGTCCTCGGCACCACCGACCGGGACGATGAAGCCGCGGTCAGTGCTGGGATCGACCTTTGCTGGACACATGGGAGTTGCTGACGTCGGGTGCTAGGCGGTTTCGAACGGGCCGGTGTGGATGGGCTGCCGATCGCGGAGCCACACGCGGCCACGCGCCACGACCGTGTGCAGGGTGCCATCGTCGTCGAGCGCGAGCAGGTCGGCGCAGCCGCCGACGCCGATGTGCCCGCGATCGAGTCGCAAGAGCCGGGCGACGTTGCGCGTGAAGGGGCCGAGCGCCGCGGCCGTGGACAGGCCCAGCGCGAGCGTGCGCTGCAGCGCGGTGAGCAGCGCCCCTGGTCGGCCCACGCCCATCGCGGTCATGCGGCCGTCGGCGTCGAAGGTCGGCATGCAGCCGCCGCCATCGGACGAGCAGGTGATGCGGTCGATCGAGACCCCAGCGTCGAGGCAGTCGGCGATTGCCTCGTGGGCTGCGATCGCGCCGCCCAGGTCTTCGTCGGGGAACGCGGTGATGTCGATGGTGCAGCCGTGCTCGCGTGCGAGCGCCTGCGCCTCGCGCAGCAACGCGGGATTGCGATTGACGTGGGTGGGATGGAACATCGAGGCCGGTAGCTCCGAGCCGTCGATCGCACGTCGGACCAGGTCCAGGCCGCGCACGCCGTCGCCCATGTGCAGGTGCAGCACGCCGGCCTTGCCCGCCATCATGCCGCCGACGTGCACGTCGGCCGCGATGCGCAGGAACTCGTCGAGGGTCGGCTGCGACGAGCGGTGATCCGACAGCGCGAGCTCGCCGACGCCGATCACGGGATCGATCCACACCAAGTCGCCGCGCACCGAGCCGGTGAGTGTCGGCGGCGGTACGGTGTAGCTGCCCGAGTAGCACCACGCCGACAGGCCCTCGGCGCGCAGGGCCAGGGTACGCGCGACCAGCTCGGCGACGGTGCGCGTGGTCGAGTCGGTGCCGAGCACTCCGACGCAGCTGGTGATGCCGCTGTGGGCGAGCATGCCGGCCGACAGTGGTGGCACGCGCGTGTGCGGCCCGGCCTCGCCGCCACCGCCGGTCACGTGCACGTGCGCATCGACGATGCCCGGGATCACGCGGCGACCCTCGAGCGCGAGCGTGGTGCAGCCGCCGAACGCCTCCGGAAGCTCGGGCAGCGCGGCGCCGATCGCAAGCACGCGCGTGCCTGCGATCAGCACGTCGACGCGACCGGCCGGCTCCGGTGTCCACAGCTCGACGTCGTGCAGGCGCAGGAACATCGTTCGCGCGGAGGATAGCGCACGCGGTGCGCAGCGGGGCCGGGCAAATGCGGCCCGGCCGCAAGCGCAGCGACAGATCGCGGCTTTCGCCGCCGTTCCAAGCCGCCACGGACGGTGCGGCGGCAACCGTCGCCGGACGCCGGTCCGAGCCGCCTCGCGCGCGTCGCTGCTCCCGGGGTCGCGGGTGCGCTGCTACGATCCCGGCATGTCGACGGCGCCGCTCGGACCCGGTGCGTGTCTGCGCCCGTTTCGATCGGGCGACGCCGACGCGCTCGTGGCGGTCGCCAACGATCGCGAGGTGTGGCGCAACCTTCGCGATGGCTTCCCGCATCCTTACGCGCGCGGCGATGCCGAGCGTTGGATCGCCTACAACGAAGCGATCGATCCGCCGCTGAACTTCGCGATCCTCTGCGACGACCGTGTCGTCGGCGGGGTCGGGCTGGTGCCGGGCGTCGACGTGCACTGCCACAGCGCGGAGATCGGCTACTGGCTCGGTCGTCACTACTGGGGGCGCGGGCTCGCCACCGCCGCGGTGCGTGCGACCGTCGAGTACGCGTTCGCTCGGCTCGCACTGGTGCGCCTGCACGCGGGCGTGTTCGCGTGGAACCCCGCGTCGGCGCGCGTGCTGGAGAAGGCGGGCTTCGTCCGCGAGGGCACCATGCGCAAGTGGGCCTTGAAGGACGGTCACTACGTCGACGCGTGGGCCTACGGGCTCGTTCGGGAGTAGTCGCCAGCGCGACCGGCTGGCCTCGACGCACGCGCGCCGCGGGGCGGGCTACGCCGGGACTGCGTGGAACTCGGCGTCGCCGTAGCGCGCCAGGTAGTCGGCGCGCACGCCCGGGCACTGCGAGGCGAAGCGGCAGCCGCTGCACGCCGCCACCTGCTGCGACCCCGTGATCTTGCTGCGCCGCAGATCGAACACCGCGTCGGGGCTGACCACCCGCACGCCCTGTGCCGCCGGATCCCACGCGTGGGGGTGATCCTCGCCCAGCACACAGCGCGGCAGGTGCAGCGATCGCACCGACATGCCGTGCGCGCGCGCCCACGCCAGGCCTTCGTGCACCGCCGGCATCACCTCGGTCATGCGCGGCATGGACGCGAGGTTGTCGCGGTTGCCGTCGCTCAGCGAGACGAACCACAGATCGGCCGCACGCACGCCGAGCGCGTGCAGCCACTGCAACGCCGCGGGCAGCCGCGCGAACGTGCTGCGCTGCAGGATCACGTCGGCGCTGGCGTCCACGCCGGCCGCGACCAGCGCCCGCAGGCCCGCGACCATCGCCCCATGGGTGCCGGCGCGGCGCACGAGGCTCTCGTAGGCGGCGGGTTCGTGGGTGTGGATCGACACCGACACGCGATCGACCCCCGCGGCCCGCAGCCGCGCGAGGTTGTCACCGGCGCCGAGCAGCAGTCCGTTGGTCTGCAGCTTGATGTCGTCGAAGCCCAGCGCGCGGGCGTGCCGGACCAGCGCGAGCAGGTCGCGGCGCAGGGTCGGCTCGCCGCCGGTGAACGAGACCCGCGAGATGCCCTCGCTGCGCGCGCGGACCAGCTCGGCGACCACCGCGGCGGTCGGCAGCGCGCGGCGCCGCATGGCCTCGGTGATGGTGCAGTAGTCGCACGCGAGGTTGCAGTCGTAGCCGAGGATGACGTCGAGCAACGTGACTGCGAACGTGTCGTCCGTCGTGGTCGCCATCGTCGACGATTGCACCCCAGCGGCGGTGCGCTTGTAAAGGCCGCCCGAGCAGCGCTGCTTCAGCCCGACGCGGCCTCGCACACCGCCATCACCGTCGGCAGCTGCGCAGCGGCGTGATCGACCCAGTCCTCGCCGGCGACAGCAACCGTGCCGCTCTCGCCGGCGTGCTCGCCGATGATGAACGTCGCGTCGAGTGCGATGCCGGCGTCGGCGTAGGCGTCGATGTCCGAGGTGGCGTTGCCGTAGGCGTAGTCGAAGCGCCAGCCCTGGGCCTGGAACATCGCCAGCTGCTCGGCCTTGAACGTGCGCGCGCCCTCGCCGACCACGAGGTTGGGCGCCAGCACCAAGGTGGTGGTGGTGGTGTCGTTGGGGAAGCCGTGCTCGTCGAGCCAGCGCGCGGTGGCCTCCTCGGCGGTCTCGTTGGTGCCGGCGACCACCAGGGTCTGGGAGCGCGCGGTCAGGTAGAGCACACGGTAGCCGAGCTCGGCGTAGCCGGTGACGAGCTCGGCGGCGCCCTCGCGCTCGAGCGGATCGTAGCTGCCGTCCGACAGCTGCATGAGGAACTCTTCGTCGGAAACCGTCAGCGTCTCGTCGATGTCGGTCACGATCGCAGGGAACTCGTCGGTGCACGCGCCGCCGGGCCCGCTGCTGCCGCTCTCGTCCGGCATCGAGGTCGAACCGTCGACGCCGCCGCTGCTGCCACCGCCGCTGCTGCCACCGCTGCTGCTGCCGCCGGCCGAGGAGCCGTCGCTCGAGCCCGCGCTGGCGTCACCGGACGATCCACCGCCGTCGCCGTCGGACGAGCACGCGACGAGGGCCAGGGACGAGCACAGGGCGAGGGCGCGAAGCCAAGGCGTGGGCATGGCCAAAGCCATACCGCATGGGGGTGCCGCGGTGCCAGTGCGCGGTCGCGGTCGCAGCTGCTACCCCGGCGGCGTGGCCTCGTCGGCCTCGTCCTCGGGGAAGAGCGCGCCGAGGCTGACGTCGAGCTGGCTGCGCACGAGCCGATCGAGGCTCGAGAACTCGGAGCTCGGCACCGCGAGGTGCTCGGTCAGCCACGCGCGCGTCGACTCGAGCAGGGCGGTGCGACTCTTGGCGATCCAGCGCGCGACGGTGGCTCGGTGCACGCCGTAGACGACGCCGATCTGATCGATGTTGAGGCCGTCGACGAAGTGCATCCGCAAGATGGTGCGCTCGCGCGCGGCGAGGGCCCGGCAGGCCTCGACGAGCCCGCGGGTGAAGTCCTCGCGGTAGCGCTGCTTCACGTAGTCGACCTCGACGTCACCGACATCCGGCAGCGCGAGTGCTTCGGCCCAGCCGTCGCCGGTGAAGCGCTCGGCCCGCTTGCGCTCGCGCAGCAGCGAGAGCCCCGTGCGGACTGCCGCCACGGTGACCCACGCCACCAACGCGCCGCGGCCAGCGAACTCGCCGATGCGGGGCGGCTGCTCGGTGTCGCCGGCGAGCAGCTTGGTGCGCAGGCGCTGCTTGACCTCGTCGAGGAAGCTGTCGGTATTGTCGAGCCCGCGCACCGCGGCGTCACAGGCCCCGAGCACGTCGCGGTCGAAGCGCCGCAGTGCTGCGTCATCGCCCCGCAGGCACGCGCAGGCCAGGAACAGGTCCTCGAGCGCCAGCTTGGGGAGTACGGCCTCGTCGCCGCCCCCGAGCACGCCGCGGACGTGTGCCGCGTAGGCGTCGAAGGCCAGGCGGAGCTCGGGGAAACGCGTGCACGCACCCGTCCACGCCGATCGCAGGACCTGCTCGGAGTCCATTCGTGGTCGATGGTACCAGGGTCGTGCCCTGGCAGCGCGTGGAGACATCGACAACCCGGGTGATCCGTCGACGCGTCCCGACCGAAGTTGTCGCACGCGCACCCGACGAATGCGATCGGGGGTTGCCGTGACCGACGCTTCGCGGTCCACTGCGGCTCGACTACGCTGGCCGCCGTCGTGAACGTCCCGACCTCGCCGTGTCCGCCGGAGCAGGCCCTCATCGAGCTGTCGCAGGGGCGTGCGGACCGACCGGAGCCGCTGCGTGAGCACCTCGACGGTTGTGATGACTGTCGCGTGGTGGTTGCCCGACTGCTGACGGGCGCGAGTGGTCTGCCGGGCGTGGTCGCGGGCCGCTATCGCGTGCTGCGGCTGCTGGGGCGCGGCGGCATGGGCGAGGTGCACGAGGCGATCGACACCAACCTCGAGCGCCACGTCGCCATCAAGACCCTCGACGCACGCGCACTCGATCGCGACGACCCGGAGCATCGCGTCGCTCGGCTGGTGCGCGAGTCGAAGACCATGGCGCGCCTGCGCCACCCCAACGTGGTGGCGATCTACGACGCCGGGCTCTTCGACGGCCGCGTCTTCGTGGTCATGGAGCTGGTCGATGGCATGACCCTGCGTCGCTGGTGTGCCCTGCGCCCGCGCCCGTGGACGCAGCTGCTCGAGGCGTTTCGCGCGGCGGCGCTGGGCCTGCAGGCGGCCCACGAGCAAGGCATCGTGCACCGCGATTTCAAGCCCGACAATGTGTTGGTCGACGGTGGTGGTCGCGTGCAGGTCACCGACTTCGGCCTCGCCCAGGCCGATGACGAGCACCGCAGCGGCGAGCCGGTGCCGCTGTCCGACGCGTTGCTGCTCGACGACAGCGGCTCGCTCACGCAGACCGGGACCGCGGTCGGCACGCCGGCGTACATGGCACCCGAGCAGTTCCGTGGGCTCGCGATCGACGTGCGCGCCGACGTGTTCGCGTTCTGCGTCGCGCTCTACGAGGCGCTCGCCGGCAGGCGGCCGTTCGAGGCGTCGAGCGCCCGCGGTATCGTCGAGGCGCAACGTGCCGGCGCCTCCGACGAGCCGTTGCGCGCCCGCGGGATCCCGACGTGGCTACGCGCCGCGACGCTCGCGGGCCTCGCCTGCGATCGCGACGCGCGACCGCCCGACATGGCGGCGGTGCTGCGCTCGCTGCAGCCGCCGCAGCGGCGGCGGTGGTGGGCACTGGCGGCCGCGGTGACGACGGTCGCGGTGGGCGTGGGTGCGCTGGGCCGCACGCGCGAGCTCGAGGCGTGTCGCGGTCGCGAGCCGCTCGCCGGCACCTGGACCGAGGCCGCACGTCACGAGCTCGCGGCGCCGCCGGCGGTCGAGGCTCGCATCGAAGGTTGGGCGGCCGCGTGGGGCAGCGCGTGGACCGAGGCCTGCGCTGCCACCGATCCCCGCGCCGGGGAGCAGCGTCGCGCGTGCCTCACGGGGCAGCGCGCTGCGTTCACGGCGCTGCTCCAGCGCGCGGGCGAGCTCGACGCGGTGGCGATCGAGCGCGGGCTCCCACGCGTCGCGTTGTGCCGCGACGGCGACCTCGCCCGTGAGATGCCGGAGCCCGACGATGCCGCTGGTCGCGAGGCGGTTGCGCTGGTGCGCGACGAGCTGGCGGAGGTCTCGGGCTTGCTGCTCGCCGGTCAGGCGCAGGAGCTCGAGGCACGCGGTGAGCAGCTCGTCACACAGGCGCGCGAGCTGGGTTTCGAGCCGTTGCTCGCGGAGGCGCTCGCGATGCAAGCCGTGATCGAGGTCGAGGCGGGGCGGCCGCTCGACGGACGCGCGCTGCTGCTGGCGTCGGCGCAGGTCGCCAGCGCCAGCGGTCACGACGTCTACGCGGCCCTGGCCTGGAACGAGCTGGTCCACGTCGAGCTCGAGCACCTGCACGATCATGCGCGCGGGCACGAGTACGTGGCCAACGCGCGCGCGGCGATCGAGCGCTTCGCGACCTCGCCGGCGGCCGCACGGGCGCGCGTGGCGATCGACTTCGCGGAAGGCATGTTGCTGTGGGACGAAGGCCGCAGCACCGATGCGCTCGCGCGCTTGGCATCGGCCGAGCAGGGCGCTCGCGCACACGCGCCGGACGAGCTCGATGGCATCCTCGAGGGCACCGCGCTGGTGCTCGAGGACGCCGGCGAGGTCGAGCGCGCGCTCGAGCTGCACACCACGGTCACCCAGCGGCGGCTCGAGGCGCTGGGCCCCGATCATCCGCAGCTGGTGATGTCGTACGTCAACCTCGCCAGCTCGAACTTCTCCGCCGGTCGCGTCGAGCTCGCGCTCGAGCTGACCAGACGCGCGGCCGCGATCGCGCTGCGATCCCGCGGCGAGCTGCACCCCGACTACGCGATGACCCTGCACAACGAGGGCGAGCTGCTGCGGTACCTCGGTCGGTTCGAGGAGGCGATCGCCGCCGAGCAGCGTGCGCGGTCGATCTTCGAGGCGGTGCTGGGCGGCAAGAACCTGCGGGTCGCGTCGTCGATGATGGAGGAGGCGGGCGGGATGCTCGGTCTGCATCGCTACGACGACGCGGTGGCGCTCATGCGGCGCGCGCTCGAGATCCTGGACGATCGGGAGCAGTGGTTCGAGGCCGCTGCGGGGCGGGCCAACCTCGCCGACGCGCTGCGCGAGGCTGGTCACCCCGAGCTCGGACTCGCCGATGCCCGCACCGCGGTCGAGCGGCTGCGTGCGGGCGCGCCGGAGCGACCGGAGTTCGCCTACGCCGAGCAGGTACTCGCGGAGATCGAGCTCGAGCTCGGCGACCTCGAGACCGCGCTGCCGCTGGCCCGCGCCGCCGCGGCCGATTGGTCGCACGCCGGCTTTCTGCCCTACGACGCGGCGCTGTCGAAGTTCGTGCTCGCGCGAGCGATCGATCGCGGCGGCGGCGACCCGGCCGAGGTCGACGCGTTGCTCGACGAGGTCGAGGTGGCGTGGGCCGATGCGCCGCCGGTGTGGAACGAGCGCCGCGCTGCACTGGCGGCCTTCCGCGCGCGCCGCTAGCCCGAGGTCAGCCCGGCACCACGCCGCCCGACTCCACGTTCCATAGGCCCGGCGACCAGGTCACGTCGAAGATCGGCAGGCCCTTGGCGAGCACGCCGAGGGTCGCGGTGGCCTGCGTGCCCGCCATGGCATCGAGCGTCGCGAGCAATCGTTCGGGATCCAGCCGCGGCACCAACGCGCGCTGCTGCAGCGCAAACGCGACCAGCTGCCGTCGCAGGAAGCCCACCACCTGCGGGTGGGTCACGAACATCTGCGTGCCCTCGCACGAGGGCGAGATGAGTGGGATCGGCGAGAACGGCTGCAGCTCCTGCTCGACGAACACGCGCAGCACGCCGCGCTCGGCGTGGCCTCCGGCCAACGGCACGAACTCGGCCTCGATCGCGCCGTCCCATCGCGCCTGCAGGAACGCGCGCACGAACGCGGAGGTCAGCTCGCGTCGCACGCCGTAGCGCTCGGAGTCGCTCCACAGCAGTCGCACGTGTCCGCAGCCGAGGTGTGCCGGCTGGACCATGTGCTCGAGCAGGATCTCGCGCAGCTCGAGCGGCGGGTCGCTGATGAACGCACGCCACTCGAGGGTCTCGAACACGTTCGCGAGCGCGGCGTCGAGCCGTCGGTCGCTGCGCAACGACTTGATGAGCAGGTTGGCGGTGTGCACGTCGGTGTGCATGTAGAAGCGCCCCAGTGCATCGAGCCGCCGGGCCAGCAGCGCGCGGACCTCCTGCGGCGAGAATGCCTTGCCCGACTCGCGCTCGATGGCCCCGAGCAGCAGCAGGAACTCACCGGCGTCGCCACCCAGCGTGCCGACGACACTGCTGTCGTCGCGACCGTCGACGCACGACATCCGTCCGTGCAGCAGCAGCGCGGCCAGCCTGATGAAGCGCACCGCCGCGGGATCACCCACGTGTCGCTCGATGCGCTCGATCGTCAGCGCGGCGTCGGGTGCGGACGCGGCCGGTGCACCGCGGAGATGATCGGCGCGCTCGAGGATCTCGCGATCTCGCGAGGTGCCGAAGCCGAGGTTCTTCCACGCGACCATGCCACCCTCGAGCGCGGCGACGAAGCGCAGGCCCTCGCGCTCGAGCAGCTTGGCCAGCTCGCCGGCCCGCTCACCCCCGCGGGAGATCAGGATCACCGGGGTGTCCCGCTCCACGCGGGTCGCCAGCGAAGGCGCGCGCCCACGGGGGATCCAGTCGGAGCCCGGGATGTGCCCCAGCGGCCCGACCAGCTCGTCGGGCTCGCGCACGTCGATCAATCGGACGTTGCGCCCCTGTCGCGCGACGAACTCCGCCGGCAGCAGGCCGATGCCGCTGGGCGAGCGCACCAGCGAGGCAACCCAGTTCACGCGGAACAGGCGCTCGCCCTGGGATACCGCGCCGATCGGGGGGATGAGGGGATCGTCGTCGGACATCGGGGACGATCATAGCGAAGGCGGTCGTCCAAGCCCCCTGCCCGATGCGGCGGGCAGCCGGACCCGCGCAGCCGCGAGCGCGTGGGCGTCACCCGGGAAGTTGGCCAGGGCGGCGCGGTTGCGGTACCTGTGGGGCGCACGTGCGCGCGCATCGGATCGCCCTGTGGCTCGCGGTGGGTCAGCTGGCCTGCTCGCCGGGTCGCGCACGCACGTCGTCGTCGCCGGAGCCGGCCGCCCCCGTGGTCGTGCCCGCGCCGACGCGCGAGACGCCACGAGCGATCGAGCCGCCGCCGCCCGTCACCGTCGTGTCGCCGCCGGCCGCGGTCGAGCCCAGGACGCCGCAAGTCGATGCGACGCTCATCGAGGGTCCCGCCGCGCCGGCCCCGGCGTCGCCGGCCCAGCACGCCCGCCTGCTCGACTCGCCCGAGGATCCCGAGCCCAAGCTGCGTGGCGGCATCGTGAAGGAGCTCGAGGACGTCTCGTACATCGTCGGTAACGAGTGGTCGCTCGACGCCTTCCGCGAGGTCATCACCGGCCTCGGCGGCGGCTACGTCGGCGTCGGGCCCGATCAGGCCTATCTCATGATGGGCTGGCAGCGACCCGAGTTCGCGTGGCTCATCGACTACGATCCCAAGGTCATGCGCGTGCACGCGATGTACCACGCGCTGCTGCGGCACTGCGGCTCGCGCAAGGAGTTCCTGGCGGCGTTCGAGCCGGAGGCGACCGATGCGATCGCGGAGGTGCTCGACGACGCCGTCGCCGACGATCGCGTGCGTCGCTTGTATCGCAACAACCGCGACATGTTCCGTTGGCGCCTGCGCAGCATCGAGCGCAAGCTCGCGCGGCGTCGGGTCCCGAGCTGGCTCACCGACGACGAGACCTACGCGTTCGTGCGCGAGCTGGTGCTCGGAGGTCGCGTGCGTGCGCTGCGGGTCAACCTGCTCGACGAGCTCGGCATGGTCGGCATCGCCCAGGCCGCGCGTGAGCTCGGCGTGGTCGTGCGAGTGGTCTACGTGTCGAACGCGGAGGAGTACTGGGAGCAGTACGCCCCGCAGTTCGAGCGCAACCTCGCGGCGCTGCCGAGCGACGCGCGCTCGCTGCTGCTGCGCACGCGCCTGGTGTGGCAGGTCAATCGCGACTACGTCTACAACGCGCAGCCGCTGCAGGATTTCCTGGCGTGGCTGGCCGCGCCCGGGGTCGAGACCCTCGAGGACGTGGTCGGTCCCAAGCCGCCGGCGCAGCGCGATCGCATCAACTTCGTGCTGACGACCGCGCGGCCGCCCTGACCACGCGGCGTCGCTCCGCATGCTCGCGGGTCGCGGCGCTACAGCCCACGCTCGCGGTCGGGATTCGGCTCGCCCTCGCGGGGGGCCTCGGCGGCGAGCGGCTTGCCGCGCAGCGCTGCGGCCTGCTCGAGCGAAGCCGCACAGCGGAAGCCGTAGTGATGGAAGGGGCGATTGTCCGGCGGCTGTGCGCGACGGATCGCGCCGTTGCCCAGCTGGCCGCTCCAGTACCACGAGCCGCCCTTGACCAGCTTCTGGTCGTGGCCGGGGCAGGGCTCGACCCCACCGCACGGACCCTTGGGATCGACACCCATGCACGCGTCGCCGCAGCTGGCGTAGTCGGGCGCGTACCAGTCGGCGACGTACTCCCAGGCATTGCCGACCATGTCGTAGAGGCCGTAGGCGGCGGCGGGCCGCGAACCGACCACGAAGGTGCGGCCCTTGTAGGGCTCCGAGCTGCGCGCCATCGGTGTGCCGCAGCTTCGGCCACGCTTGTCCTTGATCACCGCGCGACGACAGCTGGGGCGCTCGTCGCCCCACGGGTGCAGCGCGCCGGCATCACCGCGAGCGGCCTTCTCCCACTGCGCCTCGGTCGGTAGCTGCTTGCCGTGGGCCTCGCAGAAGGCCTTCGCACCGCGCCAGGTCATGCCGACGATGGGCTGATGCGGACGCGAGAAGTCGGGATAGAACGGACCGCCCTTGGGGCACGCGCCCGCGCGCACACAGGCCTTGTACTCGGCAATCGTGACCTCGAAGCGGTCCATGTAGAACGTCTGCAGGTGCACCGTGGCGGCCGGTCGCGTGTTCTCGGGACCATCGTCGGTGCCGCGGATCATCGCGCCGCCGGGGATGCACGACATGTTGGCGGGCGCATCCTCGCAGCTTGCGATCGCGGTGCCGTCGGGCAGTCGCGCTGCGCCGGCGTCGACCGCCGGCGTGGCCGGGGCCGGCGCGCCGGCATCGTCCGCGGGCGTCGTCGCGGCGTGCGATGCGAGTGCGAGCGTCGGCGGCGTCGGTGCCGGCGCGGGGGTGGCCGAGGGTTGCTGCGCCGGCACCGGCGATGGGCTCGGCGTCGCGTGGGTGCAGGCCAGCACCAACATGTACGGCAGCAGCGCCCGCGCGCTCATGGTCCGCCCTCGGTCGGCACCACGCAGGCGCCGACCCAGTCGTAGAGCGGCGGGCCGTCGCCGGGATCGAACAGTCGCACGCACATGTGCTCGGGCGCGCCGGGACAGCTGGCGGAGGCGTCGGGATCGCGGGTGTCGCAGAACGGCGTGCAGCAGCCCTCGGCGTTGCCGCACTCGAAGAACTCGGGCGGATCGGCGCAGAGCATGCCGGAGTCGCACTGGTTGGTGAAGATGCACGGGTCGCCGTAGGCGCCACCCGGACCCGAGGCATCGTCGAGACACGTGAAGTGATCCTGGATGCGGTAGCAACCGCGATCACCCGGGCAGTCGGCGCCGAAGGGATCGCACGAGCTCGTGCACAGCCGTGGGATCGCATCCGGCGGTCCGACGCAGCGCGCGGTGGTGTCGGCGCAGACGAGGTCGGGCTGCTCGGCGTCCTCCATGCACAACGCGACGCAGGTGCCGTCGAGGGTCTCGGCGTCGTAGACCACGCAGGTGAGTCCGCGATCACAGTCGTCGAGGCCGCTGGCCGGCCACTCCTGCATGGTGCACGCCTGCCCGCTCGCTTGCGGCGACGCGACCACGTCCACGCAGCGCGCGGCGTTCGGCACCATGCCGCCATCGCTCGCGAACGGCGAGCACTTGCGACCCATGGGGCACTCGTCGCGGTAGAGGTTGCACGACACCGGCGCGCCGCCATCGGGGTCGGCCACGAAGCCGCCCGAGTCCGCGCTGCTGCCGGAGCCTTCCGAGGCGCTGTCCGCCGCGGAGGCGCCGGTGCTCGTGCCCGAGCCCGAGCCCGCCGACGTCGCCGTGCTCGGGTCGGTGCTGGACGTCGAGCTGCAGGCCCACGGCTGCACGAGCACGAGCACCAACATCGCAGCATCGTGCCGGCCGAGGCGCACGGGCGGCATCATACTTCGCCCGGGCGCGCCGTGGGCCCCTCAGTCCGTCGCGTAGGGGTTCTTCAAGTCGATCGTGTCCGACGGCGCTGCGCCGCGGCTGGGTGCGGGAACGCCGAAGGGGTCCTTGAGATCGGACGCGCCTGTGCCCGAGACCACCGGCCGCTTGGCGCGACGGGGCGGTGGCGGCACGAACGCCCCGATGTCGAGCGCGGGCGCGGCCGGGATCGGCACCAGCTTCACCGACAGCTGCAGCACGTCGTCGGGGATGTCGATGCGCTGCGTCCACGGCTCGAAGCCGACGCGCTCCACCTGCACCGTATGGGGCCCGAGCGGGAGGTTGGTGAGCACCACCGGCGAGGTGCCATCGCGCAGCGCACCGTCGAGGCGGACCTGTGCATCCTGGGGCTCCAGCGTGAGCACGACGTGGCCGCTCACCGGCGCCGCTGCGGCAACGACCGCGGGCGCGGGCGCGTCGGCCCGTGGCTCCGTCGGTGGTGCTCCCGTGCTCGGCGCGATCGCACTGGGCGAGGCGGGGGCCTCGCTCGGTTCCCGCGGTCGCATCATCACCAGGCTCGCGACCGCAGTGGCGGCGATCGCCATCGATACCGCCGCGATCGCCCACGGCAACCGTGATGCCGTCGGCGCGGGGGTCTGTGCACGTGGGGGATGCAGCCGATCCATCACGCGATCGGTGAAGTCGCCGGGGAGTGTGGGCACGGTCAGGGCCTCCAGGAGATGCCGCGGGGGCAGCTCGTCGTCGTGGGTCGGTTCAGCCATGGCGAAGTCCTTCGAGTCGACGCTGCAGCGCGGCGCGAGCCCGCCACAGCCGCGACTTCACGGTGCCGAGATCGATCTCGAGCGCCTCGGCGATGTCGCGGTAGTCCATGTCGTGGTAGGCGCGCAGCACGAAGGTCGCGCGGATCTCGGGGGCGAGTTCGTCGATCGCGGCCGCGATCGCGCCGCCGATCGCGGCGCGCTCGATCGCGAGGTCCGGCAGCACCGCGTCGCTCGCCGCCGACGACATCATCGCGACCGTGGGCAGCGGCCGTCGACGCAGCTCGTCGATCGCACAGCGCGTGGCGATGGTCAGCGCCCAGGTGCGGAACTTGGCCTCGCCGTCGTCGCGAAAGCCGGGCAACGCGCGGACGATCCGCAGCAGTGCGTCCTGGGTGAGGTCCTGCGCGAGCTCGCTGCGTCCGGCCGAGCCCAGCATCCGCCACATCAGTCGATGGACCGGTGCCTGCAGGTGCAGCACGATCTGACGCTGCGCCCACGGCTCTGCCCGACGCGCGGCCGCGAGCACGCTGGCATCGGGCGCAGGCGCGGCCTGCGTCGAGAGCGGCTTCACCATCGGCACGGGCGATTGTCTCGGAAGTGGGCGCGCCAAGGTTCCCCGGCGCGTGCGGGAACTTTGCCGGGGGGCTGGGTCACCCTTCGGTAGGGCGACCGCACCGGTCACCCGAACGCGGGCCCGAACGCGGGCCCGAACGCGGGTATGATGGCGAGGCTGCAATCATGAGACTTCTTGCAACGTCCCTGGGGTTCGCGTCGGTGCTACTGGTCGGTTGTGGCGAGGATGGGCGCCAGCCCGAGCAGCAGACCTCTGGGCTCTCGCTGACGTCGGTGGCCAGTAGCCTCGGGGGCAGCGACGAAGGCATCGACACCGACGCCAAGCTCGACCTCGGTGGCGCCGACGGCAGCGGCGGTCAGGCCGAGGGCAGCGGCGACTGTGTGCCGGCGCCGACCAACGCGACCCTGCACGGCACCGTCTACGCGCCGAACCTGCAGATCCCGATCAGCGGCGCGCTGGTCTACGTGTCGAGCCAGGACCCCGAGCCGGTCCCCGACGGCGTCTACTGTGCCGAGTGCGTCGGCGTCCCCTGCGACGCCAACTTCGTGCTGACCAACCCCGACGGATCGTTCGAGCTGCCGGCCGCGGCGGGCTCCGGGCAGAAGCTGATCGTGCAGAAGGGCGAGTTCCTCCGCGTCACCGATCTCGAGATCGCCGAGGGCGACAACGACGTGGCGCCGACCAACTCGAGCCTACCGGGCGAGTGGAACCCGGACGCCGGCATGTGGATCCCGCGCGTCGCGGTCGTCAACACCTTCAACGACAGCATCTTCAACATCCTCGCCAAGATCGGCATGGGCAGCGTCGACGGCAGCGGCGCGCTGGTGAACGGCTCGCAGAACTTCGACCTGCTCACCCAGCCCGACGGTGGCGCGCTGCTCGACGACCTCGAGGCGATGCGTCGCTACCACATCATCTTCATCCCGTGCATGTCGCAGGTCGGCATGGGCTTCTTGTCGGAGCTGCGCGCGCTCAACATCCGCCAGTGGGTCGCCGAGGGCGGCAAGTTCTACGTCACGGACTGGGCCAACGAGTACATCTACCAGACGTTCCCGAACTACCAGACGCTGAACGGGCAGGACTTCGATCCCGACCTCGACTACTACGACACCACCGGCACCGTGCTCGATCCGGAGCTGCTCGCGTGGCTGCAGGCGCTCCCGCCCGCGCTCAAGGACATCGGTGGAGGTCATCCCAACCTGTTGTCGTTGCCGCAGGTCGAGCTGGTCGACAACTGGTCGGGCATCGACGCCATCCCGCCGGTGATCACGCAGGACGACATGGGCAACGACGTCGACGTCGGGCATCACTCGTGGGTCGAGGGCGTGTGTCACGCGTGCTCGCCGGTCGGGGACGCGCGGCCGATGACGATCAGCGCCGACTACGGCTGCGGCCGTCTGATGTTCAGCACCTACCACACCGACGAAGGTGCCCACGCCGGGCTCACGCCGCAGGAGCTGATCCTCCTCTACATCATCCTCGAGATCGGGGTGTGCCACGACGCACCGCCTCCGCCGCCGCCGCCGGTGGGATGAGGCTTGGCGTCGGTCGGGCCAGGCCGGCATACTCCCAGGCGTTGCTGGGGTCGGTGCGACCGCGCGGGGGCGCGGCCGTCTGGCTCGATCGAGGAGTGCTCCACTTGTCCATGATCGTTCCACGCGCGGCGCTTCGCCGTCGCGGCTCGCTGTCGACCGCGGTGGTCGTCGCGATGCTCGCGGCCTGCAACTTCGACAGCACGGGGGTGCCGACCACCGGCGTCGTCACCGATCCGACCATCGGCGACGGCGGCACGCAGGGCACCACCACGGGCGAGCCCAGCACCGCCTCGACCACGGTGGACTCGCAGGAGGGCACCGCGACCACGGGCACGACCGGCTCCGCCGCGAGCAGCGGCTCGAGCGAGGGCAGCACCCACGCGGCGACGGACAGCAGCGGCACCGCGGGCGCGACCGAGGGCTCGAGCAGCGGCAGCGGCAGCGAAGGTGGCTCGAGCACGGGCACCGACGGCAGCAGCAGCGGCGGCAGCAGCAGCGGCGGCAGCAGTGGTAGCAGCGGTGGCGCCGAGGGCTCGAGCAGCGGCGGCTCGACGGTCGGCTCGAGCAGCACCGACACGGCCAGCACCACCGACCCCGTCAGCACGACCGACGTCGCCAGCACCACGGACCCTGCCAGCACCACCGACGTGGCGGGCACCAGCACCGACGCGGGCACCACCACCGATGCCGCCAGCACCACCGATGCGAGCAGCACGGGCGGCGCGTCGGGCACCGGCACCGACACGGTCGCTGCCGGCACCGACGTCGGCACCAGCGACGCCGGCTCGAGCAGCGGCGACCCGGGTGGGGGCTCGTCCGGCAGCGACGGCGGTGCATCGGCCTGCGATCCGGACGCCCAAGACAACGCCTGCATCACCTGCACGAAGGCCTCGTGCTGCGCGGAGTTCGAGCTCTGCGATACCGACGCCGCGTGCGTGTGCGTGCGCGAGTGCCTGGTCGCGGGGGACGTGCTCGACAATTGCGCGTCCAGCTGTGGCAGCAGCGCGTCCGCCCAGGCCCTGGTCGATTGCGGGCAGACGCAGTGCCCCGAGTGCGGGTAGATCTCGCTCGACATGGATCGCATCGAGCTGCCGCGCCCCGACGACTGGCACCTGCACCTGCGCGATGGTGACGTGCTGCCGGAGCTCGTGCGGCACAGCGCCCGGTTCGGCCGCGCGATCGTGATGCCCAACCTGCGGCCGCCGGTCACCGCGGTCGCGGGTGCGCGGGCGTACCGCGAGCGCATCCTCGCGGCGCGCCCGCCGGGATCCGACTTCGAGCCGCTGATGACGCTCTATCTCACCGCGGCCACCACCACCGCCGAGATCGACGCGGCCGCGGCCGACCCCTTCGTGCATGCGATCAAGCTCTACCCCGCGGGGGCCACGACCAACGCCGACGCCGGCGTGCGCGACGTGCTGGCGTGCGACGAGGTGCTGCGCGCAATGGCAGCCGTGGGGTTGCCGCTGCTGGTCCATGGCGAGAGCATCGATCCGCAGGTCGACGTGTTCGATCGCGAGGCCGTGTTCGTGCGCGAGACGCTGGCGCGGGTGATCGATCGCCACCCCACGCTGCCGATCGTGCTCGAGCACGTCAGCACCGCGGAGGCGGTGGCCTTCGTCGAGGCCGCGCCGGCCCACGTGGCGGCGACCATCACCGCTCATCACCTCCTGTTCGACCGCAACGCGATGTTCAAGGGCGGCCTGCGTCCGCACATGTACTGCCTGCCGGTGCTCAAGCGCGCGCACCACCGCGAGGCGCTGGTGCGCGCGGCGACCTCGGGCTCGCCGAAGTTCTTCCTCGGCACCGACAGCGCGCCGCACGGTCGCGGCGCCAAGCAGGCACCGTGCGGCTGCGCCGGCGTGTTCACGGCCCACGCCGCGCTCGAGCTCTACGCCGAGGCCTTCGACGCCGCCGGAGCGCTGCCGCGCCTGCCCGACTTCGCGTCGCGCTTCGGGCCCGCGTTCTACCGGCTGCCGGTGGCCACGAGCCGCGTCACCCTGGTGCGCGAGCCCTGGCGGGTGCCCGCGAGCTACCGCCTGGGTGACGACGAGCTGGTGCCGCTGCGGGCCGACGAGCTGGTGCAGTGGCGGTGGCTGCCGTAGCTCGCCGCATCGACGATCGTTCGACGCACGCCGACGACATTGCGAGTGGTCGCCGCGGGCTGCTAGCTTCGCGCCGGTGAGCGAGCCCTCCATGACGGCCGTGCGCGCGGTGCCCCGCACCGGCGTCATCTTCGTGACCACCGAGGCCACGCGTCGCGGCTACGACGCGACCGATCCCGAGTGGTGCAACCTCGGCCAAGGGCAGCCCGAGACCGGCGATCTGCCGGGCGCACCGGCGCGGGTGCTGCAGGTCGCGATCGATCCCAGCGAGCACGACTACGCCCCGGTCGGCGGGGTCTGGGAGCTGCGCGACGCGGTCGCGCAGATGTACAACCGCATCTATCGCCGAGGCCTGCGCTCGCAGTACTCGGCCGAGAACGTGTGCATCAGTGGCGGTGGGCGGGTCGCGCTCACGCGCGCGCTGGCGAGCCTGGGCGGCGTGAACCTCGGGCACTTCCTGCCCGACTACACCGCCTACGAAGAGCTGCTCGACATCTTTCGCGGCTTCTCGGCGATCCCGATCCTGCTCGAGCCCGAACGTGGCTACGCGATCGACATCGCCGACCTGCGTCGCGAGGTGCTCGGGCGCGGGCTCTCCGCGCTGCTGGCCAGCAACCCCTGCAACCCCACCGGCAAGCTCATCGGCGGTGACGACCTCGGCCGCGTGGTCGCGCTGGGGCGCGAGCTCGACTGCACCCTGCTGCTCGACGAGTTCTACTCGCACTACGTGTGGATCGATCGCTTCGGCGGCGAGCTGCCGGTGGAGAGCGCCGCCCGCTACGTCGAAGACGTCGACCGCGACCCGGTGGTGCTGTTCGATGGCCTCACCAAGAACTGGCGCTACCCGGGCTGGCGGGTGGCGTGGACGGTGGGGCCCAAGCGGGTGGTCGAGGCGGTCACCAGCGCGGGCTCGTTCCTCGACGGTGGCGGCACCCGTCCGCTGCAGCGGGCCGCGCTGGCGTTGCTGACCCCCGAGCACGTCGAGGCCGAGACCCGGGCGATCGCGACGAGCTTCCGCGAGAAGCGGCGGCGCTTCGTCGCGCGGCTCCGCCAGCTCGGCGTGCGGCTCGACCGCGAGCCCGAGGGCACGTTCTACGCATGGGGCGACGTGTCCGGTCTGCCGCCACCGTTGGCCGATGGCATGTCGCTGTTCGAGCAGGCGCTGACACAAAAGGTGATCGTGGTGCCGGGCGCATTCTTCGACGTGAACCCCGGGCATCGTCGCGCGCGCCCGTCGAGGTTCCATCGCTACGTGCGCTTCTCGTTCGGCCCGGCGATGGACGTGCTCGACCGCGCCTGCGATCGCCTCGGCGTGTTGATCGAAGAGGCCGCCGCGGGCCGCATCGGCTGAACGCGAGCGCTCCGCCCGACCGTGCGTGCTCGGAGCGCACGATCGTGGCCGATCCGCACGCGGGCCCGCGGGCGGCCGCGACGAAGGCACGCGCGACCCATGGGCATTGCTGCGCATGACCCCGTGGCGCGGGTTGGCACGCGCCTTGGAATGGCAGGGCAGCGAGGAATCAAACCCATGCTGCAAGCCGCCATCGCTCTCTTCGTCATCGCTCTCATCGCCGCCGTGTTCGGATTCGGTGGCCTCGCCGCGGGTGTCGCGGGCATCGCCAAGATCGTGATGTTCGTGTTCCTCATCGGTGCCGTCATCTCTCTCATCGTCGGCCTCGTCCGCCGCTAGTCGCCCGCCGACGGGGTGAGTGATCGAAGGCCCGCCGAGCCCGCAGTGCGGATGCTCGAGGCCCACTCACCCCGTCGCGAGCGCATCCCTGACTGGAGGAACCCATGAAGACCATCGTTGCCATGTTCACCACCACCCTCGACGCACAGAACGCGGTGCTCGCCCTCGAGCACATCGGCGTCGCGCCCAAGGACGTCAGCTTGCTGGTGGCCGAGAACGCCACCGGCGAGCACTTCAAGGTCGTCGAGACCAACAAGGCCGCGCAGGGAGCCGTCGGCGGCGGCGTCGTCGGCGGGTTGCTCGGCGCGCTCGCGGGCACACTGGTCGCCATCGGCATCATCGTCGCGCCGGGCGTCGGCTTGGTCGCGGCGGGCCCCGTGATCGCTGCGCTCGCCGGTGCCGGTGCGGGTGCGGCGGGCGGTAGCCTGGTCGGCGGACTCGTCGGCATGGGCATCCCCGAGCACGAGGCCAAGGCGATCAGCGAGCGGGTGACCCGCGGCGGCGTGCTGCTGGCCGTGACCCCGCGCGACGAGGACGACGCCGGCCACATCCGCGACGCCCTGCGTCAGGCCGGCGCGACCTCGCTGTCCAACGTGTCGCAGGCCGCGTAGTCGAAGTCGTCGGTAACCATCCGAGAAGCTCGCCGCGCGAGGCCGCATGTCCGACCCCGACACCCCACCTCGACGGCCTGCGACGCCGGCCGACGGGACTGACCTCCGCGAGATCGTGGTGGTGGCCCCGTCGGCCCTGGGCGACTCGATCGTCACGGCACTCGGTGCCGATGGCGGGCGCGCCGTACGACTGGCGTCCTTCGACGATGCACTCGCGCGCGTACGACCCTCCACCTTGGCGCTGATGGTCGCGCTCACGGATGCGCCGACCGCCGCGCGAGAGGTCTGTCGACGCGTGCACGGCCACGCAGGTGGTCGCCGCGTGCCGCTGCTGTTCGTGGTCGAGCGCGGCGATCTCTCCGACTCCGACGCCCGACGCCTGCACGACTTCGGTGCCACCGCGGTCCTGCAGTGGCCGGAGGACGCGGGGCTGCTGCGACGGTTCCTGCCCGAGCTGCTGGCGTTGCCGCTCGAGACGGCCGACGAGCCCGATGCGACCGACGCACTGCGGGCCGCGATCCATGCCCGTCTCCAGGGCGACCGCGTGCTCGCCGACAAGGTCGACGTGCGCGTGCATGGTGGTGTCGCCGTGCTGCGCGGTGCGGTGCCATCGGCGTGGGCGCGCAGCCGGCTCTCGCGCATCGTCGCTGCGGTGCCCGGCATCACGGGCGTGATCGACCTCGGCGTGATCGTCGATCACCCCGACGTCGACGACGAGGCGCTGCAGGCCAGCGTCGACGAGACCCTGTGCTCGGTGGGCAACATCGAGGGCCGGGGCCTGCGGGCGACGGTGCGTGATGGCGTGGCCGTCATCGGCGCAGCTGCAGACGACGCGGTCGACCCCGAGGTCGTCACGCGGGTCTGCAATGCGGTGCAGCAGATCCCCGGTGTTCGCCGCGTGCTCGACTGGGTCTAGTGCCTCAAGGTGCGGCAACGCAGCGAGGCGCGGTCAGGGCGGTGCTATGGCCCATCACAATCCCTGTGTCGAGGTACTAGTCGCACCGCTGGTGCAGCGGCAGCTCGCGGCTGGTCAGAAGCGAACGCGCAGTCCGGCGGACCAGCCCTCGCGCGTCGGTGCGACGCCGAACGCCAGGCCGTGTTCCTGCATCGCACGGAGGTACTTGCGTCGCTGGCGGGCACCGCGGATGGTGATCGGGATGCCAGCGCCGAGCGAGGCGGCCCCGACGATGGTCAGCGGTAGGTAGAGCCCGACGCACGATGGGCACACGCCCAGCAACACGACGCCGGAGATGAACAGCGGCGCGCCGAGAACATCGAGCACGACGCCGCCTGCGATCAGTCCGCCGCCGGTGGCGGTGGGCACGGGCTTGGGCCGGTGCACGCGCAGGCCCGCGATCGCGTCCTTGCGCATCACGAAGACCTCGCCGGTGTCGTGCTCGATCAGCGTGAAGGTCTCATGCTGCACCGCGCCGACGATGCCGCGCTTGCGACCGCCACCGACGAGCTGCACGTCGACGTCGAAGCCGTCGACGCCCTCCCAGGCTGCATCGACCACGCTCGACGCCGGCGCTGGCGCGGGCACCGGTGTCGCGTCGGTCGGGGCCTCGGCGACGCCGACCGGATCCTCGCCGTCCGCGGGCACATCGCTCGGCGCGTCGGAAGCGATGGCCGCGTCCGTCGTCGGCACCGTCGGGGTCGCCGCCGCTTCGCTCGCCTCGGGCAGCGTCGGTGACGCGGGCAGCTTGGGTCGCTGCACGCCGGCTGCTGGGGCCGCGATGGCCTCGGCCGCCAGCGACAACGGCAGGCACGCAGCGACGAGCCACGGCGCGCGGCGGCGACGGGCGACGCGACGCCCGCCGCCGTGCAGCTGCACGTGCGCGAGATGACCGTGGACGTGCGCGCGCACGTGCCAGGCGTCGATGGGCGGCGGCGCGGGGGCGCGATCGGGCGCGGGGATCGACGCTGCGACCGTGGCCACGAACAGCGACACGCTGGCGGGCCCGGCCGCGTCCGCGGGCCGTATCACCACGCATGGCTCGGCGGCGCGCGGGCGACCGCAGAACGCCGCGATGTCGGGCTCGCCCGCCGTCGACACGCGTGCACGCAACCGCAGCGACAGCGAAGGGGCGGACGTCATCGATGCAACCATATCATCGCCTCGCCAGCATGTCGGCCAGCGCGGCGGCCTCGGCCGCGGCGTGCTGCTCGCGGATGAGCGGCCGCAACATCGCGTCGGTCTCGCCGAGGTGGGCGACGAAGCTGGCATCGAGCGCGTGCCCGCGGTCGATGGCGTCGTACAGCGCGTCGAACGTGGCGACGATCTCGGGCGCGAGGCCGCGGCACGCGGCACCCAACAACTCCCCGTCCGGCGCGTCGACCTGCGTGCCCGCCAGCTCGGGCTTCACGGCCGCCACGGCCGCGTCGAGCGGGCCTTCGACACCCAGCCAGCGCAGGGTCTCCGTGACGACCCGCTCCGGATCGCGTCGCAGCGCGCCGAAGCCGACCACGTGGACGGCGTAGCCGCGGATCGCGAGGTCGCGGATCAGGCCATGCAGGTCGCACCACCACTGCAGCGCGGGTGCCAGTGCATCGCCCGCGCGCGTGCCCAACAGCCGCTGCAGTCGGCGCGTCGAGATCACGCTCGCGCGCCAGTCGCGGACGGTCGCGACCACGTGATCGAGGAAGGCGACGTCGGTGCGCACGAGCCCGGGCGCGAAGACCTTCACCACGTGGCGACGGGTCGCCTCCGGCGCGAGGTAGGCCCCGCTGACGGGGTGCGGATTGGTCGCGTGGTAGATGCCGGCGACGAGCTCCGACTCGAAGAAGCCCTCGGGGTTCGCCGCGCGCAGCGTGCGAGCGCTGTCGAGCGGGAAGCGCTCACCGATCCACGGCAGGCCCGCCGCCGTGAGCACCTGCATCCACGCCGACGTGCCCGCGCGCTTGCTGCCCGTGACGACGATCATCGGCTGTCGCGCACGGCTCCGTCAGCGGGTGCGCAGGAACGCAGCCAACGCGCCCACGTCGTCCTGGGGCGCATCGGCGTGGCCGGTGCCGTCCAGCATGTCGCGGACCGCGTCCTCGAGGGTCAGCGCGCGCGCGTCGTGCATGTAGGGGGGGCGCAGCGCCACGCGGTGCAGGCTCGGCACCTGCAGCAGCTCGCCGCGGAAGCGGTCGGAGCGGCTGCCACCGAGTTCCGGCCCGGTGTGGCAGCTGTCGCAGGCGTAGCGCGAGAACGCGGCCTTGCCGGCATCGACCAGCTCGCGCGGGTCGGCGCCGTTGTCTGCCGGTGCATGCCGCTGCGCGAACAACCACTGCGCGAACGAGTCGCGCCGTTCGGGGCTCTGGCGCATGCCACCCATGCGGTGCGCGAGCACCTCGCCCATGATCATGTCGAGGTCACGCATGTCGCCGCTCCAGTGGTAGGGCGCGGAGCTCGCGAGGTCGATGTCGAGCGACTGCGTGCGGCGGGGCCCGAGCTGCACGAACGACCACACGTGACCGTCGTCGGTGCCCTCGGGGTGACACGAGGCGCAGCTCAGCTGCGAGTCGGTGGCGCGGTGGAAGATCTCGTGCCCGGTGTCGTACGCCGACTCGCCGGGTAGCGGGATGATCGACAGCACGCCGGCGTCGAGCACGGCGAGCTGCGCCGGCTCGCGGCTCTGCATGATCAGCGTGTCGGCGTCGAGGAAGGCCACCGAGGTGATCTGACCGGCAGCCAGCAGTGGCTGCTTCGGCGCGTCGTCGAGCAGGCAGGGCCGCTCGCCGGTGTCGAGCACCATCACCGTCGGTTCGCCTTCTTTCGCGCCCGGCATCGCCAAGGCCCAGCGCGAGTGGTCGGCGTTCGTCGCGACGTCGACCGTCAGCCGGGCGTTGCCGAGGTCCTCGCTGCTCAGCAGGACCGGGGGGTCGCTGCGCACGTCGAAGAAGCTCAACGCCGCCACCGACAGGCCTGCCCCGCACGAGAAGCCGCCGCCGCCGCCGCCGTACGAGGGACCGTCACCCTCGCCGCCGCCGTCGGCCTCGTCGCCACCCGCGTCGTGGCTCACCAGGTCGATCGCGTTGGCGGACTGCCGCTGGTGCAGCATCGCGATCGTGCCGTCCGGGAGCGCCCAGGTGCGCCACGCGACGTGGCTCTGGCGATCGCTGGCGTCGAAGTCGCCCGCGGGCCCGATGCGCGCGCCCTCCGGGGCCTGGAGGCTCGCGTCGCGGAAGCGCGAGAGGTGGCGTCGTCCATCGACGAGGACGACGTCGCGGAGATCGGGCTCGAACAGCTCGCGATCGAGCTCGGCGCCGTCGTCCTCGGCGAGCTCGACGACGGTGCCGTCGGCACACGCGACATGCAACGATGCCGCCTCGGCGTCGTAGGCGAGGCCGCGCGGATCGGCGCACACCGGCACGCGTCGGAGCACTTTGCCCTGCGCGAGGTCCAGCGTCGCGATGGCCCCTGCGCCACGCAGCACCACGTGGGCGAGGCCGCTGCCGCCCGCCACCACGCGGCCGGGCTGGTCGCCGGCGGTCAGCGTGATGCCCTCGCGTGCGACACCCTGCCCGAGGTCGACCAGGTGCACGCGATCGCGGTCGGGGTCCGCCGCGACCGCGAGCTCACCGATCAACACCATCGTGCCGCCGATGATCGGTGCCGGGCGCGAGCGCGCCTCGATCGGCGCGCGGTCGTCGAGCGGATCGAGATCGATGTGATCGTGACAGCCGCCCAGCACCGAACCGAACACCGCCAACCCCAGTCCACGCCACGTCGCCGAATGCATCACGAACTCCTCATCCGTCGTCGAGGCAGGGTGATCCGCGCCCGGCCCGCGACCCGATCCCAGTGTAGCCCGATCGCGAAGCCGATGCGATAGGCGCCCTTGGCCCACACGACCTGTCCGCGTCGCGAGTAGTCGCGATCACGGAAGCTGAAGCCCTGCTCGAGCGCGACACTGACGCCGAGCTTCGCGATCGTCCACGCGAAGCGGATGGGCACGCGCAGGTCGGGATCGACTGCGTGGTGGAGCCCACGTTCTGTCTTCGCGCGGTGGACCAGCAGGCCCGCGGTGAGACCGATGCTCAGGAAGACCGGCGCCCGGGCCAGACGGCCGCGGTAGAGCGCACCGCCGCCGATCGGCGCGTCGAGGGCGGCGACCGGGGTGCGTCGCGGATCGACCAGCAGGCCGGTCGCGAACACGCCGGAGATGCCACGCATGGCACCGATCTCGACGCTCGTCAGCAGCGCCGCGTCGAGCTGCCGGGGGCGCCACAGCGGGCCGGCCATCAGGTCGAGGCGAACGATCCGGGTGGTGCGGGGATCGGGCTCGCGGTGCGGCTTCGGCCGCGGCGTGGTGCCGAAGGGCGTCGCCGGCGTCGACGCCCGCGGGTGATCGGCGGTCGTCCAGCTGGCGACCGGCGCGGGGGCCGGACTCGGCTCGGACGACGGCGGCGCCTCGAACCGAAACGGCTCGGGCTCGGGTGCGGCCGCGAGCGACCACGCGACGCAGTACGACGACCAATGCAACAAGGGGCGCAGGGATCACTCTTAGCGAGAAGCGCCCATGCGCGCACGGGAAATCTCGCGATCGCGAGCGACGGTGGTGCTTGGCGCTGCCGCCGAGCTTCAGCGGCCGCGTTGCGCCGTGATGAACGCCGTCATGCGCTCGAGCACCTCGGGCGCGACGGTCTCTTCGATCGTGCCGTACTCCGCGAGCTCGCCGGTCTTGGCGTGCTGCATGAGGTGGTTGAGGCCCTCGAGGCGCACCAGCTCGACCTTGCGGTTGCCGGCCTTCTTCAGGGTCTTGCCGATCTCCGGCAGGTTCTGGTCGGTGTCGACCTGCAGATCGAGCGTGCCCGAGAGCGCCAGCAGCGGCACCCGGACCTTGCGCAGGTCCGGCCGAGGATCGAAGCGGATGAAGTGACGAAACCACGGCGTCATCAGTCCCTCCACCTGGGCGTCGACCATCTTCGGGTCGATGCCGGGCTCGCTCGCCATCAAGGTGCGCAGCTCCTCGCGCTGGCGGGTCGCGTCCATCTCGCGGGCGACCACCGCGAGGATCTTGCGCTCTTGCTCGACCGCGTGGCGAACCTCGGCGTCCGACTTGCCGCCGGCGCGCAGCAGTCGCTCGACCTGCCGTGTGAGCACCTCGCTGCCGGGTACGCCCGGACCTGCGATCATGATGACGAACGCGATCTTCGGATCGCGTGCGGCGGCGACCGGCGCGATGATGCCGCCCTCGCTGTGGCCGGCCACGCCGACCCGCTTGGGATCGATGCGGGCCTGGGTGCGCACGAACTCGACCGCTGCGAGTGCGTCGCCGACGAAGTCGTCGGTGGTCGCGACCTTGGGATCGCCACCCGAGCCACCGACGCCGCGATCGTCGAGCCGCAGCGTCGCGATGCCGTGGCGTGCGAAGTGGTCGGCGATGACCAGGAACGGCTTGTGATCGAAGAGGGTCTCGTCGCGGTCCTGGGCGCCCGAGCCGGTCGCGAGCACGACCGCGGGGAAGGGGCCGTCGCCGGCGGGCACCGTCAGCGTGCCCGCGAGCTCGATGCCGGCGGCGGGGTTGGGCACGCGCACGTCGATGGCGTCGTAGGGGAAGGGCGCCTTCGGGGTCTGCGGCCGAGCCGGCTTGGAGAACGCGACGTACGCCGCCTCCGTCACCGGCGCGAGCTCGCACTCGAAGGTGTGCCCGCCCTGGGTGAACGAACACGCGTCGAGGTCGCCTTCGTCGTCGATCGTCACGTTCCAGGCGGCGTTGATGGCCGTCATGGCGAATGCGAGGTGCTCGTCGTCGATCACGATGTCCGACAACGCGAGATCGCGGGCTCCCTGGGCGGGGATCTGCAGCAGGCCCTTGGCCCCGTCGCCCTCGCGGTGCAGCCATACCGCGAAGGGCAGCCGCTGACCCATCACCACGATGGCGCCCTGCAGGTGCATCTCGAGCGGCTCCGTCGTCGCCGCCGGCGGAGCCGTCGTGGCCGGCGTGGTCGCGCCCGCGGTCGCGGTGGTCGGTGCGACCGTCGGCGGTCGATCGGTGCAGGCGGGGATGGACGCGGCCAGGGATGCGAGGGCCGCGAGGACGATGCGTGGCATGGGGGTCACTTTCGTGCGGGGGTGACGTGGCGCCGGCGCCACGAGAGATACGAGGCGAGTACACCGGCTGCTGCGGCGATCAGCATGCCGGCGGTCACGACCACGCCGCCACGGCGTGCGTCGGTCAGGAAGGTGGTCGCGAGCCCGACGAGCCCGACCGCGACGAACGCTCGCCCGGTGAAGCGCTGGGTGGATCGCCATACCTGCTCGTCGGCGAGGGTCCAACGCGTGCGCACACCGATGACGTGGTTGCTGGCGAGCTTGCCCATGACGTTGCCGACCGCGACGAGGAACACCGAGAGCACCAGCGGTAGCACCTGTGCGGGAGACGACGAGAGCCCGGCGACGTGGCCGAGCACGGACAGGTGCAGCATCGCGAACAGGCTGGTGATCGCGAGCGACGAGACGTCGACGGCGTGCTGGGAGCGTCGCAGGTTGGCGCCGCGGGGGTCGATGCGCGGCGCCAACATCATCACCCCCACCACCGCCAGCGCCACGCCGGGCGCGAGCAGCAGGCCGGCGGTCTTGCCGACCCACCGGTCGGCGCGGAGCTGCAGGTCGAAGTGGATCGGGATGCGCACGTCGTCGGGGAGCACGGCCGCGCCCCAGAGCGAGGCCAACGCCATGATCCCGACGATGATCAACGCGGGAAACAGTGAGCTACGGCTCATGGTGCGACCTTGCGTGCGCGGGTGGTGCGGCCGCGTGGCCGCATGCCGATGTCGAGGCTGTTCATGAGACCGAGCAAGGCCTCCTCGAGCACCGAGATCTGCAGGCGGTAGGTGATGCTGGTGCCCTGCTTCTCGCCGTCGATCAGGCCGGCGGCCTTCAGCACCGAGAAGTGGCCCGACAGCGTCGGCTTCGACAGCTCGAACGCATCGGCGAGCTCGCCGGCGGTCATGTCCCGCTCGCGGAGCAACGCGAGGATGCGGCGGCGGGTCGGGTCGGCCAAGGCCTTGTAGACGGCATCGAGGGGCATGGGATGTTGCTTCGGTATTTCGGCAACGACCGAACTATGGATCGACCGGCGGCCGGGCGCAAGCGGCCGATGATCGGCTGATCAGCCGTCGCGCGGGGGCCCGATCGCGACGTAGGTCGGGCCCGGGCTCGGCCACGGCACGCTGGTGCCCGCGCTGCCGTCGAGCGGGATCACCAGCAACGCGTCGCCTCCGCCGGCGCCGGAGAACGCCAGCCCGCTGTCGACGTCGACCGCGACGCCGAGGGGGAATGATCGCAGCCCCGCGAACGCGGTCGTCCACACCACCGTCGAGGGGTCGGCACCGACATCGATGCGCACGAACGCAGTCGCGTCGTTGGCCAGCGTCAGCAGCACGTGCTGCGTGCCGGGGATCTGCGTGACGCCGTAGGGGAAGCCGCCGGGTGCGTCGCCTTGATCCCGCACGACCGGCGCCGCGGGATCACCGACGTCGATCACGGCCCAGTTCGACGGCGTCAGCGAGTTCGCGACCACGGCGAGGTCGGTACCCGGCACGAACGTGACGCCCGAGGGGTCGTCGGAGACCTCGAGTGGGGGTGACATCGTGCCGGCGGGATCGCTGGTCTGGAACACCCTCACGCTGCGACTGCTGACGACGTTGAGGATGCCGAGCGCGCCGCTGTGGTCGATCGCGACCTGCTCGGGCCCGACGCCGACCTCGATGTCATCGACGACGGCCAGCGTCGCCATGTCGATCACCGACAGCGTCGAGCCTGGAGCGCCGCTGTGGCCGTAGTTGGCCGAGTACGCGAGCGCGCCGTCGGGCGCGAACGCGAAGCCCAGCGGCACGTGGGCGGTCGCCAGCTCGGCGACGACCTCGCCGGTGTCGAGATCGACCACCAAGGCCGCGCCCTCGAGCGGCAGGTCGGTGAAGCCGAGCGTCTGCCCGACGATGCCGTCGAAGAACCCCGGCGAGATGGCGACCAGGGCGGTGTGGCCATCGGGTGCGATCTCCACCTCGATCGGTCCGGGCGCGTAGGCGCTCAGATCGATGGTGCCGCGCACGATGTCCGCGGGCTCGCGGGCACCGGCCGCGACCGCGTCGTAGTCGATCCGCGTGAGCGTGCCGGCGAGGAAGTCGGCGGTGACCATCCAGCGCGAGGGCGGTGGCAGCTCGCCGCCGGAGCCCGAGCTGTCGACGCCGCCGCTCGAGGCGTCGCCACTGCCGGCGGTCGCAGTGCCGGTGTTGGTGGCCGCGGTCGTGGTCGATGCCGGACCGCTCGGGTCGCTCGCGGTGGTGCCCCCGCAGGCGATCGCGGCGGCGACGAGACCGCCGAGCGCATGCGCACCAGGGAGACGCCGCACCGACACCGACCACGTGTGCACCTGCATCCACGCCACGATGCCCGTTGCGCCCGGCGATTGGCAAATCGCATCGTCGTCACCGCCGTCGCCAGCGCGCTGCCGGGCGCGAGGCGCTATCATGCCGAGCGACATGCAGCGTCTCTTCCGCGTGCCTCTGAACCGCCGTGTACGACGTTCGTTGCTGTCGCTCGGCGTGGGCTTGGCGGCCGGCTGCGGCGCGGCGGCGAGCACCGACACCGGCGCATCGAGCTCGGACGACGGCGCGCACGGCCACGCCGAGAACGAGGTGGTCCACAGCTTCGGCGTGCTCGAGCTGGCGCCGCACGAGGAGACCCAGCCGTGTCTGCAATGGACCATCGGCAACGAGCAGCCGCTCTATGTGCAGACCGTGCGGCTCACCAACGATGGCGGTTCGCACCACTCGAACTGGTTCGTGGTACCCGAGGACAGCTTCCCCGGCGAGGACGGCTACTTCGAGTGTCAGTCGCGCGGGTTCGCCGAGATCGAGGCAGCGGTCTCGGGCACGGTGCTGTTCGCCCAGTCGACGCAGTCGCGGGTCGACGAGCAGCGGCTGCCCGACGGGGTCGTCGTCAAGATCCCGCCGCATCACAAGGTCGTCGCCGGTGGGCACTTCCTCAACCTCGCGGATGCGCCGTACAGCACCGAGCTGCGGATGACCTTCGAGCTCGTGCACCCCAAGGACGTGCGCGTGGTCGCGGCGCCGTTTCGCCTGACCTACTACGATCTCGACATCCCCGCCGGTCGCCAGGCCCGCTTCGGCGGCGACTGCGACTTCTCGGCGCTCTACCAGGACCAGGTCGGCATGCCGCTCGACCTGAAGCTCTACTACGTCACGCCGCACTACCACTACCTCGGCGACTACTTCGACCTGTCCATCATCGGCGGGCCGCGGGACGGCGAGCAGGTGTTCCAGCTCGATGGCTTCGACGCCAGCAGCAACGGCAAGAGCTTCGACCCGCCCATCGATCTCACCGGCGCGCAGGGCTTTCGCTTCACCTGCGGCTACGACAACTGGCGCGACAAGGACATCGGCTGGGGCATCGGCGACCAGGAGATGTGCGTGATGTTGGGGCTGGCCGACTCGGCGGTGCTGATGGACGCCTCCGTGCAGTCCGGCGAGATCGTCGGTGAGCAGGACGGCGTGGTGATGAACCAAGGCGCGTGCGCGGCGATCGGCCTGCCCAAGAACACCTCGCAGGCAATGCCCACGGCCGAGGAGATCGCCGCGCCGCTGTACGTGCCGCCGTCGTCCCCCGGCGATGCCGACCTGCCGCCCGCGCCGGTGTGCGTCGATCTGCCCGCCGACACCGTCGCGCACGAGCCCGCCACCCTGACGAGCGTGTCGGCGACGCTGTTCGAGTCGAGCTGCGTGTTCTCGTCGTGCCACGGCGGTGCGGCGGCCGCCGCCGGGCTCGACCTGCGCGCGGCCGATCTGCACACGACGCTGCTCGATCACGCGGTGCAGGCCAAGACGGCGCTGCCTCTGGTGGCCCCCGGCGATCCCGAGGGCAGCTATCTGTTCCGCCTGCTGTCGCAGTGCGAGCCCACCGACGACGACGGCAACACGGTCGCACACATGCCGTACAACTCGCTCACGCTCGCGCGGCCCGAGCTCGTCGCGAAGGTACGCGATTGGATCGCCGCCGGCGCGCCGGCGAACTAGCGCCCCACTCGTGCCACCGATCGGTCAGGCGCAGACCATCGAGCTGTCGAGCATCACGCACTCCATGCCGCCGGGGCAGGTCTTGCCGCCGCTACAGTCGAGCGCGCACACCTGGTGCTCGGCGGCGTTCACGGTGGCGGTCACGCACGCGGGCTGGGCGGTGCCACCGGGCGACGGCGCGCAGTCACCGGGGATCTCGCAGGCGTCGGTGCAGAACCCGAGCCCGGCCTGCGGCACCGCGCAGTAGACCAGTCCGAAGCAATCGGTCACGTCTTCGCATGCCGAGTAGGCGCCGTCGGTGGGCTGCCCGTCGGCGCCGGTCGTCGATGGATCGACGCCGCCGGAGCTCTCGGTACCGTCGCTGCCGGTGGCCGAGGGGTCGCCCTCGGAGGACGAAGCACCGTCGCCCATCGAGCTCGCGGTGGTGGAGCTCGCGGTGGTGGAGCTCGCGGTGGTGGAGCTCGCGGTGGTCGAAACCGTGGTCCCGGCGTAGGTGGGGTCGCCCAGCGAGGTCGCGCCATCTTCGGTGTCGACCGTGCACGCGAGGCCCAGCATGGGCGGCAGCAGCCAGACGAATCGGTACGACGGCACGTTGGCAAGTATGCCCGACAAGCCGCGCGGCGATCCACAAGTGGACCGCCGCGCGAGCGGGCGACCGAGGCTTTTGGCCGGCACGCCGGCGTGCGCGAGGCCACGCCCCGTGCGGTGCCGCGGCGCCGACTACATCGTCCCCGACGACGAGCCGCTGCCGCTGCCGCCACTCGAGCCGCCGCTGCTGCTGCTGCCGCCGTCGCTGCTGCTGCTGCCGTCGGTGGTGCCGCTGCCCGAGTCGCCGCTCGAACCGCCGCTGCTGTCGAGACCCGAGCCCGACGAGTCGCTGCCGGTGGTGCAGCCGACCAGCTCGATCTGGTCGAGGAAGAAGTTGGTCAGGCCGTCGCCGGTGATCGCCGCGCTGAACGTGACGGTGTGTTCCATGCCGTCGGCGAAGTCGCTGACGTCGAGCGAGACCGGCGTGTAGCCCTCGAAGCCGGTGTCGAGGTCGGTCACCATGAACACCACGGTGTCGTCGATCTGCGCCACGAACACGTCGCCGCCGGTGCCACCGGAGTCGTTGATCGAGAAGCGGAACGAGAGGTATGCGGTCTCGCCATCGATGGTGACCGACTGGCTGACGGCGGCCTCCTCGAGTGCGCCGTCCGAGCCGCCGTACCAGGCGTACCAGTCACCCGCATAGGGGCCGGCGCCCGGGTCCTCGGTGCACGTGGCGTCGCAGATCGGCGTGTTGAAGTTGGTCGAGGACTCCGTCCACGTGGCACTCGGGGTTCCGCCTTCGAAGCCGCCGTCGACGATGATGTTGCTGCTGCACTCCCCGATCGGCCCATCCGTGGTCGACCCCGCGGTGTCGTCACCGCTGTCGGCCGAGGTCATCTGTCCGCTGGCGTCCGAGGTCGTGAGGGGGTTGGTGGTCTGCGTGTCGCTCGCGGTCTCGGTGCCGCCGGTGTCATCGTTCGAGCCACCGGTCGTGATGATGCAGCCGGCGCTGAGCACCGCCCCACACATCCACGACCACAAGCCCAACTTCGCAACCGGACGAACCCCTGTGAAAATGCGCATGGCAACCTCTTCGACTGCAAGCAGTACCACGGCATTTTGACGTGGTTTGGAGCAAAGCTGATCGGGAATCGGCGCACGGCCGCGCACGTGGCTCGCTGCGACACGTGGGCGCGTGCGTCACCAGCCCTCGTAGACGCAGACCGCGGGCCCGCGCGTGACGCTTGCGCGGCACACGTCGCCGTCGCAGGACGTGCCGACGCCGCACGCGAGGGTCTCGCGGCACGACTCGCCGAGCTCGGGCAGACGATCGCAGTAGCCCGCCGGGCAGTAGCCGCTCGCGCACTCGCGGTGGCCCATGCAGGCCTCCCCGAGCGCTGCGCCCGCACGGCACACGCCGTCGAACGTGTCGGTGAAGTCGCACCAGGCCCCGACCGCGCACTCGCCCGAGGGGCACGGCGCGCCGACCGGCGGCGGTCGCTCGCAGATGTACGAGTCGTAGTTGCAGGCCAGGCCCTCGTGACAGCCGACGTCGCAGGGGTCGCCTTCGCCGCCCGGGGCCGTGCAGGTCTGCGTGGCGCCGCTGCACGACAGACCCTGCACGCACGACGTGTTGCTGCACGACTCACCTTCGCCCGCCGCCATCACACAGCGGCTGGTGAAGTCGACGTCGTTCCACGCGCAGGCGAGCCCCTCGCGGCACTGCGCGAAGTCGCAGTTCTCGCCGAGACCCGGCAGCGAGCGACACACTTCGGTGTTCCAGTCGCAGTAGCTGTCATCGTCGCACTGGCCCTCGAGACAGGCCGAGCCCGCCGCTGGCGCCTGGGCGCAGCGACCGGCGGGAAACAGGCACCGCAGCCCCTCGGCGCAGCGATCGAGCGAGGTGCCGGCGTCGGTGTCGAAGCAGCGCGCGCCCTCGGGTAGACCGCTGAGCGCCGCGCAGGGCGCGACGCAGCGGCCTGCGTCGCAGAGCAGCCCCTGCGCGCAGCTGCTCACCAGCGCATCGTGTCCATCGCAGCTCTCGCCCTCGGCGCGGTCGCCGTGGAAGACCTGGCAGAAGTCGCGACACGGGTTCGCGGTCCCGGCCGCCGGCCACGAACAGCCCGCGTCCTCGAGTTGGGCGGCGATGGTCTCGACGCACGCCGCATCCCACGTGAGTCCGAGATCGCCGCCGGCGCGCAGACGCGCGAGCCAAGTATCCTCGAGCTGCGACGTGCACCCGCCCTGCGCGGCCGTCAGCTCGCAGGCACAGTCGCTCGCGGCCTCGCACTGGCTCGCGGCCAGGGCGCCCAGTTGCTCGCGTCGCGCGGCGAAGACCGCGTCTTCGTCGGGCACGGTCGAACACGCCAACATCCAAACCGCGGGCACGAGCGCACCCAAGGACCACATCGAACGAAAGCCATCCATGTTCATCACCCAAGCGGGCCCAGCTGCCCGTCGCGGGAATTTTGCGGGCTTCCGGGCAATGTGACAAGCGCCATCACGGGACCTGCGTGCGCCGGTTATTGCTGGCGTTCCGTGGGTCCGTGGTACCTGCGTGACGCGTGGGTCGATCCGTGAAGGCCGGCGCCGCCGCCGGGCTGGTGCCGATTCTGGCGCTCGGCCTGGTCATGCCCGCGCATGGCCGGGACCGGCCGCGTCGTGGCGGCGCGGTGCAGCGCTCGAGCGCGGCCGAGCCGCGCCCGCCCGGGTGCGATCGTGTGCGGGCGCTGTGCTGCGAACCCGGCGAGCCGACGTGCACGCGCCCCGGCGCTGCGCGGGTGCTGCTGTTGTCCCTCGGTGCGCTCGCGGGGGCCACCGCGGCGACGGTGCTGTTCGTCCTCGGTGACCGCCTCGCCAAGGGCGATCCCGCCGTCGCCCTGGTCGGGACCGGTGCAGTCGCCGGTGCGGGCGCGCTGCTCGGGGTCCTCGCGGGCCGCACGATCGGCGACGGTCCGAAGCTCGACGATCGCGTGCGCCGCGAGAGCCTCGGCATCGGGCTCGTGACGAGCAGCAACAGCGTGCAGGACGAGCGGCGCCCACCCACGATGTCGCTGCGCGTCGCGCCGACATGGTGGTTCCGCGACGGCAGCAGTCGCATGCGCTTGCTGGGCGAGCTCGGCGGTTGGCTGGGGGCGGAGCGGCAGGTCGACCCGCGGCCGCAGCTCGCACAGGGAGGCGCGCGGCCGGTCACGCTCGAGCAGCGGCGGCTCGCGATGAACCTCGCGATCGATCTCGCGGTCGCGCTGCCGTACCCGGCGGTGCGTCGCTCGGCGCACCTGGGCCCCGCGGAGCTGCGATGGCGGCCCGAGGTGGCGTACCGCCGTGACTGGCTGTCGCTCGGTGACGGGGCGGTGACGCCGGTGGAGCGCACGATGTTGCTGCCGCTGCTGGTCGGTGCGCGCTGGCACCTGTCGCCGCGGCAGCGGTTCACGTTCATGGCCGGCCCGCGCTTCGACATCGTCTCGAGCGCCGCGCCGGGGGCACGCACGCTGCAGCGCGGCCGCGCCCAGCTGGCGCCGTTGTACGCCGAGGCCTGGTACGACCTCGACGTGCCGTTCACCGAACGCCCGCGTCGCGACGGTCGCTCGCGCCGCGCGGGGGTATCGGGGCTGGTGAGCCTCGGCTATCGGCACACTCGGTTCGACGGGCGCGGCATCAACTTCGGCCCCGTCATCGGCTTCCTCGGTGCGGTGCACGTCGACTTCACCGTGCGCGTGCGGCCGGTCGGCTCGCGCTACGCGTTCCAAGGCGGCGTGGGGGCCATCGTCGGCAACGGCGTCGCGCTCACCTTCAACGCCGGCACCGTGTTGCCGCCGCTGCTCGGCGCCGGTCGCCGCAACTCCGGAGGCCGTCGATGAAACCCCCGTCATGGCGGCTCTGGCCGCCGTTGGTCCTGCTGTGCGCCCGACTCGAGCTCGGCTGCGTGCAGCCCGAGTGCAGCTCGCCGGAGTACGGCAACCCCGAGTGCCGCGTGATCGCCGAGAACGACCTCGCGCGTCTGCACACCGCGGGCGACGTCGAGGTGCGCTTCCAGGAGCCGCAGGTGTCGAGCACCGCATCGTGGAGCGCGACCGGCCTGCTGCGCGAGCTCGATCCGCGGGCGGTGCACGCCCGCGTGGCCACGCCCGGCGCCTTCGCGCTCTCGTTCGAGCGCACCGACGCGGCGACCACGGCGCTGCATGTCGTGCTCGACAACGTCGATCCCACCGCCACCGTGATGGTCGGCGCGACCGAGGTGTCGGCGGTGCCCGGTAGCACGCGGCGCGAGCTCGACGTCACGTTCGACGACGACGCGCCGGTGTGGATCCGCGGCAGCCGCAGCTGTCCGTCGCGCTTCCGCGTGGCATTCACCGCCGACATCCAGACCAACCCGCTACAGTTCGAGCGCATCGTCGATCGTCTGCGCGAGGAGCATCGCGAGGCGCAGGCCGCTGGCGAGCCGCTGGTCGCGTTGGTGGTGGCCGGTGATCTGGCCGAGAACTCGCGCGAGGACGAGTTCGAGACCGTGGCCGAGATCCTCGCGCGCCTGCCGTTCCCGACCGCGGTGGTGCCCGGCAACCACGACGTGTATCGGCCGCTGCATCCGCTCTACAACCGGCGATTCGGCCCCGGGAACTACGCGTTCACGGTCTGCGACGTGCACGTCGCGATGCTCGACACCGGCAGCGGCGCGATCGCCCGCTCGGTGCAGGCGCGTCTGCCCGAGCTGCTCGATCGCGGCGATGCGCGGCACCTGGTGGCGGTGATGCACCATCCGCCCTACGCGGGGGTCACCGGCGCCGGCTGGTCACGGGAGGATCTCGCCGCGCAGACCCTCGCCGAGTTCGCGCTCGCGGGCGTCGACCTGGTGATCGCCGGCCACGCCCACGCGCTGCACGACTTCCCCCACGTCGAGGTTGCCGGCACGTCGCTGCACGAAGTGGTGGTGGGCACCGGTGGCGCCTATCAGGGGGTCGGCGTGCCACGCTACGGATACCTCCGTGCCAGCTTCGACGGTGACCAGCTGCGCACGTGCTTCGTCGAGGTGCCGCCGCCGGGACTCGACACCGCCGCGAGCGAGCCGCTGCGCACGCTCGACTACTGCGCCGATTGAGCGGTGGGTGGCGCGAGCAGGCCCTCGATGACGCCCGCGAGCACCTGCGGTGGCATCGCGCCGGTCCACTTGTAGCCGTTGATGAAGAAGGTCGGCGTGCCGGTGATGCCGTAGGCCATGCCCAGCTCGGCGTCGAGCGTGACCTTGTCGGTGGCCGTGGGATCGACCATGCATCGATCGAAGGCGGCGACATCGAGGCCGACCTCACCGGCGTAGCCTCGCAGCTGCTCGCGCTCGAGGTCGTCTTGGTGTTCGAAGAGCACCGCTGCGAGCTCCCAGAACCGGTCTTGCCGACGCGCACACTCGCCGGCGACCGCCGCGGCGCAGGCGTGCTCGTGGCGCGTGTCGACCCGCGGGTTGCAGCTCTTGTCGAGCGGGAAGTGGGCGAACTCGACCGCCACGCGTCGCCCGGTCGTGGCCAGGTACTCCTCGATGCCGAGGAACAGCTTGCGGCAGTGCGGGCACTGGAAGTCGCCGAACTCGACCAGCACGACCTCGGCATCCGCCGGTCCACGACGGGGCGCATCGGGGACTCCGACCTCCACCGGCGGGCTCTGTCGCAGCTCGGCCACCAGCGCCGGGATGATCGCGGCGTCGCGCTCCTCTTCGAGCGCCGCGCGCTCGCGGCCGTACCAGGTCATGGTGCCGACCACGGTCAGCGCGAAGACCCCCGCGGCCACGGCCGACGGCAGACCGAGCGCGTCGTCGAGCACGTCACGCCACGCGAGTGCACGATCGCGCACGCGCAGCGCCAGCCACAGCTGCACGGCGTTGATGCCGTACCAGGCCACGCAGAACGGACACCACGCGCCCTCCATCACCGAGAACACACCCATCGTGAGCGACACGACCAAGGCGATGCTGGCGAGCACCACGATGCCCGCGCGGTAGGGATCCTCCCAGCGATCGCGGCGGTGCCATGCGAGTGTGGTGAGCACGGTGATCGCGAGCGCGCCTGCCATGCCCAGCGTCGCGACCGGGATGCCGACGAGATCGCCGAAGCGACCCGCGGTGACGCTGCAGCCGGTCGACGAGAACTGGTGGCACGCGCTCGCGAGCCCCGCGCGACCGACCTCGTAGTCGAGGTGCACCAGCGTCAGGTACAGGCCGTCCGCCACGCCGAGCAGCGTGACGACGAACAAAGGCAGCCAGGGGCGGGGCGCAGGCTCGGACACCAGGGCCCCTAGGCTCGCGGTCGCGCGCGTCGGCTGTCAAGCCGGGCGCGCATCGTCGATCACCAGCACCACGCGACCCGCTCGGGCCGCGACCGGCACCCCGGCGGTGCACACCACCAGCTCGCAGTCCTGCAGCCGCGGCTGCTCGGCGAGCAACGCGGCGACCGGTGCCACCAGGCGCTCTTCGATCACGCGCTTGAGCGGGCGTGCGCCCTTGGTGGGGTGCCAGCCGCGCTCGGCCAGCCACGCGCGCGCGTCGGGTTCGACGCGCAGGCGCAGGCGGCGACGCACGAGCCCGGTGCGTTGCGCGACCTGGGCCAGCTCGAGCTCGACGATGCGGCGAATGTGCTCGGGCGACAGCGACCCAAACGGAATCACGTGATCGATGCGATTGAAGAACTCCGGCCGGAAGTGGCCCCGAACCGCACGCAGCAGGTCGTTGGCCCCGTCGCCGGCGTCGCCGAAGCCGGCCGCGGCCTGGGCCTGCACGCCGATGTTGCTGGTCATCACGCAGATGGTCATGCGGAAGTCGACCAGGCGCCCATCGGCGTCCGTCAGGCGACCCTCGCCGAGCATGCCGAGCAGCAGGTCGAAGACCTCGGGGTGGGCCTTCTCGATCTCGTCGAGCAGCACCAACGAGAGTGGCCGCTCGCGGACGCGCTCGACCAGGCTCCGCACGCCGCGGCCACATGCGAGCAGGCGCTGCGCAGCGCCGGGCAGCATGTACTCGCTCATGTCGATCCGCACCAGCGCCTCGGCCTTGCCGAACATGTAGCGCGCGAGCTGCTTGGCGAGCTCGGTCTTGCCGACGCCCGTGGGCCCGACGAAGAACAGACTGCCGATCGGGCGTGCGGGGTCGTTGAGTCCGGCCTTGAGCCGCGTGAGCACGCGGGCGGCGACCGAGCAGGCCTCGTCCTGGCCGATGACGCCCTCGCGGAGCCGCGCTGCGATGTGCGACCGATCGGCGCGGCGGGTGTCCGAGATGATCTCGAGCGGCAAGCCGGTGATCTGTGCGAACGAGGTGCTGACCTGTTCGGCGCCCAATTCGACGTGTCCGCCGTGTTCGTCGGTGTGCAGCTTGGCGAGCGCGTCGAGCGTGCGAAAGCCCTTGCCCGGGAATGCGAGATCCCGCTGGAAGAACTCGAGGTGCTGTACCAGTCGCCGCCAGCCGGGGCCGTCGATGGTGATGTCGGCGCGCTCACGCGCGAACCACGTCGCCAGCAGACCCACCATGGCCGCCGCCGGCGGGGGCTCGAGCGGCACCAAGTGGAACAGCGACAACAACGACGGTGCGCGCTGGGCCAGCCGCTCGAGCTCGTCCGGCGTGCACTCGGAGATCACCGCGATCGCGCCGGTCTGTAGCGCGGGCTGCAGCAGGTCGGCGATCGACGAGCGCCCGGTCTGCGCGGCGAGCACCGGCGCGAGTCGATCGAAGTAGAGCAGGTCGCCGGTGCCGGACAGCGCCGCGACCAGCTCGAGGCAACGCTGCTCCCACATGCCGAGGTAGACCATGCCCGCGACGATGCGATCGGCGGAGGTCGCCCACAGCCGCGGCGGTGGGTCCTCGCTGTCGCGCTTGCCGAGCATGCGTGCGAGCGCCCGCACCCACGTGGTCTTGCCGCAGCCGGCGGGCCCCACCAGCAGCAGCGAGCGTGGCTGCTCGCGCAGCAACAGCGGTAGCTGGGCGCTGAAGTCGAACTGGCCCACCAGCCGTCGACCGGGCCGTCGCCGCTCGCGCTCGACCCAGTCTTGCGCGATGGCGGCCAACACCGGCGCGACCTCGCGTTGGTCACGCTCGGGGGCCGGGGCCACGCGCGCGTTGGCGGGCGGCACCCACTCGATCACGCGCTCGTCGGTGACGTCGTGGAGGCCGTAGATGCGCGCGGCCTGCTGGCCGAGCAGCGCCGTGGCGACCGCGTGGCGCACGATTTCGGGCGCGAGCTCGAGGGTCTCGACCACGAACAGCCACGACAGCGCGGGCACCAACACCTTGAAGCCGCCCTTGCCCAGCGGTGCCCACGCGTACCCGATGCGGATCGGCAGCTGGCGCGCGCCGATCACCGCACGCTTGCCGATGATCGACTGCGGGTGCACGGTGATGCTCGCGCGGCGCAGGGTCAGCGGTTCGTGCCACGCGAAGTCGTCGGCCAGTCCCGGCTGCTCGGCCACCGCCAACGCCAGCTGCGCGAGCACCTGCTCGTCGTCGTCGCCGTAGGCGGTCGGCGGTCGCAGCTCGGGCGGGCGCGTGGGCAGCAGCCGTGCGGTCCGACGACCGTCGTGGTGGGTTGCAATGTGCACGCGATAGCTCGGGCGGGTCATGGCGCGGTGTCCCCCTCGCCGCCTTGCGGGTCGGGCCGCAGCATCCACAGCGTCGGCAGCACGTCGGCGAGCCGCGCGACGTGCAGGCGCAGCACGTGACCGAGCGGGTGATCCTCGACGGTGATCGGCGCCGGCGCGCCGCTCGGTGCGGGATCGAAGTGGTACTCGCGCACGATCGGCGGCACCGCGTCGGGGTTCTCCGGCCGTTGCGCCGCGCTGCCGTGCTCGAGCGCAGCCGCGAACTGCTGCCGTCGCAGCACCACCTGACGGGCGAACGACGCCGCGTCGACGCCGGCACACGGGCGCACGTGCACACGCACGATCTCGGTGGCGCCCGACAGTGCGTGACGCACGTGGCAGCCATGTTCGGCGAGGAACCGCGTGCGCACGCCGGGGCCGGTGATGCGCAGGACGATCTGCTCGCAGGTGCCGCGCATCGCGTCGGGGAGCTCGTCGTCGAAGCGCACGATGGTGTCGCCGAAGGCCGCCACGCGCTCGTCGACGTCGACGCGGGCCCCCGCGTACGCCTCGGCCAGCCACTCCAGCAGTCCCGCGCGTGGCCGTGCGAAGCGACCCTCGGGGCGCGTACGGCTGACGCGCGTGAGCTCGAGCAGCACCGCGTGTTCGTCGGGATCGTCGGCGTGGGCGATCGCGACCTCGAGCAGTCGCAGTCGATCGAGCAGGTCGAGCACCTGCGGGCGCGTGCGCAGCGGCAGCGCGGGCACCTGCCCGCGGGGGTCGAGTGCGCGCAGGACGATCTCGTCGTCATTGGCGACGGCGCGGCGGGCCCAGCCGAAGCGCTCGGCCTCGACCAGCTCGCCGTGCACCTCGGCCTGGCGGGTGTCATCGGCGAGCAGGGGGTCGTAGTCCGCCTGCACGCGCAGGCGATCACGCAGCTCGAGCAGCTCGCCACGCAGACGGTCGAGGCTGTAGGCGGTCTGCCCGGCCGCGGTGTCGCCGGCGGCGGAGCGCGAGACTTGCTCGCTCATGGTCGCGCCCAGCCGCACGAGCGCAGGGCTGTCGAGCACCGTCTCGACGCTCGTCAGTGCGTCGGCGAGTCCGCGTCGGAGCTGTCGTGCGTTGCGGTCGAGCAGCAGCTGCATCGCGCCGGGGTCGGCCCGCCAGGTGGCCTCGATCAGGTGCTCGCCGTGGAGCGCGAGTTGGCCGTCGCGCACGTACAGCCAGAACACACGCATCGCCGCCAGCGGGCCGCCGGCGATCTCGTCGGCCAACCACGCGCCGACGTGATCTTCGAGCCAGCGCTTGAGCGAGCGGGCACCGTCGCGGGCGGCGAAGCCCCGCGCGACCACGAAGTCGATCACCGCCGGCGTGAAGCGCACGAACACGTTGCGCTCGACCAAGCCGTCGCGGGTCAGCAGCTGCTGCAGCTCCCGGTGCGCGATGCGAGTGGCGCCCTCGACCGACAACGGATCGAACGGCACCACGCGGTCGATGCGGTTGAACAGCTCCGGCGCGAAGAAGTCCTGCACCGCCCGCACGAGCTCGCGTCGCGCGTGCTCGGGCCGCTCGCCGAGGCCGATCGCGCGCTCGGTGGTCGCGCCGAGGTTCGAGGTGAGCAGCACCACCGCGTGGCTGAAGTCGACCACCTGGCCGGCCGCGTCGGTGAGGCGGCCGTCGTCGAAGACCTGCAGCATCAGGCCCAGGATCGCGGGATCGGCCTTGTCGATCTCGTCGAGCAGGACCACGCAGAACGGCTGCGCGCGCACGGCCTGGGTGAGCACGCCCTCGGGGCGCGCGCGGTCGCCGACCAGCCGCGCGACCGCATCGGCGCCGCCGTACTCGCTCATGTCGAGTCGGATCAACCGCTTGGGATCACCATAGAGGTACTCCGCCACGCACTTGGCGAGCTCGGTCTTGCCGGTGCCGGTGGGGCCGGAGAGCAGCAGCACGCCGTAGGGGCGCGCGCGGTCGTCGAGCTGCGTGCGCATCCGCAGCACGATGTCGGTCACAGCATCGACCGCGGTCGATTGTCCGAGCACCTGCTCGGCGAAGCTCGTGCGCACGGTGTCGACCGCGAGCGGTCGCTGCGGCACCAACAAGAGCTCGGGCACGCCGGTGCGCTTGGCCAACAGCCGCACCACCGCCGAGTGTCCGACAACGGCCGGCGGTGGTGCCTCGTCGAAGCGGGGGTCGATGGTGCCGTAGGCCGACGGTGATGCGACCGCGTGGACGCGCTCGGTGATCGCCGGCCAGACCCCGGTGGCGGTGAACTGGTCGACGGCCTGCACCGCGGCGTGGAGGCTGCCGCCCGAGAGCTCGCGCCAGCGGCGGATCGCATGCAGGCGACGGCCGGCGGCGACTTCCTGCTCGACCAG